>NZ_JABBNB010000013.1 GCF_012933505.1 Gordonia asplenii
AGGTTGCGGCACGACCGACAACGTCGACGGCACTCGGGGAGCAGAGGGTTTCGGAGTGAGCGACAACCACGGCTCTCGGGGAGCAGAAGAGTACGTCGCGAGCGACAACCACGGCACTCGGGGAGCAGCGGGTAACGTCACCTCGATAGTGGTTTCTCCCCGCATCCCGCATCGAAAGGCAATGGGCTGCAACGCATTCGTCCCCCTTCGGGATTTCGACTCGCTTCGCTCGTTCAATCCGCGGATTCGCTGGCTCATTTGTATCTCCAGCCCCACCTGTGACAACGAACCGTTGGTACCGAACCTCATCCCACCGCACAGCGCACTCGCGCGCGACCGGTGATCACGGTGCGATCGCGTACCGTCGCCGACAACGACAGTTCTGCGATTCCATCGGAGACGGATTCCACCAGACCGGCGAAAGTGATCGTGTCGCCGATGAACAGCGGCGCTGAGAAACGCACCGAATACGACTTCAGGTGCTCGACATGACAACGATCCGACACCCACGACGCGAGCATCCCGGCCTGCATCTGTCCCATCGCAATCACACCGGACAACCCAGCTCCCTGCGCATAACCGGGATCATGGTGCAGCGGGTTGAAATCCCCACCGGCACCGGCGAATCGGACGATGTCGGTCTGGGTGATCGGGCCGACGTCGCGCGGTTCCAGGGTGTCACCCACACTCAAACTCACTGGTAGACGGCTCATTTCGCACCACGCTCGATCAGCACCTCGCGCTGCGTCACCACGACGTCGCCGTCGGCATCGACCCACCGAGTCTCCAGGGTGACCAGCCGCATGCGCCCACCACGGTGTCCGTCGCGGACGGTGTCGTCGACGACTCGTCGCGTACCGGTCAGTCGATCGCCGACGACCAGCGGCCGGGAGTACTCCCAGTCGACCGACCCGACGACGATCCGCTCGATCGCCAACCCCAATGCGGCGACGAACTCCGCCTGATTGCGGTGATGCCCAGCGACGACGACGTGCGTCGGGGTGGCCGCGATGCCGGTCAATCCGGCGTCGAGCGCCGTTCGACGGCACGTATGCACGGCGTCGGTGGCGCGTGTGGCACGGGCGAATTCACCGATCTTGCCCTCCTCGACGGTGAATGCGACCTCGTCGAGGACGCCTCCAATAGGTACATGTCGGGTGGGTGGGGCAGTCATCCTTACCTCCTGGTCTTTTGGTCTGACCTATTGTAACGTTAGCCCATAATCGTTTGGGAGGTTTCATGGATCTGACTGATTCGGTCGACGAGGCCCGGTTCCGACAGCGAGTACGCGATTGGCTGACCGAGACCCTGCCGAGCCTGCCCTGGCCGGAGCCGGCCAGGTTGGAAGACAAGCGCGGGTTCTGGGCGGTCTGGCAGCGAAAATTGTTCGACGCCGGGTTCGCCGGATTGTCGTGGCCGGAGGAGTTCGGCGGCGCGGGTGCCGACGCCAAGATCAAGGCGATCTTCAACGAGGAGATGGACCGGGCGGGTGCGCCCGACCGGCTGAACATCATCGGCGAGGATTTCGCGGGCCCGACGATCGTCGCCTTCGGTGACGACGTGCAGAAGAAGCGTTACCTGGAGCCGATTCTGCGGGGCGACGAGATCTGGTGCCAGCTGTTCAGTGAACCCGAGTCCGGCTCCGACCTCGCGTCGTTGCGCACGAAGGCCACCAAGGTCGACGGCGGCTGGCACATTTCGGGCCAGAAGATCTGGACCTCGCGAGCCCAGATCGCCGACAACGCCATTCTGCTCGCTCGCACCGGCGGCGGCGAACGCCACAAGGGCATCACCTACTTCCTCCTGCCGATGAACTCCGCCGGTGTGACGGTGCGGCCGCTCGCCCACATGCTCGGCGAAGCCGAGTTCAACGAGGTGTTCCTCGACGACGTCTTCGTCCCCGACGCCGCGGTCGTCGGCGACGTCGACGGCGGGTGGCGAGTTGCCATGGGCACCTTGGCTTTCGAACGTGTCGGCATCGCAACGGGGCGGGTGAACACCACGCGCGCGGTGCGTGATCTCATCACCCAGATCGCCGACGCCGTCGACGACGACGGCGTTCCACTGAGCCGCGACCCGCAGATCCGCCAGCGCGTCGCCGACCTCTACGGGCGGTCGCTGACCCACTACCTGATCGGCCAACGGGTGATCACCGGCGCGGCATCGGGCCGACCGCCGGGCCCGGTGACGTCGATCGGCAAACTCTACTTCTGCCCGCTCGTCGAGGACATCGCCGACTTCGGGCTGGAGCTGTCCGACGTCGGGGGCCAGTTCGGGCTGGCCGACTCCGCCGACCCCAAGACGGCCGACTCCGACCAGCAGCGCTGGCTGCGGCTGGCCTACCAGGCCCGGGGCACGGCGATCGCCGGCGGCTCCACCTTCATTCAGCGCAATATCGCCGCTGAACGCGTACTGGGCATGCCCCGCACCTGACACAACGAACGCCTGACACAACGAAACGAGGAACCTTAGATGCCTGGAGTATGGTTCGACGAACTGACCGTCGGGCAGCGGTTCGAACATCCGATCCGACGAACGGTCACCGAGACCGACAACGTCTTGTTCACCGCGATGACCCACAACCCCGCATTGCTCCATCTCGACGAGGAGTACATGCGCGGCACCGACTTCGGCCGGCGAATCGTCAACAGCGCCTTCACGTTAGGGCTGATGGTTGGGATCTCGGTCGGCGATACCACTCTCGGCACCGCCGTCGCCAACCTGGGCTGGGACGAGGTGCGCTTTCCCAAACCGCTGTTCCACGGCGACACCGTGCACGTGGCCAGCGAGGTCCTGGAACTCCGCGAGTCGAAATCGCGTCCCGGACAAGGCATCGTGACCTTCCTCCATCAGGCCTACAACCAGCACGACGAGCTGGTGGCGTCGTGCAAGCGTTCGGGCCTGCAGCGCAAGAGGCCGGTCGAATGAGGCCGCTGCGATCCTTCCTCTTCGTCCCGGGGGACAGCGAGAAGAAGCTTGCCAAGGCCGCGCAGTCGCCGGCCGACGCCTTGATCCTCGACCTGGAGGACTCGGTTGCGCAGGGGCGCAAGGAGTTTGCTCGTGGCCTCGTCGCCGCCTACCTGACGGCCGAGCAGGCCACGGGAGCGCAACTATGGGTGAGGATCAACCCGCTGACGTCGGGCCTCGCGCTGCGTGACCTGGCAACCGTCATCACAGATCGCTTGGCGGGCATCATGATTCCGAAGGTCGACGGCCCCGCGGACGTCCTCGCAGTCAGTCACTATCTCGACGCACTGGAGGTCTCGGCCGGCGTCGACGGTGGCGCGCAGCTGCTGCCGGTGGCCACCGAAACCGCTCGCTCGCCGTTCGCGCTCGGCGAGTACAGTACCGCGGGGCTGACGCGACTGTATGGATTGACCTGGGGCGCAGAGGATCTCAGCGCCGACGTCGGGGCGACCACAAATCTCGGCCGGGACGCCCGGTGGACGCACACCTACCAGACAGTGCGGTCGCTGACCCTGCTCGGTGCGAAAGCCGCGGGCGTACAAGCGGTAGAGACCCTCTACGTCGACATCGCCGATCGTGACGGTCTCTCCGAGGACTGCCGCTGGGCGCGTTCGGAGGGGTTCAGCGGGCGCATCGCCATCCACCCCGCACAGGTCGAGACCATCAACGCCGCGTTCACTCCGACCGACGCCGAGGTCGAGTTCGCGCGGCGTGTGGTCGCCGCATTCGAGTCGACTGTCGACGGTGCAGTCGCGCTCGACGGCAAGATGCTCGACGCGCCTCACCTCAAACAAGCGCGGCAGGTATTGACACTGACTGAGGGGTTCTGATGACCGGCTATGTCTGGAATCCGACGCCGGAGTACATCGAGGGCGCCAATGTCACGCGGTTGGCGCGGGCGCACGGTGCGGCGGGGATCGACGAGCTCCGCGCACGTTCGACCGCCGACGTCGCTTGGTACTGGGACGCCGCGGTGACTGACCTGGGCATTCCGTTCGCCGCACCGTATACGTCGGTCCTCGACACCACCGCGGGCATCGAATTTCCGGAGTGGTTCGTCGACGGCACCTTCAACGTCGTGTCGGCGTGCGTCGAACGCTGGCTCGACGAGGGAGCGGATCGACCCGCGGTCATCCACGAGGCGGAAGACCAGTCGATCAGGACACTGACCTACGGCGAACTGGCCAGTCGGGTCGCGGCTGCGGCGGCCGGATTGCGCGACCTCGGCATCGGCGAAGGCGACGCGGTCGCATTGTATCTGCCGATGATCCCGGAGGCGGTGGTGTCCTGCTATGCGGTGGCGGGCATCGGCGCGATTCTGGTGCCGCTGTTCTCCGGTTTCGCCGCACCTGCGATCGCGTCGCGGCTCAACGACGCCGAATGTAAAGCCGTGATCGTCGCCGACGGCACCGTTCGACGCGGCCGTACGGTGCCGATGGCCGCCGAACTCGTCGTCGCGCTGCGTCAATGCCCGACGGTGCGCGCCGTCGTCACCGTCGACAACATCGGCGCGCCAACTGATTTCGCGACGACGGGCATCACGCCGACGCCGTGGTCGACGTTGATCGACGTTACTCGCGAACCGATCGAGTTCACCGCGTTCCCCGCGATGCAGACCCTCCTGCTCGGCTACACCTCGGGCACCACGGGCAAACCCAAGGGCGCGGTACACTCCCATGCCGGGTTCACCGTGAAGGTGGCGAGCGAGGTGGCGTATTCGTTCGACGTCAAGTCCGGAGACGTCTTCTGCTGGATCACCGACATGGGCTGGATCATGGGGCCGCTCGCAGCTTTCGGCACCCACGCCAACGGCGCGGCGCTGCTCCTCTACGAGGGGTCACCGGACGTACCCGACACCACCCGGCTCTGGGACCTCGTCGAGCGCCACCGCATCACGATGCTCGGCGTCTCGCCGACGTTGATCCGCGCGCTCAACGCCACCGATCTCGGCGCGATCGCGCAGCGCGATCTGAGTTCGGTTCACGTCCTCGGGTCTACCGGCGAACCGTGGGATCCCGATTCCTACGACTGGCTCGCCCGCGACGTGTTCGGTGAGCGTGTGCCGGTCATCAACTTCTCCGGCGGCACCGAAGTGGGCGGGTCATTCCTTGCGCCCTACCCGGTCGAGTCGATCCCGAGTTGTTCACTCGGCGGACCGTCGCTGGGAATGGATGTCGACGTCGTCGACGACGATGGAAATCCGTTGCGCGGCAGCATCGGTGAGCTCGTGTGCCGGCAGCCGTGGCCGGCGATGACCCGTGGCGTGTGGCACGACCGCGAGCGTTACCTGGCGGCTTACTGGACCGCGTTCGTCGGAATGTGGTGCCACGGCGACTTCGCATTGGTCGACGACGGGCAGTGGTACATCCTGGGCCGCTCCGATGACGTGATGAACGTCGCCGGTAAGCGCTTGGCGCCTGCGGAGGTGGAATCGGTGCTGACCACTCATCCGTCCGTCGCGGAGGCCGCCGCGGTCGGCATCCCCGATGCGTCGAAGGGTGAATCGGTGTGGGCCTTCTGGGTACCGCGGCCCGGTGCGGACATCGACGGCGTGTCACAGCAATTGCGCGAGCTCGTCGCGACCGGCGTCGGCAAGCCGTTCGCGCCGTCGAAAGTGTGGGCGGTCCAGGCATTGCCGAAGACTCGGTCGGCGAAAATCCTGCGGCGCGCGGTGCGGGCCGCGGTGATGGGCACCGACCCCGGCGACCTGTCCGGCGCCGAGAACCCCGAAGCCGTCGACGCGATCCGTGACGTCGTGCACGGCGCCGACGTCGAGAACTAGCCGCGGATCAAGGAGACGAACATGCATTGGCAATTGTCCGAGGAGCAGGAGCTTTTCGCCGCCTCGCTGCGCGAATGGATCGACGCGAAGTTTCCGACCGACAAGGTCCGGGAGTTGACCGCACACCGATCCTCCGACGGCTTTGGCGGCGCGCTGATATCGGAAGGCTGGTGGGGCGTCGGCTATCCCGAAGCGATCGGCGGCCAAGGGGGAGGAGTACTCGAACTTGCCTTGGCGGCAAGAGAATTCGGCCGAGCCGCGGTACCCGACGCTCGCTGGCTCGCGGGCGCGATCGTGGCGCCGTTGCTCACCGACGCCGAGCGCGGCGCGCAGGTGAGCGGAGAGGTCGCCCATGTCCTGGCGGTGCGCGTCGACCGTGTGCCCGACTCGACGGCCACGACGAGGACGCCGCTGACCGGGCGGATACCGCATGTCCTCGCAGCCCGCGACGCAGGCGTATTCCTCGTGCCGACAATGGGTCCCGACGGCCCGGTGCTCGCGCGGGTCGACGCCGCGAAAGTGCAGATCGACGACGACGACCTGCTCGACCGATCGCGCGCGACGGCGACGGTTACTTTGGCCGATGCACCGCCCGGAGCCACGACCGACCTACCAGCGGCGGCCCTCGAGCGGGTCTCGGCACTGGCGGGCGTTCTGGTCGCCGCGGATGCGCTGGGTGCTGCCGAACGCATGCTCGACCTCGCGGTCGACTACAGCAAGCAGCGCAAGCAGTTCGGGCAGCTGATCGGTTCCTTCCAAGCCGTCAAACATGCTGCGGCGCAGATGCTGGTGACCGTCGAGGCAGCCTATTCGTCGGTGTTGTACGCCGCCGCGGCCATCGACGCCGACCTCCCCGACGCGCCGACGATCGCCGCCGTCGCCAAGGCGCAAGTGACCAAGACGGTTGCGGACCTGGCAGATTCGGCGCTGACCGTGCACGGGGCCATCGGCTACACCTGGGAACACGACCTGCATCTGTTCTACAAGCGGGCCAAGCTCGACCGTGTCCTGTTCGGGACGCCTGCGGCGTGGAACGAGCGCATCGCGCACGTGCTGCTCGATCAGACGGGATAGCGAAGAACCGTATCGACATTTGGTCAGTCCATTGATATAGTTCAGACAGTAGGGACGGAGAGACGACGTGGATTTTGAATTGACCGACGACCAACTCACGATTCGTGACGCGGTCACCGAGCTCGCTGCCAAGTTCGACGATCAGTACTGGCAGGAGAAGGACGAAAAGCATGAATTCCCACGGGAGTTCTACGACGCTTTCGCCGAAGGCGGCTGGCTGGGGATCACCACACCGGAGGAATACGGTGGCCACGGATTCGGAATCACCGAGGCGTCGATCATCCTCGAACAGGTCGCCGCATCCGGTGCCGGGATGAACGGCGCCAGCTCGATGCATCTGTCGATCTTCGGAATGCATCCGGTGATCGTCCATGGCAGCGAAGAACTCAAGCGCCGTACCCTGCCGCGAATCGTCAACGGCGACCTGCACGTCTGCTTCGGGGTCACCGAGCCGGGCGCGGGCCTCGACACGACGCGGATCACCACCTTCGCCAAGCGCGACGGCGACAAGTACATCGTCAACGGACGCAAGGTGTGGATCTCCAAAGCCGTTGAGTCAGAGAAGATTCTGCTGCTGACGCGGACCACCAAGTTCGACGACTCGCCGCGTAAGACCGACGGTCTGACCTTGTTCCTGACCGATCTCGACCGCGACAAGGTCGACATCCGCCCGATCAAGAAGATGGGCCGCAACGCGGTGACGTCGAACGAACTGTTCATCGACGGTCTGGAGATCCCCGTCGAGGATCGGGTCGGCGAAGAGGGCAAGGGGTTCACCTACATCCTCGACGGCCTCAACCCGGAGCGTTGCCTGGTCGCCGCCGAAGCGCTCGGCATCGGACGCGCCGCGCTGCGCGCCGGCGTCCGCTACGGCAACGAGCGAGAGGTATTCGGACGACAGATCGGCAAGAACCAGGGGATCCAGTTCCCGCTGGCGGATTCGCTTGCTCGGCTCGACGCCGCGGAACTCATGCTGCGCAAGGCCACCTGGCTCTACGACAACGGAAAGCCGTGCGGCCGTGAGGCGAACACCGCGAAGTATCTGTGCGCCGACGCCGGTTTCGAAGCCGCCGACCGCGCATTGCAGACACATGGCGGGATGGGCTACTCCGAGGAATACAACGTCGCGCGCTACTTCCGCGAGGCACGCTTGACCCGGATTGCGCCGATCAGTCAGGAGATGATCCTCAACTATCTCGGCTCGCACGTCCTCGGCCTCCCCAGGAGCTACTGATGACCGCTGACTCTCTCGTCCCCGCCGCACCACCGGCCGGACTGAACGTCTTCTCGCTGGCCGGTCGCACCGCGATGATCACCGGCGCGGGCGGCGGCGTCGGTGCCGCCGTCGCCGAAGCCTTCGCCGCGGTGGGCGCCAAGGTACTGGTCACCGACATCGACAAGGACGCGGCCGCGCAGGTCAGCGATCGCATCGTCGCGGCGGGCGGAATCGCACAACCGTACGCACTCGACGTCTGCGTCGGCGCTGATGCGCGCGACGCGGTGGCCGCGGCCGCCGAACTCGGTGGCGGCACCCTGCACATCCTGGTGAACAACGCGGGCGTGATCGCGCCCGCCATGTTCCCCAAGATGGACGAGGACCGCTTCCGTAAGGTGCTCGACACCCACTTGATGGGCAGTTATCACTGCAGTCATGCTGCGCTGCAACATCTTCCGGCCGACGGCACCGGACGCATCATCAACGTGACGTCGGCCGCCGGACTGGTCGGCACCATCGGCCAGGCCAACTACGGTGCGGCCAAGGCCGCCATCATCGGGCTCACCAAATCACTCGCCCGCGAGCTGGCCCGACAGGCGGTCACCGTCAACGCCGTGGCGCCGTTGGCCGCCACCGCCATGACCGCCAGCATCCGCGCCAACGAGAAACTCGCGGCGAAGACGCTGGAGCGAATTCCATTGGGGCGCTGGGCATACCCGGCCGAGATCGCATCGAGTTTCGTCTTTCTCGCCTCCGACGCCGCCGGCTACATCACCGGCCAGATCTTGCCGGTCGACGGCGGAACGGTGATCTGAGATGGTTCGCAGAGTATCGGGGCCGTTCGTCGACGCCGGTCGCGAGGTGGTCGTCGCCGAGGCGGTGCGCACACCGATCGGCAAGTCGCACCCCGCGAAGGGCTGGTTCCGCGACACGCACCCCAACGCGATGCTGGCGGCCTGCTACACCGATCTGATCGGCCGCACGGGCCTGCCGCCCGCCCTCGTCGAGGACCTCGTCATCGGTTGCACCGCGCCGTTCGGCGAGCAGTCCCGCAATATCGGGCGCAATGCCTGGCTCCAAGCGGGTTATCCGCCCGAAACTCCGGCCACCACCCTCGACCGGCGCTGCGGATCGGCGCAGACAGCGGTGAATTTCGCTGCGGCGCTTGTCTCTTCGGGAGTCCACGACATCGTGATCGCCGGCGGCGTCGAACACATGGGGCATGTGCCGATGAATTCGCCCGCCAAGATCAGCGAGCTCTACGGACAACCGTGGCCGGACGAACTGCGCGCTCGATACGACTTCGTCACGCAGGGCGAGAGCGCCGAACTCATCGCCGAACGCTGGGATATCTCGCGGACGGAGATGGACGAGTTCGCCGTCCGTTCACATACACTCGCCGACGCCGCGGCTCGCGACGGTCGCTTCGTCGCCGAGATGGTGCCGATGGAACTCGACGGGCAGCTGCGGACCGCCGACCAGACGATCCGGCCGGGCACCACCGTCGAGACACTCGGTGCACTCGAGCCGGTCTTCCGTGCGGAGCATGGACGCATCACCGCGGGGACGTCGAGCCCGATCTGCGACAGTGCTGCAGCAGTCCTGCTGTGTACGCGAGAAGCCGCGCAGCGCAACGGATTACGAATCCGGGCACGCATCGCCGATCAGACCACCGTCGGCGTCGACCCGATCATCATGCTGACCGGGCCGATCCCCGCCACCCGCAAGATCTTGCAGCGCAACGGACTCGACGTCACCGACATCGACCTGTTCGAGGTGAACGAGGCCTTCTCCTCGGTAGTCCTCGCGTGGCAGCGTGAGCTCAAACCCGACGAAGACCGAGTCAACGTCAACGGCGGTGCCATCGCGCTCGGACATGCCGTCGGCGCCACCGGCGCGCGCCTCATCGCGACCGTTCTGGCGGAGATGGAGCGGCGCGAGGGCCACCTCGGACTGGTCACCATGTGCTGCGGCGGCGGGCTCGGCACCGCAACGCTCATCGAGCGAGTCGAGGAATGATCGACTTCGGCGAGCACCTGTCACCGGGTGCGGGAGTGTGGTGGAGTCAGGCGGCGGCCGAACCGCGGCCGCTCGTCGACGCATTGCTAGAGCAGGCGCCCCAGCTCGGTCCGCTGCGCCTGTTCACCGGTCTGTCCTGGAACGATCAACTGGCAGCGGCCATCTCGCCGTCGGACACGATGGTCTCCTACGGCGGCCTCGGCTCGCTACGACACCTCGGGGCGACCGACCAACTCGACGTCGTGCCGTGCCACTATTCGGCACTGCCGCGGATGTTCGCCGAACATCGCTTGCCGGCCGACGCGGGGCTCGTTCAGGTGTCACCGCCCGACGAGCACGGCATGTGTTCGCTGGGCATCGGCGTCGACTACGTGGCCGACGCCGTCGATCACACCCGGCTGCTCTTCGCCGAGATCAACGAGCAGATGCCGGCGGTGCCCGGATCGCCGCGTATCGCGTTGAGCCGCTTCACCGCGACAACCACCACCGATCGGCCGCTGCAAGAGGAGTCGAGCCGGCCGGCGGGGGAGGTCGACCGTGCGATAGCCGCCAACATCGCGACTCTCGTCGACGACGGCGACACCGTTCAGGTCGGCATCGGATCCACCGGCGCGGCGGTGCTCGACGCATTGTCGGGCCACAGCGACCTCGGCATCCACACCGGAATGATTCCGGAGGGCGTCATGACGCTCATCGACAAGGGCGTGGTCACCGGAGCCCGCAAGCAGATCGACGCCGGGGTGTCGGTCGCCGGCACCGCGCTGGGGTCGGCCGAGCTGTACCGGCGCGTCGCGGATTTGCCGTTGCTGTTCCGGCCGACGAGCTATACGCATGCGCCGCAAGTACTTTCGCAACTGACCACATTGGTCGCGGTCAACTTCGCCATCGAAGTCGACCTCACCGGGCAGGTCGGGGCCGAAGTCAGTCAGGGCACCTACCTCGGTGCGGTCGGGGGACAGGTCGACTTCGCTCGGGCCGCGGCACTCACCGGCAAGCGGTCTATCATCGCCCTGCGCTCGACGATGCGCGGGCGGTCGTCGATCAAGTTCGGCCTCGACGAAGGAGTCGTGACCACCGCGCGCGCCGACGTCGACTGCGTCGTCACCGAATACGGCATCGCGCATCTGCGGGGTCAACCCCTCGCCGAACGTCGTCGACGGCTGATCGCGGTGGCCGCGCCGCAATTCCGCGACGACCTGCAACGATCGGTCAAAGCGGCCTTCCCATCGTTGTCCTTCCCATCATTGAAAGGAACCCACACATGAGCAATCGAGTAGCACTCGTCACCGGCGGAGCCGCGGGAATCGGCGAGGGAATCTCGCGGACCTTGGGCGAGAAGGGCTTCCGGGTCGCCGTCGCCGACTTGAATCTCGAAGCGGCACAACAGGTCGCGAAGGAGATCGGGGCCGCGGGCGGCGAGGCGATCGCCGTTGCGATCGACGTCACCGACACCGTATCGGTGCGAGCCGCCGTCGAACAGGTCGCCGCCGAACTCGGCCCGGTCGAGATCGCCGTCAACAATGCGGGCTGGGACGACTTCATGACGTTCCTGGAGACCGACGAGGATTTCTGGAACAAGATCCTCGACATCAATTTCAAGGGGTCGTTACGCGTGAATCACGCTGTCGTGCCCGGAATGATCGAGCGCGGCTTCGGCCGGGTCATCAACATCGGGTCCGACGCCGGGCGGGTGGGGTCGTCGTTGGAGGCCGTGTACTCCGGTGCGAAGGGCGGCACCATCGCCTTCACCAAGACGCTGGCCCGTGAGGTCGCGACCAAGGGCGTCACCGCCAATACCGTGTGCCCTGGCCCGACGGACACGCCCGCGCTGCGCAAGTTCGCCGACAACTCCGGTCAGGACGCCGACAAGGTGCTCAGCGGCATGACCCGTGCGGTGCCGATGAAACGCCTCGCGCAGCCGGCGGATATCGCCGCAGCGGTCGCGTTCTTCGCCTCCGACGAGGCCGGGTACATCACCGGCCAGACCCTGTCCGTCAGCGGCGGACTGACGATGGCCTAGGACATGACGACGTTCGGAGTCAATGCCTTCGGGGTCGGTACCGGCGCGGCGCGCTTCGAGTCGATGGCGCGCTTGGCGGCACAGGCCGAGGAAATCGGTTGTGCCGCGGTGTGGACCAGCGAGCTCTACAGTCGGTCGGCGACCATCCCGATGGCAGCGATCGCGGCGGGTACCTCACGCATCGCCATCGGGTCGAATATCGCCTATGGGGTTGGGCGGAGTCCGCTGATCTGGGCGGCCGAAGCCCGCGATCTCGACGAATTGTCCGGTGGGCGAATCATTCTCGGGCTCGGCAACGGAACTCCGAAGATGATGGAGGCGTGGCACGGAGTGAGCGGCGAGGCACCCGCGGCACGAATGGCCGAACTGGTCACCGTGCTGCGTGCGCTGTGGCATCTGCACGAGGGACCGGTGCATCACGACGGCCGGTTCTACCACGTGCATTTGACGCCGACGTCGGATGTGACCGAGCCGGTTCGCCCGGAGATCCCTATCTGGATTGCGGGCGTCAACAGGCTGATGCTGCGCACCGCGGGTCAGCACGCCGATGGGCTCGTCGGGCACCCCATGTACACCGCGGACTATGTGCGCGGGCCGGTGGCCGACGAGATCGCCGCGGGCGCCGCACTCGCGCAACGGGATCCGGGCGACGTCACGATCATGGGTATCAGGATGTGCGCGATCGACGACGACGAGGAAACGGCCCGGCGGCAGGCTGCCTACGCCATCGGACAGTATGCGGCGTCGAGGGTCTACGACCGGTTGTTCGCATTGCACGGGTGGAGTGCCGAGCAGGACCGGATACGGGCCGCGGCGCGCGACCGAGACGACGCCGCAGTGATCGCCGCAGTCACCGACGACATGATCGATACCATCGCAATAGCCTGCCGCCCAGGCGATTTCGCCGATGCCGTGGCCCGGATACCGGACGGCTTCGATCATCTGGACCTCATCGCGCCGCCATGGGGACTGACGCCGGAGCAGACCAGGGCGACGAACCTGCACATCCTCGACGGCCTGCGGACGCACTTCGCGACGGCGGCCCCTTCGCTGGTTGAGACGGAGCTGCCGATGGCACCCTCACCGTGGTTTCGACACGTTCGTCGCTAACGCTCCTCACGGCTCAACCAGCGGATAGGGCCTGCCGTCGGTGAATCCAGGCCGAGTGCCGAGGCGACCCCTCGCTCCCCGAGTGCCGAGGCGAGCTTGCGAGCTTCGGTGTAACGAGGGGTCCGTGAGCCGAGCTACCCGGCCACGCCGAAACCCCTTGCGTAAGTAAGACGCTCGACGAGCGAGGGCACCGCTCGGACTACTCGGCGATATCGATTTCGGTGCGTTCTTCCACCTGCACGACGGCCTCGGCGTAGCCGTGTACGTGCTTGGTCATCCGCCGGGTCGCGGCAGCGGGGTCGCCGGCGCGAATCGCGTCGGTAATCGTCTTGTGCGCCCGGAACGTCGTCTTTCGCACGTCCTCGTCGACGAAGGCGGTGTTCTCGGTCGAGGAGTAGATCGCGTTCGACAACGCGGTCATGAAACCGGTCAGCAGCTCGTTGTGGCTCGCCGTGGCCACCGCGAGGTGCCAGTCCACATTCGCCTTGAGGAACGCGTCCAGCGAGATGCTCAGGTCGCCGACGATCGCGTTGGCGGCATCCATGGCGGCGAGGTCGTCGTCGGTGCGGTACTTGGCAGCCAAGGAGGCGCACGCCGGTTCGATCGCTTCGCGGGTCTCCAGCAGGGCGGTCAGCCGCAGTTGCTGTCCGCGGATGAGCAGACTCACCGACGACGCCACCGACCCGCCGTCGGGCTGCTGCACGAATGCGCCGCCCGACCGTCCGGTCTTGATGACGACGAGCCCCTGCACCTCCAGGATGCGCAGCGCCTCGCGCACGGTGGTCCGGCTCATTCGGGTCTGTGTGACGAGTTCGCGTTCCGGTGGAAGCGCCGTGCCGGATGGGAAGTCTCCGCGCAGGATGCGCTCGCGCAGATCGTTGGCGAGCACGTCGGAGGCCTTGGGCACCTGCATCGGTTCGAGTCGAACCGGATGACGCGACACCGTGGTCGAAGATTGCGCCTGCGGCATTGTTCCCTGCTTTCAGATACATATGGTCATACCTAAGGTATCAGGACTCCGGGCTGTCCTGCGTGTATGGCGCACGGGAGACAGAAACTACTATTGGACTGACCAAAATAATCATTGACTCATTGACAGCGTTCGGATAGCTTCCAAGTTGAGGATGGTCGACGAAAGAGGACAGATGGCCGAGAAGCCCGATGAAGTTGTCACCTGGGAGAATGCCGCACCCGGCGTCGTGGTGGTGACCATGGCTCGACCGCCGGCCAACGCACTCGGTGTCGCACTGCTCGACGGTCTGCACTCGGCCATGGACGCCGCGGAGAAGGCAGGCGACGTCAAGGTGATGATCGTGACGTCGGCGCTTCCCGGGTTCTTCGCCGCGGGTGCCGACATCAAGCATCTGGACACCATCGACGCGGCGAGCTTCACCGAGTACGGCGACAAGATGCGCTCGGTCAACGACCGGCTCGCAGCTGCGCCGTGGATTTCGATCGCCGCTGTCGACGGACTCGCTCTCGGTGGCGGTCTGGAACTCGCGATGGCTGCGACGCTGCGCGTGTCCGGTAGGAACGGCAGGTTCGGTCTGCCAGAGGTCAAGATCGGCCTGATTCCCGGTGCCGGCGGCACCCAACGCCTTCCACGACTGGTGGGCCGGGGTCGAGCCCTCGATATCATGCTGACCGCCCGTCAGGTTCCGGCCGACGAGGCATTTCGGATCGGACTCGTCGATCGGCTTACCGACGGCGATGTTCTCCCGGCCGCCCTCGACTTCGCCGGGCAGATGGCCGGCGCGTCGTTGCCCGCGCAACTCGCCGTCGTCCGCACCGTCGACGCGGCCTTCGACCAGCCGTTCGTCGACGGCGCCGAATACGAAGTGGCGCAAGAACAATCATTGTTCGAAGACGGCGAGGCGGCCGAGGGCATCACGGCATTCGTCGAGAAGCGCCCGCCTCGATTCGCCTGATCGCTCACCGACCGAACCAAGAGGACTGCCCCCGTGAAGACTCTGGAGAAGACTTTCGAGACCCTCGTCGTCGACGAGTGCAAGCCCGGCATCATCGTGGTGACGCTGAATCGGCCCGAGCGATACAACGCCATGACCAACACCATGTTCCTGGAGCTGGAGAGACTCGCGTGGGACCTCGACTCCGAGGACGACGTGCGAGTGGTGATCGTCACCGGGGCGGGCAAGGCGTTCTGTTCGGGCTATGACCTCGCCGACGCCGAGGACCTGCCCAACCTGGGTGCGTTGGGCATGCTCGACCAGCAGGAGCGGGCCGCGCGGGCGTTGTCCGCGGTTCGGAGCATGCGAGTGCCGGTGATCGGCGCCGTCAACGGACCGGCGGCAGGCGGGGGCATGGCACTCGCGCTGGCGGCTGACATCCGCATCGCCGGCCCGGCGGCGAAGTTCAACGCGGCGTTCGTCAAGATCGGACTGTCGGCAGGCGACCTCGGAACGTCGTGGCTGTTGACGCGACTGATCGGCCCCGCCAAGACCAGCGAGATCTGCTTCACCGGCCGCGCGGTCGATGCGACCGAAGCCGTCGAACTCGGACTCGCGAACTCGATGGCCGAGGACCCGGTCGGTGATGCCGTAGCACTCGCCGAGCAGATCGTCGCCAATTCCCCGGGCGGCGTGCAACTGTCGAAGCGTGCGCTGCAGGCCAATCTCGAAGTCGGATCCTATGCCGCCGCAATAGAATTGGAGAATCGCGGACAGGCGCTGTTGACCCGAAGCCGGGACATGGCCGAGGCATTGGCCGCCTTCAAGGAGAAGCGCCCGCCGGTATTCCGGGGCAACTGAGAACAGCGACGACCCGACCCCAGACGAAACAGAGACCACACATGACCATCGATTTCCCCGAGCTGGAGACCCTGACGTTCACCGAAGCCGAACCGGGGGTCGGCGTCCTGGCGATGAACCGTCCGGAGCGGATGAACTCCCAGACCGTGGAGATGTTCGGTGAGTATCTGGCGGCCGGACGCGCCTTGCGCGACAGCGGATTACGGGCGCTCATCGTGACCGGAAGTGGAGATCGCGCCTTCTGCGCGGGCTTCGACCTCGACGAGATCCACGTCATCACCGAGATGGGCGTGCGCGACTTCCTCAAGTTCCAGGAGACGGCGACCGGCGGTATCCAGTCGATTCGCCATCTACCGTTCCCAGTCATCGCGGCTGTGCACGGACCGGCGACCGGCGGTGGCTTCGCGCTCGCCCTCGCCGCCGACATCCGGCTCGCCGCGCCGACGATGAAGATGAGCGCGGCCTTCGTCAAGGTCGGCCTGTCCATCGGTGAGCTCGGCACCTCGTACAACTTGGCGCGACTGGTCGGTCCGGCCCGCGCGGCCGAAATCGGTTTCACCGCACGCATTGTTCATGCAGACGAGGCCCTGCGCATCGGCCTCGTCAACCGGATCGTCGACTCCGACTCCCTGCTCGACGAGGCACTGGCGATGGCGCGACAGATCGCGCAGAATTCGCCCGGTGGCGTGCGCATGTCCAAGCGCGCGATCCAGCGCAACGGTGAAATCGGTTCGTATGAAGCGGCGTTGGAGTTGGAGAACCGCGGCCAGGCGCTGCTGACCCGCACCGACGACATGCCCGAAGCGCTGGCGGCGTACACCGAGAAGCGTGCTCCGATCTTCACCGGGGCGTGAATATGAGTTGGGACTGGACGCCGGACACATTGGCTGCGCTGCAACGCTTTCTCACCGACCGCGGCATCGTGTCGGGACCGCTCACGTCGAAACCGATCGGCGACGGGCACTCGAACCTGACCTTCTTGATCAGCGACGGCACCTCGCACGTCGTGGTGCGTCGACCTCCGCCGCCGCCCATCCCGCCCGGCGCGAACGACATGTTGCGCGAGGCGCGGCTGCTTACGGCGTTGCGCGACACCGACGTTCCGGTGCCCACGGTCCTCGCGACGGCGGCTGCGGGACAGGTGCTCGACGTCCCCTTCTACGTCATGAGCTTTGCCCACGGGCCCGTCGTGACTACGACGACGCCGTCGCCACTGGACACCGTCCAACAGCGAAGAATTTTGGGGGACAACCTCATCGACACCCTCGCCGCGCTTCATCGGGTGGACTGGCGAGCCATCGGTCTGGGGGACCTCGGCCGCCCCGAGGGGTTCAACGCGCGTCACCTGTCCCGAATGCGGCGATTGATCGCCGACGCCGACGGCGTCGTCCCCGAGCACTTCGCCGACGTCGACGCGTGGCTCGGCGCGAACACGCCGGCCGAATCCGGTGCGGCACTGATTCATTGCGACTTCCGGATCGGAAACGTCGTGCTGGCGCCCGACGTTCCGGGTCGAGTGGCCGCGGTGCTGGACTGGGAGTTGGCGACGATCGGTGATCCACTGCTCGACGTCGGGTACTTCCTGGCCACCGTTCCCGAGCCTGGCCGGTCGCTCAATCCTACGGCGGAGCTGAGTGCGGCGATGCTCGAAGAGGGATATCCGACCCGCGCCGAGCTGGCTGACCGCTATCGACGCAAGACCGGACGTGACCTGTCAAACCTGAACTGGTACACCACATTTGCGCTGTGGAAGCTCGCGGTGCTCTACGAGTACTCGCGGCGGCGCCTGGTCGACGGCATCGGTGATCCGTATTACGCGGATCCGGCGCTGGTCGAGTCCTTCCTGGCGCAGGCGCGGCGCGCGGCAGGACTGGACTGCGACAAGACATTCCATGACCGCCTGGTCGAGCCCACCACACCGGATCTGCCGGCCGGCTTCTTCGATCGATTCGTCTTCAACCTGCACCCGACCGATGCCGTGACACCGTCGGTGCTGCTCGGCTTCGGGATCTACCCGCCGAAGGACACCGCCGACGGATTCGTCGTGCTGTCCGACGGAACCGAACAGCGAAATCTGAGGTTCGCGACCACGCTCGGCGAGACCGTCGACGGCGGCGGACCGTTCCGTTTCGCTGTGACCGAGCCGAATACCATCTGGGAACTTCGCTTGTCGGACAACGCCATCGGCGTCGAGCTCGATGTGACCTGGCATGCCCGCACTCCACCGTGGTGGGGGCGGGTGGCCGTCGGTAATGCGACCGGGCAGGAGACGTCGTTCGATCATCTCTTTCAATCCGGACGCTACGCGGGAACGCTGACCGTCGATGGGGTTACCCGCAGCGTCGACGGATGGTGGGGGCAACGGGACCGTTCGCGTGGTGTGCGCACCATGTCCGGCGGCCAGGGCCTGCACATCTGGTTCCAGGCGCAGTTCCCCGCCTTTTCGATAGGTCTGCTGCTCGTCGAGACCCGCACCGGGGAGCGAATCCTGTTGGAGGGAGCGGTGATGCACGAGAGCGGTGAGGTCGACGCCGTCGTCGACGTGCGTCACGCATTGCATGCCGACGCCAACCTCGACCTGATCGACGGCGACGTGCTGGTCGTCACCGCCGTCGGTCGGGAGTACCTCGTACATGCCGATGCGACCGCGGGCGGCGGATTCATGGCCGGCGCGGGTTACGGTGGGCACCATGGCATTTCCCGCGGCGCCGACCACGTCGAGGCGGACCGCTACCCGCTCGACGGTTCGGTGAACCCGCGGACCCTCGACTCGGCGTTGACCGATCGGTTGTGCACCTTCGATCTCGACGGCCTGGCGGGATCGGGCATCTTCGAGTTCGCGTTCACTCGTAGCGCGTCGTACACGTATCGCCCGACGATCTGACGATGGGATCACCGAGTCCCGCGGTCGCCTCGGCGTTGATTTCCCCGAGTAGTTCCAGACCGTGGGCGAGGTTGTCCAGTTTCTGCGTCGTGGTCTCGCCCGCGGGATACATGCGGACCGTGTCGACGCCGGCGTCGCGCCACACTCGCAGGCGGCGCGCGACGATCTCGCGCGTACCGATGAGCGTGGTGGCGAGCACCATGTCGTCGGTGATGAGTTCCGCGGCGCCGCGACGATCGCCGGCCTGCCACCGTGTCCGTACCTGGCCGGCGACCTCCGCCCATCCCTGGCGCGAGTAGGCGGCGTTGTAGAAATTGGTCGACGCGGAACCCATGCCGCCGAGACTGAACGCGAGTTCGGCCTTGCGGCCGGCGATGTGGCGGGTCATCGCGTCCTCGTCGTCGAAGATCGCGATCTCCGCGCCTTGGCAGACGTCGAGGTCGGCACGCGTGCGTCCGGCCGATGCGAGACCGGCGTCGAGATGCTCGAAGTAGGCGCTCGATCCCTCGGGGACGAAACTCGTGCCCAGCCAACCGTCGGCGACGGCGCCGGTGAGTTGGAGCATCTTCGGTGACAGTGCCGCGAGGTAGATGGGAATCCCGTCGTTGGGCGCCATCGACAGTCGCATCGGCCGGGTGGAATCGTCGGCGGGGATGGTGATGATGTCGCCGTGGTAGTTCACCTTCTCGCCCGCGAACACCTGCCGGATCACATCGATGTTCTCCTGCATCCGTCGCAGCGGACGGTCGAACGGCAGGCCGTGCAGACCGGAGATGACCTGTGGCCCAGAAGCGCCCAGCCCCAACAGGAAACGTCCGTCGCTGAGGTCGGCAAGGGTGAGCGCTGCCTGTGCGATGGCCACCGGGGTCCGAGTACCGATCTGGATGATGCCCGATCCCAACGACATTCGGTCGGTGCGTGCCGCGAGATACCCCAGCACCGACGGTGCATCCGAACCCCACGCCTCGGCGACCCAGCACACGTCCAGTCCCAGGCGTTCGGCTTCGAGCACGAAATCGATCGTCTCCGAGCGTGAACCGGAGACCTCCACGGTTGTCGCGCTACGCATCACGCCGCACCCTCCGCTCGCTGCTTGATGTCGGCAAGCGTCCGTGTCATACCGGCCTCGAACTCCCGCATCCGTACGAACACGATCTTCTGCTCTTTGTCCGGCATCGCGTCGATGGCCAGCGAGAGCCCCGACGGCGCCGGACCCATGGTCATCCACTGCATCAGGCGGGTGCCGCCCTCGACGAGCGAATCGTCGTCGGCCAGTACAAAACCCCACGACGACGACGGATCCTGCGGATCGGACACCGCCCACGTGAACCGTCGCGGCGAATCGTATTCCACCACATACGATGTGGTCGACCATTTGCCGAGTGCGGGATGTCTGCTGGTGCCCACGAAGGACGATCCGACTGTCGGCCGGCGCGTCGGATCCGACCACTCGACGGTCAGCAGTTCCTCACTCATCTGCGGCATCAGCGTGACGTCGGTGATGATCGGCCACACCACCTCGGGTGAGGCCGCAACCTCGGTCGTCACCTCGACCCGAGGACCGTCCGCGTATCGCACGCCAGTCCATTCCATGCCGGCACCATCCTTCTCACGTTGCTGTCCATGAGATGGTTGCATAACTAGACTAAGCTGGTCAACGGTCAGTTCTCGGTATCGTCGCTCGGTGCGCCACGCGAGTCGCCGACGGCGAACCGCGCAACGATGTCGGGTCGCCGACGCAGGTGTTCGGGGTAGCCGGGGCCCATCCGCACGTGGGATTCTTCGATCGGTACCGGTTCGCCGCAGTGCTCGCAGACCACCGCGACGCGCGTGTCGTGCCCGCAGGCGGTGTGCCGCAGCGTCACCGGCGGCCCGGACTCGTCGGCCAGCCACTCATCACCCCACCGGGTGATCACCAACAGCACCGACCACAGGTCCGCACCCTTCGGGGTGAGCACGTACTCGAATCGGCGGGGTTCGCTCTGGTATTCACGTCGGCGGAGAACGTCCGCCTCGACCAGACGTGCCAATCGATCCGAGAGTGTGTTGCGGGCGATGCCCAGTTCGCGGCGAATGTCGTCGAACCGCGTGAAACCGTAGAAGACTTCGCGGAGTACGAGGACCGTCCACGAGTCGCCGAGCACGTCCATGGTGCGCGCCACCGAACAGGGCCAATTATCGAAAGAGGTTCGACGCATAGATCCAGATTATCGTCTCATCTCTGGACTCAGCAGGTAAAGCGGCCCGCCTAGGCCGAAATGCCCCCGTTCGGGCTCACCACCTGGCCGGTGATCCGGCGAGCTGCCGGACTCGCCAGGAACAGGATCAGTTCGGCCAGGTCTTCCGGCTCGGCCACGCCGAGCGCCGCCTGCTTGGTCGCCTTGGCGAAGAGCTTGGCGCTGAACGGATCTCCCATCACTCGTTCGAATGATCCGGTATTCGCGATCAGCGACGGCGTGACCGCGTTGACGCGGACACCGTCACGCTTTGCTTCCATGGCGAGCGTTCGGGAGAACATCACGATCGCGGCCATCGCGGCACCGATCACCGTCTCGCCGGGTGTCGGGTGCTTCGCCGCATCGGAGGCGACGTTGATGATCACGCCGCCGCGTCGCTCCCGCATGCCGGGAAGAGCGGCACGACTCATGTTCATCGGTCCGAGAGCCTGTTGCATCAGCATGCCCGGGAGGTCGGCGGGGTTCGTATCGTGCAGGAGCCTCGGGGTGTATGCGGCCGCGGTGGAGTTGATCAGAATGTCGACGGCGCCGAGCGACGACGTCACCTCGGTGATCACGCGTGCGGCGTCGTCCGGATCGTTGGCGTCGGCAGAGACGAACAGCGCCCAGATCCCCGGTGCGAGTGACCGGATCTCCTCCGCGGCCCGCTCGCCGCGTTCGGTGTTGCGCCCGATCAACGCGATGCGCTGCGTCCCGGCCGCGACGAGCTGTCGTGCCACCTGCAGCCCGACGCCGCTGGTGCCGCCGGTGATACACACGGTCGCGTCGGTCAGCGTGGGGAGGTGAATCGCCGAGGTGTCGGTCATCGAATGTTCCTTTGCAGGTCGAGGGGCACCGGTTCACCGGAAGCTCCATGGGCGTGGTCGAGGTTTCCGTCGCAGGCGGCGCAGTGTGGCACGCCCGCGGACTTGTGCCGGGCGAAATCATCGGCCGTCGCCGCGTCGGCGACATGCGGCAGACCCGCGCTACCGGCGACGTCATCGCGTGCCAGCAGGCCGGCGCCGTAGGCACCGGCGATCTGCGGCTCGTCGAGCTGTTCGACGGGCTGGCGCAGTAGGCGCGAAATATGTTCCAGCGCAGCGGGATTCTTTGCGACACCACCGGTCATGACGGTCGGGGTGGCTTTGCCCACCTGTGCGACGAGGCCGAGTGTTCGTGCCGCGACGGCCTTGTGTACCGACGCCGCGATATCAGCCTTGTCCTGGCCCTGGGCGAGCATCGAAATCACCTCGGTCTCGGCGAACGTCGCGCACATGCTGCTGACTTCGAGCGTGTCGGTCCCGCGTAGGGCCAGGGCGCCGACGTCGGCGACGTCGACTTCGAGGGCACGGGCGAGGACGTCGAAGAATCGCCCGGTCCCGCTGGCGCAGCGGTCGTTCATGGCGAACCGGTCGACCAGACCGTCGTCGTCGACGAGGATCGCCTTGCTGTCCTGCCCGCCGATGTCGATCACCAGGCGCACGCCGGGTCGCATGGCCGCGGCGCCGCGGGCATGGCAGGTGATCTCGGTGAAGCTGCGGTCTACGCCGGGTACCAGTTTGCGACCATAGCCGGTGCTGATCGTGCGCCGGATCGCCGAGCGCGCCACTCCGGCGGTGGCGAGTGCGGCGTCGATGGCGCGGCCGACCGCTTCCCGGCTGACCGCACCCATCTGCACCACCGACGATCCGGCGAGCGCGCCGCCGGAATCGACGACGGCGGCCTTGGCCGTGGTCGAGCCCAGGTCGACGCCCAACACGAACCACTCGTTCATCGTCATGTCCTCGTTCCGCTGCGGAATATCTTGCTATACAAGAGTTTTCATGCGTTGGACGTCGATGGCCTCGAGCATCGCCGCCAGTCGGCTGTCGAAGAGTTCGTCGTTGTAGAACGACGCATCGGCGACGTCGCCTTCGAAGACGAACGATTTGACGCCGCGCTCCCGCTCGGCGGTCCGGGCCAGCATCGTCTGCGGATTGGTCATCGCTCGGCACGTGCGGGTGGAGTGAAAGGCGATGCCGTCGATCGAGTATTCGTCGAGCCGACGCAGCAGCAGTTCTTGGAGATTCTTCAACCCGTGGTTGAGCGGGCACAACAGATAATGCTGCGCCATCCCGAGCAATGGATTGTCGACGTCGATGAGTTGTGGCTCCTGCCAGAAGGACTCGTGGGTGTAGCGGCCGGCGACCACCGCGACGTCGTACTCGGCGAACTTGCGGGTGAGGAATCCGAGCTTGTTCCAGTTCATGATGCCGTCGAAGTAGACGCGGTAGCGTTCGTTCGCCAGGGCGCTGCATCCGTCGGTGATGCGTTGGGAGATTTCGTCTTTCACTCCGGCGAAGTAGTCGACGAGCGCCTGGTTGCCGGGCAGGAAGTTGATGGGTGCGATGCTGGCGACCCAGTCCCAGTAGGTGGCAGGCGTGGGAGCCTGGCGGCACAGCTGCATGCCCTCGAGTCGAAGCTCGGCGGCCTTCTTGATGTAGGACATGCTTTCGCTGAGTTTGTCCCAGTCGAACGGTTGCCCGGTCTGGTATTCGAGGAAGGAGATGAGTTCGCGCAGTTGACCTTCGACGTATCTGCTCACCTCGGTCCACTCCTCGCCACGCATGTACCCGGCGTCGGGCTTGTTGCCCCACAGCATCGGCATCGACACGTTGAACAGTGGCAGCTTCCGGTCGAAGACACGGTAGGTCATCGCGTCCCACTGCTGACCGGTGCTGCACCCGGCGTACCCGTTGACGAAGAAGTCGGGGCTGGGCAGTTTGGCGGCTAATTCTTGCTGGTCGTGCATGCCGACGATACCGGTCTCCTTCGCGGTCGCCGACTGATGAGTGAGGACCGCGCATCCCAAGTGAGTCCGCGCGTACGAGCAGAGTTCGCCGATGTAGCCGTACTCGGCACCGGCCGCCTGGGCGGGTTCTTCGAGATGCTGTGCGGCGAGCCGCGCGGCGAACGCCTCGCCGTGGCACCATTCCAGGCCCGCGGCCTGGAACAGTGGATTCATCGCGGCGCCGTTGTACCAGACGACATGCTTGCCGCGTTCCTTGGCGGTGATGATGTTCTCCCAATAGTCGGCGACCATCGTGCCGCCGACCCTGGTCGAGGACAATCGGTTGGGCTTGTTCGTGGGCTGCGCGGTTGTCATGGCGAACTCCTTTGGGGCTGAAGAGGTTTTCAGGCTTCGGCGGCCGCGAGTGCGGGAGCGTTCGACGTCGGCTTGCGGCGAATGCGTTCGACGAAGGTCTCGATCCGCGTTCGCAGGGCCTCGGCGGGATTGCCTTCGTGTTCGGTCTCGATGAGCAGGAGCGGAATGCCTTGGGCGTCAAGCGCTTTGCGGAGTTCGGGATAGTAGAGCATGTGCGGTTCGCAGAATTTGGCCATCAGCACCACGACGCCCTGTGATCCGCTGGCGCGCAACGAGTCGATCAAATGCGTGTCCCAGTCGACCTCGACGGTGATTCTGGTCGGGCAGGGTTCGGTGAGGTTGCGATCGAGGTACCACTGTGCGAGGGCATCGAAGGGATCACCGCTCTCGGCGACGTCGGTCGAGATGTAGCGGTACCCGGTGTAGAGGTCGTCGTCGACGACGAGGGCGCCGGCCTCTTCGATGGTGTCGAGCACTGCCGGCTTCGGCGCGTGGCAGAAATGCCCGGACAGGTGCAGCCGGATCAGATCGTCGGACGCTTCAACGGGCGGATTCAGCTCGGCCAGAAGCTCTTTCAGAAGTCTTGTGTGCTCGGCGACGTCCATCACCATCGACGACTTCACCAGGGTCTGCATCTGGGTGGGTGTGATGCGTACGCGTCCGGAGCGGCGCAGATCGTAGAGCTCGCGCAATAGTCGGCGATCGGCGTTGAAGGCCGCGATGCTCGCGGTCAGCGCGCTTGAGGTGATCGGCGTCGCGGTGGTCTTCTCGATCTCGGCGGCGAGTTCGTCGATGCGGCCGTGCACGCGCGGCTTGGTCCATGGATCGTCCATCGAACTGGTGAACTGGGCGAAGTGCACCGGCGCCGACGGGTGGGCCCAACGTATGACGTCGACCGCGCCGAGTAGTTGAACGCAATGATCGGCGGTCACGAACGCGTCGAAGACGTCCAGTTCGCCGACGGCGGCTTGGTCGGCCACGCTGCGGGTGTACCCGCAGTAGAACTCCGCGAGCAAGCTGCGGCCTTCGGTGATCGGAGTCTGGCTCTCCTGAATGACCACCGGTAGCGCGCCCGCGGCGTGTGCGAGCTCGCCGGGGAAATTCATTGGGAAACAACCGATTACGGCAGCGGAATGCGTCGCCTTCCAGGTCGCCGCGTAGCCGGCGGGGTCGTCGGCCGCAGCGCGCAGGGTCGACAGGATGGTGGGGTTCAGCTCGCTCATGTGAAAGCTCCTCGACTGTGGTCGGCGGCTCCCGCGGGACGTCGTCGCGACGCGGTGGCTCGGTGTTGATAATACGATATGGGAGAGAATATTGCTAGAAGTGTCAAATGAATGGTGCACGGCAGGTCGGTTGGCGCCGTGCGGTGCGGATAGGTGAGGATGAGAGCCATGGCTGACAACCCGAACGGCGCTGCCAAAGACCCGCTGTCGTCGGGTTCGGCACGATCGGCCCTGATCACCGCACTCGGTGACCTGGTGGAGCCGTGCGGAGATCAACCGGTGCGCACCGCGGCGCTGGTCTACGTGTTGAAGGCGCTGGGGTTCTCCGAGCACGCCGCTCGGCAGGCGATCGCCCGTACCGGTGCCGCCGGCTTGATCGACGCCGAGCGCGACGGACGGGAGACGCGGTGGCGGCTCACCGACAAGGCGCACCGGTTGTTCACCGAAGGCGACAGTCGGGTCTTCTCCACCGATGTCGACATCACGCGCTGGGATGGGCGATGGTTGGTGGTCAACGTGCCCATTCCCGAGTCGCTTCGCTCGACACGCAAGCGACTGTATGCGGCGCTGCAGTGGGCGGGACTCGGGAACCCCGCGCCCGGGCTGTGGGTCACCCCGCACGTCAATCGGGCAGCGGAGGTGCACAAGACGATCGAGTCACTCGGGCTGGAGCGGTACGCGGTTGCCTTTGTCGGTGGACTTTCGGTCCCGGGCATCTCCGAAGCTGACCTCGTCGCCCGCTCCTGGGATCTCGCCGCGGCCGAACAGGCCTATGACGAACTCTGCAAGCGTTACGACGGTCGTCGTTTCGAGGGTGTCGACGATCAGCTCGTCGCGCACCTGCAGTTGGCAGACGCCTTGCGGCACATGGCATATATCGATCCGCGACTACCCGAGGTATTGCTGCCGGACTGGCCCGGCCTGCGCTACGCGAAGCGCCTGACCGCGCTGCGCGCCGAGTGGACACCGGCGGCGCACCAGCGGTGGCGGGAGATCGCCGCGGGCTGAGCGGCCCGTCTCACGTCGTGCGCTGCGCCTTGCTCGACGCCGTCGCAGCTTTCGCCGAGTCCTTGATCTGCTGCCAGTCGGCGTCGCCGAGCGACGTCAGGCCAGCGAAAGTTCCCGGGCCGGCGAGCATTTGGGCGCCGTCCATCGCGATGGTCTGCCCGGTCAGGTAGTCGCAGGCGTCGGAGAGCAGGAACATCGTCAGGTTGGCGAGTTCGGCGATGGTGCCGGTGCGGCCGGCCGGAATCTGATCGGCCTGCGTGGCGCCGACCGAACTCTTGTCGGTGGGGTTGAGCATCTCCCAGGCGTAGTCGGTCGGAATCGGTCCGGGCGCAAGGGCATTGAGGCGGATTCGGTACTTGGCCCACTCGACCGCCAAGGACATGGTCATCGAATGCACCGCGGCCTTGGCCATCGCCGAGGGCACCACGAAAGCCGACCCGGTCCACACCCACGTGGTCAGCGTGGAGAGCACGCTGCCGGGCAGGCCGTCGGCGATCCAGCGTCTGCCCGCGGCGTGCGTGGTGTGAAACGAGCCGTTCATCACGGTGCTCGTGATCGCCGAAAAGGCGCGTGGGCTCAGATCTTTCGTCTGAGCGATGAAGTTCGCCGCGGCGTTGTTCACCACTCCGGTCAGCGGACCGTGATCGGACCAGATGCGTCCCATGGTGTCGTCGACGCTGTCGTAGTCGCGGACGTCGACGGTGTGGAAGAACACCGAGCCGGGGCGGTTGGCCGACGCCTCTGCGGCAGCTTCGGCCAGCACCGGCTCGCGTCGGCCCCACAGATGTACCTCGGCACCGTGGTCGGCCAGGTGGCGGGCGACGCCGCGGCCGAGGCCGGTACCGCCGCCGGTGATCAGGATGCGCTTACCGTCGAGCACCGATGGAGTGAACGGACTGGTTGCCTCCGGCATCGCCCGCGTCACCTATTTGCCCCGGTAGGGCGTGAAGTCGGGCTTGCGCTTCTCGTTGAAGGCGTTGATTCCCTCCTGTGCCTCCGGGGTCTCACCGAACATCGCCAGAGTGGAATAGGCCATGGTGCCGATGCTGACGAAGTGCTCGGTGTCGGTGTTCATCGACTGTTTGAGGACTTTCAGCGCGGTGGGGGAGAAGTCGAGCATCTGGTCGGCCCAGGCGCGGACTTCGGCTTTCAGGTCAGCGGCGGGCACCACGCGGTTCACCAGGCCCCAGTCGAGGGCTTCTTCGGCGGACAGTCGACGCAGCATGAACCAGATCTCGCGGGCGCGCTTCTCGCCGACGACACGAGCCAGATAGCCCGAGCCCAGGCCGGCGTCGAAGGATCCGACCCGTGGTCCGTTCTGGCCGAACTGCGCGGTGTCGGCGGCAATCGTCAAGTCGCACAAGACGTGCAGAACATGTCCGCCGCCGATGGCCAGACCGTTGACGGCGGCGATGACGGGCTTCGGGGCGTCGCGGATGACGCGGTGCAGAGCCTCGACCTCGAAGAGTCCGCTGTTCGACGGGCCATAGTCGCCGGTCTCCGCGCGCTGCTTCTGATCGCCGCCGGCGCAGAAGGCCTTGTCGCCCGCGCCGGTCAGCGCGATGACGCCGACGTCGCTGCTGGCCCACGCACGCTTGAAGGCCGACACGAGTTCGTCCACGGTCTGTGCGCGGAAGGCGTTGTAGCGTTCCGGCCGGTTGATGGTGATCCAAGCCAGTCCGTTGTCGACCTCGTAGGTGATGTCGGTGAATTCGCTCATCAGACGTCGGTGTCCTCTCATCGGGTGGTGCGGGGAAAAGTCTCGTTGTGGTCATTAGGACTGACCATTTGCAATACCGTACCTTTATTGCCGGGGATGGGCAAGGGCCTCAGCTGTCGAGGAACAGCGAGATCGCTTCGGATCGATTGACCGCGCCGACCTTGCGCAGGATCTTCTTCACGTGCGATTTGACGGTCTCCACGCTGATCGCCAGTCGGTCGGCGATCTCCGCGTTCGACGCGCCGAGTGCGATCAGGCGCATCACGTCGATCTCCCGCCCGGTCAGCAAGCGCTCGATCGCCTGATTCGCCGGCGTCGGGCGATCGTCGGCATCGGGGACCGCGTCGATGGTGAGTTCGGCCGTGGCGATCCGCCCGGCGTCGGCCACCAGCGCGGCGACCCGGTCGGCGAGGATCTCGTGGTGGCGATGGATCCGGTCGGCCGACGATCCGCGTTCGGCCACGGCCGCGACCGCACTCGCATACAGCGCCAGTAGTTCGGCGTCGTCGGCGGTTACCGGCAACTGCGGCGCCGGTGCCGCGTAGATCATCCCGGCGATTCGACGATCGGTGCGTACCGGTGCGGCGACGTACGCGGTCGTGCCCAGCAGCCGACCGATCATCGGCGTCGCCGATGTTCCGTCGACGAGTCGGACATCCGGATCGCTTCCGGTGCAGCACTTTTCGACGTCGCCCGGCGGATACGTCACAGGTGCCGTCGAGGCTGCCGGGAGCGGGCCGGCCGAGCCGGCGCACGCGGTCACAATCCACTGTGTGCCGTCGACGACCGAGTGCGCGACCGCGGCGAAACCGGCCGCGTCGACGAGTTCGGAGCACAATTGCGCGGGAAGGCTGTGTCGATGCGGGTGGGTGGTCAATCGTCGAATCGACGCCGCCAGTGAGTCGATGCGTTGACGGCCCCGGTCGGCGATGAACTGTCGCAGGCTCAACTGGATGTGCAGTGACCGTGACACCAGTGCCACGTCTTCGGCGCTCAACGCATTCCCGGCAGCGCCACGTTCCAGTGCGATGCGAACGGATTCCTCGGCATCGGATACGACGTCGTCGGTCGACGTCTCGGCGTGGGCGCCCGAGATGCCCAGCGCGCGTCGCAACTCGCCGTCGAGCTCGGCGAGAGTCACCGTGAGGCGAGCCGCGCCGGCGAGTCTCACGCGGGCGCCTTCGCGCTGAGCCGACCGCCGATCTGCACGAACCGGGCGACAGCGGCAGACCGAGTGGACGTCCCGAGTTTTCTCGTGATCTGTTTGACGTGCGACTTCACGGTTTCCTCGGAGATCACCAGGGAGCGCGCGATCTGCGCATTGGTCGCGCCGATTGCTATGTGCCCCAATACCTCTCGCTCGCGCGACGTCAGCACGTCGGCGGAGATGTCCGGGCGCGCAGCGGATACCGGCGCGACGATCGGCGACGTCGCGCGCGGGCCGGCGACGTCGTCGAGCGCGGTGAGTTCGGCGGTGATGTCCCCGAACATCTCATCGACTCGGGTCGAACTGCGTGCCAGTCGGTCGGCGAGGATCGCTCGCTCGAATACGCTCGACAGGCACTCGCTGAGCGCGGCGACCAGACTAAGGTCGGTTGCTGAGATCTGCCGGTCCGTCGGACGGTCGACGTGCAGGATGGCGATCACGCGTCCCTGCGACACGATCGGGGCGACGACGTAGCCCACCGTGTGAGCGACCGCGACGATCTCCTTGAACGTCCGTCGATCACTGTCGGGCTGCGAAGTCATCGACGGTGTGCGGGTGCGGACGACGGAAGATTCCAGGGGCGCGTCGGCGAGCGAGATCTGGGCACCGGTGACGTAGGAACGGAATGCGGTGTTATCCGGGCCGTCGTCGGATTCGAAGTGCAGATGTTTGGGCAGCCACACGGCGGCGTGAACCGAGGACAGCATCGCCCGTCCGAACGACAGGCCCCGGCAGACTCGCGCGGGGATCTCGGTGATGAGATCGGAGGTGGTCGATTGCAGCAGGTCATCGACGGTGTGCCGGACTTCGCCCACTGACCGGATGGCGCTGGTGGCGTCGTCGCGCAGCCGTTGCGTCTGGAGCTGGTGTACCCGGTAGAGGGCGCGGCACGCGGCAAGGCGGCGGTCGTCGGACAGCGTCGGGCGTGACACTTCTTGTTCGGCACGCCGGCGGGCCGCGGCGAGCGCGGCATCGACACTTTCCGCCGGTACTTGCGGGATACCGAGGAGATCGGCCACCTCGTCGAGTTCGCGTCGGGTGCGTGAAGAGCTGTGCGCGATCTGGGCGGTCGTGATCGACTGTGGCATGAACCCGCTCCCAAGTCTTGGATCAATGATCAGACCATACAGCTAGGCTGATAGTTTCGCCAGGCCCTTCCCATTGGTTGAGCGAGGCGCAGCCGAGTCGAAACCACCGAACTCACCCAATCGGATGTGTCGCCATGGTTTCGACTCGCTCGTCGCTAACGCTCCTCACGGCTCAACCAGCGGAGGGGCCCAACCGTCGGTGAGTCCAGGCTCAACCAAGAGTGGGGTATTGCGGTCGTATCAGCCCTCGAAGGTCAGTACCGGCTTGACGGTCAACCCGTCATGCTGGTCGGCGACAGCGGTGTTGATCGCGGTGAACGGATAGGTCTTGACCAACTTGTCCAGGGGCAACCGGCCCGCGCGGTAGTGCTCGACGAGCTCGGGGATGAAGTCGTCCGGCACGCTGTCACCTTCGATGATGCCGGTGATGGTCAGGCCCCGTGTCAAACCGGCGATGATGTTGTAGCCGACGGCTGCGGTCGGATCGGAGGGTACGCCGATCAGGCCGATCACCGCGCGCACCGCGACGGCGGGAATCAGTCCTTCGATCACCGACGGGATGCCGGTGGTGTCGACGACGTAGTTCACACCGCCGGGCACGATCTGTCGAATGCGTTCTGCGACATCGCCGTCGCGCGGATCGAGGGCATGGGTGGCGCCGAGTTCGAGGGCGAGTTCGCGCCGCGCCTGCGTCAACTCGACGACGATGATCTCCGCGCACTCCTGCAGCACGGCACCCATGACCGCGGAGAGCCCGACCGATCCGCCGCCGACGATCGCGATCGTCGACCCCTTCTCGGCCGCGAGTGAGCGGGTGACCGCGCCGACGCCGGTCTGTATCCCGCACCCCAGCGGCGCGAGGAGTTCGAAGGGGATGTCGGAGTCGACCTTCACGGTGTTGCGTTCATTGGCCAAAGCGACTGTCGCGAAAGAGGACTGGCCGAAGAACATTCCGCTGACCGGGCCGTCGGCGCCGGAGAGCGGCCGACTGCCGTCGGCGCGAACGCCGCCGTAATTGAGGGCGAGGAAGTTCTCGCAGTACGACTGCCGGCCCGACGTGCAGGTGGCGCAGGTGCCACAACTGTTGAAGGTGAGGCTGACTCGATCGCCTGGCGCGACCTTGGTGACACCGTCGCCGACGGCGATGACGGTGCCTGCTCCCTCGTGGCCCACGACGCCGGGAAACGCGATCGGTAGGACGCCGTCGCGCGCGGCGAGGTCGGTGTGACAGAGGCCGGCCGCGGCGATCTGGACGAGGACCTCGCCAGCCGCCGGGCCGTCGATGTCGATCTCGGCGAGGGTGAACTCACTTCCGGTGGCGGTGAGCAGAGCTGCGGTTGACTTCATCGTGTCTCCTGGGATTCATCCGACGGTTCGACCGGAGCGGGCGTCGTCCGAGCCGAGTGGCGGCCGGTGAACCGGGCCGCGGGTATCAGCATCAGGCAGCTGTGCAAATTATGCAACCAAATTTATGGTTAGACCTAAACGAGGTACCGAACTAGAGTGATGTCCTAAGCACAGCAGAAGGAGCCGATCACATGACACTCACCGAATCGTCGTGGCCCGCCGTGGCGAGCACCGGAGTTCGAGACATCACGCTGCCGCAGTTGATGCGCGAAGCGGCTGCGGCACAGCCGGATCGGATCGCGTTGGTCGACGCGGTCACCGACCCGGGAAGCAGGAGACAGTGGACCTACCGGGAACTCGTCGCCGACATCGAGCGATATGCACACGCGCTGCTGGCCGACTTCAGCCCGGGCGATCGGATCGGAATCTTCGCACCCAACAGCGCTGACTGGATCATCCTGCAGCAAGCGATCGCCATGGCCGGCATGGTGGTCGTCGCGGCCAATCCGGCCTACCGGACCGACGAGTTGGAATACGTGCTGCGCCAGTCGGAAGCGTCGGGGATCTTCTACTGCCGCGAGTACCGGGGCGCAGACTTGGCCGCCATCGTCGCCACGGCGACGGCGGCGGTGCCGAGTGTGCGGTCGGCGGTGCCCGACGACCGGTGGTCGGCGTTCGCCGACGGCGCCGCGCGGACGGCTCTGCCCGACGTCGCACCAACCGATCCGGTGCAGATTCAATACACCTCCGGCACAACGGGATTCCCCAAGGGCGCGCTGCTGCACCACAAGGGGATCGTGAACGAGGCGACCTTCGTCTTCGAACGAGCGGGCATGCCCGACGGCGGAGTCTGCATCAATGCCATGCCGATGTATCACATCGGCGGCGGCGCGGTGACCGAACTCGGTACCTTCGCCGCTCGTGGCACCTACGTCGTGCTCCCCGGATTCGATCCGGCGTCGGTACTCGAAGCCTACGAAACCTACCGCGGCACACACGGTCTGCTGGTTCCGACGATGTTGCTCGCACTGCTCGATCATCCCGACGCCGCGACCCGCGACCTGTCGAGCATGCAGACGGTGCTGTCGGGTGCGGCCGCCGTCCCGGAGGAGCTGGTCCGCCGCGTCACCCACGAGTGGGACTGCGACTTCTCGATTCTGTTCGGGCAGACGGAGATGCACGGCGTGATCAGCCAGACCAGGATCGCCGACCGTCCCGAGGATCAGGCGTCGACGGTGGGCAGGCCGCTGCCGGAACTCGAAGTGCGCCTTGTCGATCCCGTGACGGCAGCGGTCGTCGGACTCGGTGAGCAGGGGGAGATCTGTTGCCGCGGTTATCAGAACATGCTCGGCTACTACAACATGCCGGAGGAGACCGCGCACACCATCGACGCCGACGGATGGCTGCACATGGGTGATCTCGCGACCATGGACGAACGTGGTTTCCTGAAGATCACCGGACGCCTGAAGGAGATGATCATCCGCGGTGGAATGAACATCTATCCGCGCGAGATCGAGGAGTTGTTGTTCACCCATCCGGCGATCGGAGACGTCATCGTCGTCGGTGTGCCGCACGAGTACTGGGGCGAGGAGATCGCGGCCGTGATCCGGCCGGCCGGTGCGAATCCCGACCCGTTCGAGCTGAAAGAGTGGTGCCGCGAACGCATTTCGGCGCACAAGGTGCCGACCTCATGGTTCTTCACCGACGACTTTCCGATGACGCCGTCGGGCAAGATTCAGAAATTCAAAGTCCGCGACACCATCGTCGCCGGTGACCTGGTGCCCGAGGCGGTCACCGGCGGCGTGACTCAGTAGCCGACGTCGCCCCGACGGTAGATGTCGCCGGAGATGATCTTCTTCTGAATCTCGGCGCTGCCGTCGGCGGCGACCAGGTACGCCATCACGTCGCGATACCGAGCCTGATGCGGAAAGTCCGCGGAGTACCCGAGGTTGCCGTGCACCCGCATGGCAACCTCGATCGCCTGTCGTGCGACCTGCGGCGGCCACCACTTGCTCATCGACGCCAGTGCGGTGTGCGGCCGCTCGACCTCGCGCGCCCACAATGCCTTGTAGCAGAGCAGCCGAGCCGCCTCGACATAGGTGGCCTGCTCGGCGATCCCGAACGACACGCCCTGGTAGTCCGAGATCGGCCTACCGAAGGTCTCGCGTTGTAGCGAATAGCCGACGGCCTCGTCGAGGCTCTGGCGAGCGGCGCCCAGACACATCAGGCCGATGGCGGCCCGGCTGAAGTCGAAGTGGTTCAGCACCGATGCGAAACCGCGTCCCTCCGCGCCGATAAGATGCGTGCGTGGAATGAAGACATCGTCGAAATGGATTGAGCCCCAACCGATCGGCAGGCACCCCATGCCGAGCATATGGTGTCGGCTCACGCCGTCGGCGTCCATCGGGACGACGAAGCAGCTGACGCCGGTCGAGCGGGTCGTGCCGGGAGTGCGCGCATAGACCAGCGTGGCCGAGGCGTTCATGGCCCAGCTGATCGCGGTCTTCTCGCCGGAGACGATCCAGCCGTCGTCGACCGCCGTGGCGGTGGTGCGCAGCGCGCCCGCGTCGGATCCGGAGCCGGGCTCGGTCAACGCGATGGCCAGCGTCTCCTCGCCGGCGATCAACGGCGGAAGGTAGCGTTCCTGCACTTCCTCGCTGCCCGCGGCGATCTGCGAGCCGACGAGTCCCACCTGGATCGGCGCCGACGCCAGGTTGACATCACCGCGGGCGAGCACCTCGGTTGCCAATCCGAGCAATACGGGATCTTCGGCGCCGGTGCCGCCGAAGCGCTCCGGCAAGCCGATCCCGAGCACGCCGAGTTCGGCCAGCTTCTTGAACGCGTCGTACGGGAAGTCGGTGCTCGCCGCCCGCCGCGTGTAGTGGGGAAGCAGCTCCTGGGTGCTGAAGTCGGCGAGGACGTCGGCGAACTGCTGTTGCTCGGCGGAGAAGTCGAATGAGATCACGGGGCTCCCTTGGTCGGACGCGAAAGATACCTAACCATAATATGGTAAGACCAAAGGTAATGGTCAACGCGAATTGAGAGGAAGAGACCCCTGCCTGACGGCACGGGTTCGTGCGGTGCGTGCGGGTGAGCGATAATCGACCCATGTCAGACCGAGGCCCACGCCCGCCGGATCGCCAACGCCTTCGCAAGCTCGCCCAAGCCGCGATGAACGCCGACATGACCGTCGAGCAGATTCAGAACATCCTCGTCGACATGGGTGAGGTCATGGGCGGCATGGATTCGACGATCACCAATCTCGACACCTCACTCGCGGATTTCGGCAATTCGCTGACGCGGCTGTCGACGACGATGGACCGCGTCGACGGCATGGCCGAACGGATCGACACCATGCTCGCGCAGATGGAGAGCATCGTCGCTCGTGCGGAGAAGCTCGTGGCGCTCGCCGAGGTAGCACTGTCACCGATCGGCATGATCGAGTCGGCGGGGCAGGCGATCGCGGCACGGTTCGCTCGGTAGCCACGAACGGGCGAGGTCAGCGCGCGGCTAGAGCAGTCGGCCCAGCCGGGCGAGCGCCCGGTCCGCGTACCCGTTCCACAGTTTCCCGAACACCGGAAGCATCAGCCCCGACGCCGACGTCCGCGCGTGGATCTGCCACTGCCAGGTCACGGTGGTGCCTGCCGGTGACGGTTCGAAACGCCACTCGCCGTCGACCGTCGACACCAGCGGCGCCATCGGCCCGTGAATCGAGCTCAGCTGGTAGCGGAACCGAGTCGGCTCGCTGACCTCGGTCAATTGTTCGGTCATCTGGCCGCCGCCGGACAGTTTGATGGTGCGGGTCTGGCCCGCGGACTGCCAGTCGCCGGTTTGGTCGACGACTTCCCGGATCGGCGGGATCGGACCGAACCAGGTCGAGAACAGGGCGGGCAGGGGCAACACCAGCGTCGGCGTGAACACCTCCGCGGGTGGGCGAGTCACGATGGTTGACCGGGCGAGCACGACAGAGCGAGGCATGACCGACAGCCTAGTGCCCCGCGCACGAGACACTAGGCCACGACGCCGCTCGGACGGCGTCGACTGCCCGGCTCTTGGCTGGGCATCGCGTTCGGCGGCACCGGGAACGGCGCTCCTCTGTTCATGTACCCCGCTGCGACGTTGGGTCCGCACTGTGCGAGCGCGGCGTCGACCTTGGACTTGGTGTCGTGAATATGCGGGCGTCGAGAATTGGGCTTGCGCGCGAAGTCGAAGGTACTGGTCATGTCGCCGGTCACCGACCGTCGCCACTTCGTCAGATTCGGCACTTCGACGCCGAACCGGGTCTCCAGCAATTGCAGCTGGGAGGTGTGGTCGAAGATGGTCGAATCCACCAGACCGCCGCGGCTGTACGGCGAAATCACCAGTCCCGGAACGCGATAGCCGAGTCCGATCGGTCCGCGGATGCCATCCGACGACGACACCCGGTTGATGTCGCGGACGGTCACATATTCGCCCGGTGTGCCCGGCGGGGCCGTCGGCGGGGTCACGTGATCGAAGAAGCCGCCGTTCTCGTCGTAGCTGATGATCAGGGCGGTCTTCTCCCACACCGCCGGGTTGGAGGTGAGGATGTCGAGGATCTGCACAAGTCCGACGGCACCCAGCGCCGCGGGCAGCGCCGGGTGCTCGCATTCGATGAGTGCGGGAATCACCCAGGACACCTTCGGCAGCTTGTTGTTGCGCACGTCGTCGCGGAAGTCGGTGGGATAGGTGGGGTCGATGCCACGCCGGTGCAGTTGGGAATTCGGGTCCGCAGCCTGCTTGAAACAACCCATCATGCCGTCGAGCAACACCGAGGACAGCGGCCCGACGTCGCGGTTGTTGTAGATCTTCCAGCTGATCCCGGCGTCGCGCAGATTCTCCGGCATGGTGCGCCACGAGTAGGTGAATCTCGGTATGAGCGTTGGAGTTTCAAGCAGCGGACCGCCGTGGGTGCCCTCCGGGTCGAGGTGGGCGCTCATCCAATAGAGGCGGTTGGGGTCGGTGGGGCCGAGTACCGAGCAGTGGTAGTTGTCCAAGATGGTGAACGCGTCGGCGATGTCGTAGTGCACCGGAATGTCTTTGCGCGTGTAATAGCCCATCAACGCGGGGCCGTTGGCCGGCCCGACCGACTTGATCGACATCGGCAGCCAGCCGTTGTTCTTGCCGCCGGCCCACGCGTGATGCATGCCGCCCCACGAATGGTCGGGGTCGTTGATGCACTCGCCGTCGAGAGACGGGCCACGGGTGGTGTCCAGTCGGAACGGAACCGTATGCCCGGTACTGGTCGGTCCGACGCCGGGCGCCCAGCCCTTCTGCTTCCAGGCCGCCGACGGGTCGTCGAATCCGCGCACACCGGACAGGGTGCCGAAGTAGTGGTCGAACGAGCGGTTCTCCTGCATGAGGAAGACGAAGTGCTCGATGTCGTTGAGCGAGCCGGTGCCGGCCGGATCGGCGGCGTAGGCGCGGGAGATGATCGGGTCGGCCCAGGAGGCGAGGAACGCGGTGCCGCCGGCTGCGGCGACCTTGGCGAAGAAGTCCCGGCGCGAAAGGCCGGCGAAGGGGCTTGACGACACCATGAGTTGATACCACGTCGCAGACCACTTTGCCGACCCTTGCGGGTACCCGCTACGTGATGGTCACGCCGCCGTCGACGACGATCGTCTGGCCGGTGACGTAGCCACCCGCGGGCGAAGCGAGCCAGATGGCGGTCGCGGCCAGTTCGGCCGGATCGCCCATCCGGCCGGCGACCAGCCGCGCCGACTGGCTCTCGATGTAGCCCGGCTGATAGCTGTCGGTCATCTCTGACTTGAAGAAGCCCGGAGCGATCGCGTTGACGCGGATGCCTTTACGGGTGGTCCACTGCTGAGCCAGGTCGCGGGTCATACCGATGACGCCCGCTTTGCTCGCGGCGTACGCGGCCTGCGGCAGACCCGCGGTCGTGATGCCCAGGATCGACGCGATGTTGATGATCGCGCTGCCCGGTTGCATGACCCGCGCGCAGCACTGAGCCATCCAGTACGACCCGTTCAGGTTCAGGTCGATGACGCCGCGGAACTCATCGGGTGTCTCCCGGGTCGCCGGCACGGCGGTGCCGATACCCGCGTTGTTGATCAATATGTCCACTCGACCGAACTTCTCCATCGCGGCGTCGATCGCGGCCTGACACTGTGCCGGGTCGGTGACGTCGGTGGCCACCGGCAGCGGGGTCCGGCCGGCCGCTTCGACGGCGGCGGCGGTCTCGGCGAGGCGCTCGACACGGCGCGCGGCGAGCACGACGTCGGCTCCCGCTTCGGCGAACCCGGTGGCGAACGCGACGCCGAGGCCCGACGACGCGCCGGTGACGACGACGACTTTGTCCTCGACTGAGAACAGGTCCAGTACTGACATGGTTATCTCCTTAGTTAAAGCCACGCGGGATCGGTGTCGAGCGTAGTCCGGTCGAGGCTGTCCAAAAGATCGAATTGCGGTCCGGTCTTGGGCAGTTCGAAACGATAGAAGTAGCGAGCCGCGGCACGCTTGCCGTCGTAGAAGTCGCCGACGTTGTCGCCGACCGCGAGCAACTGCTCCAACCAGATCCACGCGATCACGACGTGCCCCGCGGCTTCGAGGTAGGCGGCGGAATTGGCAAGTGCGACAGCAGGATCGAGTCCCTTCCACAACGTGGCGGTGGTCGCCTGCAGACGCCCGAGGGCGCCGGCCAACTGCTCGGCGTAGTCGGCGGCCGCACCGCCGGCCGCGCGTGCGGACTCGATGGTCGCGCCGATGGTCTCGGCCAGTACCGCAAGGCCCTCGCCGCCGTTCATGACGACCTTGCGGCCGAGCAGGTCGAGGCCCTGAATTCCGTTGGTGCCCTCGTGAATCGGGTTGAGGCGGTTGTCGCGGTAGTACTGCTCGACGTCGAACTCGGTGGTGTAGCCGTAGCCGCCGTGCACCTGGATGGCGAGGCTGTTGGCTTCCAGGCACCATTGCGACGGCCACGCCTTGGCGATGGGCGTGAGCACCTCGAGGAGGATGTGCGCTCGCTTCGCGGCGTCGGCGCCTGCGGTCTGCTCTTCGTCGACCAGTTTGGAACTGTAGAGTCCGAGCGCCAGTGCGCCCTCCACATATGCCTTCTGTGCCAACAACATTCGCTTGACATCGGCATGCTCGATGATCGGGATCGGTGCGCTCGCGGGATCCTTCGACGCCGGGTTGCGCCCTTGGGTGCGTACCTTGGCGTATTCGAGCGAGGCGAGGTAACCGGCGTAGCCGATCGACGTCGCGAGGAACCCGACGCCGATGCGTGCCTCGTTCATCATGTGGAACATGTACGACAGCCCGAGATGTTCCTCGCCGACGAGATAGCCGGTGGCACCGTCGAATTCGAGAAGGGTGTTGGTGGTGCCGCGGTTGCCCATCTTGTGGTTGAGTCCCACCAGCGAAACGCCGTTGCGTTCACCGTCGAGCATCTTGGGCACGATGAACAGGGAGATGCCCTTGACGCCGGGGCCGCCGCCAGGTGCCTTGGCTAGGACCAGGTGGACGATGTTCTCGGTCAGCTCGTGATCGCCGCCGGAGATCCACATCTTGGTGCCCGACACCGAGTAGGTGCCATCGCCCGCGGGGATCGCCTTGGTCGTGATGTCGGCCAGTGACGATCCGACGTCGGGCTCCGACAGACACATCGTGCCGAAGTAGCGGCCCTCCAGCATCGGCTTGACCCACGTGTCGATCTGCTCCTGCGTGCCGTGTGCGGCAATGAGATTCGCGTTGCCGACGGTGAGAAACGGATACGACGACGAGCCCGGGTTGGCGGCCTGGAACCACGCCATCGCGGCGCGGGTGACGACCATCGGCAATGCGATGCCGCCGAGTGACTCGTCGAATCCGCAGGAGATCAGCCCGGCCTTGGCGAACTCGTCGAGTGCGGGTTTGACCTCGTCGATCAACACCACCTTGCCGTCGTCGCCGACGTAGGGCTGATTCTGGTCACCCTTCTTGTTGTGTGGCGCAAAGAGTTTGACCGCCATGTCCTGCGCGACGTCCATGATGCCGTCGAACGTCTCGCGCGAGTGATCGGCGAAGCGCTCGCGCTCGGTGAGCGCGGGGACGTCGAGCCATTCGTAGAGCAGGAAGTCGATGTCGCGGCGGGACAGGGGAGCGGCCATCGGGGGAGATCCTTTGCGTCGAAGTTGTGTCGAAGTTGTGTCGAAGTCGGTTGAAGTTGCCTAAGCGCTCGCTAATTTTATGAGCACTTGCTTACAATGCCTGGTGATGGTCAACACGTCAAGCGACAGATCTCCCGAGACCGCCGCGGCCGCCCGCATTCGCCGCGCGGCCATCGAGGCATTCGCCGAGTCGGGTTACGCCGGCACGTCCACCCGGGCGATCACCGGGCAGCTCGGGATGTCGGCGACCGCCATGTATCCGCACTACCGGTCGAAAGAGGAGCTGCTGTTCGCGATCGCCTCCGAGGGGCATCGGCAGGTCCTCGACCATATGCGTGCGGCCGGCGCCGCCGCGGCCGCGGAGCCGGGCGCCACCTGGACCTCGCGACTGCGGGCCGTCGTCGCGGGGTTCGCGAGCTGGCAGGCGCGGGAGAGCCGACTCGCCAGGGTGGTGCAGTACGAGATGCGGTCGCTGTCGCGGGAACACTTCCACGAGCTGGCGGCCATCCGCGAGGAGACCACCGCCGTGGTCGCCGATCTCGTCTCCGGCGGGATCGACGCAGGCGAGTTCGGCGTCGCGACGGCCGACGACGCGGTGTTGGCGATCATGTCGCTGTGCGTCGACGTCTGTCGGTGGTTCCCGGCCCGCGGGTACCGCGAACCCGACGCGGTCGGCGAGGTCTATGCGAATCTGGCTGCGAGTCTGGTGCAGGCGCGGCTACCGTAAGAGGCGTGCTTGACGCCCGCTCGAACACCATCGACGCCCTTGTCCGCCGGTCTGCTGCTCGTACTCCCGATATCGTTGCCGTGCAGTTCGATTCGCGTTCGTGGACGTATCAGGGGCTCGACGATGCGGTGACCAGGGTCGCCGCGGCACTGCGCTCGCTCGAACTCGACGCGGGAGCCCGCGTCGCCGCTTTCGGTGTCAACTCCGACGCCTATGTGATCGGATTTCTGGCGACGATTCGCGCCGGCCTGGTGCACGTGCCCATCAATTACGCGCTGCGCGCCGGCGAGCTGAGCTATCTCCTCGAACAGTCGGGGGCGTCGATCGTCCTGGTCGACCCGGCGCTGCGGCCGACGCTCGACGAGGTGGTCGAGGCCGTGGGGATCAGCCGGGTGATCGCGTTGCGCGACGAACCCGGAAGCGTCGTCGAGATCGCGTCGAATACGTCGTCGGAGCTGCCCGTCGTCGATGTCGCGGTGTCGTCCGACGCCCTGGCGCAGCTGCTCTACACCTCGGGCACGACGTCGAAACCCAAGGGCGCCATGATGACTCACGGCGCGCTCATTCACGAGTACATCTCCACCCTCGTCGGCCTCGACTTCACCGCCGAGGATCGGCCGCTCATCGCGATGCCGCTCTACCATTCGGCCGGGATGCACGTGTTCATGCTGCCGTACCTCGCGATCGGCGCCACGATCCGCCTGCTGGAGAAACCGGACATCCCCGCGATCCTCGACCTCGTCGAACGCGAACGCATCGGATCGTTGTTCCTCGCCCCGACGGTATGGGTGCCATTGGCCAATCACCCCGACCTGGAGGTCAAAGATCTGTCGTCGTTGCGCAAGGCGCAATACGGGGCGTCGATCATGCCGGTGACCGTGCTCAACCGCCTGCGCGAGCGCTATCCCGACATCGGGTTTTACAACTGCTTCGGGCAGAGCGAGATCGGGCCGTTGGCGACCATCCTGCGGCCCGAGGAGCACGACGAGCGACCGGCGTCGTGCGGACGTCCGGTGCTGTTCGTCGAGACGCGCGTCGTCGACGCCGACGGCAACGAGGCGCCACACGGCGAGTCAGGCGAAATCTGTTATCGCTCACCGCAATTGTGCAGCGGCTACTGGGATAAGCCGGAGGCGACAGAAGAGGCGTTCGCGGGCGGCTGGTTCCATTCCGGTGACCTGGTGACGCAGGACGAACAGGGCTACATCACCGTCGTCGACCGGATCAAGGACGTGATCAACACCGGAGGCGTGCTGGTGGCATCGCGCGAGGTGGAGGACGCGGTCTATCTGCATCCGGCGGTCGCCGAGGTCGCGGTGATCGGCACCCCGGACGAGAAGTGGATCGAGGCGATCACCGCCGTCGTCGTGTGCAAGGACGGACGGCAGACCGACGAAGCGGAGCTGATCGATTTCGTCAAAGAACGCATCGCGCCGTTCAAGGTGCCCAAGCGGGTATTGTTCGTCGATGAGCTGCCGCGTAATCAGAGCGGCAAACTGCTCAAGCGGGAATTGCGGGAGGCCTGAAAAATCATGCGCACCACCGATGTCCTCGCCGACGGCTTCAGTCGCATTCAGGAGAACGTCCACGCCGTGGTGACCGGTCTCGGCGTCGAGCAGCTCGCATATCAGCCTGGGCCGCAAGCGAATTCAATCGCGTGGCTGGTGTGGCATCTGACCCGGGTGCAAGACGATCACGTGAGCGACCTGCCGTTGAACGGAACCAAGCGTGAACAAGTGTGGCGCACAGGCGATTTCGTGCGGCGATTCGCGTTGCCGTTCGACGCCGCCGCAACCGGTTACGGGCAGACGCTCGACGAGGTGGCCGCGGTGCGGGTGCCCGCGCAGGGCCTCATCGACTACTACGACGCGACGCACGCGGCGACGCTGCGGTTCCTGGAGTCGATCACCGACGACGACCTCGACGTCGTCGTCGACACCCGCTGGGACCCGCCGGTCACGATGGGCGTACGACTGGTCAGTGTGATCGACGACGACGCGCAACATATCGGGCAGGCGGCTTACGTGAGGGGACTGCTGCAGGCGTAGGCGTAGGAGGATTGCCGTCGGGAACAAAGTACGCACTGCTTACTGTTGACTCGAGCATGTCATCTATGCAGGTCGAAATATGGACCGATATCAACTGCCCGTTCTGCTATCTCGGTAAAGCCCGATTCTCCCAAGCCCTCGAACAGTTCGCCCACCGCGGCGACGTCGAGGTGATCCACCGTTCGTTCGAGCTCGACCCGGGTCTCTCGCCCGACGACACCGGACTCGTCGTCACCAAGATCGCTCAGAAGTACGGCGTCAGTGAAGCACAGGCCGCGAAGAACGAACTCGGCATCGGCGCGCAGGCCGCCGAAATGGGGCTCGGCTACGTGACGTCGGGCCGCGACTACGGCAGCTCGTTCGACATGCATCGGCTACTGCACTTCGCGCTGGAGCAGGGACGCCAGGAAGCGCTGCTCGACGCCCTGTACGAAGCCAATTTCGCCGACGAGGCGCCGCTGTTCGGCGACTCCGAGCGCCTCGTCGACGTCGCCGTTTCGGCAGGATTCGACGAGGCGGCGGTCCGCGCCGTGCTCGATGATCCGGCCGCATACGCCGCCGCCGTGCGAGCCGACGAAGCACAGGCCGCGGCGTTCGGCGCGACCGGCGTGCCGTTCTTCGTCTTCGACCGCAAATACGGAGTATCGGGCGCACAGCCGGCGGAGACGTTCGCGTCGGTGCTGGAAAAGGCGTGGTCGGATCACGAGCCGGTGGTCCAGATGGTCGGGTCCGACGACGTCTGCGGCCCCGACGGGTGTGCGGTTCCGGGGGCCGAGGCGTAGGCCTTGTCTCAGCAGACCTCGACACCCACCGCGGTGGCGTTGTCGAGGCGTCGCGCATAGGTGTGGCCGCCGATCCGCGCCTTGATCGCACAGACCGTTGCCAGGTCGCCGGGGAAGTACACCGCGTAGATCGGATTGCCGTTGAGCGCTTGTCGCAGCGACGAGCACGACTGGTCGGTGCGCAGGTACGACGCCCCCGGGTGCTGGGCCAGCGCGGCGGCGATCTCGGACGCATACGCACCGGGCGCGGTCGCGTTGTAGACGAACGCCGCATACGTGCCGTCGCATGTCGGACGGGTGATCGGGGTGGGCAGGCCCAGGTCGCCGACGCCGCGCGCAGCTCGTACGGGCGAGGTGGTCGTGGGGGTCGACGTCGTCGATGCGGTCGCCGTGTCATCGGTCGGCTGGGGCTTGGTGGCGGACGGCATCGTGGTGGCGGTGACCGTGGTTGTAGTGGCCATGATCGACGCGGTGGTGAGTGCGGCGTCGGACGTACGAGCGGTATCGTCCGATCGACTCGTCAACGCCCAGGCCGTGCCGCCGACGACCACGGCGAGCACGGCGACGAGTGCGCCGATCGCCAGCGGCAGCGGCGAACGTTCGCGGGGTGCGGGCGCATGGATCGGCGATGCGACGCCTGCGTGGATGCCGGTCGCGGCGGCCAGTGCTCGTCCGTCGAGAGCGGCCCGCGCCGCGTACGCCAGGGCACCCGCGCTCGGGTAGCGGTACGCCGGGTCCTTGGCCATCCCCTTCGCGATCACGGCGTCGAACATGTTGTGCAGCAACGGCGGTGGCTGATGGAGGTGAGCGCCGATCAGCTGCTCGATGCTCGTCGCGGAGAACGGCTGTGTGCCGCAAAGGCATTCGTAGAGCACGCAGGTGAGCGCGTAGACGTCGGCCGGGGGACCGGCCGCCGTCACGCCGAACCGTTCGGGTGCCATGTAGGCGAACGAGCCCACCGCCGACCCGGTGGAGGTGAGTCGAGAATCGCCCGCGGCCTGCGCCAGACCGAAGTCGACCAGATAGGCGAAGTCGTTGTGCGCCAACAGAATATTGTCCGGTTTGACGTCGCGGTGGACGAGTCCGCTGCGATGTGCGGCGTCGAGCGCGGAAGCGATCTGCTCGACTATCGCGACGGCCCGCGCCGGTTCGAGCGGTCCATTCGACTTGAGCGCGGTGCGCAGATCCTGCCCATCGACCAAGCGCATGTCGAGGAAGAGTCGGCCGTCGATCTCCCCGAAGTCGTGGATGGGCACCACGTGCGGGTCGGGGTGAGTGTATTCGGTGTTGGTTGGGCCGGACACTGCGCATGCTCTTGTCAGCGCGCAAGAATTCGTTTGAGTGATGATTGACACGAAATCTAGTTCGGCGTTAACTGACATTCAAATGAAAATGCAACGAGAGTACCGGCAGACGGCTCGCGCGGCGGCGGTTGCGAACACTCGCCGCAGAGTCGTCGAAGCGTTGTTCTCCCTCGCCCAGGATCGGTTGTTCACCGAGATCCCGCTCAAGGACGTCGCCGCCGCGGCAGGGGTGACCGTCCAGACGATCCTGCGTCAATTCGGTAGTCGTGCAGCACTTTTCGACGCGACAATCGCCTACGGTGTCGAGCGGATCCGTGCCGAACGGGCCGCCGATCCGACGAAAGCGCGCTCACCGCTGTCGGTGCTGATGGATCACTACGAACTCCGCGGACGAATGGTGATGATGATGCTCGCTCAGGAGACGGCGGACCCGGCCATAGCGCGAGTGGTCGAGGGCGGGCGCATCGAGCATCGGAATTGGGTCTCGGCGCACCTTGCCGATGCGTCGACGACTGACGTGACCATCGACCTCCTCGTGGTGGCCACCGATGTCTACGCGTGGAAACTGCTGCGCCTGGATCGGGGACTCACGCGCAGGCAGACACAGATCCGGATGCAGGCGATGGTCGATCGGGTCCTCGCCGGAAATGAAGGGACGTGAGATGGCGCGAATAATCATGGCGACCTGGGACGGCGGCGGCAATGTCCCACCAACGATCGCGATTGCCGAGGAACTGCGGCGGCGCGGACACGACCTGCTGGTCATCGGGCACGCGGGCAATCGGAGGGCGGCGCGGCGCGCCGGACTGTCGTTCGAGTGCTATGCGACCGCACGCCATTTCGTCGGCTCCGTTGTCAATTCGCCGCTGACTCTTCTGAACAGCCTCTGCGACCGAGCCATGGGCGCTGACGTCGCCGACGCTGTCCGCCGATTCGGCGCCGATCTGGTGGTCGTTGATTGCCTGCTGCCCGCGGTACTCGATCGGTTGGTCGCCGACGGAGTGCGGTTCGTGATGCTCGAGCACATGTTCGATGGGTTCCTGCGGGATGCGCTGATGCGCGGACCCTATGGAATCGGGCTGCGGCTCAAAGGCTTTCGCTACACGCAACTCAGCGATGGTGCGCAGCGCTGCATCGTCGCGACGCTGCCCGATCTCGACCCCGGCAGTGGCCGGGCACGTGCGAACGTCGTGTTCACCGGGCCGACCTGTACGGGCATATCGTCGACGCCGCGGTCCGAGCCGACAATCCTGGTCAGCCTGTCGACATTCGGCTACGCGGGAATGGCGAAGGTGTACCAGCGCATCATCGACGCAGTCGCGACGTTGCCGGTGCATGCGATCGTGACGACCGGCGGACTCGTCGATGCCGCGGCCCTGCGTCCGGCCGCCAACGTCGAACTGTGTGGCTACGTCCCGCATGCCGAACTGCTGTCGCAGACGAGTCTCGTCGTGGGACACGGCGGTCATTCGACGACGATGATCGCATTGGCGCACGACATTCCGTTGCTGATCATCCCGATGCAATCGAAGGTCGATCAGCCCATGGTCGGCGCCGCGATACAGGCGGCCGGTGCGGGGCGAACGATGAGCCGTCGCAGCACGTCTGGGGCGATCCGTGCGGCGGTCGAACAGTTGCTCGCCGACCCGATCGCGCGCGAGAACGCCGCCCGACTCGGGCAGACGATTCGCGACGGGGACGGCGCGCGAGCGGCGACCACCGAGATTGAGAAGGTGCTGACCTAACCTCGCACGACGCGGACTGCAAACCATGTGCTGGTGCCCAGGATGAGTACAGAAACCACTCGTAGGGTTCCCAGAGTTATCAGTCTTGCGAGTGTGGAGAAGGTGATCGAGTGCGCAACGTCGCCGTGCTGGAGAAGGACTCAGCCGCTGAGTCGACGTCTATCGGTGTCGACGCGGCAACTCGATCTCGTGCACGCGTCGCACCGCGCGCATACACCGCCGACTTCGTCCGCGTGGCATTGTTCACCCTGGTCGTCATCGGTCACTGCGTCAACAGCATCAACACGGCGTCGACGCTGCACGTCGGCGGGCTGGTGGGCACGCTGTGCCACCTGACCAGATACGGCTTCGTGGCGGTCACCCTGTTCGTTCTCGTGGTGTCGACCCGCGAGCGTGAGATGTCGCCGATTGCCTTCTGGCGCCGACGTTTCGGCCTGGTGGTCTGGCCCTACCTGCTGTGGACCCTCATCTATGCGATCACCGACCACGTCGTGATCAGCGGGCACCCGTTCGGCTCGGCGAGCACCGAGCTCGCGGAACTGGGCCGGAACCTGCTGACCGGGGACGGCAAATATCAGCTCTACTTCCTGCTCATCTCGATGCAGATCTACCTGGCGTTTCCCGCGATCTCGTGGCTCTTGCGACGCGTGGGCCACCACCCATGGCGACTGGTCGGCGGCGCCGCGGCGATACAGATCAGCATGTTCGCCGTTTATCAGTACGCGCCCCGGCCGTCGGGCAGCGGTTGGGCGACGTTCTACGACGTCGCCTGGAAGTCGCTCCCGATGTACGCGCTGTTCGTCGCGATCGGTGCACTGGGTGCCTATCACCGGGATGCGGTTCACGATTGGCTACGCGACCACGCCGTGACCGTGCTCGTCGCGGGCTTGGCGGGTGGCACGGTCACGGTGATCGCGTACTGGCTGACCACGACGCCGACGTCGGTGCCCGCCGCGGCGACGACGCCGTGGAACCCGACCCTGCTCCCGTGGCTGGTCGGCGGATTCGCTCTGCTCTGGATGGTCGCCATGTGGTGGAACCACCATCGGGGTGATGGCCGCGGCGTCGTCGGACGCGTGGTCACCTACGCGACGCCGCGAGCGTTCGGAGTCTTCGCGGTACATCCGCTGGTCATCGATCTGCTGGCGCGCGCCGGATACTTCACCGGCATCTTCACCTGGTTCCCGCAATCGGGCGTCACTCGTGCGGCGCTGCTGGTGGTTGCGGTGTTGGGCTGCTCGCTACTGCTGGTCGACGTCGCGCTGCGGACTCCGCTGAGTCGCATTCTGGTGGGTCGTGATCGGATTCCCCTGATGCGTGGCAGCGGAACAGGCGTCCCGGCGTCGGCGTAGTGCGGCGTCGTATCTCACCGAGCTCCCGGTCCCGGCAGCAGGTCGACGTCGCCCGGATGCATCGGCTTTCCGCATTCGCTGCAGCAGGGTTCGACGTGGCCGATCTGTCCGCACGCGTGATGCCGGTACAGGACCGGTGAGCCTGCTTCGCCGGCCAGCCAGCGGTCGCCCCAGCGGACCATCACCATGAGCATTTCGACCAGGTCGGTGCCCTTCTCGGTCAAGTGGTACTCGTAGCGGGGACGGGAGTCGTAGGGGTGGCGATCCAAGACTCCCTGGTCGAGGAGGTGGTTGAGCCGCTCGGTGAGAACCTTGCGGGAGATGCCCAAGTCGGCCTGGATCTGGTCGAACCGGTTCATCCCCACCCAGACATCGCGCAGGATCAGCGGCGACCACGGCTCGCCGATGACATCGAGGGTCCGGGCGATTGAGCAGGCCATCTCGCTGAACTGAGTGCGTTGCATAGCTCGACTCTAACATTTGGGGTTCCCTGAAGGAACTGTAGGTGCTACTTTCGTAGAGTCTCTTCAGGGAACGTTGAAAGGAATGTCATGAGCAGAGTGTTCACCGGGCTGAGCGTGTCGGTCGACGGATTCATCACCGGGCGCGATTCGCGACCGGGGCATGGACTGGGTGACGGCGGAATGCTGTTCGACTGGTACGGCGATCCGCAGAATTCCGACATGTACCGAGGACTTGTCGATCGGGTCGGTGCCATCGTCACCGGCCGAAAGACCTACGACGACTGTGCGGGATTCAACGGCGGCAGTCCGCATCCCACCGCTGCAATGGTGGTGCTGAGCCATCGACCGGGGCCCGCCGAGTTCGCAGGTTCCGACCGACAACACTTTGCGACGTCGATCGACCGCGCGATCGACCGTGCGCTCGAGTTGGCCGACGGCAAAGACGTAGGCATTCAGGGCGGTGTGACGCTGACCGCGGCGATCGAGGCCGGTCTGGTAGACGAGGTGATCCTGCATCAGGTGCCGATACTTCTCGGTGCCGGCCGGCCCTTCTTTGGATCGTTGACACGGCAGGTGCCGCTGACGTTGCTGGAGACGGTATCGGGTTCGGGCGTGACACATCTTCGCTACGGTATCGAGAAGTGAGGCTAAATCGCATGTTGCAGAATGAGATTCGCGAAGTACTCGATGGAACGCCGATCGCGCACCTGGCCACCGTCCGCCCCGACGGCTCACCGCACAGTGTCCCCGTGTGGATCGGCACACTCGGCGAGCGGGTCGTGTTCATCACCGGTCCGGCGTCGAGCAAGGCGCGAAACTTGCGCGACGACCCGCGCGTGGCCATCTCACTGACCCCGCCCGACGCGCCGTTCACGCCGGTCCTGATTCGTGGCCGCGTCGTCGAGTGGATCGACGGCGACGCCGGCTGGGCGATCGTCGACGAACTCGCTCAGAAATACATCGGGTCGCCCTACGGGCGCGATCAAGACCGGGTTGCGCTGGTGGTAGACGTCGAACATCAGCAGTTCGGCATGGCTTGACGCTTCTTCGATCGGGCTATTCGAATCTGGTGAGCACGACGACGCCACCGATGAGCACATACGGCACAGCGAACGCGACGAACGCCGTCGAGTGGGAGCTCACCGCGCAGACCAGCGCATAGATCGGATAGGTCGCGGTGGTGGCCACGTCGGTGCCGAGGCCCGCTATCGATGTCACCGTCGCTCGGCTGGCGCTGGAGATACGAGCCTGCAGTCGTGCGTCGGCGATCACCGTCGCGGCTTGACAGATTCCGAAACCGACGCCGAGGCAGGTCCAGCCGAGCGGTCCGTGGACGAGTGCGCCGCAACCGATCGCGATACCGGCGAGCGCCACAAGGGAGCCGAAGCCCACCGCGGGTAGCGCGGCGGCCGCACCCGCCACGAGACCCCCCACACTGACGCCCGCCCAGACGAGGGCGAGGACTACCGGAATCGTCGCCGGCGCGACGGAGGCGTCGGCGAGGAGAAGCGGTACGTACTCATCGAGAACGCCCCAGAAACTCGCGACGACGATAACCAGCGCGACGGTTCGCAGTATCTCCCGGTCGGTGCGGACTTCGGCGAGTCCAATACGGAGAACGGCCACGTACGACTCATCGTCATCGGTGGGTTCTTGCGTTGTGGCCGTGCGGTTTTCGGGAAGCATCAGCGCCGCGGCGCAACACAGCGCGCAGGCTGCCACACTGGCAGTAGCTACCGCGGGATACCCGCCCCACGACATCACCGGCACCGCGGCGAGTGTCGCCGCACCGGTCGCGCCGACGCCGAGCGCGCGGGCTCGGCCCATCACCGAGGCATAGCGATCCTGCGCGTCGCGGCGGCTGAGTTCGGTGTGCACGAGAGCTTCGACGGTGCCCGACGTCAACGATCCGGCGAGTCCCCACAATACGAATCCCGCCGCGAACGCCGGGTAGCCGGGCAGCAGCAACCACAACGCGAAGGCGGTACCGGTCATCACTGGGGCCGCGGCGAGCAGGTAGCGGCGTGGTGCGATGTCGGCGAGTGCGCCCGACGGAACCTCGGCGAGAAAGCCGACCGCCGACCAGACGACGAAGAGCGAACTGATCTGCGTCACCGACAGACCGTGGGCGGCGAACAGCAGCGCGTACACCGGATAGAGGAGAACGAAATCCTCTGCGAACGAGTACGCGTAGAGGGGCAGGGTCAGGCGGGAGAGTCATCGTCGCTTGCGCATGGGGTCAAGTGTAGGCGGTGAGCGGGTTCGCGCCGCAAGCTTTTTCCGCCGTCGAGTCAGCAGATCTTGTCGTTCAGCGTGTCGGCGCCGTAGTTGACGATGAGCCGGATGCAGGTGCTGCCTGGCGCATACACCCGCGGCGTCGTGAATTCCGTTGGCGCAGAAGCATAAACCTGTGACGTGCGCCATCCCGACTGCGGTGACCAGATGCGTGCGTCAGCGGTGAGTGCGCTCGTCGCGGCGACCGTCACCCAGTTGTAGCCCGACGATGACAGCCAGAGTGACACTTCTGCCGCGCCGACGTTGGTACGCCACACGATTTCGGCGGTGTCGGCCGACGTCGCGGTGTGCGTCGGCGCCGATGCCGTTCGAGTCGTCGTCGAACCCGCATTGTTCATCACATACCAACCGCCGAGCCCGACGATGACCACCGCCGCGACGGTCAGGGCGAGGATGCGGGGGCGCGAGCGGTTGACCGGCGGAAGGGCGCGCAGCGTCGTCGTCGCATATTGTTGCGCGACGTCGGCGGATTGCGGGCGATCGACGCTCTGCTCGACGTCGGCGCTGACGTTCAGCGGCGCAGTGGACTTCGGCCCGATCACCCGCAGCGGCGAGGAGTCCGGTGTCTGTATCAGAGCCTTCTGCGCGGCCTCGACCAGCGACGCCGCGTCGGGGTAACGAGCATCGGGACGCTTGGCCATGCCGGTGGCGATGACATCGTCGAACGGCGAGCCGAATTTCTGCGGGTCGGCATTGAGGTGGGCGGCGATCATCTGCTCGGCGGTCGTGGCGTACGAGAACGGTGGCACGCCGACTAGGCACTCGTAGAGCACACAGGTCAGCGCGTAGATGTCTACCTGCGGACCGACGTCGTCGACGCCGAAACGTTCCGGGGCCATGTAACGGAACGATCCGATCGCGTAACCGGCGTTCGTGAGCCTGGTGTCGGTGACATGCATCGCGAGACCGAAGTCGACGAGATAGGCGAATCCGTGGTCGTCGATGACGATGTTGTCCGGCTTGACATCGCGATGGATCAGGCCCACCCGGTGCGCTGCGTCGATCGCGCTGCCGATCTGCGCGATGATCTTGACGGCGGTCTTCGGTGACATCGGGCCGTCTTCGCTGATGACCCGACGCAGATCGCGTCCGCCGACCAGCCGCATGTCGATGAAGAGTTGACCGTCGATCTCGCCCCAGTCGTGAATGGGGAGAATATGAGGGTCGGTGAGAGTTGCGGCAGTGCGGGATTCTCGCATGAAGCGGTCGCGGGCGGACGTGTCGTCGGCGATGGCCGAGCTGAGAAGTTTGAGCGCGACCCGCCGGCCGCGCCGGGTGTCGACGGCCTGGTAGACCTCACCCATCCCGCCCTTGCCGAGTCGTTCGCCGATCTCATAATCGCCCAGCCGCGAGCCGGTGAGATCGTGTGACGTAACCATCGGACGGGCAACTCCAGGTGGGGGTGGGGCGCTGGTAGATGACAGTGCTGGGAGACCAGTGTAACGATCGAGTGTTCCACACCGGAGACAGCGATCCGCTGCCCCGACGGTGTTGCAGTTCCAAGTGCGCGCTTTCATGAGCGTCCTTCGCCGAACTCGCCCCGGTGTACTCCGGTGACTTGTCTATCGTCGTCGGTTGGAGAAATGACATCACGCGTAGTGGACTACTCGAATTGCGGGGAATCACGGCGTGCAATACAGCGTGGTTACGTTGATATCGTCGGCTTACGCGGTTTCGACACGGTCCTTCGCTAACGCTCCGGTCCGGCTCAACCAGCGGTTTTGACGTTATCGCTTCGGTGCGGCTCAACCAGCGGTTTTGACGTTATCGCGTCGGCCGGGATCACCAAGCGGGTTGGAAATGCGACTCGCGGAATCATATGCGCGGTATTGAGTCATATTGTTTTGTTTTATAACGGTCGCAAAATTGTCGACGGCCGCCTTTCGGCTCGGCGTCGCCGTGCCCCCAGTCGGACTCGAACCGACACCTGGATCGGTTTTAAGCCGATTGCCTCTGCCAATTGGGCTATGGGGGCGGTGCCAGGCAACGATAGCGCCTCGCCGCTACCGCTAGGCTCGGCAGGTGGCACGAACCCCGACGACGCAGCGCTGGCTCGCCGTGCTGCGTTACGCGCCGATCGTCGTGGTGCCCGCTCTGCTCGTAGCGAGTACGTTCCCCGGACGGTTCAGTGTGCCGTCGCACTACTGGCTGCTGTCGATGACCGCGGTGGGTGTCTTCGTCGCGGGCAAGTGGTGGCCGGCGACGGCGTCGGTGGTACTCGCGGCGCTCGCGGTGCCCATGTTCGGCACCGAGGCGTGGGGACCCTCCGAACTCGTGCCCTACCTCGGCGCGATCGCGCTGGCCGACGCCGTGATGCGGCGCGGCGGGTGGCCCTGCGCCATCGCCGCCGTCGCGTGGACCGGCGCGGTGGTCGCCGACGTCGTAATGGACGATCACACCGACGTGTGGTCGGCGATGAGCATCGTCAAAGTCGTTGCCTCCGTCGCCATCCCCGTCCTACTCGGGCTCTACCTGCGCGGTCAGCGCGCACTCGCGGCGTCGTACCGGCAACGGGCGCTCGACGCCGACGCGCGCCGTCGGCAGGAACAGCAGCAGACCCGCACCGACGAACGTGTCGCGCTGGCGCGCGAATTGCACGACGTCGTCGCGCACCACATGGCGTCGATCGTGCTCAGGATCGGCGTGGCACAACATGTTCTCAAGCCACACGACCAGCCGGTCCGCGACGTCCTCGACGACGTCAAAGACACCGCGTCACACGCGCTCACCGATATTCGCCGACTCCTCGTCGCACTGCGTGATCCGGTACTCGGCGACGTTCCGTTGGTCGACGCCGAGCAACTGGCCACCGAGATCGACGCCGGCGTCGAACGGGTGCGCGCTGCCGGATTCACCGTCGAGGCGAAGGTGGCCGATCCGGCAGACATCGCGGGACTCGACGCCATCGGGCGACTGACGCTGCTACGCGTCGTACAAGAGGCGCTGACCAATGCCATGAAGTACGGCGACGCCGAAGATGCTGTGGCGGTGACGGTTTCGCGAGCCGACGGCGCGGTCGAGATCGTCATCGGCAATCGTCGCGGTGGAGCGGCGACCGGAGCGGGCCATGGCATCGTGGGCATGGCCGAGCGAGTGGACCTCGTCGGCGGAACCTTGGCCGTAGGACCGAAAGGTGCTCAGCACTGGCTGGTGCAGGCGCGGATACCCTTGGCGGACAAGGAGATAGATTCGTGACGACAGTTCTCATCGTGGACGACCAGAAGCTCATCCGGGCCGGTCTGCGGATGCTGTTCGAATCCACCGACGGCCTCGACGTCGCCGCGGAAGCGTCGAATGGCGTTGAAGCAGTGGCATTGTCGGCCGAGCTCGACCCCGACGTGATCCTGATGGACCTGCGCATGCCCGGGCTCGACGGCATCGGCGCGACCCGACAGATCGTCGGGTCGGGACGCCGCGCGCGAATCCTGGTTCTCACGACATTCGACGACGACGAACACTTGTACCCCGCGTTGGCGGCTGGGGCGTCGGGATTCGTGGTCAAAGACACCGAACCCGCCGAGTTGGTGCGGGCTGTCCGGCGCGTGGCCGAGGGCGAGATGGTCTTCTCCCCGGAGCTGCTGGCTCGGGTGGTCGATCGGGCGGTGACCTCGGGTCAGGCGCAAGCGGGTGCGGCCGACGATGTTTCGCTCACCGCCCGGGAGCGCGACGTGCTCGCGCTCGTCGCCGAAGGCATGAGCAACGCGGAAATCGCGCAGCGGCTGCACCTTTCGATCACGACCGTCAAGACGCATGTCGCCAACCTGTTGTCGAAGACCGGGGCGGACAATCGGGTGCGGCTGGCGGTGTACCACTTGCGGCGGGGGTCGCATCCTCCGTTGGGATGAGAAATCTCGGACCCGACGGAGGATTTCTCGACGCCGGGTCGCGCGAAGACTTGGTGCATGCTCTCCCGCCGAACAGTACTCAAGACAATCGCCGCGGCACCGCTCGGTGCCGCGGTGGCGTGCTCCGTGCGTCCGTCGCCGGCCGCGCGGCCGGCCGGACCCCGCCCACTTCCGATTCCACCGCTCGCGCCGTCGATCGTCGGCGCTGACGGCGTGCGGCGGTTCAGCCTGGACGCCGCCGCCGGGACGTCGGAGATGATCGCCGGAAAGCGCACGGCCACGTGGGGATTCAATGGCGCCATCCTCGGCCCCACGCTGCGTGCCCGACGTGGCGAGAAGGTCGCGGTCGCGATCACCAACGGGCTCGGTGAAGCCACCACGGTCCATTGGCACGGCATGTCCATCCCCGCCGAGTTCGACGGCGGACCCCACCAGATGATCGAGCCCGGCGGATCGACGATGCCGACGTGGACCGTCGAACAGCAGGCCGCGACGCTCTGGTATCACCCACACCCGCACGGTTCCACGCAGCGGCACGTGCTGCGCGGTCTCGCCGGACTGTTCCTCGTCGACGACGATGCGTCCGACTCGCTCGGTCTGCCGAAAACCTATGGAACCGACGATATTCCGCTGATCATTCAGGACCGGCGGTTCACCGCGGCGGGTGCGATCGACGAGTCCGACAACTCCAAGATCGGCAGCCTCGGTGACACCATCATCACCAACGGGATCGCCGACGCCTACCTGACGGTGAGCACCGGCGCCGTGCGGCTGAGGATTCTCAACGGGTCGTCGGGGCGGCTCTATAACCTCGTATTCGCCGACAACCGCAGATTCGACGTCGTCGCGTCCGACGGCGGACTGCTCGCCGCTCCGGCGGCCATGCGCCGAATCCAGTTGAGTCCCGGCGAGCGCGCCGAAATCGTCGTAGTGCTGCGCGCCGGTGAAAACCTCACGCTCACTTCATCTCCCATCGACGACGACGGTGGAGTGAAGCGATCCGACGCCGATCGGTTCGGCATGACCGACCGGTTCGACATTCTGCGGTTGCGTGCGCAGCCGCGGTTGACGCCGAGCGTCGCGACACCGTCGACGCTGGTGCCGTCGGCCGCGATCCCCACCGCCGGTGCCGTCCGCCGCTCCTTCGATCTGCAGTGGTTCATGATCAACCGCAAACGGATGGACATGAACCGCATCGACTTCGAAGCGCGGGTCGGCGGCACCGAAGTGTGGACCGTCACCAACAAGGACAACTGGCCGCACAACTTCCACGTCCACGACGCCCAGTTCCACATCGTGGACATCGACGGTCGGCGTCCACCCGCACAGCTGGCGGGCCGCAAGGACACCGTCTACGTGCCGCCGGGGAGTCGGGTGCGGCTCGCGCTGCGCTGGTCCACGCACGCCGATCCGATGTACCCGTATATGTTTCACTGCCATCTGCTGATGCACGAGGACCAGGGCATGATGGGTCAGTTCCTGCTTCTGCGGCCCGGACAGCAGGCGATGCCGATGAACATGCCGATGAACATGCCGATGGCGCACTGAGCCGGCCGCACCCGACTACGGCGCCACCGTCAACCAGTCGGTGAAGCCGGACGGATCATGGCGCCCCAGCGCGCCGTGCTCGAACATCCCCCAGCCCTCTTGTTGCGCACCGTCTTCGGTGTGACACACGACGCGCCCCACGTGGTCGATCATGCCGAACGTCGCACGTCCGACGACGGCGGGATCACTCATCGAGTAGCTCACGCGCTCGCTGAATCCGGCGCCTTTCCACAGTCCGTGCGACCAATCCGGATCGCCGCCGTATCCGCATCCGACGTGCAGCGGCATCGCGAGTTTCGACTCCACCTCGAACCGGATCGGCGATCCGCCCGCCGTCGTGGCGTCGATCGTGGCGCCGGTGGGCATTCGAGTGCCCGAGACGTAATGGATCTTCACGCGCGGCCAGCCGAGTTGTTCGACACGGCCGTCGGACCAGACCCGGGTGCAGTCGTTGAGGGTGCGGAAACCGTCGGGCGACTCCTGGATGATCATCACCAGTGCGAAATCGTCGAACGCGATCGGCAGGTACAGCCACCACATACCCTCGAACGGCGGATCTGCCGGGCGCCCAGCGGGTTCGGGCTCGCCGACCGGCCGGATACCCCACGAACGGTCCCGGCTGCCGATCCACGTCGACGGGTCGACGACGATCTGTTCGCCGTCGACGACGATGGTCCCCGACCACGATCCGAGCTGCGCGAAGCGCTGGGCGTCGAGGGTCACCTTGGAACCCTGCCGCATCAGATGGCGTTGCTCCTGTACGACGTCGAAGAGGCCGGTCCAGGTCAGATCGGCGCAGATGCCGTCGGTGTCGTCGAGGACGAGGTGCAACGATCGCAGGGGATCGGGGACGTCGATGCGCAATCCGCCGACGTGTGGGTTCACTCGGTCGGCGTCGATGGCGTCGGATAGGTGCACCGCGGTCTGTTCGTCGCCGCGCCGGATCGCGAAGAACCCGTCTTTGACGCCGAGGTTGGGGTAGTAGCCGAGGCCGGCGATGACGAAGACGTCGCCGGTGCGGTCGTGCGCGTTGAGATATGAGCGGTCGTAGAAATTGCGATCCGACGACGCCGGCCAGGCAATGGGTTGGGCCACTTGGTGGATCGGGAACTCGTCCATGGCGGTGATCATTTGATGTTCTCCCAGTAGGTGCCGGCCAGCATGGCTTCGACGGTGGCTCGGTGCAGGATCATGTCGTCGGGATCGGACGGCGCCTGCGCCTGCCCGAAATCGATTGCGCGACACTGGATGCGGAACATGATGACCGCATGGATGATCGCCGAGTAGGCGGTGTAGAAGTCGAGGTCGCGGGGCTGGTAGCCGGTGAGACGTGCGTACTGCGCCACCACGTCGTCGCGGCGCAGGAACGACGGGATCCCAGCCAGCCCGGCCAGGCCGGCGAGGTCCTGAAAGAACCTGTGCAAGAAGATGAGCCAGGCGAGATCGAGCTCACGGGGACCGTAGGACGCCATCTCCCAGTCGAGCACCGCTCGCGGGCGGAAGTCGGAATAGATGATGTTCCCGATCCGCGAGTCGCCCCAACTGAGCACGGCGTCGGACTCTTCGGGCAGATTGTCGGTGAGCCAGGTCAGCGCCCGTTCGATCAGGGGCGAACCGGTGCGCCCGGTCGCGGCCCACTCGTAGAACTCATGGAGGCGTCGAATATGTGCTTGCAGAGGCGTCTCGTCGCCGACGGGAAGGTCGAGTAGCGGGGGAACCGGGCACCGGTGGATCTCGCTGATGACCCGGATCGTCTCGTTCTGCAAGAGCGTGCGGTCGTCGTCGGACGCCTCACTGACCCATGACCCGAAGGTGTAGGGCATCACGTCCGGCGGGACGTCGCCGTCGACGCGGCCCATCACGAAGAACGGCGCGCCGAGGAACGACGGATCGGTCTCGGACCAGTACAGCGTCGGCAGTGGGACGTCGGTCGAACGCGCGACATGTGCGATGATCCGAAACTGCCGATCGAGATCGTAGGCGGGGAACACCGGATCGCTGTCGGGTTGCGGTGCGATGCGGGCGACGAGGTGATGGGTCTGGCCCGCCCACTCGGCGTCGAGGAGGATGGTTTCGCTCGACATCCCATTCGCTGCCGGCACGTCGACGCGGGTGACCGTCGCGGGGCCGTCGAGCCTGGTCACAAGCCATCCGGCAAGAGATTCGCGAAGTGATTCGGGGACTCGCTTCGACGAGCTGGGCCGGGCTACTTCGTCGGCGGTGGGGCTGATTCCGGCGACTGATGTTTCTTCTGACATGACCAGAAGTAGAACACGTTCCAGTGTTGATTGGAAGGGGAAATAACGGATCTACCTGCGGACATTCGTCCAAGACGATCGACCCGACGGACGCCCGCGCATCCTTGACCGATGGGGTGGACGGTGTTAACTTTCCGGCGTTAACCCGGGGGGTCGATCGGTCGGCGCCGGGGCCAGTTCGAGTCGGAAGGCAGACACCATGATCGTCCGTCTCACGCGTCTGGTGATCAGCGCGCCCCGCATCGCTTTGCTCGGTGGGCTGATCTTCGTGATCGTTGCGGGCGGATATGGTGCGGGTGCGGCGAAGGGACTCCTCGCGGGCGGATACAGCGACCCGAATTCACCGTCCGAACACGCCAACACCCTGCTCGACCAGCAATTCGGGCGGGGCGGTTTGCAGGTGGTACTCAAGCTCGACGCCGCCGCGGGCGTCGACATGGCCACCGATCCCACTGCCCGGCGCGTCGGGAATCAGATCATCGACGAGCTGCAGACGTTGCCGTATGTCCAGAAGCCGATCGTCTCGCTCTGGCATGAGCCGGGCGCAGCCGCGTCGTTGCAGAGCCGCGACCGCAATTCCGCGTTGATCTTCGTGACGCTGTCGGGCGGAGAGTCCAAGGCGCCCGCCTACGCCGACGACATCGCCAAGCAGTTCACCGGGAAACGCGACGGCATCGCGGTGTCGGTCGGCGGGCAGGCAGCCGTGTACAGCCAGGTCAACCAACAGACCTCGCACGACCTGCTCGTCGCCGAGGGAATCGCGGTACCGATCAGTTTTCTGCTGCTCATCGCGGTGTTCGGTGGGCTCGTCGCTGCGGGGCTGCCGATCGCGGTCGGCGTCGTGTCGATCGTGTGCACGTTCGCATTGCTCCGGGCGCTGTCGGAGTTCACCGACGTGTCGGTGTTCGCCCTGAACCTGACCACCGCGCTGGGCTTGGCGCTGGCGATCGACTACACGCTGCTGATCATCTCGCGCTACCGAGAGGAGGTCGCGGCCGGGCGCGATCGTCCCGATGCGATCGTCACGGCGATGGCCAACGCCGGGCGGACCGTGCTGTTCTCCGCGATCACGGTCGGACTCGCGCTCGCGGCGCTGGTCCTGTTCCCGATGTACTTCCTGAAATCATTCGCCTACGCGGGAATCGGCGTCGTCGTGGTGGCGCTGGTCGCCGCGCTGGTCTTGACTCCGGCCATGCTGATGGTGCTCGGCGACCGCGTCGACGCGCTCGACCTGCGCCGTCCGATTCGGCGAGCGCTCGGCATGGGCGCTCCGGCGATCATCCCGGTGGAACGCACCCGCTGGTACCGGTCGGTGCAGTTCGTTCTGCGACACGCCGCTCCGATCGCGGTCGTCGTGGTGGCCGTCCTGTTGGTGTTGGGCGCGCCATTCGTGTCGATGAGGTTCGGCTTCCCAGACGATCGGGTCCTGCCGCCGACGGCGAGTGCGCGCTCGATCCAGGACGACATTCGGCGCGACTTCGCCGAGTCCATGTCGTCACCGGTCACGATCGTGGTTCGAGGTGCCTCGGCGGCGGATCTGTCGACCTACGCAGCAGATCTGTCGAAGGTCGACGGCGTGGCATCGGTGTCCATCCCGGACGGCCGGTTCATGAACGGGCGACGCATCGCCCCGGGGGAGCCCGATGATGCCCGCGGCGAATACAGCATCGTCACCGTGTCGACGAAATACGGGCCCACCAGCGAGGCCGGCACCACTCAGCTGAAGCACCTGCACGACGTGCACTCGCCCGGTGAAGCGATGTTCACCGGACTGGCCCAGACCAACGTCGACTCCGTCGGCGCGATCTACCGGACGCTGCCGTGGGTTCTGCTGTGGATCGGTGTCGCCACGTTCATCCTGCTTTTCCTGTTCACCGGGAGTGTCGTGCTTCCGTTGAAAGCGCTGGTCCTCAATGTGCTGTCGTTGACGGCGACGTTCGGGGCGATGGTCTTCTTCTTCCAGGAGGGGCACTGGGGCGGGCTGGGGACCGAGGCCACCGGCTACCTCGTCGCGACCATGCCGGTGCTCATGTTCTGTGTGGCGTTCGGCCTGTCGATGGACTACGAAGTCTTTCTGCTCGGGCGGATCCGGGAGAGCTGGCTGGAATCGGGCCGGACCCGCGAGGACAGCGATCACGCCGTCGCGTTCGGGCTCGCCAGCACGGGCCGGGTGATCACCGCGGCGGCCTTCCTGATGAGCATCGTGTTCGCCGGGATGATCGCGTCGCAGGTATCGTTCATGCGCATGTTCGGAGTCGGACTGACCGTGGCCGTGCTGATGGACGCGACACTCATTCGGATGTTGCTGGTACCCGCGTTCATGAAGCTCGCCGGACGCGCCAACTGGTGGGCGCCGGGTCCGCTGCGGCGCCTGCACGACAGGATCGGATTGTCCGAGGAGGCCACCACCCGTGACAGTACGTCGCCGAATGCGCTCACCGCGCGGGTCGGGAGAACAACTGCGCGGTGAAATCATTACTGCCGCAACCGAATTGCTGGTGAACCACGGTTCGCGCGATGCTGTCTCGGTGCGCGCGGTCGCCAGTCGGGTCGGCGTCACACCGCCGTCGATCTACCTGCATTTCGCCGATAAGGACCAACTCCTCGACGCCGTGACCGCGGCGTCGTTCGAAAAACTCGACGAGGTTCTCGCGCAGGCGGGCGACGGCCTCGACGATCCGCTGGAGCGCGCGTTGGCCGAAGGGCTCGGTTACGTACGGTTCGCCATCGGCAACCCGGTGCTCTACGAGCTGGCGTTCGCTCCGCGCGCGGGTTCGTCGTCGCCGAGCGGGTCGATGGTCGACGAGGTACTCGCCAGCGCGGCATTTCACCGACTGTCCCAGACCGTGCAAGCGCTCATCGACGAAGGCTTCTACCCACCCGGAGACGTGGTCGGCAGTGTGCTCGAACTGTTCGCCGCCGCGCACGGCGTCGCGTCACTGATGATCACCAAGCCGCATCTGCCCTGGGGCGAGGACCTGTCACACGCGGAGAACGTGCTGCGTGCGGTGTGTTTCGGGCGAGCGGCGATGTCGGTCGTCGGGGATCGAGCGGACTTCGACGACGCGCGCACCGCGGTCCGCTCGCTGCGGGAAATAGTCAAGAGAAGGTAAAGTCGGAACTCGACAGCGCAATCCACCGTTGAATGTGTAAGTGTTAACCCTCAGCGTTGACCCCCACGAGACCTGAGCATCTATACCTAAGGAGTCAAGGTGCGCGAAAGTAGCAACCCGATTATGCGCGGCGTAGTCCGCGATAATCAGAGTGCTTCCCCCCAGCAGGGGAATCCGGGTGGCTTCGCCGGATTCGGTTCCGGCGTCGCCGGCGCCGGAGCGATGGCCAACCAGTACGGCCAGCAGCAATACCAGTACCCGCAGGCGCCGGTCACCGGTCGTCAGCTGACCATCGACGACGTCGTCACCAAGACCGGCATCACGTTGGTCGTCCTTACGCTGTCGGCGATCGCCTCCTACCTCGCGGTCGACGCCAACGCCGCCCTCGCGGCCCCGTTATCGCTGGTCGGTGGACTGGTCGGGTTGGTGCTGGTGCTGGTCGCGTCGTTCGGCCGCAGACAAGACAACCCGGCGATCGTGCTTGCCTACGCCCTCTTCGAGGGCCTGTTCGTCGGCGCCATCTCGTTCGTCTTCGCCAACTGGACCGTCTCCAACGGAACATCCGCCGGAGCGATGCTCAGCCAGGCGATCCTGGGCACCTTCGGTGTCTTCTTCGGCATGCTGTTCGTCTACAAGGTCGGCGCCATCCGGGTGACACCCCGATTCACCCGCATGCTCCTCGCGGGCATGGTCGGCGTACTGGTCCTGATGGTGGGCAACTTCGTCATCGGCCTGTTCAACAGTGGGGAAGGCTTCGGTCTGCGCACCGGCGGCCCGCTGGCCATCATCTTCTCCCTGGTCTGCATCGGACTCGCGGCGTTCAGCTTCCTGCTCGACTTCGACGCCGCCGACCGCCTCATCCGCGCGGGCGCACCGTCGAAGGCGGCTTGGGGCGTGGCCCTCGGCCTGACCGTCACCCTGGTGTGGCTCTACATCGAGATCCTGCGCCTGCTCAGCTACTTCAACAGCGACTAGCGTTGACCAGCCCGACGCCCCCGTTCGCATTCGCGACCGGGGGCGTCGTGGTGTCCGCGCACAAAATCCGTTCGCCCGCATCATGGGACTGCGGCTAGGCTCAGCGATGATTTTCGCCGACGACCCCGGTCTGTCTCGGTGTAGAGCTGCAACGAGAGGGCGAACATGACTGTCGAACACACCGAACCGCACCGATTGTCGCGATCCGACCTGACGGTGATCGGCACACTGCTCGTCGCGAGCTTCGTGGTGATTCTCAACGAGACCGTGATGAGCGTCGCGATTCCCGTCCTGCAAGACAGCCTGGGTGTCCTGCCCAGCGTCGGGCAGTGGCTCACCACCGCTTTCATGCTGACGATGGCCGTCGTGATTCCGTTGACCGGCTACCTGATTCAACGATTCGGTACCCGTGCGATGTTCGTCGCGGCGATGACGCTGTTCACCCTCGGCACCGTGATCGCCGCTGTGGCACCGGGATTCGGTGTCCTGCTCGCCGCGCGCGTGATTCAGGCACTCGGGACGGCGATCATGCTGCCGCTGCTGATGACGACGGTGATGACCCTCGTCCCGGAGGAACGGCGGGGCGTGATGATGGGCAATATCTCCGTCGTCATCTCGGTGGCGCCCGCGCTGGGGCCGACGCTGTCGGGATTCATCCTCGACCACTTCAGTTGGCGCGCAATCTTTTACGTCGTCGCACCGATCGCCGCCGCGACATTGGTGATCGGAGCGTCGGCGATACGCGACGTCGGCGAGCGCTCGACGGCGCCGATGGACGTCGTGTCGATTCCGCTGGCGATCTTCGGTTTCGGCGGACTGGTGTACGGGCTCGCCGGTATCGGTGAGGCAGTCGAAGGTGACTCCGCGGTGCCGCCCTGGATTCCGCTGGTGGTCGGCGCCATCGCGCTTGCGGCGTTCGTCGGGCGGCAGATCGTGTTGCAGCGCACCGACCGTGCCCTGCTCGATCTGCGTGTGTTCAAGTCCAGGGCGTTCACTCTGTCGGTGATCGTGATGCTGGCCGGTATGGCCACGATGATGGGCACCTTCATCGTCGTTCCGTACTTCGCGCAGAAGGTCCTCGAACTCGACGCCTTCCGGACGGGCCTCATCACGCTGCCCGGCGGCATCGTGATGGGTGTCGCGTCGCCGCTCATCGGGCGGATCTACGACGTCCGCGGACCGCGGCCGCTCGTGATCCCCGGCACGGTTCTGATCGCATCCGGCGCGTGGATCCTGACCACGGTCAGCGTCGACTCATCGATCTGGCTGCTGCTGGCGGCCAACCTGGTCCTGTGTCTGGGACTGGCCGCCACGTTCACGCCGCTGATGACACTGGGCCTCAGTTCGGTTCCGCCGCAGCTATATTCGTACGGTTCGGCGGTGGTCGGCACGCTGCAGCAGGTCGCCGGCGCGGTCGGCACCGCCTTATTCATCACCGTCATGACCGTCGTCGCGACCGATCGCGCGACGTCGGGCGTGGCCGTGCCCCAGGCCATCACCGACGGTGTCCGCACGGTGTTCATGGTGGCCGGTGGGCTCGGCGTCGTACTGATCATCCTGGGTTTGCTGGTGCGACGCCCGGCGACGACCGTCGACCCGCAGTCGCCGGATCGCCTCGACGACCCCGACGACGACAAGCTCGCGGTGGGGTGACGGGATCGTCGAGACACGCCCTAGTTCAGGCGCTCCAGCACCATCGCCATCCCCTGGCCGCCGCCGACGCACATCGACTCGATGCCGAAGGTCTTGTCGTGGGTCTGCAGGTTGTTGAGCAGGGTGGTGGTGATGCGGGCACCGGTCATGCCGAACGGGTGGCCGATGGCGATGGCGCCGCCGGAGACGTTCAGCTTGTCGTGGTCGATGCCGAGTTCGTCGGCTGAGCCGAGCACCTGCACGGCGAAGGCCTCGTTGATCTCGACGAGGTCGATGTCCGACAGCGACATGCCCGAGATGCGCAGCACCTTGCGAATCGCCTCGATCGGGCCGAGGCCCATGATCTCCGGCGACAGGCCGGTCGCCGCGGTCGCGACGACGCGCGCGAGCGGGGTAAGCCCCAGTTCCTTGGCCTTGGTGTCGCTCATGATGACCAACGCGGCGGCGCCGTCGTTGAGGGGGCACGCGTTGCCCGCGGTGATGGTTCCATCGGGCCGGAAGACCGGCTTGAGCTGACTGATCTTCTCGTAGGTGGTACCGGCGCGCGGGCCGTCGTCGGTGCTCACGACGGTGCCGTCGGCCAAGGTGACGGGGTCGATCTCGCGGGCGAAGAAGCCCTCGTTGATGGCCTTCTCGGCGCGGTTCTGGCTCAGCACACCCCAGCGGTCCTGGTCCTCCCGGGAGATTCCGGTGAAGGACGCGACGTTTTCCGCCGTCTGGCCCATCGCGATGTAGACGTCGGGAATCAGGCTCTGCTCACGCGGGTCCGTCCAGGTGCCCGCTCCACCCTGGGCGGCCTTCTCGCTGCGCGCCTGCGCGTCGTCGAAGATGGGGTTCTTAGAGTTCGGGTTGCCGTCGGCGGCACCGGAGATACCGAAGCTCGACACGCTCTCGACGCCGCCGGAGATGATGACGTCGGCTTCACCCGAACGGATCGCGTGCAGCGCCATCCGGGTGGTCTGCAGCGACGACGAGCAATAGCGGTTGACGGTCACACCGGGGATGTGGTCGTAGCCGAGTTCGACGGCGAGGACGCGAGCGATGTTGTATCCGCCCTGCCCGCCGGGCTGGCCGATGCCCCAGTGAATGTCTTCGATGTCTTTGGGATCCAGTTCGGGAACCTTGGCGAGAGCCGCGGCGACCATCTGGCGCGACAGGTCGTCGGGCCGGACGTCCTTGAGGGACCCCTTTCCGGCGCGACCGATGGGGGAACGGGCATGGGCGACGATCACTGCTTCAGGCATAACGGTGACGTTACCTTCTGCAGATCGCCCGATCTATCGCAGCACCCGGCGAGTGAATCGCCGGATCAGTTTGTTCTCTTCGACGGTCTCCGACACGACCGGCGGCTTGGGCAGCGGCCCCGGTCCCCATTCGCCGATGGCGGCCAGCACCTCGGGCAGCAGATTCTCCGCGGCGAGCGCATAACCGGCCGCCGACGGGTGATAGCGATCGGGTGAGAACATCGAATCCGGCCGGGACAGAAACTCTTTCGCCAGCACGTCGGCCATCGGCACCGGCCGCCCGCCGTTGCTGCGGACCTCGCTGCGCTGGGCGGCGGCGAGCCGTAACCCGTACTGACGCAACACGGTCCGCAACGGTTGGGGAATCGCGGTGACGACGCCGAGGTCGGGGCAGGTGCCGACGATGACCTTCGCACCGACGTCGACGAGCTGATGCACGGCGTCGCCGAGGCGCCGGGCCGACGGTCCGATCCAATTGCGCGCGGTCACGTCGTTGGCGCCGATGAGGATCACCGCGACGTCGGGCCGTTCGCGCGCGACGATGGCCGCGTCGATCTGTGCGGCGAGACCTTTCGACGTCGCCCCGACGATGGCTTTATTGCTGTACCGCACGACCTTTCCGGTTTCGTCGACGACGCGCCGCACGAGTTGCGCACCCGGCGTCTGCGCGGGCTCATCGACGCCGAGCCCGGCCGCCGTCGAATCGCCGAAGAACATCAAGTGGAAGTCGACCTGGGTGCCGCGGGTGTACTTGATCGGTCCGGGTCCGCGCGGATCGTCGTCGGGCAGGTAGACGCCGTCGGCGTCGGGCGCGTTGTCGGTACGGTGCGGAATGACGGCGCGGGCCGCGGTGGCCTGGCTGTTCAGATAGTTGTAGGCGGCCCATGAGGCGCCCGCACTGGCGGCAGCGGCAGCCACGGTTGCGCCGACGTCGCGCAGCAGCCGGGTCTGTCCATCGTTGCGCTCAGGTTCGTCGGAATGCGACACGAGATTCAGACTAGTGGGGTGTGGGTACCGATGCTCGCACGCCACAGCGAAGGTGGGACGATAGACGCATGCGCATCGCCAATCACGTGATCGACTTGGTCGGCAACACCCCACTGGTCAAACTGAACTCGGTGACCACGCCGGGATCCGGGCTCGTCGCGGCCAAGGTGGAGTACCTCAACCCCGGCGGCAGTTCGAAGGACCGCATCGCGGTGCGGATGGTCGATGCCGCCGAGGCGTCGGGCGAACTCAAGCCCGGCGGCACCATCGTCGAGCCGACGTCGGGCAACACCGGGATCGGCCTCGCGCTCGTCGCGCAGCAGCGCGGTTACAAGTGCGTGTTCGTGTGTCCGGACAAGGTCGGCGAGGACAAGCGCAACGTGCTGCGCGCCTACGGCGCCGAGGTGGTCGTCTGCCCGACCGCTGTCGCGCCCGAGCATCCCGACAGCTACTACAACGTCTCCGACCGGCTGGTCCGCGAGATCGACGGCGCGTGGAAGCCCAATCAGTACGCCAACCCGGCCGGTCCGCAGAGCCACTACGAGACCACCGGTCCGGAGATCTGGGCGGACACCGACGGCAAGATCACCCATTTCGTCGCCGGTGTCGGCACCGGCGGCACCATCACCGGCACCGGGCGCTACCTCAAAGAGGTGTCCGGTGGACGAGTCAAGGTCGTCGGAGCCGATCCGGAGGGGTCGGTGTATTCCGGCGGCACCGGCCGCCCGTATCTGGTCGAGGGCGTCGGTGAAGACTTCTGGCCCGACGCCTACGACCCGTCGATTCCCGACGAGATCATCGCCGTCTCCGATGCCGATTCCTTCGAGATGACCCGACGCCTCGCCCGCGAAGAGGGCCTGCTCGTCGGCGGCTCGTGCGGCATGGCCGTCGTCGCTGCGCTGCGGGTCGCCGAGCGAGAGGGCCCCGACGCCCTGGTCGTCGTGCTCCTGCCCGACGGCGGGCGCGGCTACATGGCGAAGATCTTCAACGATCAGTGGATGAGCAGCTACGGCTTCTTGCGGACCACCCTCGACGGCAAGGAGAAGGGTGAGCCGCTCGTCGGCGACGTGCTCCGCGGCAAGTCGGGCGCGATGCCCGACCTGGTGCACACCCACCCGCAGGAGACGCTGCGCGACGCCATCGAGATCCTGCGCGAGTACAGCGTGTCGCAGATGCCCGTCGTCGGGGCCGAGCCGCCGATCATGGCGGGCGAGGTCGCCGGAGCCGTGACCGAGCGCGATCTGCTCTCGGCGGTCTTCGAGGGTCGTGCCAGCCTGGCCGATCCGGTGGCCGCGCACATGGGTGCCCCGTTCCCGCTGATCGGTTCCGGCGAGCCGGTGTCGGCGGCGACCAAGGCGCTGAGCGAGTCCGACGCGCTGATGGTCGTCGAGGACGGCAAGCCGATCGGCGTGATCACCCGCCACGACCTGCTGGCCTTCGTCTCCACCCGCCCCAACGTCAACTAAACCCAGGAATTTCAAGGACTTTCAGATGAGTGAACAGCGCAGCGCTGCCGATTCGAGCCGCTGGCAAGGCTTTTCGACCAAGGCGATCCACGCCGGATACGACCCGGATCCGTTGACCGGCGCGGTCAACGTGCCGATCTACGCGAGCTCCACCTTCGCCCAGGACGGCGTCGGCGGACTGCGCGGCGGCTTCGAGTACGCCCGTACGGGCAACCCCACCCGGCAAGCGCTCGAAGCGAATATGGCTGCGCTGGAAGGCGGGACGTACGGCCGGGGCTTCTCCTCGGGCATGGCCGCGACCGATGCGCTGCTGCGCGCGACCCTGCGTCCCGGCGATCACCTGGTCATCCCGAACGACGCCTACGGCGGCACCTTCCGGCTGATCGACAAGGTCTTCAGCCAGTGGGGCATCACCTACACCGCGGCACCGATCACCGACGTCGACGCCGTGCGCGCGGCGGTCACCCCGGCCACCAAACTGGTCTGGATCGAGACGCCCACCAATCCGCTGCTCAACGTCGGCGACATCGAGGCACTCGCCGGTGTGGCGCACGACGCCGGGGCAAAACTGGTGGTGGACAACACCTTCGCGTCGTCGTATCTACAGCAGCCGCTGGCCCTCGGCGCCGATGTCGTACTGCATTCGACGACGAAATACCTCGGCGGACATTCCGATGTGGTCGGCGGAATGCTCGTCGTCGACGACGAACAGCTCGACGCCGACATCGCCTTCCTACAGAACGGTGCGGGTGGCGTACCCGGGCCGTTCGATGCCTATCTGACGATGCGCGGCATCAAAACCCTTGCGGTGCGCATGGATCGGCACTGCGACAATGCCGAGAAGGTCGTCGACTTCCTCGCCGGGCATCCGAAGATCGATTCCGTGCTGTACCCGGGTCTGCCGTCGCACCCCGGCCATGCCGTGGCGGCTCGGCAGATGAAACGCTTCGGCGGCATGGTGTCGGTGCGGGTCAAGGGTGGACTGGCAGCCGCACAGGAATTCTGCTCGCGCACTGAGGTTTTCACGCTGGCCGAGTCGCTGGGCGGCATCGAATCGCTGATCGAGCACCCCGGTGCCATGACCCACGCGTCGACGGCGGGCTCGCTGCTGGAGGTTCCCGACGACCTCGTCCGACTGTCGGTCGGCATCGAAGACATCGCCGACATCCTGGGCGATCTGGAGAACGCACTGGGGTAGGCGCGAAGGTCAGCCGACGTGTGCGGCCGGACCTGCCGCACCGTAGGCGGTCCACCCGCCGTCCACGGGGATCTCGACTCCGGTGAGTTGACCGTTGTCCGGCTCGGCGAGAAAGGTGACGACCCGCGCGATGTCGTCGCCCGAGCTCAGCGCAGCGGTCGGGGTGCGTCGCCGCAAGGCGACGTCGTCCAGTCGGCCCTCGCGGACCAGTTGCGCGACGGTGTCGGTACGGGTGTAGCCGGGAGCGACCGCATTGACGGTGATTCCGTGTCGCGCCCAGTCCGCGGCGAGGGTCTTGGTGAACATCGCCTGGGCGGCCTTTGCCGCGGCGTACGCGTGCAGGCGTGGGTCGCCGACCATCCCGACCACCGACGTGACGTTGATGATCCGACCGTATCGGGCGCCGATCATGAAGTCGGTCCCGATCTGGTGGGTACACATCATCGTTCCGAGAAGAAGGACGTCGAGCAACTTGCGCACCCGGTCGGCCGTCATATCCTCGAACGGGCGGGGCGCCTCGCCGATGCCCGCATTGTTGACCAGTACGTCGACCCGACCCCAGCGAGCCTCGACAAGTCGGGAGAGGTCGGCGATCGCCGCGGGGTCGGTAATGTCCCCAGCATGCGGCAGCGCGATCGGACGAGTGCGGTTCTCGTTGAGCCGCCCGCAGACGTGAATCGCGTTGTCGCCGTTGCGATCGTTGACGACGACGCGGTACCCGGCCGCCGCCAGAGCGACTGCGATCGATGCGCCGATACCTCCGCCCGCGCCGGTCACAACGGCCACCCGGTCGCCGCTCACCATGTCCTCGTTCACCATGTCGTCTCCGTAAGCACCCCGTACGCCATGGCTTCCAGTTCCGCTGGAAGCTCGGTCAGCGCGTGGAGCCGCCCGACGCGCAGGGTGTCGTCGATCATCGTGGTGGTTACGAGCGAAAGAGCATGTGCCGCAGCGCGAGAGAGCGCCGGCCGGGCCCGATTCACCCATAGGTCCCACTCGCTACGCAGGTCGGCGTCCCAGCGGCCCAGCCGGTCGGCGTCGGCCGGCGGGAGACTGGACCACTCGGTGATCCGGACGGCGAGTAAGTCAGGCGAGTCCAGCCCGGCCTGCACATATCCGCGGACAACCATCCGCAGGACGCTCTCGGGTTCTTCGCCGTCGGCCCGCGCCATGTGCGTGATCAGTGAATGTGTGAGCCACTCGAGGTATCGGCGGATGAGTTCGACGAGGATCTCGGACTTCGCGTCGAAGTGACGGTAGATCGCCGGCCCGGCGATCCCGACGGCCGCACCGATCTCGCTGTTGCCCACCGAGCCGTACCCGGTTCGGCGAAATGCGCGCGCGGCGGCGGCCAGTATCTGTTCCCGCCGCGACGACAGCGTCGCGCCGGCTGCGTCGGTGCGCGTGCGGACGGTGTCGGCGAAACGCTCGCGGGGAGCGTCGGGTGCCGCGCGAATCGCCGAATGGCACGCACGTACCAGCAGGTCGTCGTACTGCGGTCGAGGCAGTGCGAGATCGTGGTGGCCGGGGCTGGTGATGGCGGACAGCACCGCCCATCCGCGGATCTCTGCATGCCGTGCCGACAGGGCCGGCGTCGCGGCCTGGATCGCGCGAGTGATGCGCTCGACGATCCGATCCAGCCGCCCGCGCAGCAACGTGATCTCGTCCGGTGCCAGGTAACGCGCTTCACGCTGCCAGAGCACCGCGAAATGCGGACTGTCGAGCGACGCTGTCACCAGTTGTGTCAGCAGCGCGGCCAGATCGTCGGGGCCAGATGCCTCGTCGGTCACCGATCGCAGAAACCTGTCCTGGCTCGTTGTGACTATGTGTGAGAGCAGTGCCTGTTTGTTCTGGTAGTGGCGATACACCGCTCGCGCCGTGATCCCGCAGGCCGCCGCGATGTCATCCATCCGCACTGCATCGAAGCCGCGCTCGGCGAACAGCGCGGCCGCGTGCCGCGCGATCACGTCTCGGCGGTCCCGTGGGCGCCGGCTGGTGCCCGACTGTGCGGCCGGAGTGTCGCCCCCGGTTGTATCGCTGGTCGTCTGCTCGTCGATTGTCGCCTGGCCTCGCTGATCTGACTGGACTGCGCTAAGCGTGTGCATCGCGCAAAGTGCGTTTGAGGACTTTACCAGCGCCCGACAGCGGGAGGGCGTCGACGAACTCGACGCTGCGCGGTGCCTTGTAGCCGGCGATGAGCGTCTTGCAGTGGTCGCGCAGTTCGTCCGGGGTCAGTCCGCCGTGGCCGGGGTGCAGTACGACCACCGCGTGGACCCGCTCGCCGAACCGGTCGTCGGGCAGCCCGATGACCGCACACGACTCGACTGCCGGATGGGTGGACAGCGCCTTCTCCACCTCGGCCGAATAGACGTTCTCGCCGCCCGAGACGATCATGTCTTTGATTCGATCGGCGATGAACAGAAAGCCCTCATCGTCCAGGTATCCCGCGTCGCCGGTATGCATCCAGCCCTCGCGAATCGCCGCGGCGGTGGCTTCGGGCATATTCCAGTACCCCGTCATCACGTGGCCACCGCGGCTGACGATCTCGCCGACTTCCCCGGTGGCGGCGTCGGCACCGTCGGGTCGGACGACGCGAATTTCGCTGTGCGGGGCCGCCCGGCCCGCGGAGTAGCGGTGCGGTCCGACGGCACGGTGGTCGGCCGGCCCGAGCAGCGTCGCGACCGGCGACAACTCGGTCTGGCCGTATGCCTGTGCCAATTCGACGTCGGGCAGGAGGGTCAGCAGGCGATCGAGCACCTTCGGTGAGATCGGCGATGCCCCGTATACGAATCTGCGCAGGCTGGACAAGTCGAACGAGTCGAACTGAGGATGATCGATGAGCATCTGGATCATGGTGGGCACCAGGAAGAGGTCGGTGATCTCATGTTGCTGGATCGCCGTCAACACGCGAGTGGGTTCGAAACTCGGCACGATGGCGTGGGTGTTGCCGACCAGCGATTGCGCCGCCCACATACAGAGGTCGGCGAGATGGAACATCGGGGCGGAGTGCAGGAAGCGGCCCGCGGGTGTCGTGAGGAAACCGGTTGCCGCGCAGCCCAATGCGGACGTGATCAGGTTGGCGTGGCTGAGCATCACACCTTTGGATCTGCCGGTCGTCCCACCGGTGTAGAACAACGCGGCCAGTGCGTCGCCGCCACGTCGGGCGTCCTCGATCGCGGTCGCGTCGGCAACGCACCGTTCGTAGTCGAGCCAGCCGGGTTGCCCGTCGTTCCCGGTGTAGATCACCTGGCGCAGCTGTGGGCACAGCGCCTGAATCTCAGTGACTTCGGATCGGAAGTTCTCGTCGACGATGAGTACTTCGACGCCGGCGTCGAGGAGGCTGTCGGCGACCTCCGCGGTACTCCAACGCGTATTCACCGGCACGAGAACGGCATCCGCCCACGGCACCGCCATGAGGTACTCGAGGTAGCGATAGGAATTCAATCCGTGCATCGCGACGCGATCGCCGGAGTTCACGCCTGCTGCACGCAGCGCGCCGGCGAGGCGCGCGATCCGGTCGATGTGGCGGGCGTAGGTGAACTGCACGTCGCCGTCGATGACGGCGACTCGATCGGGGTGCTGCTGGAGCGCCCGGTGCAGCGGCTGCGTGAGATACATCGACGACCCTTCTGTGGCGGAGGTCAACGGGTAGCGCTGATCATGGTCGCGACGATCGTGGCCGGCCTGTCGGTGCGGTTGCTCCATGCGTGCTTCGTGCCGCGTTGAACGAGCGAATCTCCCACGCGCAGTAGCACTTCGGAGTCCTGCAGGACGGCGTACAGTTCGCCTTCGACGACCGTGCAGACATCGACGGTGTCAGTCGCGTGCAACCCGGCGATCTCCTCGTCGGCATGATGTGAGTCGCCGCCGCCGATCGCATTCATAGCGTCGGCGTACGCGTCGCTGCCCTGCCATTCGGCGTCGGGAGGAAAGGAGACCATCCGCACCAGCACGCCGCCGTCGGGTGGGTCCAGCGCCAGTTCGGCGGTCAACGTGTTCTCGGCGGTGACCGCCGGTGGCACACTGTCGATCTGCCACACGTCGGCGACGGTGAAGGTGGGGGTTGCCGCGCGGTGGATCGTCGGGCCGTCGAAGGCGACGGTCGAACGGCCACTCGGTCCGTCGACGGTCGTGACGACACGGGCTTGGTAGTTGTCCAGGCTGCTCATGGTGAATTCTCCTGTCGGTCGGTGGTTTGGGTTTTGGGGACTGGGGTTTCGTCAGATGGTGAACATGCCGCCGTTGACGTTGATCGTCTCGCCGGTGATGTAACTGGCCTTGTCGGAGACGAGAAAGGATGCGACGGAGGCGACCTCGGCCGGATCGGCGAATCGTCCCATCGGAATGGCCTTTTCGATTCCGGCCAATTGCTCCGGGGAGAACGCGCCGAGCATCGGGGTCTGCATCATTCCCGGGGCGATGCAGTTCACGCGAACGCCGTCAGGGGCGTTCTGGGCGCCCAATGTCATGGTCAGGCCGATCACGCCCGCGTTGGAGGCCACGTAGTTGACGGCGGTCGCGACGGACTTCGTACGGCCGGACATCGAGGAGATGTTCACGATCGATCCGCCGCCGTTCGCGGCCATCACGGGTATCGCCGCCTTGCATGTGACGAAGTCGCCGCGCAGCTTTACACCCACGAGTCGGTCCCAGTCGGCAAGGGAAACCGTATCGACCTTGCCGAGTTGCACCAGGCCGGCGACATTGACGAGTGCTTTGAGGCGGTCGCGCCCGGGATGGTCGGCGATGGCGGAAGTCACCGCGTCGGCGTCGAGCAGATCGAGCACCCGCACGTCGACCTCGCTTCCCGACTCGCGCAGTTCGGCGGCCACCGCGTCGAGTCCACTCTCGTTCCGGTCGAGCAGACAGAGGGCGAAGCCGTCGCCGGCGAGTGCTCTCGCGCACGCGGCGCCCAGACCGGCGGCGGCGCCGGTGACGATGGCCAACGGGGATGCAGACATGGACAAACCTCCAGATCAAGCCTTGTGATGCACACCACTTGGTGTTGTGGAGAAGTTATCAGCCATTGACATAGATGGCAATAGAAGGTGATTATCTGTAGCAATGGTTCCGCAGGACGATACTCAGCATGTACTTCTGCAGCGATGGGAAAGAGGCGTGATGACAGATCAGGGTCGAGCGTGGATGACCGACGACTACGCGGCACTTGCGACGACGGCAGCCGCGGTGCTGGCGGTTGAGGCATCGCCGCACGTCGATCGGTGGCGCGAGCAGCACCACATGGACCGAGAGTTCTGGCTGCGGCTGGGTGAGCTCGGGCTACTCTGTTGCGGCGTACCCGCGCAATGGGGCGGCGGTGGTGGGACGGTCGTGCACGACTACGTGGTACTCGACGCATTGGTTCGCGCAGGTATCAGTCCGGCGTCGATGCAGGTGCACAACGTGGTCGTGCCGCACTACATCACCTCCTACGGAACCGACGAACAGAAGCGCCGCTGGTTGCCCAGGATGGCTGCCGGCGACGCGATCGGAGCACTCGCGATGACTGAGCCGGATACCGGGTCGGATGTTCAGGCAATCCGAACGCGGGCTCGGCGCGACGGCGACTCGTATGTGATCTCCGGTGCGAAGACCTTCATCACGAACGGCAGCGTCGCCGACGTGATCATCGTCGCCGCGACCACCGACCCCGCGTTACGGGGCAGGGGAATCGGCCTCTTCGTCGTGGAAACCGCACAGTGCCAAGGGTTTTCCGTCGACAGGGTCCTCAAGAAGCTGGGGCAGCATGAGTCGGACACCGCGGAGCTGTCGTTCGACGAAGTGCGCGTCGCGGCGGCGAACCGGCTGGGGGAGGAGGGGGCGGGATTCGCGATGCTGATGGGGCAACTGCCGGCGGAACGGCTGCTGGTGGCCGTCACGGCGACCGCGGCGATCGAACGTGCAGTCGAGCTCGCCACTCGCTACGCGAATGAGCGTCATGCGTTCGGCAAGCCGCTGATCGCGCAGCAGCACGTGAAATTCGAGCTCGCCGAATGCGCGACCCATGCCCGAGTCGCGCGAGTGTTCCTCGACTCGTGCATCGCGAAGTTGCTCGCCGGAGAGCTCGACGAGACGACGGTGTCGATGGCCAAATGGTGGTTCGCCGAACTCGAGGGCCAGGTGGTCGATCGCTGCCTGCAATTGTTCGGCGGTTACGGCTACATGGATGAATTTCCCATCGCCCGGCTGTACGCGGCCGCACGCGCCCAGCGCATCTACGGTGGAAGCAGCGAGATCATGAAGGAAGTGATCGGCCGAACCCTGGTCGACCCGGCACGAGGCGCGACGGCATGACGACCGAAGATCGGATCCGGGTCGAACGTCCGGCGACCGGTGTTGCTCGAATCGTGTTGGCGCGCGCGGACAAACGCAATGCGCAGGACCCGCGCATGCTTTACGAACTCGATGCCGCACTGCTCGCCGCGTCCGTCGACGACGGCGTGCGGGTGATCATTCTGGCTGCCGACGGTCCCGACTTCTCGTCCGGACATGACCTGTCGGCGCCGTTCGAACTGCCCGGTCCACCGACGGCGACGATGCAGGGCGGATTCGACGCCCCGGGTGTCGAGGGGCATTTCGCATTCGAATGCGAAGCCTTTCTCGGCTTGTGCCGACGGTGGCGCGACCTGCCCAAACCGACCATCGCCCAGGTGCAAGGGCGGGTCATCGCCGGCGGACTCATGCTGGTGTGGCCGATGGACCTCATCGTCGCGGCCAGCGACGCGTCGTTCGCCGACCCGGTCTCGGCGTTCGGCGTCAACGGCATCGAGTACTTCGTGCACACCTTCGAGATGAGCGCGCGCCGAGCGAAGGAACTGTTATTCACCGGCGACGCGATGAGCGCGCGGGAGGCGGCCGCCATCGGCATGGTGACCGAAGTCGTCGAGCCTGACGAATTGGCCGCCGCGACACTGCGATTGGCGATCAAGATCGCCCAACGACCGGCCTTCGGACTGCGCTTGTCGAAGATGAGCGTCAACCGGTCGCAGGATGCGCAGGGTCTGCAACAGGCGATCGACGCCGCATTCGCGCTGCACAATCTCGGGCATGCCAACAATCTGGCCCGATTCGGGACGATCGTCGATCCGTCGGGCGTCCAACAGGTCCGGCAGAGCAGACCTACCTCTTCGTGAAGTGTTTGAGGGTATCCGCCTCGACGGTCCCGAAGGCTCCGCTGGAGATCGGCGAGGACAACCACGGCGGAAGGGCGCGTCCGCTCAGTTCGATGCCGAACAGCCACACCAGCCGGCAGCCGTACTCGGCCGGGGATACCTCGGTGAGTTCACCGAAGCGTTTCAGTCCGGGCATCGAACCGCGGACACCGTGGAAGGCGTGCCGGTAGGTGTGGGTCTCGGGGTCCTCGTCCCAGATGAAGAACTCCTCCTCCATCGTCGCGAAGCCCGGAGCGAGCGCGATCGATCGGGTGGTCCCCACGCCGTAGGGCTTCGCGGAGGTGTAGATGACCGACTTCAGTGCCCGGCACCAGTCGAGAGTGTTCTGCCGGGTGAACTCGCCCCACGCGTGTTCCGGGCTGACCGGCAGATTCACGTCGATGCGGTAGTTCATCGGTGCGGTGGTGAAGAATGACTCGTCGGTGATGGGTTCGAGTGGGTAGCGGCTACTCATTCGCTCACTGTAGGGCGTGGCGCCCGTCTCCGGGCGCGCCGCATTAGGCTGGTCGAGTGCCAGCCGACCCCGCCGTAGCCCAGCAGACCGTGATCGGTCTGCTCGGACCCGTGTCGGTCGATGGAGTCGAGGTGGCGGGCGTCCGCGCCAAGCGGCTGTTGACGTCGTTGGCACTCGCCGGCGGTCGCGCACGTACCGCCGACCGACTGATCGACGACGTCTGGGGCGACAGCCCACCCAAGTCGCCGCACGCCGCCTTGCATACCCAGATCTCCCGGCTGCGTCAGGTTCTCGGTGAGGCCACGATCCTCGGCGTCGGCAGTGGCTACCGACTCAACGGTGTCGTCACCGACGTCGAGCTCGTCGAGTCTTCGCTCGCCGGTGGGGATTCCGACGCGGTCGATCGTGCGGTCGAGCAGTGGCGCGGTCAGCCCGGCGAGGATCTCGGCGCCGACGACGATCTCGCCCGCACCCTTCGACGCCGCGCTGATCGCGCGTGGGCTCGCGTCGAAGAGCTGCGGGGCGCGCAGGCGTTGGCCGTCGGAGACTTCGCAACCGCACGGCACGTCGCCGAACAGCGTTGTGCCGCAGATCCGTTGGACGAGCAAGCGCATGTTCTGCTGATGCGGGCGCTGGCCGCCGACGGGCGCCGGGCCGACGCGCTGGCCGTGTTCGCCCGGCTACGACGTTCCCTGGCAACGGAATTGGGCGTCGATCCGGGGCCGCAGGCCGCCGCGCTGAACGTCGAACTGTTGGCCGACGAGCGATCGGTGGACGAGCAGGCACCCCGCGCGGGCCGGGCCGGGCGGGCTGTCGGACTGCGTGCCGAGTCGACGCCGCTGATCGGGCGGGACGACGACCTGGCCGGCATCGTCGACCTGCTCGATGCCCACCGCGTGGTGACGATCCTCGGCCCCGGCGGTGTCGGAAAGACGAGGATGGCCAATGCCGTGGGGAATGAGCTTGCGGCGCAGGGGAGGACGGTGTTCTTCGTGCCGCTGGCCTCGGTGCGCGACAACGCCGACGTCGTCGCGGTTCTCGCCGGGGCACTCGGCGTGGGCGAGACCGACCTCAGCGTCGGGGCGCGACCGCGCATCGCGGTCGGGGAACTCGCCGACCGGCTCGCCGACGCCGTACGCGGGCAGCAGGCGGTCCTGATTCTCGACAACTGTGAACAGGTCATCGACGCCTGCGCCGGGGTGATCGACGGACTGATCGCCGCCGAGCCGCGACTGGTCGTGGTGACCACCAGCCGCTCGCCGTTGCTGATAGCCGCCGAACAGGTGTATCCGTTGCCGGTGCTGGGTGTCGACGGGGCCGACTCGTCGGCCGTCGAGCTGTTCGGCATGCGGGCGCGGGCGGTACGGCCGACGGCAGATCTCCCGATGGACAAAGTCGCCGACCTCTGTGCGCACCTCGACGGGCTCCCGCTGGCGATCGAGCTTGCGGCAGCACGCATTCGGGTGATGACCGTCGACGAGATCCTCGCCCGGCTGACCGCCCGATTCGATCTGCTCCGCTCGGCGGACCGCACCAGGCCGGATCGGCATCGCACGCTGCACGCCGTGATCGAGTGGAGCTGGGATCTGCTCGACGACGACGCGCGGACCGCGCTGCGCTCGCTGTGCCGGTTCCCGGCGGGGTTTCGAACCTCGGCCGCGGGAGCCGTCCTGCGTCGCAGCGGACCGGAACTCGACGACGTGCTCGACTCGCTCGTCAACCAGTCACTGCTGGAAGTATCCGAGGTCGCCGGGCACGCCCGCTACCGAATGCTGGAGATGGTCCGCGAGTTCGGCGAGGAGAAGCTTGCCGAATCGGGCGACGGCGCTCGGATCGACGCGGCGATGGCAAGCTGGGCAACGGATTTCACCCGCTCGACGCGCCAGCGCTACGAGCAGTCCGCCGATCGCGAGATGTTGCTGTCGCTGGCCGCCGAAGTGGAGAATCTGGTGTGGGTGTTACGACGCTGCACCAGCGGAGCACCGGACACCGAGACCATCGTGTCGGTCTTTCCCGCCGTCGCGACCATCTGGGCGATGCAGGGCCTGCACGCTGAAGTGCGGTCGTGGGGTGTTCGAATCCTCGACGTATTGCCCACTCCGCCAACAGATCCCGACGACGACGCGCGTGAGCGCTGGCAGCTGACCGTGCTGCTGGCATGTGTTCACCTGTTGGTGATGCCGCAGCTGCGGCCGCTCGCCACCGCGCGCTACTACCTGCGTCGGCTGGCGCGTGCCGAGCTGTGCACGGAGTTGCCCGCCGAGTTTCTGAGTGCACTTCTGCTGTCCCGCAGTCCTTTCGGCGCGCTGCGAGTACTCGTCGACGGCACGGCGTCGACCAACCCGGACGTACGGCGGGCAGCTCTGTCGATTCGCATGAACCTGCGGGAGAACAACGCGAACCTCGACGGTGCGCTCGCCGACCACCTCGAAGTGTCGAAGATGGCCAAACACAGCGACCCGTGGTTGCAATCGATGTCCGATGTCAGCACCGCGAGCATCTTCGGGCAGCGCAAGGACTGGGCGACCGCGGTGTCGCTGTACCGGTCGGGGGTGGCGAATCTCGCCGTGATCGGGGCCGTCGAAGACGAGGCGCAGGCGCGGTCGTATCTGGTGATCACGTTGCTGGCCCTCGGTGAATTCGACGAAGCGCAGCGTGAACTCGACGTGCTCGCCGACGGCTGGACGCTCGACGACCCTGACCCGCAAGGCAATCCGGAGGCCGTCGCCGGCATGATGGTGTGCTTCGCCGAGTCGGCGAGGTTGCGGGGCGAGCCGAGTGCGGGCGTCTTCGTCCGGGCCGGTGAGCTGCTGGTGCGCGAGCACCCGGTCATCACCAGCGATCCCGGCGTGGGAATGGTGTTGGGCGCCATTGTGATCGGACTGGCGCTGACCGGTGCGAGCGCGACGGCCGAGCCGTTCGCCGGGGTGCTTGCCGAGGGGGTCGCGCACTCGTTCTCCGCCCTCGGCTGGCACGACCTGCCGCAGGCCGGAGTCACCGCGCTGGCGATCGGTCTGTTGCTGGCGGGTGACCCGAAGACCGCGATCGCGGGGGCGACCCTGTTCGCCATCGCCGATAAACTCAAAGCGCGGCAAGACTTTCCGGTTCTCGTGGAGGCGCTCGCCCGGCGCCGCGAGTTCGCCGTCGTCGACGACGCGACCTGGGAACGGATCCAGCTCGGCGTCGGACGGATGTCGCGGCGGCAGGCGATCGTGGAATTGCGCAATGTGCTGGCGGACAACGTGCGATGAGAAACCGATCGCCCCGTCGCACTGCCGACGACAGTCGGCAGCGAGACGAGGCGATCGGCGCTGAGGGCTACTTCGCGTTACGGATGTAGGCCCGCACCGCCAGTGGCGCGAAGACGGCGGTGATCACCGCGGCGCCGAGCAGACTCCACAGCACGTGCGTTCCCGCGTGACCGGTCGCGCACAGTTCGCGGACCGCCGATACCAAGTGGCTGACGGGGTTGACGTTGACGAATCCCTGCAACCAGCCCGGCATGGTGCTCACCGGGACGAAGGCGTTGGACATGAACGTCAACGGGAACATGATCAGCATCGAAATGCCTTGTACGGCAGAGGCCTTCTTCATCAGGCAGCCCATCAGGGCGAAGATCCAGGAGACCGCGAAACTGCAGACGATGACCAGCAGAGTGGACGCGATGACACCGATCGGGTCGGGCCGCCAGCCCATCGAGATGCCGACGGTGAACGTGATCAGCGTGGCGATGAGGTAGCGCACGACATCGGCGAGCAGCGCACCGGCCAGCGGTGAGATGCGGGCGATCGGAAGTGACCGGAACCGGTCGAAGACACCCTTGTCCATGTCTTCGCGAAGCTGCGTGCCGGTGACGATCGAGGTGACGATCACCGTCTGCACCAGGATGCCCGGGATGATCACCGGGAGGTAGGCGTGCACGTTGCCGCTGATCGCGCCGCCGAAGATGTAGGTGAACATCAGCGTGAAGATGATCGGTTGCAGCACAACGTCGAACAGCTGCTCGGGATTGTGCCGGATCTTCAACAGACCGCGGTATCCCATCGAAAACGACTGGCGCACGGTCTCGATGAGACTGACGGAGGTCTTCGCGTCGGCGCGGATCGCGGTGGTCGAGATGGCGGTGGGTTTGCGGGGTGGTTCGACGGTCGTGAGGGTGGTGGTCATGGTCAGTTCTCCTTGCCGGTGATGGTGAGGAAGACCTCGTCGAGGCTGGGCTTCTGCACGGAGATCTCTTCGATGGCGATGTCGTTGCGGCGCAACGCGATCAGGACGTCGGGGACGAGGTCGGGACGGTGCAGGTTGACGGTCACGCGCGACGCCTCCGGGCTGAGCGCGGCCGTTTCGCCGAGGACGGATTCGGCGATGCGGGCCACCGCCGGGGCGTCGGCGCGATCGGCCGGGGTGAGTTGCAGCGTCGACGTTCCGACCGATTGCTTGAGTTCGTCGGCCGTGCCGTCGGCGATGACCAGCCCGCGGTCGATGACGGCGATGCGGTCGGCGAGTTGGTCGGCTTCGTCGAGGTACTGGGTGGTGAGCAGGACGGTCGATCCGCCCGCGACGAGCTTGCGGATGGTGTCCCACATCTGCGCACGGGTGCGCGGATCGAGGCCCGTCGTCGGCTCGTCGAGGAACAGCAGCGGCGGCGTGTCGATGAGGCTCGCCGCCAGGTCGAGGCGGCGTCGCATACCGCCGGAGAACTGGTTCAGCGGCCGGTTGGCGGCTTCTTCCAGTCCGAAGTCGTGCAGCAATTCCTCAGTGCGAGAACGGCATTGCGCCCGGGACTTGCCGAGCAGACGGCCGAACAACATCAGATTCTGGCTGGCGGTGAGGTCCTCGTCGACCGAGGCGTACTGCCCGGTGACTCCGACCAGCGAGCGAACGGCCACGGCGTCGTCGACGACGTCGTAGCCGAACACCTTGGCCTCACCGGCGTCGGGCCGCAGCAGCGTGGCGAGCATGCTGACCGTCGTGGTCTTGCCCGCGCCGTTGGGGCCCAGGACGCCGTAGACGGATCCGGTGGGAACGGAGAGGTCGACGCCGTTGACGGCCCGGGTGGTGCCGAAGTGCTTGACGAGACCGTGGGCCTCGATGGCCAGGTCGGTGGAGTGGATGGGTTTGGGTTGGCGGTAGGCGCTGCGAGCGCTGTCGGTGACTGTCATGGACCACACTCTGCCGGGCCCCGCTGTCGTGGCACTGTCGTCGGCTTACGCGAGATGACACCACCTTGCGACTGGCACAATCTCTGCATGGCGAATGCGACGGGTTCGAGTACATCTCCCGCGGTGGGACGGGCCCTGGACATCCTCGTGCACCTGGCGCAGCGGCCGGGTCCGGTGCAGGCCGCGGCGCTCGCCCGCGATCTCGCACTGCCGAAATCGTCGGTCTACCACATTCTGTCGGTGCTGGTAGATCGTGGTTTTGTGGTGTACGTGCCGTCGATTCAAGCCTACGGTCTCGGTGTCACCACGTTCGAGATCGGTTCGGCGTATCTGCGTCACGAGCCGCTGGAACGGCTGGCGCAACCGATCTTGCACCGGCTGGCGACCCAGCTCGGTCAGGTGGTGCATCTGGGCATTCTGCAGGGCAACGAGACGCTCTATCTGCTCAAGGAACGACCGCACACCGGCCCGGCGGCCGAGGTCTCGTTGATCACCGACATCGGAGTCCGGTTGCCGTCGCAGCTGACGGCCAACGGTCGTGCCATTCTGGCCGGGCTGCCCGACGCGCAGGTGAAGGCGCTGTTCGCCAAGCGGGCCGACTTCGTGATCCGGACCGGTCGCGGCCCCCGGACGATGGCGGAACTGCGCCGGGTGCTGGTTCAGACGCGCGAGCGCGGATGGGCCGAGGAGACCGAGCTCGTGACCGTGGGTCTGCGGTCGGTCGGGGCTGCGGCGTTCGACCATAACGGGCGACCGGTCGCGGCGTTGAGCACGACCTGGCATCGCCACCTCGCTCTGCCCGACGCCGAGACCGTCGGCGAGGCGCTGCGCGCCGCAGCGGCACTACTCACCAAGCGCATCTCGGGGCACGCACCGCGCTAGTCGCGTGGTTTTCGACCCGGGTCTCGTATCCGAGAAGACCGGCGGCAGTGCCTGTCGAACTGCGCGCCGCACGAGTGTCATAGACAACACAACCACTGCTGCAAGGCAACCGAGCAAACGACAGGAGCATCACACAATGTCCGCTGACTTCACCACCGGCACACGACCCGTTCGAGCACCCCGGGGCACCGAATTGCACTGCCTCGGCTGGCAGCAAGAGGGCGCGATGCGGATGTTGATGAACAACCTCGACCCCGAGGTCGCCGAGCGACCCGAGGACCTGGTCGTCTACGGTGGCACCGGTCGGGCCGCGCGCAGCTGGAGGGCGTTCGACGCCATCGTCAACACTCTCAAGACGATGAAGGACGACGAGACCCTGCTGGTGCAGTCCGGCAAGCCGGTTGGAGTGTTCCGCACCAACGAATGGGCGCCGCGGGTGCTGCTGGCCAACTCCAACCTGGTCGGCGACTGGGCCGACTGGGAGCAGTTCCGCAAGCTCGAAGCCGACGGACTGACCATGTACGGCCAGATGACCGCCGGCTCGTGGATCTACATCGGCAGCCAGGGCATCCTGCAGGGCACCTACGAGACCTTCGGTGCGGTCGCCCGCAAGCGGTTCGGCGGCACCCTCGCCGGCACCATCACACTGACCGCGGGCATGGGCGGCATGGGTGGTGCACAGCCGCTGGCCGTCACCATGAACGACGGCGTGGCCATCTGCGTCGACGTCGACGAGACGCGCATCGATCGCCGCATCGACCACGGCTACATGGACACCAAGGCCGAAAACCTCGAAGCCGCACTGGCATTGGCGATCGAGAAGCGCGACGCCCGCGAGCCGCTGTCGATCGGTCTGGTCGGCAACGCGGCGGAGATCTTCCCCGCGCTGCTGGAGATGAAGGCACCGATCGACATCGTCACCGACCAGACGTCGGCGCACGACCCGCTGTCGTACCTGCCGATCGGCATCGACGTCGAGGACTGGCACCAGATGGCCGAGAAGGACGCCGTCTACTTCACCGAAGAGGCGCAGAAGTCGATGGCGGCACACGTCAAGGCGATGGTGGAGTTCAAGGACGCCGGCGCCGAGGTCTTCGACTACGGCAACTCGATCCGCGACGAAGCCCGCAAAGGCGGCTACGACCGCGCCTTCGAGTTCCCCGGCTTCGTCCCGGCCTACATCCGTCCGCTGTTCGAGGAGGGCCTCGGACCGTTCCGCTGGGCCGCGCTGTCGGGTGACCCCAAGGACATCGAGGCCACCGACAAGGCGATCCTCGAGCTGTTCCCGGAGAACGAGCACCTCGCCCGCTGGATCAAGATGGCAGGCGAGAAGGTCCACTTCGAGGGCCTGCCCGCACGTATCTGCTGGCTCGGCTACGGCGAGCGTCATCGCGCCGGCCTCAAGTTCAACGAGATGGTCGCCTCCGGCGAACTGTCGGCGCCGCTGGCGATCGGCCGCGACCACCTCGACTCCGGGTCGGTGGCCTCGCCGTACCGCGAGACCGAGGCGATGGCCGACGGCTCCGACGCGATCGCGGACTGGCCGCTGCTCAACGCGCTGGTCAACACCGCGTCGGGCGCATCGTGGGTCTCCATCCACCACGGTGGCGGCGTCGGCATCGGCCGCTCCATCCACGCCGGTCAGGTGTGCATCGCCGACGGCACCCCGCTGGCCGCGCAGAAGCTCGAGCGCGTCCTCACCAACGACCCCGGCATGGGCGTGATCCGTCACGTCGACGCCGGTTACGACCACGCCGCCGACGTCGCCGCCGAGCGTGGTGTCCGCATCCCCATGGCCGAGCAGGAAGGCTGAGAGAGTTGAACAGCTCGTGGACCGTCATCGACAACATCGCGACGTTGGTCACCAACGATCCGACTGTCGGTGACGGCACCCTCGGCGTACTGCGCGACGCGGCCGTCGTCATCGGCGACGGCGTCGTGCAGTGGGTCGGACCGTGCTCGGCGATCCCCGAGGGCGCGGCCGGCGACCGGCACGACGCGGGTGGCCGGGCAGTGCTGCCCGGATTCGTCGACAGTCACTCGCACATGGTGTTCGGCGGCGATCGCGCCGAGGAGTTCGCGGCCCGGATGACCGGCTCCGAGTACAAGGCGGGCGGCATCCGCACCACCATCGCGGCAACGCGCGCCGCATCCGACGCCGAGCTGAGCGCCAACATGGGCCGACTCGTCGCCGAGGCGGCGGCGTCGGGCACCACGACGGTCGAATGCAAGTCGGGCTACGGCCAGACCGTCGTCGACGAGCGGCGCAGCCTCGACGTCGCGGCGGGACACACCGCCGAGACCACGTTGCTCGCCGCGCATGTGACACCGCCGGAATACGCTGGGCGCGTTGATGATTACGTCGCGATGGTCGTCGACGAGATGATCCCCGCCTGCGCCGACGGTGCCCGCTGGATCGACGTGTTCTGTGAGAAGGGTGCGTTCGACGTCGATCAGTCCCGAGCGGTTCTGCAGGCCGGCATGGCCGCCGGCCTCACCCCGCGGGTGCACGGCAACCAGCTCACCTACGGCGCAGGCGTGCAACTGGCCGTCGAACTCGGTGCGGCTTCGGTCGACCATGTCACCTACACCACCGACGCCGACATCGAGGCGCTCGCCGCCGGCGACACCGTCGCCACGGTGCTTCCCGGCGCCGACTTCTGCACGCGCAACCAGTATCCGAATGCGCGCGGCATGATCGACGCCGGCGTGACGGTGGCCCTGGCCGCGGACTGCAATCCCGGAACGTGCTACACCACCAGCATCCCGTTCTGTATCGCACTGGCCGTACGCGACATGCGGATGAGTCCGGACGAGGCCGTCTGGGCGGCCACCGCGGGCGGCGCGGCGTCGTTGCGGCGCACCGACATCGGTGCGCTGCGGGTGGGTATGCGAGCCGACCTGACCATGCTGAACGCGCCGTCCTATCTGCACCTGGCCTACCGGCCGGGGGTGCAGTTGGTCGGCGCCGTCTACAAGGACGGAGTACTGCTGTGACAGCCGACCGACCCGCGGCGCCCTGGACCGGTCGCGACGACGGCCCGGGCGTCGAACATCTGCGGTGGCACAACACGATCGAACCCCTGTCGGGTCCTGCCGAATCCGGTGCCAATGTCGTCATCGGATTCAGCAGTGACGCGGGCGTGGCCCGTAACAAGGGCCGCGTCGGGGCGGCCGCAGGTCCGGCGTCGCTTCGAAAAGCGCTGGGCGGCATGGCGTTAGCCGAGCCGATCCGACTCTTCGACGCCGGCGACGTCGTCGTCGGCTCCGACGCCGACCTGGAGGCGGGGCAGGAACGACTCGGTGCGACCGTCGCCGAACAGCTCGACGCCGGGGCGTTCGTCACCGTGCTTGGCGGAGGTCACGAGGTGGCCTTCGCCAGCTACCGCGGCGCCGCGCAATCCCGGGCGGTGCAGGGCGGCAAGCGATTCGGTGTGCTGAACCTGGACGCTCATTTCGATCTCCGATCGGATGCGCGGCCGAGTTCGGGCACGCCGTTCCGGCAGATGGCCGAGCTCGAGTCGGCCGCCGGACGAGACTTCCGCTACGCGGTCGTCGGGATCTCGCAGCCGAGCAACACCGCGGCACTGTTCGCGACCGCGGACCGGCTCGGCGTGCGCTACCTGCTCGACGAGGACTGCACTACCTCGAACGTCGCAGGCGTGGACGCGTTCGTGTCGGATTTCCTGGCCGACGTCGACGTGCTGTACCTGACCATCGATCTCGACGTCCTGCCCGCGGGGGTCGCCCCCGGAGTGAGTGCACCGGCGGCGTGTGGCGTTGCCCTCGAAGTGATTTCGCATGTCTGCGACGCCGTCGCGGCGAGCAGAAAACTGATGTTGCTCGACGTCGCCGAGCTCAACCCCGAGCTCGACATCGACAGCCGAACCGCGCGCACCGCCGCGCGGCTCATCCACCGCGCCGTGACCCGGCGCGTCATCTGAACTGACCAACCACCCCATCGAAGGGAGCAACAGAACAATGAGCACCGCAGAGAACCCAGTGATCGTCGGCATCGGTCCGGTAAGCCATGAGGATGTCGTCCGGGTGGCCCGCCACGGCGCCCCGGTCCGGCTGTCGGACGAGTCCGTCGCGGCGATGGACGAGACCCGTCGCCACATCGAGTCGCTTGCGCAGTCGCCCACACCGGTCTACGGCGTGTCGACCGGGTTCGGTGCGCTGGCGACCAAGCACATTCCGATGGAGATGCGTACGCAGTTGCAGCGCAGCCTGATCCGGTCCCATGCGGCAGGCAACGGTCCGGAGGTGGAACGTGAGGTCATCCGCGCGCTCATGCTGTTGCGTCTGTCGACGCTGACCACCGGACGCACCGGCATCCGCTCGGTGGTCGCGCAGACCTACGCCGCGCTGCTGTCGGCGGGGATCACCCCGATCGTGCACGAGTACGGCAGTCTCGGCTGCTCGGGTGACCTCGCCCCGTTGGCCCACGTCGCGCTGGCAGTGATCGGCGAAGGCGAGGTCCGCGATGCGGACGGTGTAAAGCGTTCCGCCGCAGATGCTTTGGCGGCCGCTGGGATCGAGCCGGTGGTGCTCGCCGAGAAGGAGGGCCTGGCCCTCATCAACGGCACCGACGGCATGCTCGGCACGCTGGTGATGGCATGCCACGATCTGCACCGTCTGCTCAAGCTCGCCGACGTCACCGCGGCGATGAGCGTCGAAGGTCTGATGGGCACCGACCAGGTGTTCGCCGCCGATCTACAGGCGCTGCGGCCGCAGCCGGGGCAAGCCGTGTCGGCCTCGAATATCAGTCGGATGCTCGCCGATTCGCCGATCGTGGCAAGTCACCGCCACGACGACGGGTGTTCGATCGTGCAGGACGCGTACTCGTTGCGGTGTGCCCCGTCGGTCCACGGCGGTGCCCGTGACACCCTCGCGCACGCGTATCTGATCGCGTCGAACGAGTTGGCCTCCGCGGTCGACAACCCGGTGGTCACGCTCGACGGTCGAGTCGAATCGAACGGCAACTTCCACGGGGCGCCCGTCGCGTACGTGCTGGACTTCCTCGCGATCGTCGCCGCCGACGTCGCCAGCATGAGCGAACGTCGCACCGACCGTTTCCTCGACAAGGCACGCAGCCACGGCCTTCCGCCGTTCCTGGCCGACGACCCCGGCGTCGACAGCGGCCACATGATCGCGCAGTACACGCAGGCCGCGATCGTCTCCGAGCTCAAGCGGCTCGCGGCTCCCGCGAGCGTCGACTCGATCCCCTCGTCGGCGATGCAGGAGGATCACGTCTCGATGGGATGGTCGGGTGCGCGCAAGCTGCGCAAGGTGATCGACGGGCTGACCCGCGTACTCGCGATCGAGGCGCTGACCGCGGCGCGCGGGCTCGATCTGCGCGCACCGCTGGTGCCGTCACCTGCCACGTCGGCGGTGGTCGCGGCGATTCGCGAGAAGGTCGCCGGCCCCGGCGTCGACCGCTGGCTGGCACCGGAGATCGAGGCAGTCGTCGGGCTCGCTGCCGCCGGCACGCTGGTGACCAGCGCCGAGGCCGTGACCGGGTCACTCGGATAAGCTGATCGCAAAACACCGCCCCACCTGACGGTGGGGCGGTGTTTTCGTGTGTGGTTTTCGTATGCGCGATCGGGCGGGCGAGCGCCTTTCATCGTCTCGGTTCCGAGAATGGGGCTCAATGTTCCACGAGTCGCCCGGCCTGACCAATAGCGTTGACACTCATGGAGAAGTCGGTCAAAGGTGCCCGGCGGCTTCGCGTATCGGCGCTCGCCGGTGTCGCGAATCCGTCATATCAACGGTTGGACACGTGGAACCTGCTCGACGATGCGAGTCGCAAACTGGTGGCCGTGCATCGCGCCGGGCTCGACACGAGCAGCGACGTCATGCGCGTGCGTCGGCTGCTCTACCGCCTGAGCACTTACGAGCGCTATTGGCTCTATCCCGGACCCGACCGGGTGGAACGGTACGGCCGCTACCTCGACGACATGGAGACCGAGCGATTGGCCGACCAGGTCAATCTGGCGGCCCGGCTGCTCGCCGAGTACGGCGACCGGGCGGCACTGTTCGACGAGGCCTCGGCTCTCGACGACCAGGAGCTCATCGCTCGCGCGCGCCAGCAGCAGTTCTACACGGTGCTCCTCGCCGACGACTCCCGCGGTCCGGAGAGTCTGGCTGACGCGCTGCGGGCGCTGCGCAGCCCGGCCGACGACGTGCAGATCGAACTGCTGGTGGTGACCAGCGTCGAAGACGCCATCTGCGCGGTCGCCTTGAACGGAGAGATCCAGACCGCGATCATCCGGCACGACCTGACCCTCCGGTCGAGCGCGCGCCTGCCGATGATGAACTCGCTGCTCGGCGTGCTCGACGATTCGGTGGCCACCGACCGCACCTACGACTGGGTGGAGTGCGGTGAGTGGATCCGCGAACTTCGCCCGCACATCGACATGTACCTGCTCACCGACGAGTCGGTGGCCGCCGTCGCCGACCGTGACGGTGATCTCTACGACCGTACGTTCTACCGCCTCAACGACGCGACGGACCTGTACAGCACGGTGCTGCACGGCATCCGAAGCCGTTTCGCCACGCCGTTCTTCGACGCCCTGCGTGCGTACGCGGCGGAGCCGGTGGGACAGTTCCATGCGCTTCCGGTGGCGCGCGGGTCGAGTATCTTCAACTCGCGTTCGCTGACCGACATGGGCGAGTTCTACGGACGCAACATCTTCATGGCGGAGACGTCGTCGACGTCGGGCGGGCTCGACTCGCTCCTGGACCCGCACGGCGCGCTCAAAGAGGCGATGACCAAGGCCGCGCGGACCTGGAACGCCAAGCAGACGTACTTCGCGACCAACGGGACGTCGACGGCGAACAAGATCGTCGTGCAGTCGCTGACCCGGCCCGGCGACATCGTGCTGATCGACCGCAACTGTCACAAGTCGCATCACTACGGGCTGGTCCTCGCCGGCGCGTGTCCGCTGTATCTGGACGCGTATCCTCTTGAGCCGCTTGCCATTTACGGTGCGGTATCGCTCTCGACGATCAAGAAGGCGTTGCTCGACCTCGAAGCGGCCGGACAGCTGCACCGGGTGCGGATGCTGTTGTTGACCAACTGCACATTCGACGGTGTGGTCTACAACCCGCGTCGGGTGATGGAGGAGGTGCTGGCCATCAAGCCCGACATCTGCTTCCTCTGGGACGAGGCGTGGTACGCGTTTGCGACGGCGGTGCCGTGGGCGCGGCAGCGTACCGCGATGGTTGCCGCCGAGCAGCTCGAGGAGATGGTCGCGTCCGAGCGGTACCGGCACGAGTACGAGGCGTGGAAGGAGTCGATGGTCGACGTCGACCGCTCGCAGTGGGTGACCCACCGGCTGCTGCCCGACCCGGACAAGGCGAGGGTACGCGTGTACGCGACGCATTCGACGCACAAATCGTTGTCGGCGCTGCGGCAGGCATCGATGATCCACATACGTGACCAGGATTTCAACGCGTTGGCGCGGGATTCGTTCGGCGAGGCGTTCCTGACGCACACCTCGACGTCGCCCAATCAGCAGTTGCTGGCGTCGCTCGATCTGGCCCGACGCCAGGTGGACATCGAGGGCTTCCTGATGGTGCGCACGGCCTACAACATGGCGTTGACGTTCCGGCATCGGGTCCGCAGCGACAAGTCGATTCGCAAGTGGTTCAACATCATCGACCAAGCCGAACTCATCCCCGGCGAGTTCCGCGGGGCGAAAGTGCAGTCGTATCGGCAGGTCGGGCTCGGCGAGATGGAGGCGTGGAACGCGGCGTGGCGCTCCGACGAATTCGTGCTGGATCCCACGCGAGTCACTCTGTTCATCGGCCGAACCGGCATGAACGGCTTCGACTTCCGCGAGAAGGTGCTGATGGAACGATTCGGCATCCAGATCAACAAGACGTCGATCAACAGTGTGTTGCTGATCTTCACGATCGGGGCTACGTGGTCGAGTGTGCACTACCTCCTCGACGCACTGCGGCGGATTGCCGCCACGCTCGACGCCGAGGCCGCCAGTGCCAGCGCGGCCGATCGTGCGCTGCAACGCCGCAAGATCATCGAGATCACCGAGGATCTCCCCGCGCTACCCGACTTCAGCCGGTTCGCCGATGTGTTCCGGCCGGCGCCGGGCTCGACGTTCGGTGACATGCGGACCGCGTTCTACGCGGGGTACGAGAGCAATGACCGCGAGTATGTGTCGCTCGGGCAGGCGGGGCGTCGGATCGCCGACGGAGCCACCCTGGTGTCGACCACATTCGTGGTTCCGTATCCGCCGGGATTTCCGGTTCTCGTTCCGGGACAAGAGGTTTCGAAGGAGATTCTGTATTTCATGGCGCAACTCGATGTAAAGGAGATCCACGGGTACAACCCGGAACTCGGGTTGTCGGTGTTCACGCAGGAGGCGATGGAGCGGTTCGCGGCGCAGGCATGATTCTGCTGTGAGCAGAGCGCCGGTCCGCGGCCGCGACGCCGGGCTAGGCTCCGAAGGTATGGAACCCGCGCGCGAACCGATGGAGCTCGAATCACTGTGGCGTGAAGTGCTCGGCGAGTACTTGCGCAGCGAACGCAAGAAGCAGCGTCGAATCCTGACCGAGGTCGCCGCGGTGGCGGGTGTGTCGCCGCAGTACCTCTCGGAAATCGAGCGCGGACGCAAGGAACCGTCGTCGGAGATTCTGGCGGCGGTCACCGGTGCCCTCGGGTTGACGTTGTTCGACGTCACCGCGGGTATCGCGACGCAGCTGGCGTCGAGTCGGGAGGTTGCGGTGATCACGTCGACCGGCAGTCCGGTGCGTTCGTCGGTGCCGGCGTCGTCGGGCCGAGTGCAGTTGCGGCTGGTGGCTTAGGACACCGGTGGCTTAGGAAACCCGAGCGCGCCTGCGATTACCGCGTCGAAGTGACGAAGTCCGCGATGCCGTACGCGACGGCCGCTTGCGCGGGAAGGATGAGATCCCGGTCGGTGTCGCACCTGAGGGTTTGCGGGTCCTTTCCGGTGTGCTGGGCCAGGATGTCTTCGAGCTGACCTCGGATGCGAACCACCTCGTCGGCGTGAATGATGAGGTCGGGGATGGTGCCCTGGCCTTGAATCGACGGCTGGTGAAGAACGACGCGGCCGTGCGTGAGGATCGATCGAGCACCCCGCGCGCCGCCGGCGAGCAGCACGGCCGCCGGTCCACCCGCCTGGCCGACACAGGTAGTGGTGACGTCGGGGCGCAGATACTGCATGGTGTCGTAGACGGCGAGCATCGCCGACGGCGAGCCGCCGGGTGAGTTGATGTAGAGGTTGATGGGCAGGTCGGGGCTGTCGGACTCCAGGTGCAGCATCTGGGCGATGAGCGAATTGGCGACACCGTCGTCGATCTCGGTGCCGAGGTAGACGATGCGATCGGACAGCAGGCGACTGTAGACGTCGAGCGAGCGTTCACCGTGGATCGTGCGCTCGGTGACGTAGGGGATTGTGTAGCTTGTCATTTCGCTGTTCCGATCATGGCGGCGGGACGATGCGCGGCTGGGTAGATGGCGGTGACGTCGGAGACGATGTGGTCGGCGAATCCGTAGTCGACGGCCTCCTCGGCGGTGTACCAGTGGTCGTGCTGCGAGTCGTCGACGATGCGCTGCACTGGCTGGCCGGTGAAGCGGGCGATCAGTGCGAGGACGGTGTCGCGGGTGTGGCGCAGATCGTCGGCCTGCACTTCGACGTCGACCGCGGTGCCGCCGATGCCGGCCGAGCCCTGATGCATGAGGATGCGCGCGTGCGGGAGCACGTAACGCTTGCCGTTCGTGCCTGCCGACAGGAGAAACTGGCCCGCGCTGGCGGCGGTTCCGAGCGCGACGGTGGCGACGTCGTTCGGGATGAGCGAGATGACGTCGGCGATCGACAGCATGGCCGGAACCGAGCCGCCGGGGGAATTGATCCACAAGCTGATGTCTTTGCGCGGATCTTGCGCCGATAGGAGCAGCAGTTGACTGGTCAGGCGATTGCCCAGGTTGGCGTCGAGCTGATCGCCGAGGACGATCACCCGTTGGTGAAAGAGACTGGAGCGCAGGTCGTCGTCGAGGGTGGTGTCGGTGTTTTCGGTCATGCGTCGAGACTGCACGAGAGTGGTTGTGCGGCATAGGTTCTGCTGCTGTGGGTGGATCTGCTGTGGGCGGCGGAGCACCGGCTCACAGGAACTGCTCGGGAAACGGTCGGGGACAAGTCAGCCATCGGGGGCAGACTTGAAGCATGACCACACTCACGCTCCCGGCAACCGGTCCCTTCGCGCCGACGGCGATCGTCGCGTCGACCAAATCGGCCGCACGACGGTGTGTCGACTACTTCCGCGGTGCACCGGTGTCGTTGATCTACATCTTCACGCTGCTGGTCACCTGGTGGACACTGCGCGGCGCGACCGACCGAGTCACCCATGGGCTGATCGCGAGCGCGTCGACGAACCTGCACAACATGCAGACCGATCCGCTGCAGGTGCTGGTCGCTTCGGCATTCTGGGCCGACCCGGCGGGTACACCGTTGATGATGGTGATCGAACTGCTCGCGGTGATGGTCGCCGCCGAGCGCTGGCTGGGCTGGTGGAAGACGATCGCGGTCTTCGCGGTCGGGCACATCGGAGCCACCCTGATCACCGTCGTCGGCATCGCCTACGCCGTCGACCACGGCATGATGTCGGCGCGGATCACGCACACCGCCGACGTCGGATACAGCTACGGACTGATGGCGTTGGCCGGAGCGCTGGCGTTCCGCTTCACCGGGGCGTGGCGAATCGCCTGGCTCGTCGGGCTCGGCGGATACCTCGGCTTCGAAGTCGTCGAGGATCACACCTTCACCGACGTCGGGCACCTGTCGGCAATGCTGCTCGGCGTGGCCGCATTCGGAATCGGCGTCGGCGTGCGCCGGGTGTGGGGACGGCGGAAAGCCGGTGTCGCGAACTACGACTCGCCGGTGAACCAGCCGAAGACGCCCGACTTGCGATCGACGATGCGGGTCTCGTCGGCCGAAAGGATCTCCGCGACACCCTGCGGTTCGAGCTTCTGATCCTCCATGAAGGCGATCAGCTTGGCGATCAGCGCTTGAATTTCCTTCTGTCGCTTGACCGCTGCCGACTTCGAGTCGCTGTACGCCTCCACCATGTTGAGGGTTGCGGCAGTCTTGGTCTCGGCGTTCGCCAAGTCGTACCAAACGTCCGAATCGTACGGTTCACCGATGAGTTTGTGCGCGTATGCGATTGCGATGAGGACTGCAACGCTAGTGGGATCGAGAGTCGACTGTGGCGCGTCACGCACCGTTGCCGCCGCGGTTGTCAGCATGGAGCCGGTGGTCGCGAGCCCTCCTAGCATCGCCAAACCACCCACCATCCCACCGGGGCCGAATGCGGCAAGGCTACTGGTGATGGCCGCTGCGCCGGCGACGCCCGCTGCACCTGCCATCGCCAGGCCGATCGGTCCCGCGGCGAGCAGCGCGATGCCCGCGGCTCCGGCAGCGATCTTCGCTGTCGGACTCAGTGACCATCCGCCGCCGTCGACCAGTTCGCTGACATCCTTGACCGCTTTCCCGACCAGCTGACCCTGCTTACCGGTGAATCCGAGGTCGACGAAGAGATCGGCGAGAACCTTATACCTCGCGTCATGAACGTTGATCTCGTACGGCGCGACGACATTCGTGAACGCGAGCAGCGTTGCCTGAGTGATGGCTTCGGATAGGTTCCAGCGTCGCGGCGGCGCCGGGCGTACGCCGGAGATGAGCGTGTGGAATTCTGCGGGTATGGGTCGTCCGGCTGCCTCGCGTTCCTTCATCTGGTCGGTGAAGGAGACTTCGAGTTGGCGCAGCGCATCGGCGTACCGTGCCGCGCGGCTGTCGCCCTCGTCGGCGTTGCCGTCGTGTTGGCGGAGGTATTCGGCGACGCGAGCGCCATAGGCCATCGTGAGCAGCACTGCTGCTTCTTCATCGTCCAATCGCGCAGCCAAGTCCGACGATGACGGCACGAGATCTGTTGTGGGGTAAAGGATATCCGCGACCAGCTTGCCGGCTGCGGGATGTGCGAGATAGGTCTCGGCGCCGTGCATCTTCTCGATCGACGGCTCGAATGGCCAACTCACCCAGAAGTCCTGAGCCCCGGGAAAGGTGGCGCCGAGCCCGCGTCCCATGCTCACTATGTCGTAGTGATACATGAGGTTGGTCCAATCGTCGACCCGCGTGTACGGGATGTCGGGAAGGATCCTGGTCTTGTGCTTGCTGAGGGCAGGTGCGCCCGCCGGACTGCCGATGGTGATGAACCGTTTGACGTGCAACGACAACGGCAGTTGATCGATCAGGTCTATTGCGATCACACTCCCGAGGCTGTGCCCGATCAGAATGATGTCGCCGGACGTAGGGAGTTGATTGATGATGTGACCGAGCACGGCGTTCTGCAACTTCGGATTCTTGAGGTAGTTCGATACCGCCGCGATGACGTCGGTGGCTACGCCGACGGCCTTCGCGTAGTTGGTCGCGCTCGCAATCAGACGAGTGTCGACGGTGACTCGCGGGTCGGCGAGCTCCGCGATCAGCTTTGCGGCGCGTGCTTGGCGAATCTGGAACTTGCGTCGTGACTCGCGTTCGTCGCGTGGGCTGTATGTCTTCGTCGGTGCATCGTCGCGGGCCGCGAATTCTCCGGTCGTCTTGAGCAGCGAGGCGTAGACAGGCGCGCAAACCTCACGTTCGGCAATCGGCGGATGATTCAGATCGGTCAGTGATCTGTTCAGACCTCTGAGCCAGTCTTTGCCGACGTTGCCGTCGCCCACACCGTGCAAGAAGACGACGGTTGCACCCATTGATCAATCCTTCTCGAAGTCGTTGTTGTCGAAGCCCAGCACATTCCCGTTCTCGCGGACGATGCGTTGCTTCGCCTCATCGAAGCCGTCGGCCGCGGTGGCGCTGATCTCCAACCGGATCTCGACGGTAGCGCCGGGTACTGACAAGTGCTGCAGCACTTCTTGCTGGATCGTCGAGAAGTCGCGGGCGGGGAGGTCGGCGTTGAGGGTCACCGAGCCGAAGTAGCGGGTGTTGGGCCGCACGGGGTCGGGGTCGGGTGGTGGCGGCGGAGTTACGCGGCGCTGGCCGCCCTCATCGTTGCCGTTGTCCGGGTGGGGCGTGGGGTTGCGCTTGGCCCACTCGTCGGCGAGCCATTGCTGTTCGGCCAGCGCGACGTCGGGCTTGAGGATCAGCGCGCTGTCGACGAGATGCGGATTCTCCGAGTGGCCGGGCAGAATCAGCCCGACGTAGTGGCCGGTCGACTCGTCGTAGGAGTCGGCGAAGGCGAAACCGTCTGTGCTCCAAGTGGTGTCGTTGTAGACCGAGAGAAGACCGTTGGTCAGACTGTCTCGATTCTTGAGCCGGGTGAGATAGGGGTACGTGGCGTAGTAGCCGTACAGCTGACCGACCGAGATGTGCCCGGATTCCCAGGCCGATGCCAGGGGGCCGTCGAGGTCCATCCGGATCAGCGCCGACGAGCGGGAGTGAGCGATCGCGTCGTCGAGCTTCTTGCCGGTGCGTTCGATGAGGTCCTCGGTGGACCCGGCGGTGGTCGACACTGTCAGTTCATATGTCGGCTGGCCCGATTCCTGCTTCGGATAGATGCCCCAGCTGTAGGTCTCGAGGAGGCGGGCCGTCACGATCTCGTCCGCCCGATCCATCCGGGTCTTGGCCTGCTTGGTCTGCTGGCCGCCGAGTCCGAGGTTCTCCGAGCTCTCGAACACGTAGCGCCAGGCGATGTAGTCGCGGACGGCGATCTCGAGATCGGCGGCCCGCTTGGCGTCTGCGGCGAGGAACACCAGCGAGTTCTTGAACGTCCGGTTCGACGCACCGCGGTGTTCGACGACGTCGGCGGCCCAGTCTCGTGCTGTGCTCGTCGTTGCCCGGGCGCCGTGAGTGAACTCCATCGGCACGACCACCAGGCGAGTCTGCTGCTCGTCGGGGATGTCGGCCGACGTCGTGGGAAAGATGTGCACGCCGCCGAAAGTGTTGTCGCGCGATTGCTTTCGCATCGTCTTGAGGCGTTCCTCGACGTCCGCCCAGACGTCGGCTGGCTTGAGATTGGCCGCGTGATCTCGTGCGGCGCGAGTGGTATTCGCCTGTGTGTCATACCAGTACCGCTGTGCCTCGGTGTACAGCCACGTCGACTCGTTGGCCAGCTGATCGAGCGCGCTGTGGAAATTGCCGGGCACATCTCCGGGCATGGCCGTGCCCAGAAAGATGCGCGGCTTGTCGACGCCCTTGTGCGCGGTGTGCAGGGTCGGAGTGGCGCCCATGAATACCGCTCGGGCAAGTCGTTGCGCATCATGGCGTTTGCCGAACAGCGTGTTGTGCTTGTCGATCGAGAAGGGTACTGAACCTTCCCCGGCGACGTCGGCGTTGATGATCGGCTTGAACTGGTCTTCGAGGTAGGTGGTGACCTCGGTGAAGACCTTGTCGTCGTCGAGCGGAATGGTGCCGGGCAGGATCAGCGGCGAGGCATCGTTGCTGCGCCACAACGTGCCGACGATCTGGTTCATCATGCGCAGCACGCCGCGCGTGCGCTGGAAGCGATCCAGCGTCGACCAGTCTTCGTAGAGGCGGTCGAACAGTTCGGGGTGGATCGGGTACGACCGTTTGATGCGGTCGATGTACTCCGAGGTATGCGAATCACGGGGAAAGCTGGTCGAGTTCTTCCGGTAGAACTCGACGACCCGCTGCGCCACATTGCTGATCTGCGACATCGCTTGTGCGTCAGGGGTTTCGAAGATGCGGCGTCGTACGATCTCGAAACTCTCGTGACTTGACGCCGGCAGCCACTGATCGGCGGTCCGCCCGACGACGTGCTTCAAGCGCCGCAACGCTTCTCGCCCCGATTCGCCGCCGACTTCCTCGTCGCTGATCTCATCGTCGCTCGCGTTCGACGACGCCGGGATGGAGATCACGACTTGAATGCCGGCGACCGCTTTTGCCGCCTCGGTCAGGGTCTGGGCGAAGGTGAACTGGGTTTCGAAGTCGCCGGCGGGCCGATTCTCGGCGCTGACCAGCAGTCGGGCATAGGCGACCCACTCGTCGATGAGAATGACTGCGGGAGAATAGAGTTCGAAGAGTTCGCGAAGGGCGGCGCCAGGATTCGTCGACGCGCGGTCCGCGTCGGCGACGATCTCGTAAGCGTCGGCGCCACCGAGTTGCCAGGCCAGTTCACCCCACATCGTGCGGATGCCCGGCCGACCGTCGCGCGTGTCCGGCTTCGCCGGTTCCATCATGTTTCCGACGAGTGCGGCGCGCTGAATGGGTCGCCGGATCGTGGTCAGCGGAGCCGCGACCTGCGCGACGTCGTCGGGGTAGTCGGTGAGTGGATGCTTCGACGCCAGGTGCCACAGTGCCAGCATCGAGTGCGTCTTGCCGCCGCCGAAGTTGGTTTGCAGGTTGACGACGGGGGAGGCGTTCATGTCGCCGGCGAGGCGCCGGACGTTGCGGTCGATCAGATCGCGAAGCCCAGCTGTCAGGTACGTGCGCGCGAAAAAGGCTGCGGGATCACCGTATTCGCCCGCCGACTGGCCCGACGCCACAGTGTAGAGGTCGGCGGCGAACTCCGCGGCGTTGAAGTTTCCGCTCTGTACGTCGGGGTGCGGGGCGATGATCTCGCGCCACGCCGGTAGGTTGTCCGATCCCACGGCGATGCTGGGTGTGGCCTTCGCGGTGGATGTGTCCTCGCGGTCGTAGGCGACGCGCATGACGTCGTTGCGGAGCTTCTCGACCTGTTCGGCGTCGTGGGGCGCACCAATGGCTTTGAGGAAGCGAACACAGGTGTCGAGGGATCGTTGGGTCTTGTCATTGGAGAACGGCTTGGAATGAGCGAAGTCGTTGCGCATCTCGAGCAGCTCCGTCGCATAACCGATTTCGCTGCGCGAGAGCTTCTTCTTGAACGGATCCCAGCCGCGCTTGAACCGGTACGGAATGTTGTCGGTGAACATTCGTAGACCGTCGTACGGGTCGTCGGGGTTGAATTCCTTGTCGGGATGGGCGTCCTTGGCGGTGCGAAGGATGTCGATCCACGCGACGTCGCCGATGTCCGGGCCGAGAGTTGTGGTGAGGTACCGGTTGACTGCGGGTCCGAGCAGATCGAGAGCTGTGTGAATGCGATCCCGGTTGTTGGTCGCCATGAGAAGCCTCCCCGATGTCACAACTTGTTGTTCACATCACTCTAGGTCCTCCGATTGACGCGAGAGCAGCCGGGTGGCGGTCGGACGGCGTTCCGCTGAACGTGAGGAAAGCGAAGCTTTTGGTGGCCTTGTCAGTGGTCGGCGGTAACGTAAGTTCATAAGAACAACAGTTCGATCATGGAGGTAAACACATGTCTAGCAGTATGTTCGATGACACGGAACCGGCTGTGCTGTCCGATGATGAGTTGTCCAGTCGGGTGATCGGCTATGCCTCGCAGATCGCCGCGTTGACGTCGAGATTCTTGGACCACATCGCCGAGTTCGATGTCCGCAAGATATGGGTGGGGGCGGGGATCTATTCGACAGCACACTGGTTGTCGTGGTTCACCGGTCTGGCGTTGCGGACGGCTCAGGACTACGTGCGGGTGGCGCGAGTATTGCAGACTCTGCCGATCCTGCATGACCGCCTCGCAACCGGCCGATTGTCGTATTCGAAGGTGCGAGCGATCACTCGCGTGCACGACATCGAGGCTCGAGAGGAGGAGCTCGCACGCTTCGCTGAGTCCGCGAGCGCGGGGCAGATCGAGAAGCTGGTCAAATCGCTGCGCACCATTGATCGAGGAGCGCGGGGACGCAACGCGGCGATCGACTCACGATGCACTTGGAAATGGGATGCTGATGGGACGCTGGTGATCGCCGGTCGGCTCAACCCGGTCGATGGGGCGCGGCTGCTGGCCGGGCTGGTGCGCGCCGAGTACGAGCGAACTCGAGTCGAAGGCGATCCGGATCTGCCGCGGCCGGTTGATGAGGCAGCCGGGACGGTTGAGTCCGGTGATGGCGAAGGCGATGTCGCGGGTGGAGTGGGCATAGCCGACGACGATCCGACATCGGTGCGACGTGATTTGTGGCGGCATGTTCCGTCGAACATCGCCCCGGCCTTGGTCGGAATGGCTGACTTGGCGATCGATGCGTTGGACATGCCGGAGATGGCTCCGGGTGCCGAGATTCTGGTGCACGAGATCGCCGAGGAGTCCGATGACCTTCGCGATGACGATGCCAGCGAGGTTGCCTCTGAGGATGCGACGCGAGAAGCCCGACTCGATGACGGCCCGGCATTGGATGACAATCAGCGTGACGAGATGCGTTGTGGTGCAACGGTTCGCAATATCGGTCACCATAGGTCGCGGCGCGGGCCGACGCTGTGGTGGGGCAAGAAGCGCCGAGTGCCGAACGCCGCGCTGGTGCGTGTGGTGACGATGCGGGATCGGTCGTGCCGACATCCGGGATGCGGGAGGACGCGGTTTCTGCACATGCATCACGTGAAGTTCTGGTCGCAGGGCGGTACCACCGACCCGGATAACTTGCTCCTGCTCTGCAGTGAACATCATCGGGCGTTGCACAACGGGGCGTTCAGCATTGAGGCATTGGGGTTGCAGCAGTTCAGGTTCTACGACGCTTCGGGGCGGGTGCTGCTCGACGCGCCGCAGATCCACGCGCCAGGTGGCTGGGAGCCTGACGAGCGAGTCGCGGCTGATGGGGTGGTGCCGAAGAATGGAGGCCGATTGCAGTTGGGTTATGCGACGGAGGTGCTATACGCGGCGTGGGCGTGGAAAGCCAGACGAGCAACGCCGGACGTGGGGCTGGCCAGCGTCGCGTGAGAGCGTTCAACTGAACGCTCTCAAGCGGGTTTAGGCGACGAGGTCGCGGATGTAGCCGAGCCGATCTCGGAGTTGATCGACGGTCATGCCGTCGATCTGTAGCGCGCTGCGGCACTGATCGAGCCAGGCTTGCCGATCCAGGGCGTTGTCGACCGCACGGATCACTTTGGTCGCTGTGGTGTCGCCGTAAGCGGCGCGGGCTTTGAGCATTCCCCGTTCCCAAGTGCCGGCGTCGGGTTGCATGATTGCGAGGTCGATGATGTCCCGACTGAACAGACTCCTGTCCGCCCAGCGATCGTCGTTGGCCAGAATCTTGCTGGCGACCAGGTCGTGCGTCGTCAGCGAGGCTATCCCGCACACCTCGTCGCCCGTGCCTGGGTGATCGAATTCGATTCGACCTTCGCGAACAATCTCGAATTTGATCGGCGTGCCCGTGCCGATGAGGCTACGAATACCGTACTGGTCGGTCAGCGGACCTCGAATGATCGGTACCGGTGTACCGAAAAGTGATTCGAGGCCGTGCTCTGTCACTCGCTCGCGGATCACTCGGTAGCCGTTGCGATCGGACACGAGGAAGTCAACGTCGGTGGACACTCGTATTTCGCCGTAGCGCAGCGCGATTGCGGTGCCTCCGCCAAAGTAACAGCACCCCTGCGCCAGAATCCCAGCATCGAGTGAGTCCAGAACTTCAGCGACGGCCCGATGGTGTGTGCGTTCAAACAAGGAGTCTGCCCCCGCTGTAGGTATCGGCGAGGTGTTGTACAAACCGTGCTTCGTCGTCGGTCAGCTCGCCGACATGGCGCCAATTGCGCTCGTACAGGCGCAGCGCGTCCTGTTCGGTGATCACCGTATCGGCCGCAAGATGCCAGGCGATGGCCCGCAACTGGGGGTAGTCGCTGATGCGCACCTCGGTCGGCGTCATAGAGTCAGACTACTGCGAGACATCGGAAGGCGACGTTCAGCTGAACGCTCAGATCAGCGTCGGTGGACTTCGGATATGGCAGAATCCGGCAAATGGGTGAAAGCGCGATGCTGGGATGGGCCTTTCGGAGCGCCTCACTGACGTCGGTGTTTTGCGCTGGCTTGATCGGGTTGTGGGCAGTAGTCACTGCCGCGCGGAGCGGTTATGTCGAAGTCGGCGGTAATGGGTTCGAACTGCTCGTGATCGGCCCAGCGTTGCTTGCACTCGTGGCGTGGTTAGTCGCGATACTGCTGGTGCCAGTGTTGCTGATCACCCGCGGACTGACTCGCAAGGGCGATGGATTGACCGCTGCCGGGCAGGTGATTACCGCTGTGCTGATCTTGCTTGCAGTGCTATCCCAATACCGCCCGAACGCCACCGGCTGGGAGTTGGTTCTCATCGGTCCGGCGCTGGTGGCCGGTCAACTGGTTGTGCTCATCGGGCTGCTGCGTTGCGCCCTTAACTGAGGGTCATTTGCTGCCCCACTGTCTCGGCGCCGCGCGCGATGTCGTTCCAGGCTGCGCCGAGAGCGTTGAAGTTCACCGCCAGCGCGGTCTTCTTCTGGTCTTCGGCGAGCTTGAACATGAGGTGCGCGAGTTCTTTGCAGAGTTCGCGGTCGATCGATGAAGGGACCTGGCCGAGGAGAGCCGACGCCGCCGGGATGCCATCCGACGCGAGGACGCGGGTGAGGTGCATGACGACTTCCCATTGGCTTATCGACTGGTCGGTGGCGGGGTCGTAGTCGGCGGGCATGTCGTCGGGGGCGATGAGCGCTACTTTGCCGCCGCCCTTGGTGAGGATGCCGGCGCGTTCGAGGAAGTCGAGGGAGACGCCGCGTGCATTCGCGATCGACTCGGCATCGCCGAAAACACCTGTGCTGAAAGCATTCTGACGGAACCACGCGAGCGCGAAACGAGTTTCGGAGTCGAAGTCGTTCTCCAATTCGGTGAGGACTTCGTCAAGAATCGCGTTGATCCGCTGAAGAGCGGTGCGAACGGTCATCTTAGAGCCGTTGTCTTCGAGGACCGCGCTGTAGCGGGAGAAGACGGCCATGCCGGGCCCAATCGCAGCTTGGGGGAGATCGACGGGCGCGATCGAGCCCTGCTGGAGCTCGCGAAGCTTTTGCGGGAGTTCGGATTTGAGGACGGCGATGAAGCCGCGCCGATCGATGCGGGGAGCGGTTTCCGGGCGAGGGCGGAGAGCGAGGACGATTGAGGAGGCGAGAGCGTTGGTGCCTTGCGAGAGCATGCGGTTGCCGAGTTCCGAGCGCATCGGCCATGTGGCAGTGATCTGCCAGCCGGAGCGAATCATGCCTTCCAACAACGTTTCCCAACCAGTCGATGCCTGCCCATCCTTCGATGTGTCTTGCTGTTTGAAGGCGTAGTAGACGGTGATGGGGAAATCAGGGAGAGCATACTCGCGGGCGCGGCGGAAGACCTCGCGAAATCCATCCTCGAAGAACTTATGGGCGCCTTCTTTACCGTCGTGGCGATACGGATTGGCGACGAGCTCTTCGGCCTTCGGGACCAGCATGGTCGAAAGGATCGACGGATGAACATCTTTCAGTGACCGGCGTAGCCAGACATAGAAGAAGTCGGAGAGGTCGGAGTAGCCGATGTTGTCGTAGTAGGGCGGGTCAGTGGAGATGAGGGAAGGCAGGTCAACCGCCAATTCGGCGCTGATCTGACTGGCAACGCCGATCTGTGTGCCAGCAACTCGGATCGACTTGCAGATGCTGTTAAGGCTGACTGTGAACGACCCTGCGGCTGTTCCGAATGGAGTCGTATCCGGATAGTCCCAGATCATGGGAATGGCCTGACGCGCGAATAGATTTCGGATCTGCTCTTTTGTATTTTCCCACCGACAAAGCGAATTGGCGATGTCTGAGAGTCGGCTCACTCCCATTCCCAGATACGTCGCAACCGCGTCCGCGTACGCCGCCGCGCCGCTGCCGCCATTATCGAGTCGGTCACCCACCTCGATGCCCGCATCCAGCGCGTCGCGCTGAACGTTCTCGCGCGCCTCGGCGACGAGGTCGCTGAAGGTGGTGAGGGCAGTCAGCTGTCGCGGGGTGAAGAGGTCCGCGAAGTGAGTGAGGCCGTACGGCGGTGTCCACAGATCTTTTGGGTGATACGCGAGCTTCTGTGGCGGTACATCAATCGGGTGTGCAATCTCTGCGGCCCGTTCGTGCTCATCTGTCGGCGACATATATACGCGGCGTCGATCACCTTCTGCGACTGTCGCCATTAACTGGGCGTCAAGACGGCCTGCACGTCCTTCGCTCTTTATGTAATCGCGCTCTACGGAAGCTCCACACCGGATGCACATAGCTCCAGTGCGACTGACAGTTCCGTCAGCCTGACCGTCGGGCAGTTTTGCACTGTGCCCGATCTCAAATCGCACCGTCCGGCCCTCGATAACCGGAACGACGTACGCCTCCTTGCCCTTCTTCTTGCCGAGCCACCACGACCGGACGAGCGGCATCTCGATCCGGCACTCTGGGTTTGGGCACATCACTGTTCGCGCCCAAATCCAGGCGATGACAGTCGCTTTCGAACCGTCGGGCAAGGTCGCCTTCGGATAAAGGTGACCGATCCTCTTCTCAGCTTCGTCGCGCATCCACTGGCCGTAACGTCGAACGTCTTCGGCGAGACCCGTTGCGCGAGGCCAAGATTGAATGGTTTCCTCGGCGACGCCGGGAAAGACCGGCGGTTGGCCGGCGAACTTCGGCGGAATCTCGATCAGTGCCTTATTGATCAGCACCGCAACAGGATTCAGGTCTGACGCATGTGCTTCTAGTCCAAGGCGCTGTGCCTCCAGTGGGATCGTCCCGCCGCCCGCGAAGGGGTCGAGGATCGGCGGCGGATTGCCGTCCGTCGATTCAAGGATCTTCGTATGGGCCTCGCGAAGCAGCTCCTCATCGTTCGAGTTCTCCCAGACGACGAGACGCTCGATGAGTTCGAAAAGGCGTTTGCGTTCGAGGTTCTGGTCTCCCTCAGTGGGGTAGAGGTCGGGACGTGACGACGGGTCATCGACCAATTGTGAGAACAGCACCGCCCGCGCCGCCGCGAGAGGACGACGTGCCCACCACAGGTGCAACGTCGACGGATGCCCGTGCCGGATCGACTTCTCCCGCGCCGACTCCTCGTTGATCTTCTGCAGCGGGATGCTGACCTCGATCAACTTGCGGCGCGGTACCGCTGAACCAACTTGTTGTGCGTCGCTGGACATGACAACCCCTCGTCGAACTTCAGGCGAACGTCACAGACTAACGCACAGCACGTTGTGCAACATTGGCACACCCAACATGGTGGGCAGACAACACGTTGGGTATTCGGCAGAGTGGCCTCGTGCCTGAACGAGTCCGCGGCTCCCTGCAGTGGGACACGTACGCAGACGCGTTCGGTGTCCGCCTCCGTCAACTCCGCAAGGGTCGTGGCCTCACGCAGCTCGACTTGAGCTTGAAGGCAGGCCTGTCGCTGAACACCGTGTCGAACGCGGAGCGCGCTACGAGCAATCGACCGCCGTACATTTCCGACCCGGGGCTGTCAACGATCTATCGACTGGCCAAGGCGCTCGATGTGCAGCCCATGTACCTGCTGCCCGACGTCGACCAGACCCTGGACTCGGTGTGTACCGAGGTGATCTATCGGTCGCGCGTGGAGCAGCAAGTTGCTGCGGTACTGGCGGGCGACGGGACGACGGATTCGGGGAAATTCTGACCGCAGGGGAACCGCCAGACGGCCGTTCTGCGTCCAAGGTGCGTGGACGCCAAGAGAACAACATCTAGGTCATACAACTCACGGGGTGTAGCGTGAGTTGGGAGATCGATGTTTCGTACGTTGCCGACTGGATGCACACCCTTGATGACGGTTCCCTCGAACACATCAAGGCGGCTCTCGAAGTGCTGAGTGAGATCGGCCCAGGGCTCGGGAGGCCGCTGGTGGACACAGTCAGTCAGTCGAGGCACCGCAACATGAAGGAGTTGCGCCCAGGTTCGGTTGGGCGTAGCGAAGTGAGGATTCTGTTCGCGTTCGACCCGGAAAGGAAGGCAATCCTGCTAGTCGGCGGCGACAAGAGTCGGCAATGGAATCGCTGGTACAAACAGGCGATCGTGGTCGCAGACGCGCTATACGACGCGCACCTACTCAAGTTGGAGGCCTCCAATGATGACAGTTGACGAGTTCTTTGACGTACACCCGGTCAACGAACAGAACGTTGCCGCGCTCAAGGCTAAGATGATGGCCGAGGTTCGGGGCTGTCAATTGCGAGAACTTCGAGAGGCCGCCAACGTCACTCAAGTCGAACTGGCGGCGCTGCTGAGGGTCAGTCAGAACCGAATTTCTCGTATCGAGAAGGGCGACATCGAGCGATCTCAAGTCGATACGCTGCGCCGGTACGTCGAAGCGCTCGGTGGCCGATTGAAAGTCGAGGTCGAGCTCGGGGGCTCGACGGTGCAGATCGCTTGACGGGATCGGTCACGACGTGACTTCTGCGCGTCTGCTGGGATGCCCGATAGCGACATACGCTCCGGCTGCCAGTCCGCCCTCGATCTCGGGTAGGTGGTTGACGAGAATCTCGAACTGTGTGGAAGCGTTCCGAACGCCACGTCGAAAGGTACTTCACGCCGATGTGCGTAGGGGAAGCTCGCGATCGTCGAGTACAGACGCTGCGTACTCGACTGACTTCAATCCTGACCGACCTGCGGATTTGGGTCCGGCGCAGCGTGGCGAGGCGAGGGCAGCGGTGCCATTCCACGCGGTCGCGTCTCGTCAACTATGCCTTCTCCTCGCGTGCCTCCGAGTGGCTCCCTCTGCCTCAGTGCGGCTCCCGACCCTTCGCCCATACCCTGTCCCACTCCAGCTGCACCATCGCGACGTCGGTGTCGGCCAACTCGACATTGTGGAAATAGTCGGTGAGATAACGGATTTGATCGTGCGCGGGTCCGTCGGGGCTCACCGACACCAACACCAGGCGGTGCTGCGCACCGGTATTCCGCGCGTGCAGCACCTCGTTGTAGCTCACGAAAAACGTGTCCGCGCCCACAACCCGTCCCTTGACCTCTAAGAACACCGTCGGATCCGCCGGCTCGGGCCCGACCGACCGAATATCGTAGCCCTTGTTGTTATGCGGCATCTCCTCCGGCGAGCGGCCCAGTGCCACTTCGCTTCTCAGCGCGAGGTCCACTGCCCGACGTTCACTGATCGTCGTGTCGCGCGCGTACTGCGCAACCGCCCCGCCGACCATTCCGGCTGGAACCACGAGCATCACCGCGGTCAGCTCGGGCAGTTTCGCCGTCAACGACGCTTGTCGTGCCAGTGTCGCGAGCCGACGTTCGAGCCGGACTTCCAGCTCATTCCCCCTGGCCTCCAACGTGTCTGGGCTGTGCCGACGATTCTTCCGTCCTCGCCCAGCGGAAGCTTCCTCGCGAAGCCGCGCGGCCTCGCTGTGCAAGTAGTTGATCTGTCCCAACAGCCGACTCCGCACCGCCGCCTGCGTCCTTTCCACCTCTGGCAGCAACCGATCACGCACTTGCGCAAGGTGTTCCGGTTGAGCCGCCCCGGCGGCCCAGCTCGTCGCATCGTCGGCGAGCCGCGCCGTGATCCACTGGGACGCCAGTGCACGCTCGGCCGCCGCCTGCTGCGCCGGCTCGACGACGGGCAGCAAGTCCAGATGCGGTGCGGGCCCGGCGTCGACGACGGCGCCATCGGTCCGCAGATCCACGAAACTGAACCTCTTGCTCACCGTCCGTTGCGTTCCGTCGACCACCTCGCTCGTCATCGCGAAGATGACATGCGGCTGATCACCCGGATCGGACGGATCGAACAGTACTGTGCCCCTGTGCAATTGATCGACGCTGCGTTCGATGGTGTTGTCCAGCACGGCGTCGAGCAGCGGATGCCCCAGCGCCAGCAGGTCGATCCGTCCGCGTACCCCGTCGATCGCACTCGGCTCAAAGGTCACCCGCTCGTAGGCCCGCACCACCGGCCGCCCGCCGTGCTCGCGCCGAGTGGGCCTGTCCCGCAACATCATCGGCACGTTGGAGATCTGGTATAGATTGCGCTCCCGTCTCGTCAGCCGACCGCCCGACGCCGCGAATGCGTCGCGAAAGAACTTCTCGATGTAATGCGGCTGCAGCCGGCGCGCCTGCGCTTCGTCCATCTCGCGCCGCAGCCGGTCCAACTCCAACGGCCCCAACGTCTCTCGCGCCAGCGCCCGCGACTCGACGAGCTCCGCGCAGCCGTCGGCGACGGTCCGGTCGACCACCTGCTCGATCCTCGCGAGCTGAACGGGATCATCGCCGTAGCGGATCGCCTCCATCAACAGCTCGCGCAACGGGGTGTCTCCGAATGAATTGCCCAACACGTCGAAAAGCTTTCCGTCGTAGGCGATTCGCTGCTGCTCCATCTTCTCCAACAGCCGCGCGTAGACCTGGCCCTCACGTGTCTCGTCGGCCACGACGTTCCACAGCCGGCAGATCTGGCGCTGCCCGATACGGTGAATGCGCCCGAACCGCTGCTCCAGCCGGTTCGGGTTCCACGGTAGGTCGTAGTTGATCATCAGATTCGCGGCCTGCAGGTTCAGTCCCTCGCCCGCGGCGTCGGTCGCGACCAGCACCCGCCGCGTCGACTCGTGGGTGAACTGCTCCCGAATCACCACGCGGTCAGTGCGTTTGGTGCCGCCGTGGATGGTCAGTACGGCGTCGTCGGAGCCGAGGACGTTGCGGATCTGTCGGGCCAGATAGTCCAGGGTGTCGCGATGCTCGGTGAAGATGATGAGCTTGCGCGGTGACCCGTCGGCGTCGCGCAACAGTGATCGATCGGTGAGCAGGCTGCGTACCTCAGCCCACTTGCGGTCGACTCCGCTGTCGCGCAACGTCGTTGCCGTCGCCACGAGCCCGTCGAGCATGGCGATCTCGACGTCGAGTTCGGCGATCGTCCGCGCCGCCGTCGCCGCATCGACCACCTCGTCGGTCATCTGTTCGTACTCATACGCGTCGTACTCATCGGCATCCTCGAAATCCTCGGGTTTGGGTAACCGCAATGGCTCCTCGACCCCGGAATGTCGTCCTGCTGCGATGTCGGCACGCTTGGCGGACAACCGACCTCGACGCCGCTCCAGACTGCGCAGGATAGCGTGTGTGCTCGACGCCAGGCGCCGCTGCAGCACTGCGAGCGCAAAGCCGACGGTACGTCTCTGCGGCGAATCCGCTTGCCGGTCAGCGCGACTCATCTCCTCGCGGACGTAATGAGTGACCTCCTCATACAATCGACGCTCGCCCGGCGACAATTCATAGGGCACCGTCTCGGCGATCCGCTCCGGGAACAGCGGTTTGCCCTCGAAAGTCAGCAGCTCTTCCTTGACCATGCGTCGCATCAGTCCGGTGGTATCCGGCGTCGACGATCCGGAAAGCTGTTGTCCGGCAAAGCGGTCGGGGTCCAGTAGCGACAGGAATGCGGCGAAGTTGCTGTCACTGCCCGAATGCGGGGTCGCCGTCATCAGCAGCAGATGACGGCTGATCGATCCGAGCAGCTCGCCCAACTCGTAACGTCTCGTCTTGCGCAGTTCGCCGCCCCACCAGTTCGCCGACATCCGGTGTGCTTCATCGACGACGATGAGATCCCAATCGGTGTCGGCGAGTTGCTCGAGCAACTCCTCGTTGCGGGCCAACTGATCCATCCGCGCGATCATGATCGGGTGTGCCGCAAAGGGATCGCCGTTGACGCTCGCCGCGATCAGGTCACGGCTCAGCAGCGTGGCACCGATGGCGAACTTCGATTCCAGCTCGTCCTGCCATTGTTCGACGAGGCCGCCCGGCGCGACGATCAGCATCCGCGCCAGGTCGCCGCGCAGCATCAACTCCTTCGCATAGAGTCCCGCCATCACCGTCTTGCCCGCGCCCGGATCGTCGGCGAGTAAGAACCGCAACGGAGTCCGCGGCAGCAGCTCGCCGTAGACCGCTCGAATCTGGTGCGGCAGTGGGGAAATGTCGCTGGTGGCGACCGCCAGCATCGGATCGTGTGCACCGGCCATCCGGATCCGCAGCGCTTCGGTGGCGAGTTTGAAACGACGCCCGTCGGCGTCGAAGGCCCACGCTCCGTCGTGGTCGTCGACGACGGAGATCGACGCCAACTCCGAGGCGAACAACATCTCCTCTCGCACGCCGTCGGCGTCGCGGATTACAAGGGCCGCAGCGCTTTCGCCGTGCAAGGTGATTGCGAGCAACGTCACAGACCGCGCCCACCGGCCAGCGAGCTGAACACCGGGCGTGAGGTGGGCGAATGTCGGCGGCATCGACGTAGGGTAGCGCACCGCACAATTCGGTGGGCAGACAATGTGTTGTGCCTGCGCGAGATTGGGTGAGTGCCTGACCGCGTGCGTGGATCCCTCGAATGGGACACCTATGCGTTCTCGTTCGGGCATCGACTCGCGACGGTGCGCCGCGAACGGGGGCTGTCGCAGGAAGCATTGGCGTTCGCGTCGGGAATGCACCGCAACCAGGTGTCGAATCTCGAACGGGGAGTGAGCAATCGGGATCCGGGGATCTCAGATCCGTTGCTGTCTACGGTTTATCGGTTGGCGCGAGCCCTCGACGTTCCGCCGTCGTATCTGCTGCCCGACATCGATCAGACGGTGCAGGCGCGTTCGCCGGAGCAAAACAGCGATGTCGAGGTCTCGCGGGTGGAAACTGAACTGAAGGTCCGGATCGCCGAGTTGGGCGCCTCGTAGACCAGCCGCCTCACGCGGCGGTGTGCTCGGGGTGCGGCAGGTCGGTCCCGTAGCGGATCACCTGGCTGACACGACCGATGCGCTTCTCGATCAGCACGATTGCCTCGGCGAGCTGTGCGGAGTCGTCGATATCGGCGACGAGTGCCACGGTGCGGCCGTTGTTGCCGAGCATGAACGGGACGATGTCGGAGTAGCTGTCGCTGACGACACCGAACGGGGTGCCGACGGCGAAGAGATGCCGAGCGTAGTCGGCGACGCCTGTGTCGGACCCGAGAACCACGAGGGGCACGGGTGCGGCGGTGGGGTCGGGGTGGGCGGAGTGGCGGTTGAGTCGAAGTTTCATGAATCAAGAATGCGTCGCGAATCTGCAGTGCGACTTGCTGAAGTCTGTGAAGTTGGTGAGTGCCTTGACCTACGACAGCGGCGGCCTTCGCACTTCAAGTGCGAAAGCCGCCGCGTGCGGGTTGGGTGGCTTGCTTCAGTTGTGGTAGGGCTCCGCGCTCACCAGGGTGACGGAGAACTCTTTTCCGTTGGGGCCCTTGTACTTTCGTGTTTCGCCGACCTTCGCGTCGATCAGTGCCGAGCCGAGCGGGGAACTGGGGGAGTAGACCGACAGCTCGCCATCCTGAGCACCGGCCTCGCGCGTGGCGATGAGGAAGGTCTCGGCGTCGGACTCGTCGCCGTCGAAGTACACCTTGACGACCGAACCCGGCAGCGCGACGCCCGACTGAGTGGGGGCTTCGCCGACCTTGGCGTTGTTCAACAGTTCCTGCAGCTGACGGATCCGTGCCTCTTGCTGGCCCTGCTCTTCACGTGCAGCGTGGTAGCCGCCATTCTCTTTGAGGTCGCCCTCTTCGCGGCGCTCGTTGATCTCGGCGGCAATGACCGGGCGGTTGGCGATCAGCGAATCGAGCTCGGACTTGAGCCGATCATGCGATTCCTGAGTCAGCCAGGTCACCTGGGTGTCGGTCATCGGTACTCCTTTGTAGTTGAGCATGCCGCGCGATGAGCCGGCATGCGTCGGCAGTCCGGTTTATGTCGCCCGTCGACATCGGATTGCCCTAAATGCAGCAACACGACCTCATGTGAGGTCGTGTTTCCGTCTAGGATACCAGCGCGTGTGCTTTAAGGCACATCCGTTACCGACTCGTTGCCTGCGCGTAATGCTTCCTGGTACGTGGGTTCGGCTCGTTTGAGCCATCCGACGACGGCGTAGGTGATCGGCATCACCAGCAATTCGACGAGCGTCTTCCACACGAATCCGACGATGGTGTAGTTCCAGAAGTCCGACGCCGTGGAGATGCCGAGGGCGCTGGCGGCGATGGAGCAGAACACCAGCGTGTCGGCGAACTCTCCGACGACCGTGGACGAGATGAGGCGAGCCCACAGCTGCTTCTCGCCCGCACGTTCCTTCATCTTCACGATCACGAAGGAGTTGAGGAACTCGCCCACCACATACCCGGCCAGGCCCGCGAGCAAGAACTGTGGCACCACGCCGGCGACGGTGCGAAACGCCTCCTGGCCCTGGTAGAAGTCGGCGGCGGGCAGCTCGATGGTGATCCAGAAGCAAAGCGACGCCAAGAGCAGCACGGCGAAACCGGCGAAGATGGTTCGCCGCATCGCGCGGAAACCATAGACCTCGCTGATCACATCGCCGAGTACATAGGCGAGCGGGAAAAGATAGAAGGCGCCATCGGTGACCAGGCCGTTGAGGTGGAAGGGGCCCAGGTCGAGGTGCAGCCAATCGGTGAACAGCGTGACACCCTTGGTGCCGGTGATATTGCTGATCAGCATCACCCCGACGAACACGGCGACGAGAAGCGGGTAGTAGGGGCTGGCGGTGTCGGCGAAGGCGACGCGTGGGCGTCGCGATCCAGACTCGGTCGGTCCGGTTTTGGTCGGCTGGTTCATGACACCGGCTCGCTCAGGTACGGCGGCACCGTCGTCGTGCAGCCGAAGACCTCACCGATCACCGGCGGACGCGACGTGACGACTCTGCTGCCCGCGCCGACCTGTGTCGACTGGCCTGCGGGGATGAGCACCTCGCGGCGTCCCACTTCGCCGCCGTCCTTCGCTCGGGCTCGCACCACGCATGCGACGGCGGTGCCCGGGTCTTGTCGGGTGACCGTGAATTGAACGTCGATCGTCGAGCTGCTGGTGATCTTGTAGCCCGAGGCCTGACCCGAGACCTCCGGGTCGCCGAACTGGCGGTACCCGACATAGGCGATGGTGAGGCCGGCTGCCACGACCACCACAGACAACAGATAGAACCAGCGTCTGCGGCTCGACTGTGAGCGCTCGACGGGGTAGGTGGCACGAGGGCCGCTGCGGGGTCGGGGGTCGGGGGTCGCGGGCTGGTCGGTGCCCCCGTCTGAAGTTGTCACGGGTCAATACCTACCATGAAGAGCGTGAGACTGATGGCCGTGCATGCCCACCCTGACGATGAATCCAGCAAGGGTGCCGCGACGACGGCCCGTTATGCCGCAGATGGTCATGAAGTGCTGATTGTCACGCTGACCGGTGGCGAGCGGGGCGACATCCTCAACCCCGCGATGGACCGGCCCGGCATCAAAGAGAACATCGAGCAGGTCCGCCGCGACGAGATGGCGGCTGCGGCGAAGGCGCTCGGCGTCGAACAGCATTGGCTGGGATTCGTCGATTCCGGGCTACCCGAAGGCGACCCGCTGCCGCCTCTGCCGGAGGGGTCGTTCGCGGCCATCCCGATCGAGGGCCCCAATCGCGCGTTGGTCGAGGTAGTCCGCGACTTCAAGCCGCACGTCATGATCACCTATGACGAACACGGCGGCTACCCGCATCCCGACCACATCCGCTGTCACGAGGTGTCCATGGAGGCCTACGAGAAGGCGGGCGACCCCGAGGCCTACCCGGGCACCGGAGAACCGTGGACGGTGTCGAAGATCTATTACACGCACGGCTTCATCCGCAAGCGCATGCAGTTGTTCTCCGACGAGTTCGACAACCACGGCATGGACAATCCGTTCAAGGAGTGGCTCGCGCGCTGGGACGAGCGGCGCAACATCGACGATCTGATGGCGCGGGTCACCACCCAGGTCGAATGCGGCGACTACTTCGGGCAGCGCGACGACGCCCTGCGCGCCCACGCCACCCAGATCGATCCGAACGGCGTTTTCTTCGCAGTACCCTTGGAATGGCAGCGACGACTGTGGCCGACCGAGGAGTTCGAGTTGGCGAAGACACGAGTGAAGACGTCGATCCCCGAGACAGACCTCTTCGCCGGGATTGAGGACTGATGAACAGCGCTCTCGACGCGGTTACGGTGCTGGCCGTGGATCCCAAGGGACCTGAGTTCGGCAAGGCGTCACCGCTCGGACTGCTCATCATCCTGCTGCTGTTGGCTGGAACCGCATTCCTGATCTGGTCGATGAACAAGCAGTTGCGCAAACTGCCGGAATCGTTCGACACTGACCACCCCGAGGCCGATCAGGCCTTCGACGAGGGCACCGACTCGGTGACCGACCCCGATACGCCGGATCCGCTGAAGAAACGCGTACCCGACGATGACGAACGAACTCGGTAGTTCCAGCGGTCGGCATCGGCGAGTCCAAGGATGGTCGCACAGACAATGCGCGCCGCGTCGACGAGGTGTGTTCCGGTGAGCGCTGAGCGATGATGGACGGCGTGAACAGACTTGGTGTCGCGACCAGCCCATATCTTCTGCAGCACGCCGACAACCCAGTCCATTGGCGGGAGTGGAGTCCCGGGGCATTCGCCGAGGCCGCGCGTCGCGACGTTCCGATTCTGCTGAGCGTCGGTTACGCCGCCTGTCACTGGTGCCACGTGATGGCGCACGAATCGTTCGAGAATGACGCGATCGCCGCGCAGATGAACGACGAGTTCGTCTGCATCAAAGTCGATCGGGAGGAACGTCCCGATATCGACGCGATCTACATGAACGCGACTGTTGCGATGACCGGTCAAGGCGGTTGGCCGATGACCTGTTTTCTCACCCCCGACGGTGAGCCGTTCTTCTGCGGCACCTACTTTCCGCCGCGTTCGCGCAACGGTCAGCCCGGGTTCGCCGAACTGATGACCGCGATCACCGAGGCGTGGCTCAATCGGCGCGACGAGGTGACGAAGGTCGGCGCGCAGGTCGCCGGGCATCTGAGCTCCGCGTCCAGCGGATTGCCCGCGGCCACAATCGGTCTCGACGCCGGCTTGTTGGCTCGGGCCGTCGGCGCGCTCGTCGCCGACGAGGAGCCCGCGCACGGCGGATTCGGTGGCGCACCGAAGTTTCCGCCGTCGGCTCAGCTCGAAGCGTTGCTGCGCTGTGCCGAACGCGGCGGCGACGCCAGCGCACTCGGCGTCGTCGAGCGGGCGGCGGAGGCGATGGCCCGCGGCGGCATCTACGACCAGCTGGCCGGCGGTTTTGCCCGCTACGCCGTCGACATCGCTTGGGTGGTACCGCATTTCGAGAAGATGCTCTACGACAACGCGCAGCTCCTACGGGTGTACGCACATCTGTCGCGGGTCGGATCCGACACCACCGCCGCGATGGCAGTGCGCGTAACCGCCGAGATCATCGACTTCTTGGTCGCCGACTTGCGTGTCACCGGTGGCTTCGCGTCGTCGCTCGACGCCGACACCGACGGCGTCGAAGGCCTCACTTACGTGTGGACACGCGAACAGTTCGATCAGCTCCTCGGCGATGATGCCGATTGGGCTGCAACACTTTTCACAGTCACCGAGTCGGGAACTTTCGAGCACGGCGCGTCGACGCTGCAACTGCCCACCGATCCCGACGACGCCGAGGGTTTCGCTTCGGTCGTCGACCGGCTGCGGGCCGCTCGCGCACAACGCCCGCAGCCCGGCCGCGATGACAAGGTTGTCACCGCCTGGAACGCCATGGCGATCACCGCGCTCGTCGAGGCGGGCACGGCGTCGAGCAGGACCGACTGGGTCGACCTCGCCGCGTGGTGCGCCGACGAACTGCTCACCCGCCACATCGTCGACGGCGAACTGCGTCGCACGTCGCTGGGCGGAGGGGTCGGGTCCACGCCCGGCATGCTCGACGACCACGCCGCACTGGTCACCGCCCTGCTGACGCTGTCCGCGGCAACCGGGCGCAGCCGTTGGCTCGACGCCGCGATCACCTTGTTGGACAAGGCGATCGATCTCTTCGTCGACGTCGAGTCGCCCGGCTCGTGGTTCGACGCCCCGCCCGGCGTCGTCGGCTTGCTCACCCGTCCACGTGACCCGGCCGACGGTGCCACACCGTCGGGCGGATCGCTGATGGCGGAGGCGTTGCTGACAGCGTCGATGCTCGCCGATCCCGCGAAGGCGGGCCGCTACCTGGAGCTCGCCGACGCCACCCTCGGTCGCGCGAGCGTGCTGTTCGCGAAAGCCCCACGCGCAGCGGGACATTGGCTGGCGGTCGCAGCGGCACGCGTCGACGGTCCGGTGCATGTGACGGCGACGTCGTCCGAATTACTCACCGCGGTAAGACAATTGGGACGCGGAGGCGTGGTGGTGACCGGGGGAGGTTCGGGACTGTCGGAGGGCCAGCCCGACGGGACGGCGATGGTCTGCCGCGGCACGACGTGCTCGCTGCCGGTGCTGACGGTGGAGGAGTTGGCGGCGTTGCTGTAGGACGACAGCCCGCTGGTAATCAGAAACCCGGAAAACTCACGGATGCCTTGGGCTGAGATTGGGTTTCTGTGAGGAAATCAGGTTTCTGTGCGAGATTCGGCCCAGGATGAAACCGAAACGGTCACCGCTGCGTCTATTCACGCATGAGACCGATCCAGTCAATATCCACGCGCGCCGAACTGCTTGCGCTCGGCTTCACCGATGAAGCCATTCGGCGGGCCGCCAAGACAGGCACGTTGGACTATCTGGGACCGGGTTTATACGGTCCGCGCGACGACGATGGAACTCGTGAATCGCGCCACCGCGGCGTTGTGCAGGCGTGGGCGCGGAAGGTTGCGAGCGGTCCACGAGGTGAGAGGCGGGCGTTGGCGGAGGTATCCGCAGCGGCGGCGTTGGGCCTTCCGCTATTCGGACTGCCGGTCAATCAGTTTGTCGCACAGGATTTTTCGCACGCGTCAGGATCGCGTTCGACTCGGAGAGTGCGATTGGTCAGTGATCGACGTCCGGTCAGTCTTGTGAACCTGGCTGATATCGCGATCCCGGTCGTGAGTCCAGCACGTACCGTGGTCGACATTGCGCGTCGGCACTCCCGCATTCCCGCGATAGTGGTCGGCGACGCCGCGCTACACGACGGTTTGTGCACGAGGTCGGAGCTTCACTACGAGCTGGATCTCGCGCGCGGGTTGTGCGGTGTGGCCCATGCGCGGGTGGCGGTGGAGTTGATGGATGGGCTGTCAGAGTCCGTTCTGGAGTCGCGCAGCCGAATCGAGATGCGTGACGCGGGGTACCTGTTCCCGAGCTTCAGCCCTCGTTTTATGTCGGTGGAATATGCCTTGGGCGGGCCGACTTCTGGTGGCCCGAGTTCTTGTTGATCGGTGAAGCAGATGGCGTTCTGAAGTACCGCGATGACGCCGCTGCGGCTTACCGCGAGAAGCAACGTACTGACGCCTTCAACCAGGTCGGCATCAGGGTGGTCCGCTGGAACTGGCGCCATGCCAACAATCCCGCGGAGTTGTCAGACCGGGTTGTCGCCAAGATGTCCCCGCCGTTGGCGCCACTGGATCCTGCGGTCGTCCTCATGCACGCGGTTCCGCGTGGATGAGGACGATTCTGCGCAGACGCACGCTTTTCTCACAGATGGCCGCGATCCGAGAGTGGCATCTGTGAGGAAATCGTGTTTCTTGGCTGCGGCTCTGAAAGCTTTACGCCGACAGGACGTCCAGCGTTCGGGTGGGCTCGGCGTCGGACAGCAGCGCCGTTCCAGCCGGGATGAAGGTCAGCTTCGCGCCGAAATCGATGGGCTGGTCCAGGAATCGGGCGATGAAGGATCGAGAGAAGTGGCCGTGCGAGACGATGACAACGTCGCGGTCCATCATGATGTCGGTGGCGTGCTTGATGGCGTCGTCGACGCGAATTGTCATGTCCGCCACCGACTCTCCGCCCGGCGCCCCGTGGGTGAAGATGGTCCACGACGGGTCGAGCTCAGCCTGGATGTAGATCCGGGTGAGTCCCTCGTAGTCGCCGTAGTCCCACTCGGCGACCAATTCGGTTGTCTCATCGACGGATAGGCCTGCGAGTTCGGCGGTACGTCGGGCCCGCAGTCGAGGCGAGCAGATGACGTATGGGTCGTCGAGTTGCAGACTTGCGATATGCGCGGCGAGATCGCGGGCACCGCTCTCGCCGAGGGGTGTGAGATCGATGTCGGTCCGTCCGGTGTGGCGTCCGTTGATGGCCCACTCGGTCTGTCCGTGTCGGACGAGCAGCAGTCGGTGGCCGGTGCGAGAGTCCATTCTGGGAACTGTAGTGGGCCGTGCTACGCTGGACGGCGTGATCAGCACAGTGCGCGCCTATTGGCGGTTCTTTATCGAGGCTCCGGGTGAGCCTGTGATGAAGCGCTGACGAGCGCGCACACGCACTACCCGGAGCCGAGCAGCGACCAACAAGGTTGCTGCTCTTCGCATCTCCGGGTGAAGTGGTGAGCCTTCGCTTGAGCCCGGACTCCGGCTTCATCTCAGCGAAAGGTACAAAATGACCACCTCCGATCAGATTCTCGACGCGGCGTCGACCTCCGACCGGCGGATCCGCTCCTTCCGGGCGATTCCCTCGCCGGACACCCTGCGCAGCGAACTGCCGTTGACCGCCCGACGCGCGGTGGCGGTGGCCCGCGACCGCGAAGAGATCGCCGAAATCCTGGCCGGACGCGACAACCGGCTGCTGGTAGTCGTGGGTCCGTGCTCGGTCCACGACCCCATCGCCGCAATCGATTACGCGCGCCGTCTCGCGCCGCTGGCCACCGAATACGCCGGCACGCTCAAGATCGTGATGCGCGTGTACTTCGAGAAGCCGCGCACCACGGTGGGCTGGAAAGGCCTGATCAACGACCCGGGCATGGACGGCACCTTCGACGTCGAGCGGGGTCTGCGCACCGCGCGCTCGCTGCTGCTCGACATCATCGACCTCGGCCTGCCCGTGGGCTGCGAATTCCTCGAACCCACCAGCCCGCAGTACATCGCCGACGCCGTCGCGTGGGGTGCGATCGGCGCGCGCACCACCGAGTCGCAGGTGCACCGCCAGTTGGCGTCGGGCTTGTCGATGCCGGTCGGGTTCAAGAATGGCACCGACGGCAACGTCCAGGTAGCGGTCGACGGTGTGAATGCCGCTGCGGCACAACATGTCTTCTTCGGCGTCGACGACTTCGGCAAGGGCGCGGTCGTGGAGACCGCCGGCAACGAGGACTGCCACGTGATCCTGCGCGGCGGCACCGCCGGACCCAACTACGACGCCGAGTCCATCGCCGAGGCTGTCGCCGTGATCGCGAAAACCTCACTGCCGCAACGCGTCATGGTCGACTGCTCGCATGCCAACTCCGGCAAGGACCACGTCCGGCAGGCAGTCGTCGCCGGCGAGATCGCCGACCTGCTCGCCTCGGGCAACACGTCGATCAGCGGCGTGATGCTGGAGAGCTTCCTAGAGGCGGGTGCGCAGTCACCCGACGCGCAGCCGCTCGTCTACGGCAAGTCGGTCACCGACAAGTGCATGGACTGGGCCGCGACCACGGTGGTGCTGGCGCGGTTGGCGCAGGCCAACCGCACCATCACCTCACCGGTGGCGTAGCCGCGAAACGCTGCGCAGCCCGGCGTCGAACATGAGAAACCCGACAAGCGTGACGCCGAGCAACGGAACGAACCAGCCGACGACCGCTGCTGTGACGACGACGCCCGCCATCGCGGGATATGGCGCGGCCCGCCAGGCTCCCGCCGGGGGCGGCGGGCCGAGCGGGGCGGTGCCGCGGCGGGGTCGGCGACGCCACCACATCACGTAGCCGCGAACGATCACGGTCAGCAGCGCGATACACAGGGCGAGCAGGCCGAGTTGGCTGACCACGCCGAACAGAATGCCCATGTGCAGCTGAATGCCCCATTCGGCGAGTTTCGCCACGAACGGCCAGTCGGCGAACCGGGCGACGTCGACGACGGTATTCGACGCGCCGTCGACCGCCACCACGTCTCGGGAGAACACCCACGGCTCGCGGGACTGCTGCACCCGGTAGGCAGTCGCCGAGTCGGCCGGAATGGAGACCTCGACAACGCCGTGCAAACCTGCCGAGCGGGCCGTCGCGACGACGGCGTCGAGACGGGAAATGGTGGTAGACAAGGCTTCCGGTGAGAAGGCTTCCGGTGGCGCGGCCGACGAGGTGTCCATCGGCACCCCGTGATGCTCGTGGCCCAGCGTCGTGCTCACCGAAGGAGCGTTCCAGTTCAACGCCGATCGAAGGTCGGTGACGTTCTCACCCGCGAACTTCGACCAGGTCAGACCGGTCGCGGAGAGGAACACCAACCCGACGACGAGCCAGATGCCCACTGCACCATGCCAATTCACGGTGCGGGCCAGCCGGGCACCCGGCGTCGACGCCGATCGGGACCGGTCGACGCTCAGCAATCGCGTGTCGCGGCCGGCCCGCCGCTGTTTGCGGAATCTGTTGATCCACAGGGCGAGTCCGCCCAGCGCGATGACCCACAACCACGACGCCGCGAGCTCGCTGTACACCCGACCCGGCTCGCCGAGGTGAGAGTTGCGGTGCAACTGGTCGATCCACGCGCGCATCGGGAGCGCGCCCGAGCTGCCGTAGACCTGCAGCGCGCCCTGGGACGTCGCGGTCGCCGGATCGATGAACACCGACCAGCGATACGACTCGCCGAGCGACGGGTCGTCGAACAGCACCCGGGTGGTAGCGCCGTCGATACCCGGCTGCACGGCGGTCGGTGTGAGGTCGGGCAGTACCCGCCGCGCCGCTTGGACTTGAGCGGCAACCGATTTCGCCGGTCCGGCGGCGTCGGCGTGCAGATAGCCGCGGTAGGCGAGGTTCTCCAGCGTCGGAGCGACCGCATACATCGCACCGGTGACGGTGGCGACGATGAGGAAGGGCGCGACCAGAATGCCCGCGTAGAAGTGGAGGCGACGAAGCAGCGGAGTCATCGAAGACGGGCGACGCGGGGGTCGGGACTCGTGGGAATCAGCCTGGGACGGATCGGATTTCGGGGTCGTAGAAGAGACCGGTGGTGAAGACATGCATGACTCATTTCGCGAATAGTCGGGTGGCGCGCCGGGATGACCGGGCGCGCAAGGGAATTCAGTGCGAGATGAGTACAGGGGGCGGGCCGCGGGTGACCGCGGTCGCCGACAGAACGAGGCCGTGCGGTGCCCGGATGGTCGGGGACACGGCAACCCACATCGGCGCGTCGGCCTGCGGCGAATCGCCCAGTACGATGACCAGCCGATGCAATAACGACATCGCCCACACCGCAGCGGATTCGGCCAGTCGGATCAATACGACGTCGATCGCGGCGGTGAGAGCGTGAAATGCGAGCATCGTCGGGGTGACGCCGAGCCCGACGTGGCCGTGATGTGCGGTGACGAGCAGCGTCGCGTGGCCGACGGTCTGGCCGGTGACGATCACCGCGAGCAGCGGCAGCAGCGCGCCGCGGGCGACGGTGACGCTCGACGCGGTGGCGCCGAACGCGGCGCAGGCCACGACGAGCAGCGCCAGCGAGGTGGTCGACGGTGAGTCACCGCCGCCGAGCCCGTGCGCGACGACGCTGGTGCCGCCGGATAAGCCGCCGGCGACACAACCGCGTACGCGGCGCAGTGTCGTCGGGACGGAGGTCGGCACCCGGTCAGGGTACAGATCTTCTGGTGGACTGGGCTGGGTTGGGTTCTTCGTGTCGCCGGCCCCTCGTTACACCGAAGCTCGCGAGCTCGCTTCGGCACTCGGGGAGCGGGGGAGCGGGGCAATGCCGTCTCCGCTGGTTGAGCCGGGCCGGAGCGCTAGCGAAGGCCCGAGTCGAAACCACGTAACCCGGCGCTACGGCGCGACCAGCAGCCAGGCCGCCACGTAATGGCACAGCGCCGCGACGGCGGTGCACGCGTGGAACACCTCGTGATGGCCGAACACGCCCGGCCACGGTTCCGGCCAGCGCAGCGCGTACAGCACGCCGCCGACGCTGTAGAACACGCCGCCGACGGCGAGGAGCACCATCACCGCGACGCCGCATTGGTGAACGAGTGCCGGAGCGGCGGCGACGATGACCCAGCCGAGGATGATGTAGAGCGTCACGCCGAGCCACCGCGGCGAACCAGGCCACGCGATCTTGAGCACGACGCCGGCTATCGCACCGGTCCATACGATTCCCAGCACCCACCAGCGCGTCGGGTCGGGCAGCCCCAGGACCGTGAACGGCGTATACGTGCCGGCGATGAACAGGAAGATCATCGAATGGTCGGCGCGCTTCATCGTCACGCGGGCCTTTACCGTCCGCCAGGTGACGCGGTGATAGGTGGCACTGGTGGTGAACAAGCCGACGACGGTGATCGCGTAGACGGCGCAGGCGAGCGCGGCTCCCCCATCGCGCAGCACCGTTGCGCCGACGACGAGCGCTATGCCCGCGACTGCGGCGATGAACGCGGAGTACTGATGAATGACTCCACGCAGGCGCGGTTTGACCGGCGTCGTCGAATCCGGCGGAGTGATGACCATGCAACCTACGGTACCGTAGGTTTTGGGGTCGGCCGATCGAATGCGCGCTGTCAGTCTCGTCTCAGGTGAGCGCGTAAAGTGTCCACGGTGACAGTTGTGCAGTCGACGCGCGGGAGTGCAAGCAGGTGAAGATCCTTCCGGACCGATTGCGACGACCGATGTATCAGGTCTACGAACGTCGCCTCGTCCAACTGATGGACCCCTCACGCAATCCCCGGCATGTCGCGATCATCTGCGACGGCAACCGTCGCTGGGCACGCGAGGCCGGCTTCGACGACGTCAGTGCCGGTCACCGGGTCGGCGCCGCCAGGATCGCCGAGATGCTCGGCTGGTGCTCGGAACTCGACATCGAAACGGTGACCATCTACCTGCTTTCGACGGAGAATCTGCAGCGCGCGTCGGACGAACTCGACGCCCTCATGGAGATCGTCCCCGACATCGTCGACGAGATCTCCGCCCCCGACGGCGATTGGCGGGTACGCATCGTCGGCACCCTCGACGAACTGCCCGACGAGGTGGCGCAACGACTGCGCACGGCATCGGCGCGCACCGACGATCGCACCGGCATGAACGTCAACGTCGCCGTCGGATACGGCGGGCGCCAGGAGATCGTCGACGCCGTGCGGTCGCTGCTGACGAAGACCGCGGCCGAGGGTGCGACGCCGGAACAGCTGATCGACGCCGTGACCGTCGAGGCCATCGACCGCAACCTCTATACCCAGGGGCAACCCGACCCGGATCTGGTGATCCGCACATCGGGGGAGCAACGGCTGTCCGGATTTCTGTTGTGGCAGAGCGCGTATTCGGAGATCTGGTTCACCGATGCCTACTGGCCCGAATTCCGGCGCGTCGACTTCCTGCGGGCACTGCGCGACTACGCCGCGCGCAGCCGGCGATTCGGCAAGTAGCGACGCCTACCGACTCATCAACTGCGCCAACGCATTCACGTCCGAACTGAACGTCGAATCGGGTGGCGAACCGAACCCCACCACGATGCCGCCGCGGTCTTTCGGAGCGTCGGGATGGCGGAACTGGTCCAGACCGAAGACGAGAAACCCTGCGGCCCAAGCTTTTTCGAGGATCGCCGGTTCCGCGTCGAGGGGGCACCCGATCACGGTGTGCAGTCCGGCCGATACGCCCCCGACGTCGATGCCCGCGGTGTGCATCCGGCGAGCGAGCTCGTCTCGGCGTCGACGGTAGTACTGGCGGCTGCGTCGGATGTGGCGGTCGTACGCGCCGGAGCGGATCAACTGGGCCAGCACGAGCTGGTCGACGACGCTGGCGTCCGGTTCGCGCAAACCCTTAGCCGCGACCAACGGTCCGACGAGTTCGTCGGGGACCACCAGCCACGCGATGCGCAACGCGGGCGACAGCGTCTTGCTGACCGAACCGGTGTAGATCACCGCGTCGGGCGCGAGAGCCTGCAGCGCGCCGATGGGCTCCCGGTCGTAACGCAACTCGCCGTCGTAGTCGTCTTCGACGATGTACGACGCCCGCGACCGGGCGCGTGCGACGACGGCGGCCCGGCGCGGTGGGCTCAGCGAGACGCCGGTGGGGAACTGGTGACTCGGAGTGAGTAGGACCGGGCCGACGTCCAGCGTGTCGAGGGCGGCGATGTCCGCGCCGTCGCGATCGGTCGGAATCGGATGCGTCACAACGTCGTTCGCTTCGATCGACCAACGGTGAAAGGGCAAGCTGTAGGCCTCGACGGCCAGGTCGCCGTGCACGACGTGCTTGCTCAGCGTGATCAGCGCGGTGTGCACCGACGTGGTGAGCACGATGCGCTCCGGCGTCGTGCGGACACCTCGAACGCGGGCGAGACAGCGGGACAGTTCTTCGCGCAGTTGGTAATTGCCCTGCGGATCACCCGGGCCGAATGCCGAATGCGGGGCATCGGTGAGGGCCACCCGAGTCGCGGTGATCCAGTCGGAGCGGGGAAAGAGCCCGGGCGCGGGCGCGCCGAGACTGAAGTCGTGCTTGGGTCCGGCGTGCGCGGGCCGCGGCGGGACCGGTCGCTCGGGTGGCGCGGCGCCATGCGCCACAACGGTTCCCGAGCCCTGGCGGGCCGCCAGCCAGCCTTCGACGACGAGTTCCGAATACGCCGCCGACACCGTGCCGCGCGCGACACCGAGGTCGGCGGCAAGCGATCGATAAGGCGGCAGCCTGGTCCCGGCGGGAAGTCGGCCGTCGGTGATCGCCGCACGCAGTTCGCGGGTCAGTGTGCGCCGGATCGCGGCGCCGCGACCCTGGGTGGGTGCGGACGGGTCGGGCTGCAAGTCGAGAAACAGGTCCGTGCCGAGGCGTTCGGCGACGGCGGCCCAGTGGTCGGTCGGTGGCACAGTCCGCAAGACTACGCCGATTGGCCCAAGAATTGACCTGCTGATTGAACCGAGAATTCGGATCAATCGGCCGTTACCGTTGAGTAGAAGCAACCGAACGAAGAACACGCTCAGGGAGGGCACATGAAGATCCTGGTCATCGGAGCGAGCGGCGGCATGGGACGGCTGGTCGCCGACCGGCTGGAGAAGGCGGGCGCCGACGTCGTGCGTGCGCATCGGGCCGTCGGCGTCGACGCCTACACCGGTGCCGGTCTCGCCGAGGCGGCGCGCGGCGTCGACGTGATCGTCGAGTGCGCCAACAACATCACCCAGCGCGCGAGTAAGGCCATCGATTTCTTCGGAACCGTCGCCGCCAACGTCAGCGAGGCGGCCCGCGACGCGGGCGTGCAGCGAGTGGTGTGTCTGTCGATTGTGAATGCCGCACAGCCGCAGGTGAATTCGAAGATGGGCTACTACCAGGGCAAGGCCCGCCAGGAGGAGGTGTACCGGCGTGAGCTCGGCGACCGGGTGATCCTGTTCCGCACCACCCAATGGTTCGAACTCGGTGCGACGATGCTCGACTCGATGAGTCTCGGGCCGGTCGGCGTGATGGCCCACATGCTGTCTCGGCCACTCGCCGTCGCCGACGGTGCCGACCTGCTCGCCGACGTCGCGCTCAACGGGGGCGCCGCCGTCGTCGAGGTCGCCGGGCCCGCCGACCTCGACATGCTCGACGTCGCGCGAGAGATCGCCCGGCGTCGGGGCACGCCGCGCTGGGTGCTCGGCATCAACTTCGGTGGCAAGGTCATCCGGTCGGGAGCACTGCGTCCCGACGGTGCATTCGAGGTCACCGCCACGACTTTCGGGCAGTGGCTCGATCAGACCTACCCGGCCGCGGTCGGTGCGTGAGAAGGGAAGACGCCATGACACTCGTTCAACCGGCAGCCACCGAATCCGGTGATCCGCGTCGCATGTGGATCCCCAAGACCCACCCCGCGGTGTACAAAGCGCTGGTCGCACTGCAGCGCGCATCGTCGGCCGACCTCGATCCGACCCTGGGTGAACTGATCAAGATCCGCGCATCGCAGCTCAACGGGTGCGCATACTGCCTGCACATGCACACCAAGGACTCGATCGAACTCGGCGTCGACCCGCTGAAACTCGGCCTGATCGCCGCGTGGGAAGAGTCGACCGGAGTCTTCACCGACGTCGAACGCGCGGTCCTCGGACTCACCGACGCCATCACCCGAATCTCCGACGCCGGGGTCCCCGACGAGGTGTTCGACGCCGCGGCCGCCATCCTCGACACGCAGACCCTCGGTCAGGTGGTCGCGAGCATCGCGATGATCAACACCTGGAACCGCATCGCCATCGCGGGCAACTATCCGACGGGACTCGACGAACGGTCGCTGCGGTAGTGGGACGGACTTGTCAACCACGCGGGGCGGGGAGTGGTCTATTCGGCTGAAATCCCTCTGCTGGGCTGGTGGTGGGACCTGGACTCCGGACATACTTGTCGTGAGTTCAGGATCGTTGAGGGAGACCGATGTCCTACCCGCCCACCGGCGCATTCGAGGCGCCACGGAAGGGATCGAACCGCCCCGCCGCAATCGGCCTGGCGGTGACGGTAGCCGCCCTGGTGACGGCCATCGTGGTCGTCTGCGCGGTGGCGCTCACCTCGCGCGGCCGGTCGGTTGCCGATGAACGGCCGTCGATCACCCTGCAGGCGGTCGGAGCTAGCGCGCGCAGCCCGTTCACCGCGTCGGTCGCCAAGGGCGACACCACCGTGCAACCGGCGAACGTCGGCACGCTCAACAATCGGGGCGTCAAAGGCGTCGCCGGTACGCTTGCGGGTCTCTACGGGTCATCCGGATCGACGGCCTGCGACCCGCAGTTGCTGGCGAACTATCTCGCGAAGGATTCCTCCGCCGCAACCGCCTGGGCGAGCGCGGCCGGCGTGACCACCGCTCAAATCCCGTATTACATCAACACCCTGACGCCGGTCATCCTGCGTACCGACGCATGGGTGACGAACAACCAGTACAGCGCCGGACAGGCGCAGCCCTATCAGGCAGTGCTGCAAGCGGGTACGTCGGTGCTGGTCGATCGAACCGGTGTGCCCCGCGTTCAGTGCTCGACGGGCGCTCCGCTCGCGCCGCCCGCTCGGGCGCCGCTGAAGGGCTACAAGGCACGCGGGCAGAAGTGGAAGGACTACAACCCGAACGACGTCACGGCGGTCGACTACAGCGCCGCGGCAGTGGCCGTGCCCGACGGCGGCCGGGGCTACGAGACCGGTCAGCCGACCGTTCGAGTCGAACTCGCCCTCGTCGACATCCGGACCGGCGCGCCGCGCAGCCAACCGGTCGGCGGCGACGTGTCGCTGATCGGCCTGCCGCCGATCACCGGCGCCCTGCCCGATCCGCAGCGTGCCAATGAGCCGTTCGTCGCGACCACCGACGCGGCGGCGCACGCCAACGGAATGGATCATGCCGGTTCCGACGAACCCCTGCCGATCGTGAAACAGCAGACCGAGAGTCCCGCAGTGCCTTCCGTGCCCTCCGTGTCGTCCGTCCCATCGGTCCCGACAACCGAAAACATCGCTCCGCCAACGGAATCGCTGCCGAAGCCACCGACCACCGAAGCTACGACGAGCACCTCGGCGCCGACGACTGAGAGCACGCCTGCCACGCCGACGACGCCCGCCACGCCCACGACGCCGACCACGCCCAGTGCTCCGGCAATCCCGACGGTCCCGACGCCCGGCACCACGGTCCCGACTACGACGACGCCGGGACTCGCCACGCCGACGACGGTGCCGACGGTCACGCCGACGCCCACACCGGCTACGACGAGCGCCCTACCGACGCCGGTCCATACCCCGCCGCCGGTGACCACGCCGGTCTACACGCCTCCGCCGGTGACGACGCCCGTCTACACGCCTCCGCCGGTGACAACGCCTCCGCCAGTGACCACGCTTCCGCCGGTCGTGCCGGAGACCACTACCACCACAGAGCGCCGCCATCACCACTGACGCCTGGCACTCGGCTGAATACCGTTGCGGCCCTAAAGCTTTCGCAGGCGGACCCGGTTGATCGAGTGGTCGGAGTCCTTGCGCAGCACCAAGGTCGCGCGTGGACGGGTCGGCAGGATGTTCTCAATGAGGTTGGGGCGATTGATCGACGTCCAGATGTCGTTCGCCGCGGTGGTGGCCTGCGCGTCAGTCAGTTCCGCGTAGGAGTGGAAGTGTGAATTGGGGTCGGCGAACGAGGTGGTGCGCATCTGCAAAAACCTTGAGACGTACCACTTTTCGATGTCGCGAATCTTCGCATCGACGTAGATCGAGAAGTCGAACAGATCCGACACCATCAGCGTGGGGCCGGTCTGCAGGACATTGAGCCCCTCGACGATGAGGATGTCGGGCTGCCGGATGTAATGCATCACGTCGGGGACACGGTCGTAGGTGAGGTGCGAGTACACCGGCGCGGTCACCTCGCGTGCCCCGGACTTCACCTCGGTGACGAATCGCAACAGCCCGCGGCGGTCGTAGGATTCCGGAAAACCCTTGCGGTGCATGATTCCTCGCCGCTCGAGCTCCTTGGTGGGCAGCAGGAAACCGTCGGTGGTGACCAGATCGACCTTCGGATGCGACTCCCAGCGGGCCAGCAGCGCGGCCAAGACGCGCGCCGTCGTCGACTTGCCTACCGCGACACTGCCCGCGATGCCGATGACGAACGGAACTTGGCGGCTGGTCTGCAGTTCGCCGAGGAAGGTCGACGTCGCCGCATAGAGTCGTTGTCGGGCGGCCACGCGCAGATGGATGAGACGCGACAGCGGCAGGTAGACGTCGGCGACTTCGTCGAGATCGACCTGCTCACCGAGGCCGACGAGCGATTCGAGTTCATTCTCGGTGAGCACCATCGGCATCGATTGGCGCAGGTCTCGCCACTGTTTGCGGTCGAGTTCGATATACAGACTCGGATCGCGGCCATTGGTGTCGCGTGCCATCAGCGCACCGGCGTCGTCGAAGCGAACATTGTCATAGCTTAGGCACGCGCACTGTCCATCAGCGCACCGGCGTCGCTATCGTGATGACCTTATGGAGTCAACTGTGGTGACCGAGTACCTCCGCCTCGGCCTGGCATTCGACCGCGTGGAGCCGGGTTTCGTCGACGCGTACACCGGTGATCCGAGGCTGCGTGCCGACGTCGAATCCGGTCCGCGGCCCGACCCGGCGGACCTCGCCCGGCGTGCCCGTGAACTGCGGTCACAGCTGCCCGGTGAGTTGTCTTCGGAGCGTGCGGCATTCGTCGAATCGCACCTGGTCGCGCTGGACTGCTCGGCCCGCAAGATGGCCGGGGACCACATCGGGTTCGTCGACGAAGTGCGAGCCTACTTCGATGTCGACATCGAACCCGCTGATCCGCAGGTGTATCGGGATGCGCACGCGCAGTTGGCCGCCGAGCTCGACGTCGCGGTGTCCGGCGTCGCCGACGCATATGCCGAGCATCGTCGACGCGATGAGATTCCGGCGAACCGGGTCGACGAGTGCGTGCACGCCTTCGCCAGTGCGCTGCGTGACCGCGTGCGTGCGGAATATCCGTTGCCGGACAACGAGATCGTCGACTTCGAGGTGGTGTCGGACAAACCGTGGAGCGGGTTCAACTACTACTTGGGCGAGTATCGTTCGCGGGTTGCGATCAACGGTGATCTGACGCAGTACATGTCGTCGCTGCCGCACCTCATCGCGCATGAGGCCTATCCGGGCCATCACACCGAGCATTGCCGCAAGGAGCAGTTCCTGGTAGGCGCGGGCCAGCACGAGCAGTCGATCTTCCTGGTGAACACGCCGCAGTGCCTGATGGCCGAAGGCCTCGCCGACCATGCGCTCATCGCCGCCGTCGGATCCGACTGGGGCGTGTGGGCCCAGGAGATCTACGCCGATCTGGGCCTGCGCTTCGACGGGGAACGGGCGCAGCGGGTGGGCCGCGCGACGTCGGGGTTGCTCTCGGTACGCCAGGACGCGGCACTTCTGCTGCACGACCGCGGCGCCGACGAGGACACCGTCGCCGAGTTCTTGCAGACATGGCTGCTGGCACCGCCGGCCCGCGCCCGGCAGATGCTGCGTTTTCTCACCTCACCCCTGTGGCGCGCCTACATCAGCACCTACGTCGAGGGCTACCGGTTGCTGCAGCGGTGGCTCGACGCCGCCCCGGCGTCGCAGCGCCTGGCACGATTCGGCCGGCTGCTCGACGAGCCGCTGACCCCGGCCGCGCTGCGCGGCGAACTGAATACCTAGACTTGAGGCCATGAGTGACGCAGTCTCCGCACAGTCCGTGAATTCGATGTCGCTGGCCGACCTTGACCCCGACGTCGCCGCGGCGATGAACGGCGAGCTGAGCCGCCAGCGCGACACCCTGGAAATGATCGCGTCGGAGAACTTCGTTCCGCGCGCCGTGCTGCAGGCCCAGGGCAGCGTGCTGACCAACAAGTACGCGGAGGGTTACCCGGGGCGCCGGTACTACGGCGGCTGCGAATACGTCGACGTCGTCGAGGACATCGCCCGAGACCGCGCGAAGGCGTTGTTCGGCGCCGACTTCGCCAATGTGCAGCCGCACGCCGGTGCACAGGCGAATGCCGCTGTGCTGCAAGCGCTGATGGAGCCGGGGGAGACCCTGCTCGGCCTCGATCTCGCCCACGGCGGCCACCTGACGCACGGCATGCGCCTCAACTTCTCCGGCAAGCTCTACGAGAACGCCTTCTACGGCGTGAGCAAGGAAGACTTCCGCATCGACATGGACGAGGTGCGCAAGATCGCCCTCGACACCAAGCCGAAGGTCATCGTCGCCGGATGGTCGGCCTATCCGCGCACCCTCGACTTCGAGGCGTTCCGGTCGATCGCCGACGAGGTCGGCGCCTACCTGTGGACCGACATGGCGCATTTCGCCGGTCTCGTCGCCGCGGGTCTGCACCCCAGCCCGGTGCCGCACTCCGACGTCGTGTCGTCGACGGTGCACAAGACCCTCGGCGGGCCGCGGTCGGGCATCATCCTCGGCAAGCAGGAGTGGGCCAAGAAGATCAACTCCGCGGTCTTCCCCGGCCAGCAGGGTGGCCCGCTGATGCATGTGATCGCGGGCAAGGCCGTCGCGCTGAAGATCGCGGGCACCGAGGAATTCGCCGAGAAGCAGCGCCGGACCCTGGAGGGTGCCGCGATCCTCGCCGATCGCCTGACCGGCGCCGACGTCGAGAAGGCAGGCGTGTCGGTCCTCACCGGCGGCACCGACGTGCACCTGGTGCTGGTGGATCTGCGTAACAGTTCGCTCGACGGCCAACAGGCTGAGGACCTGCTGCACCAGGTCGGCATCACCGTCAACCGCAACGCGGTGCCGTTCGACCCGCGCCCGCCGATGGTCACCTCCGGCCTGCGCATCGGTACGCCCGCGCTGGCGACGCGCGGTTTCGGAGCCGAACAGTTCACCGAGGTCGCCGACATCATCGGCACCGCGCTCGCCGCAGGACAGGGCGCCGACGTCTCCGCGCTGCGGGCCCGCGTCTCGCAGCTGGCGCTCGACTTCCCGCTCTACGACGGTCTGGAGTCGTGGGGCCTGATGAGTCGGATCTAGGGCATACTGGCGGCGTCGGAGGCATAGCCGCAGTTCACAACCCACTCTCCTCGTGTCGAGGAGAGTGGGTTTTTGCATGTGAGGCGTCACACACCGCTCGGTGACGACTTGCCGGAATAGATTGCATCATGCAACCTGTTGCATTCAGCAAGTAATTCCACAGACTATTTCTCCGATCCAGTAAGGAAGTCACATGTCCACCGCTGACACCGAGGTGCGGGCGACGCACCCGACGGCCGACGCCGCACCCGCGATGACGCACCGCGAAGTCCTGCAGGCCATGACCGGCCTGCTGGCCGGCCTGTTCACCGCACTGCTGTCGTCGACCATCGTCGCGACTGCGCTGCCCACGATCATCGCCGACCTCAAGGGCACCCAGACCCAGTACGCCTGGGTCATCACCGTCGCGCTGCTCGCCAACGCGGCGTCGACGCCGATCTGGGGCAAACTGTCGGACCTGTTCAACAAGAAGTTGCTGGTGCAGCTGTCGCTGGTGATCTTCGTCGCCGGCTCGCTGATCGCGGGTATCGCACACAATGTGCCGATCCTGCTGGTCGGACGCGTCGTGCAGGGCATCGGCATGGGCGGCCTGACCGCGCTGGCAGTCGCCATCATCGGTTCGATCGTCTCACCGCGCGATCGCGGTAGGTACTCCGGCTACATGGGTGCCGTGATGGCCGTGTCGATGTCGGGTGGCCCGATCCTCGGCGGCGTCATCGTCGACAGCCCGCTCGGCTGGCGCTGGTGTTTCCTGGTCTGCGTTCCGCTCGCGCTGATCGCGCTGGTGCTGCTGCAGAAGACGTTGCATATGACGACCGTCCGCAAGGATGACGCGTCCATCGACTGGTTCGGTGCGCTGCTGCTGACCGCCGGCGTGAGCGTGCTGCTGATCTGGGTCTCGTTCGCCGGCAAGGCCGACTACTACGCATGGTTCTCGATCCAGACCGCGATGATGGTCGGCGGCGGTATCGCACTGCTGGTCGCGACGGTCATCGTCGAATCGCGAGCCAAGTCGCCGATCATTCCGCTCAAGATCGTCACCGAGCGCACCACCGCGCTGGCCATCCTCGCCTCCATCAGCGTCGGCATCGGCCTGTTCGGCGCGACGACGTTCCTCGGTCAGTACTTCCAGACCGCACGCGGCTACTCGCCGACCGAGGCCGGCCTGCTGACCATTCCGATGGTGGTGGGTATGTTCGGCGGCTCGGTGGTCTCCGGTCAGTTGATCACGCGCTTCGGACATTGGAAGCCGTTCCTGCTCGGCGGTGCCACCGTGCTGATCGCGGGGTTCGCCCTGCTCGGCACGATCGATCACCAGACGTCGTTGATGCTGCTCGCCGTGTTCATGCTCCTGGTCGGGCTCGGTACCGGCATGCTGATGCAGAACCTGGTGCTGGCCGTCCAGAACACCGTGAGTGTGCAGAACATCGGCGCGGCGTCGGCGAACGTGGCCTTCTTCCGTACCTTCGGCGGTGCGATCGGCGTGTCCGTGCTGGGCTCGATCCTCGCGACCCGCGTCGCCGATCTGTCCCGCGACGGTCTCGCCAAGTTGGGCATCGACGCCGGTCACAGCGGTGGCGGGTCGCTGGATCTCAAGGCGCTGCCCGCGCCGGTCGCCGACGTGATCCGGGGATCCTACGGTGACGCGACCGCCACGATCTTCGTCGTCGCGGCCGCCTGCACCGTCGTGGCTCTTATCGCCGTCGCGTTGATCCCGAATCGTCCGTTGCGGACCACCGTCGACATCGAAGAGGTGCCCTTCGCAGAAGAGGCCGCCGTCGAGGTGGAAGCGGTCGCGGCCGGTTCGGCCCGCACGGCCGGGATTTAGGTTCGACGGCGTCGGCCGGTATCCTCGTGCACGTGACTGTACTGCCGCAAGACGAGTTGATCATCGCGCTGGAGAAGGCGCTCCCCGAGATCGCCGAGGAGCACGCGCAGATCGCGACCCCGTGGAACCCGCACGACTGGGTTCCCTGGGACGCCGGACGCAACTTCGCGTTCCTCGGCGGCGACGACTGGGACCCGTCGCAAGGCACCATGTCCGAGGAAGTGCGCGCGGCCACGCTGGCGCTGCTGCTGACCAAGGACAACCTGCCGTCCTATCACCGGGTGCTGGCGATTCACTTCCCGGCGTTCTCCGACTGGCGTCAGCTGGTCGGCGTGTGGACCGCGGAGGACAACCGCCACGCGATCGTGCTGCGCGACTTCCTCGTCGTGACCCGCGCGATCGATCCGCTCGACGCGGAGGAGCGGCGCCTGCATCACGTCACGCAGGGTTACCGCCAGCACACCGAAAAGGTCGTCGGGCTCAGCCCGCTCGACACGCTCGCGTTGATGGCCGTACACGAGAACCAGTGCGTGGCCTTCATCGAGAAGCTGTCGGCCGTCGTCGACGATGACGTCTACAAGCAGATTCTCGCGAAGATCTCCGGCGACGACGCCGCGCAGGCGCGGACCTTCGGTTCGTTCCTGAACGCGGGCCTGATCGCCGATCAGGACGCGACGGTCGTCGCGATCGACGAAGCCCTGGCGAAGCTGGAGCCGATCGGCTCCGACGTCACCGACTTCGCGCCGGAGTGGGCGCTGATCTCCGACTACGAGAACGACGCCACGAAGGCGAAGATCGCGGCGACATTCGTCGACCAGTTGAAGCTGAATTCGGTTGCCGGACTGTCCGATGAGGCCGAGTCCGCACGCCAGCGAATCCTGGCCCTCGCGGCAGGCTAGTTGGCTTCAGGTTAACGCAGATTTCACGACAACACGCCCCTTACGAGTCATCTCGTAGGGGGCGTCGGCGTACCTTGGGCCTTGATGGATTGCGGGGAAGCCGTCCATCCGGAAGGTTCGAATCGTGGTAGCGAAACGCGCAGCGAGAGGACCGGCCCCGGTTCTCGTTCGAGTTGTCCTCACGGCAGCGACGAACTAGGAACCGACCGGTCACAGCACAAAGCGTGTGTGCGGGCGCCGTGCACACTAGGAGCCCTGACGTGACCATTCGCACCTACGTCCTCGACACCTCCGTGCTACTGTCCGACCCTTGGGCCGTAACACGTTTCGACGAGCACCACGTCGTATTGCCGCTGGTTGTCATCAGCGAACTCGAGGGCAAACGCCATCACCACGAACTAGGCTGGTTCGCGCGTGAGGCACTCCGGTTGCTCGACGATCTGCGTCTCGAGCATTCCCGCCTGGATCTGCCGATTCCGATCGGTGACGCGGGCGGGACCCTGCAGGTGGAGCTCAACCACACCGATCCGTCGGTGTTGCCGTCCGGCTTCCGGACCGATGACAATGACTCGCGAATCCTGGCCTGCGCGTTGAATCTTCGCGCCGAGGGCAAGGCCGTGACGTTGGTGTCGAAGGACACGCCGCTGCGCGTCAAGGCCGGCGCGGTGGGATTGTCGGCGGACGAGTATCACGCACAGGATGTGGTGGTGTCGGGATGGTCGGGGATGACCGAGCTGGAAGTGGAGCCCGCAGCGGTCAACGCATTGTTCGCCGACGGGGTCATCGACGTCGACCTTGCGCGGGACCTGCCCTGCCACACCGGAATTCGGCTGGTGGCCAACGGATCGTCGGCGTTGGGGCGGGTGACTCCGACCAAACAGGTGCAACTGGTACGGGGTGACCGGGAGGCGTTCGGCCTGCACGGCCGGTCGGCCGAGCAGCGGGTGGCGCTGGATCTGTTGCTCGACGACAGTGTGGGAATCGTGTCGCTGGGCGGCAAGGCGGGTACCGGTAAGTCGGCACTGGCCTTGTGCGCCGGTCTGGAGGCGGTGCTGGAGCGGCGGACGCAGCGCAAGGTTGTGGTCTTCCGCCCACTGTATGCCGTTGGCGGACAACAACTCGGGTACTTGCCGGGCGGTGCGGACGAGAAGATGGGACCGTGGGCGCAGGCCGTCTACGACACCCTCGAGGGGCTGGCGTCGCCGGAAGTCATCGAGGAGGTGCTCAGCCGCGGAATGCTGGAGGTGTTGCCGCTCACCCACATTCGCGGTCGTTCATTGCATGATTCGTTCGTCATCGTCGACGAGGCGCAGTCGCTGGAACGCAATGTGCTGCTGACGGTGTTGTCGCGCTTGGGAACTGGCTCGCGCGTGGTCCTCACGCACGATGTGGCACAGCGGGACAATCTGCGCGTGGGCAGGCACGACGGGGTGGCGGCGGTGATCGAGAAGCTCAAGGGGCACCCGTTGTTCGCACATGTGACGTTGACCCGCAGCGAGCGGTCGGCGATTGCGGCGCTGGTCACCGACATGCTGGAGGAGTTCGCGCCGGGAGCGTAGCGAGCGGGCGAAAGTCGACACCGTCGCGCCGGGAGCGTAGCGAGCGGGCTCGCTGCTTATGCCGGTACTCTCGCGCAGGTGAACGGAACTGTGTTTGTGGGACCGGACGACGGTGATGTGACGATCGGCACCGGGGTGGCCGGCCCCGGTGCCAAGGCGGGCCATCGGTTGATCATCGGGTTCGAATCATGGTCGGGGAGTGTGACTTTCGTCGACGACGTACCGTCGGCGGTGGGTTTGACGGTCGACGTCGACTCGCTGTCGGTGGTGCGCGGCGAGGGCGGCGTGACGCCGTTGAGCGGCCCGGAGAAGCTGGTGGTCCGTTCGAATGCGCTGAAGTCGTTGCAGGCCAAGAAGTTTCCGCAGATCGGATTCGTCGGCGACGCGATCGACGTGATCGACGGCGGGTACCGGGTGACGGGCGCGCTGACGATCTGCGGTGAGAGCGTCGAGCATTCGGTGGATGTCGGGGTCGTGGACGACGGTGACGGGTGGCGGCTGTCGGCATCGACGTCGGTGCGGCACAGCGACGTTGGGCTCAAGCCGTTCTCGCTGATGATGGGAACGCTGAAGGTTGCCGACGAGGTTCGGGTGGAGTTCGCGGCGCGGCTGTCGGGCGGATTGGGCGACGCGCCCTAGGAGACGAGGTCGGATGGAGTCAGTGTCACGGTGAACGGGGCGATGGCGGTCCACGATGTTCCCGGGCGCACCGTCGCGACGACCGCGTAGGCGTCGCCGGACAGTTCATGTGCGATGACGGTTCCGTCCTGTTCGACGCGCCAGTAGTGCTCGATGCGCGCTTCGGCGGATTTTGGCACCTGACTGTGCGACCGCTCACGTCGGTGACCAGATCAACACTCGCTTGTGACTCTCACGTGACTTATCGGCGTCGAACCGCTGGCACACTTGAGTGGTGCTGAAGTTATTTGTGAGACAAATGAGGTTGTTGGGACTCGTGGTGTTCGCGGCCATCGCGTCGCTGGTCGCGATTCCCGCCACCGCATCGGCTGCCCCGTCGATTCCGAACCTGCCCACCAACATCGGTGGTGGCACACTTGTCGACTCGGTGCTCAACACCCTCGCCGGACTCGGCGGTACGTCGTCGAAGACGACGCAGATGATCGTCGTGACCGCGCCCAAGGCCGCTGACACGAAGGCCACGCTGACGGCGTTCGAGAAGGGCACCGACGGCAAGTGGGTCACGGTCGCCGGGCCGGTTCCGGCCTTCCTGGGATCGCAGGGCATGGGCCAGCCGAAAGACAACGTCCCGCGCACGCCCGAGGGCACCTTCTCGCTGGACCAGGCGTTCGGCCGCGATGCGAACCCGGGCACCAAGATGCCGTACTTCCAGGCGACCAAGGACGACTGGTGGGATTCGAATATGAAGTCCCCGACGTACAACACCCACGTCAAGGGTAAGAATCCGGGCGGCGACAGCGAGAACCTGTACGACTCCGGACCGGTCTACGACTACGCGGTCAACATCGCGAGCAACCCGCAGCGCACCCCCGGCAAGGCATCGGCGATGTTCCTGCACGTCACCAACGGTGAGCCGACTCAGGGATGTGTGGCCATCGACAAGGAGACGATGAAGAAGATCCTCGTCTGGCTCGACCCGGAGAAGGACCCGAAGATCACCATCGGCGTCAACAAGGGCGCACCGACCGCAGACGCTCCGAACACCACCACACCGGGCGGCGCCAACTCCAACGGCATCATCACCGGCCTGGCGAACAGCGCGTTGAGCCTGATCCCCTCGATCCTGGGCACGGCGACCGGAAGCTAGAACTGAGACCCTCGACTTCGGTGCGAGAACAGGTCCTCGGCGCGACTGCGTCGGGGACCTGTTTGATGGAGTGGTCCGACGCTCAGGCTCGACCCTCGCGCACCAACTCGAACGCGCTCGCTACCGCACCGCCGAAGTCCTCGCGCGGTTTTGCCATCATGGCGACCTGCTTGCGCGCCTGCTCGCGCACGGGCGTCTGCGGATCCAGTACCGAGAGGTAGCGGTCATGGGCGGCAAGGGAATTCACCGCCGTCTCGACAAAATCGCCGACTTCGACGGCGTGCGTCGCCGACGGCCCGTTGACGAACAGCCACCTCGGTGGGGTGGCCATCGAGTCCCACGCCTGTACGACGGCCGCCGTGAACTCCATGTGGTCGCGCTGGTTGGGCATCCCCGGCGCCCATTCGGCGCCACCGTAACCGGTGATCACGACGTCGGGCCGCAGGCGCGTGATCGTCTCGACGACCTTGGCCCGCAGTTGCCCGGTGTTGCGGATGTCGCTGTCGGGGAAACCCCAGAACTCGACGTGGTCGACGCCGACGACCGCAGCCGACGCGCGCTGCTCCCCCTCCCGCAGAGGACCGCACTCCGCGGGAGCGAGGCCCTCGATGCCGGCCTCGCCGCTGGAAGCCAAGGCGTAGAACACCTTTCGGCCTTCACTTGTCCAGCGAGCGACGGCGGCCGACATCCCGTATTCGGGGTCGTCGGGGTGTGCGACCAGGATGAGGGCCGTCGAGAAGTCGGTGGGGAAGTCGAGCAGCGCGGTCATGCAGGCGACGTTACGCCCCGGCGTCGACGATCGGTGGATTACCGCTCGCGGTCGAGATTGGCCATCTTCAGCACGTCGAGGCGCGAGTCGAGTTCCGCCTCGGTCAGCGTGTCGCCGATCAGGCCGCGGTCGATGACGGTCTGCCGGATCGTCTTGCCCTCCTTGAGCGCCTGCTTGGCGACCGCCGCGGCCTCTTCGTACCCGATCGCGGAGTTGAGCGGTGTCACGATCGACGGCGAGCTCTCGGCGAGTGTGCGGAGGCGATCCTCATGTGCCACCAGGCCGCTGATGCACCGATCGGCGAACAGGCGCGAGACATTCGCCAGCAACTTGAGTGATTCCAGCACGTTACGAGCCATCATCGGGATGTAGACGTTCAATTCGAAAGCGCCGTTGCCACCACCCCAGGTGACAGCGGCGTCGTTACCGATGACCTGAGCGGCGACCTGCGTAACCGCCTCCGGCAGAACCGGATTCACCTTGCCCGGCATGATGGAACTGCCCGGCTGGAGGTCGGGGAGCGAGATCTCGCCCAGCCCGGTGAGCGGCCCCGAGCCCATCCACCGCACGTCGTTGGCGATCTTCGTCAACGACACCGCGATCGTCTTGAGCTGGCCGGACAATTCCACGAGGCCGTCGCGCGCCGCCTGCGCCTCGAAATTATCGGCAGCCAGTGACAATGCGTCGACGCCGGTGAGCTTGATCAGCTCGGCGGTCACCCTGGTGCCGAAACCGTTGGGCGCGTTGAGCCCGGTACCGACCGCGGTTCCACCGATCGGAAGTTCGCCGACGCGCGGCAGCGTCGAGGTGACGCGCTCGATGCCGGCCTGCACCTGGCGGGCGTACCCGCCGAACTCCTGACCGAGGGTCACCGGGACCGCGTCCATGAGGTGGGTACGGCCGCTCTTGACGACGGTGCGCCATTGCCCCGCTTTGTCGGCGAGCGCTTCGCGAAGATGCTCCAGAGCCGGAATCAGGTCTGTCACAACGGCTTCGGTGGCCGCGACATGAGTCGCGGTGGGGAAGGTGTCATTCGACGACTGCGACATGTTGACGTCGTCGTTGGGATGTATGTCGACGCCGCCCGCTTTGGCGATCGACGCGATCACCTCGTTGGCGTTCATGTTGGAGCTCGTACCCGACCCGGTCTGGAAGACGTCGATCGGGAACTGATCGTCGTGCTTCCCGTCGGCGATCTGGATCGCCGCGGCGATGATGGCGTCGGCCTTCACGGCGTCGAGCAACCCGAGATCCTTGTTGACCTGCGCGCACGCCGCTTTGAGCAGACCCATCGCGCGGATCTGGGTGCGCTCGAGCGGTCGGTGGCTGATCGGGAAGTTCTCCACCGCACGCTGTGTCTGCGCTCGCCACAGGGCGTCGACGGGAACCTTCACCTCGCCCATGGTGTCGTGCTCGATGCGGTACTCGGTCATCGTCGGCGCTCCTCGATCTCGAAAGCTGATTAGGTTTACCTAACCCTACGCCGGGGGTCAGGTGCCGACCTCGGCCGGCTACCGCTCCTTCGAGCGGATGCGTACGCCACCCAGCGGCACGGTCACCGCGCCGCCGGGGTCGGTGAAGAAATCGTTGCCCTTGTCGTCGACGACGATGAACGCCGGGAAATTCTCGACGTCGATCTTCCAGACCGCTTCCATACCGAGTTCGGGATACTCGATGACTTCCTGACTCTTGATGCAGTCGAGGGCCAGTCGTGCAGCGGGCCCGCCGATCGAGCCGAGGTAGAAGCCACCGTGCGCGTCGCACGCCTGAGTGACCTGCTTGGAGCGGTTTCCCTTGGCCAGCATGACCATCGAGCCGCCCGCGGCCTGGAACTGCTCGACGTAGGAGTCCATCCGGCCGGCCGTCGTCGGGCCGAAGGAGCCCGACGCCATCCCTTCCGGAGTCTTGGCGGGGCCGGCGTAATACACCGGGTGGTCGCGCAGGTACTGCGGCATCGGCTCGCCGGCGTCGAGGCGTTCCTTGATCTTCGCGTGCGCGATGTCGCGGGCGACGACCAGCGGGCCGGTGAGCGACAACCGGGTCTTCACCGGGTACTGGGAGAGCTGTTCGAGGATCTCCGACATCGGGCGGTTGAGATCCACCTCCACCACCTCGCCGCCCGAAATGTCTTCTGCGACACCGGCTGCGGGCATGTACTTGGCCGGGTCGGTCTCGAGTTGTTCGAGGAATACCCCGTCGGCGGTGATCTTGCCGAGCGCTTGGCGGTCGGCCGAACACGACACCGCGATGGCCACCGGACACGACGCGCCGTGCCGGGGCAGTCGCACGACGCGGACGTCGTGGCAGAAGTACTTGCCGCCGAATTGCGCGCCGATGCCGAATGACTGCGTCAGCTTGAAGACCTCTTCTTCGAGTTCGAGGTCGCGGAACCCGTGCGCCGACATCGAGCCCTCGGTCGGCAGATTGTCGAGGTAGTGCGCCGAGGCGTACTTCGCGGTCTTCAGTGCGAACTCGGCCGACGTTCCGCCGATGACCACCGCGAGGTGATACGGCGGGCAGGCCGCGGTGCCGAGCGAGCGGATCTTCTCGTCGAGGAAGCTGCGCATCCGCGCCGGATTGAGGATCGCCTTGGTCTCCTGGAACAGGAACGACTTGTTGGCGCTGCCGCCGCCCTTGGCCATGAACAGGAACTTGTACTCCGGTCCCTTCGGCCCCTGCTCGGTCGCATAGATCTCGATCTGGGCGGGCAGGTTGTTGCCGGTGTTCTTCTCGTCGTAGGTGGTCAGCGGCGCCAGCTGCGAGTAGCGCAGGTTGAGCTTGGTGTAGGCGTCGTAGACCCCGCCGGAGATCGCCAGCGCGTCGTCGGCGCCGGTGAGCACGCCTTCGCTCTTCTTGCCCATCACGATGGCGGTGCCGGTGTCCTGGCACATCGGCAGCACACCGCCCGCCGAGATGTTGACGTTCTTGAGGAGATCGAGCGCCACGAAGCGGTCGTTGCCGGAGGCTTCGGGGTCGTCGATGATCTTGCGCAGCTGGCCGAGATGGGCCGGGCGCAGGTAGTGGCTGATGTCGTGCATCGCTTCGGCCGTCAGCTGGCGGATCACCGCCGGATCGACCTTGAGGAACGTCTGGCCGTCGACCGAAAACGTCGACACCCCTTCCGTCGTGATCAGACGGTAAGGGGTGTCGTCGGCGCCGATCGGCAGCAGGTCAGAGTAGTCGAACTCGGGAGCTGGGGCTGGTTCACTCACAAATGCCCATGCTATCGGCGGGTTCGCGACCCCAAATGGTAAGCGTTACCTTACAAATCGATGTTGGCGAACTCGCGCAGCTTCTCCATGCGGTGCACCGCCTCGATGCGCCGGACCGTGCCCGACTTGGAGCGCATGACCAGCGATCGCGTGGTCGCGCCGTTGGCGCGGTAGGTCACGCCGCGGAGCATGTCGCCGTTGGTGACGCCGGTCGCGCAGAAGAAGGTGTTCTCGCCGCCGACCAGGTCGTCGGTGCCCAGGACGCGGTCCAGATCGTGACCGGCGTCGATGGCCTTGCGTCGCTCGGCGTCGTCGCGCGGCCACAGCTTGCCCTGGATCTCGCCACCCATGCACTTCATCGCGACCGCGGTGATGATGCCCTCCGGGGTTCCGCCGATGCCCATCAGGATGTCCACCGAGCTGTAGTCGCCGGCGGCGGCGATCGCACCCGCGACGTCGCCGTCGGAGATGAGTCGAACCTTGGCTCCGGCGGCGCGGATCTCGCCGATCAGACTGGCGTGGCGGGGTCGGTCCAGCACGACGACGGTGACGTCGCCGACCTCGATGCCCTTGGCCTTCGCGACCGACGTCACGTTCCACTCGACCGATTTGTTGATGTCGATGGCGCCCTTGGCCTCGGGACCGACGGCGATCTTGTCCATGTAGAACACCGCCGACGGGTCGTACATCTTGCCGCGCTCGGCGAGTGCGATCACCGCGATCGAGTTGGGCCGGCCCTCGGCCATCAGGGTGGTTCCGTCGATCGGGTCGACGGCCACGTCGACCTCCGGCCCCTGACCGTTGCCGACCTCTTCGCCGTTGTAGAGCATCGGCGCTTCGTCCTTCTCACCCTCGCCGATCACGACGACGCCGCGCATCGACACGGTCGAGAGCAGCTCGCGCATCGCATCGACGGCCGCGCCGTCACCGCCGTTCTTGTCACCACGGCCGACCCAGCGTCCCGCGGCGAGGGCAGCGGCTTCGGTGACACGCACCAGTTCCATCGCGAGGTTGCGGTCGGGAGCTTGCTTGGGTGACGAATCGGACATTGGCGTCTCCTGATGCGGGTGAGAGTGGTCTAGATCATCCTGTCATCCCGCGTTGGGCTGTGGGCCATTGGCCTGGGATACTGGGCGGCATGGCAGCCAAACCCCGGATACTCAACAGCAGCAAAGACATGATCTGGTCGTTGATACCCCTGTTGCTGCTGTGCGTGTTCGTGGTCTTCGCGTCGCAGAACTGCTCGGTCGGCCTGCAGGGCAACGCCTCCGACGACCGACTGCCTCCGTTCGAACTGTCCGCGGCGTTGCGCGCCGACGCCGACACCATGCCGTTCCCGATTCGCCAGCCGCGGGTGCCGAACGCATGGAAACCCAACTCCGGTACCACCCAGGCGGTCGGCGACTCGACGTCGAGCAACGTCGGTTGGATCACCGACCACGGTGCATACATCCAGCTCACGCAGACCGCCGCGAAGGAAGAAGCTCTGGTGGCGCACCTGTCCGACCGCGGCACCGACGACGACAAGTCGAAACTGCTCGGCAGCGGAACACACGACGTCGACGGCCGGACCTGGGTCGTGTACCAGTCCGGTGACGCCACGAAGGCGTGGATCACCGACCTCGGCCAGGTGCGTATCGCCCTGATGTCCAAGGGGCCCGATTCCGATCTCACGACGTTGGCGCGCGCTGTGCAGTCGGCCCAACCGCTGGCGAAGCGGGGGTAGCGCGGGGAGCGGCCGCCTACTCGTCGTCGTCGGCGGCCAGCACCTTTTCGATCCGCTCGCGGGCTCCGGCGAGATGTTCCTCGCAGCGTTTGGCCAATGCTTCGCCGCGTTCCCAGAGGGACAGCGACGAGTCGAGGTCGAGGCCGCCGCGTTCCAGCGTAGCGACCACATCGATCAATTCGTCGCGGGCTGCCTCGTAGCCGAGGTCTTCGACGTGCGGGCGGTGATCGGTCACTGGTCTCCCTCGGTAGTGGTCACGGTAGCGGTCGCCGCGCCGTCGGCGACACGGATACGCAGCTGCGCGCCCGTCGGCATGTCGTCGCGCGAGGATACGACGTGGGGTTCGTCGGCGTCGACGCGCTGCACGACGGCGTAGCCGCGCGCGAGTGTCTGCGCGGGACCGAGGGTCGCCAGCCGCGCCGCGAGATGTTCGACGCGGGTCTGTGCGGTATCCACCGACCGGGTGACATCTCGGCGCAGCGTCGCACGCATCCGCTCGACGTCGGCCTGATGCTGATCGAGCAGGACCGTCGGTCGTGCGATCACCGGTCGACGGCGTAGTCCGTCGAGCCGGTGTTCTTCGCGGTGGACCCAGTTGCGCAGTGCCTGTGCGCTGCGGCGGCGAAGAGTGGCGACGGCGGCCAACTCGGCGGCGACGTCGGGGACCACGCGCTTGGCGGCGTCGGTGGGCGTGGCCGCGCGGACGTCGGCGACGAGGTCCAACAGGGGCGAGTCCGGTTCGTGGCCTATCGCCGAGATGACCGGGGTGGTGGCCGCCGCGACGGCCCGCAGCAGCGCTTCGTCGGAAAACGGAAGTAGATCTTCGACGCTGCCACCGCCGCGAGCGATGATGATCACGTCCACGGCGTCGTTCTCATCAAGTGCGGCAAGGTGTTTGAGGATCTGCGGGACCGCGGTGGTGCCCTGCACGGGGGCGTCGCGGATGTCGAAACGCACCGCGGGCCACCGGCTGGTCGCCACCGAGACGATGTCGCGCTGTGCCGCCGACGCGCGGCCGGTGATCACGCCGATTGTCTTGGGCAGGAACGGAATCGGGCGTTTCCGCCGGGAATCGAAGAGGCCCTCGGCGGCCATCAGCTGACGGAGGCGTTCGATGCGGACCAGGAGCTCTCCGACGCCGATCGGCCGAATATCGGTGACGCGCAACGACAATGTGGCCCGACCGGTGTAGAAGGACGGCCGCCCGGCCATCACCACCCGACTGCCCTCGGTCAACGGAACCGGACTGCGTGCGAGCAGGTCCGGTGAGCAGGTGACCGAAATCGAGATGTCGGCGGCCGGGTCACGCAGGGTCAGGAAGGCGACTCGGGTGCCCGGACGGCGATTGATCTGGGTCAGCTGGCCTTCCACCCAGATCTGCCCCAGACGGTGCACCCAGTCGGCGATCTTGGTGTTGACGGTCCGGACCGGCCACGGGTTGTCGGGCGAATTCGGCGCATCCGATGCTGCCACGTTGCGGCGCGGGCTACTTGTCGGACTTGGCGGTGATCCGGTTCTCCAGCATTGTCAGAAACGGCGTGCGGGCGCGGTTGGCCTTCTCGTGTTCGGCGAGGATGCGCAGGTCGTCGAGATCGATGCCGCGAATCTTGGCACGCAATTGGGCCAGGGTCATCGAGTCGTAGTCGAGGTCGGCGATGATTCCCTCGGACGGGGCGGCGTCGGTCGTCGACGTCGCGGTCGGCGCGGTGGTCGAGGAGACCACGTCGTCGGGCGTCGAACTGTAGAGCGCGAAGCGGCCGCTGGGGGCCGGGGACGCATCCTCGGGTGCCGAATCCCTGGGTGCGGCCGTCACCGACCTGGGAATGGTGACGACCGCGGGTGCGGACTCGATCTGCTCGTCCTCGTCGAAGACCGCCCAGCTCGGCTGTTCCTCGGCCTGGTTGAAGAGGCTGTCGAAGACGGCGTCGCCCTTGATCGCCAGTTCGGCGACGTTCTGTTGCAGCCGCATGCCGGCCTGCAGGGCCTGACTGACCGCGGTCATCGGGAAGGTCACCGCGTAGGTCGGCAGCTTCCGCGTCTCTTCGAGTGCGGTGACGAGCAGGCCTGCGGCGACGCGGGCGCCATACGGAGGACGGATCATGGTCTCAACTCTGCCATTAGTGTGTGACAGAGCCAACCGACGGCCCTGCCCGCGCTGATGCGCCGATAGTCCGGATCGGCACGTATCGTGGGAGGCATGTCTGAGCACAAACGTGTCCTGCTGGCGCAACCGCGTGGCTACTGCGCCGGTGTCGATCGCGCGGTGGAGACCGTCGAACGGGCGCTCGACAAGCACGGCGCACCGGTTTACGTCCGCAAGGAGATCGTCCACAACCGCCACGTCGTCGACACGCTGACCGAGCGTGGCGCGGTGTTCGTCGGCGAGACCGACGAGGTACCCGAGGGCGCGCTGGTGGTGTTCTCCGCCCACGGCGTTTCACCCGAGGTGCACAAAACGGCGGCGGCCCGCAGCCTGCGGACCATCGACGCGACCTGCCCGCTGGTCACCAAGGTGCATCAGGAAGCCAAGCGCTTCGCACGCGACGACTTCGACATCCTGCTCATCGGCCACGAGGGTCACGAAGAGGTCGAAGGCACCGCGGGCGAGGCTCCCGAACACATTCAGCTGGTCGACGGTCCCGACCACGTCGACGACGTCGTCGTGCGTGACGGCGCACCTCTGGTGTGGCTTTCGCAGACCACGCTGTCGGTCGACGAGACCATGGAGACCGTCAACCGTCTGCGCCAGAAATTCCCGCAGTTGCAGGATCCGCCGAGCGACGACATCTGCTACGCCACTCAGAACCGGCAGGTCGCGGTCAAAGCGATGGCACCGCACTGCGAACTGGTGATCGTCGTGGGCTCGCAGAACTCGTCCAATTCGCAGCGTCTGGTCGAGGTCGCGCTGCAGAACGGCGCGGATGCGTCCTATCTCGTCGACTACGCCCGCGAGATCGACGCGGCGTGGCTCGACGGCGTCACGACGGTCGGGGTGACCTCGGGGGCCTCGGTGCCCGAGGTATTGGTCCGCGGCGTCGTCGATCTGCTCGCCGAGCACGGTTTCGGCGACGTCGACACGGTGACCACCGCCAACGAGACACTGACCTTCGCCCTGCCGCGCGAACTGCGCCCCGCGCGCGGGTAGCCGACGCGGGTCAGAACTCGTCCTGGCCCAACCGCCGGACCCGACGATGCGGTAATGCGAGACCGACGATCGCCAACACCAGACAGACCGCGGCACCCGCACCGATCAGCGCGGACCGTCGAAGCCACGGGTCCTCGGGCGTCGGCGTCGACGGTGCCGCGATCGGCCGCCTGCTCGGCGCACCCGACGATTCGTCGGGCAGCACATTCGTCAGCGCGGCTACCGGATCGACGACGCCGGCACCGACCTGGTCGTCCACGCCGCCTGCCGCGTGTGCGGTCGCGGTGATGCGGGCCATCACCTGCGCCGCGGTCAGCTCGGGGAATCGAGCCCTTACCAGCGCAACGGTGCCCGCTACGTACGGAGCCGCGAAACTCGTTCCGTTGATCGGGACCGGACCGTCGTCGGACTGTAGCGCGTTGATCAGCGTCGGCCCTCGCCGCAGCGAGCTCAGCCCGACGATGTCGGTGCCGGGAGCGGCCACCGACACCCACGGGCCGTGCAGGCTGAAGCCGCTGGGCGCGCCCGATGCCGAGTCGACGGAACCGACCGTCAGCACGTACGGCGCGAACCACGCGGGACTGGCCACGGTGACGACCGAGTCCCATTCGCGGCCCGGTATCGACGCCGGGTTCTGTTCGCGGCACGCGCCGCTCGACGACAGATTTCCGGCTGCCGCCACCACCACGACGTTGTGGTCGTAGGCGTATTTGACCGCCGCGCCGAGCGCGGCGTCGTTCAACGACCGCGCATCCCGCGCGCAGGCCACCTCGGAGATGTTGATGACGGTGGCGCCGAGCTCCACCGCGCGCATCACGGCCGACGCCAGCGTGCGCACCGTGCCGACCCCGCCGCCGAGCGTCGGCTCGTCGCGCCGACTCGTCTTCGACGCGTACGCGCCACTCGACTGCCGAATCGACAACACCGTCGACTCCGGTGCGACACCGCCGTACGAGTCGGCGGAACTCGTTGTGGCAGCGATGATTCCGGCGACGACGGTTCCGTGTGCGTCGCAGTCGGACAGGCCGTCGCCGTTCGACACATAGTCGCCGCCGGCGCGCAACCGCGGAAGACGGGGGTGCGGCGTCACGCCGGTGTCGATGACCGCCACGGTCTGTCCCCGGCCCCGGCTGAATTGCCATGCGGCCGGGAGGTTCAACAACACCGACGCGGCAGGCGCGGCCACCCGCCCGACCGCGGTGGGGACCGCACACAGGCTGCGCTGCTCGGCCGGCTCCGACGGCGCGGGCGCGGCATCGCGGGCCGGCGGTACACCGTCGACGCTGGGTCGCGTCAACGCCGCCGCGGGTGATCCCGTCGTCGACAGCAGCGCGGCTACTACGACGATGCTCAAGCGAAAGATCAAGGCGCGCACCAGGATCACCGCAGCGATCGAACGATCTGATACAGGTCGAGCAGCCACAGCAGCAGCGGAACAATCGTAACCACCAGCGCGTACTCGACGAGTTCGGCGAATCTGCGCGCGACCGGCGAGAAGTCATGCTGCGGCGCGACGACGCCGAACACCATCGCAGCTCCGAAAAGAGCTGCCGCACAACCGAAGAGCGCTAGCGTCGACGTCGGGGGCGCGGTGCAGAGCAATCCGGCGAGCATCGCGACGACCGTTGCGGCACCGGACAGGATCAGCGCGCATGCCTGGGTGAGGTCGGTGTGTGAGCGCCCACGAAGTACCAGGACCGCCGCGATCACCCCGGCATAACCGCAGCCACGCGCATCGAAACCCGACCAGGGGCTCGCTGCGATCACCGCACCGCCGGCCGCGACGACGGCTCCGCCCACCGAGATTCCGGTCAGGTAGGCCTGGGCCACCCCGGCGCGCGCCGCCAGCGAATCGACTTCCGGCAGCGTGACCGCGCCCACCGCCCCGATCCCGTCGATCGCGGGCGGCGCCACGTCGTCGTCGGCGTCGATCGGATCGCCCGCGGTCGGTACGGTCGGCAACGGCAGCTTCGCCAGCACCGAGGTCGCTCGCGGAGCGGCGAACACCGTCGCGACTCCCACCGCGGCGACGACAGCGGCCACCGCGGCGACGCTGCCGACGAACACCTGGCACAGCGCCGCGGATCCGACGACGATGGTCGCCGTGGTCACCGCACTGTGGACGGTCGGACTGCATCCGAACGCCCGGTAGGACACTGCCGCGACCACCAGAACGCTTGCGGCACTGAGCACAACGGTCGTTGCCGATGCGTTAGCCGGACTCACCGCCGCACCGCCCGCCGCGGCGAAGATCAGTGCCGCCCAGGAGAGCACGGCCACCGTCGCGGAGTCGGATCGATAGCGGTGCACGAGGGCCGCTGACACGAGCAGGGCAGTGGTGACGGGGGCGCCGAGGAGCGCGGGCCACCATGGCCGGTCGGGGGTGAAATGCCCGACGACGAGCGCCAGCGCCGCGAGCGAACTCGCTGCCAGCGCTACCGCGTAGCCCACTTGCGCGGCGGCGCGCGACGACCAGGCACCGAAGCGGGCCGTGCTGAGCTCGGCGAGTGCGTCGACGACGTCGTCGAACAGGACCGGTGAGTCGCCGACTCGCACCGGCCGCAGGGCGAGCAGATCTCCGTCGCGCACCCCGGCGTCGAACAGGGTCTCCCCGGTCGGCAGCGGATCGCAGCCGAGGGGCGCGAGTGTCCAGTGTCGCGGGTCGGGGAGCGCTCCGATCAGCTCGTCGTCATCATCGACGTCGGGTGAAACGGGTCTGTCGGGCAACGGATTTCGTGACTGAATCTGTGCGATGAGGCTCGGCAGCAAGGCTGCGATCGGAATCTGTGCGGGCAGCCCGACGTCGAGTTGCGTGTGCCCGCCGAGAATCGACACGCGAGCGATGTCGGGAGCCAGCGCGGCGTCGTCGACGCCGTGCAGGACCGGATGGACAACAGACATGATTCTCTTCGACCTCCCCACCGAAAAGTGTGTCGGGTCAAGTTAACGCAAACCGGACACCGATCGTGGCGATTGGCGAAACAAAGTCGCCACATCAACCCTTTCCATGTTACTGATCAATCGGTAAGCTCATGACATGGGATTCTTACGACGCCGCATCATCACCGCACTACTCACCGCCAACGCGTTGGAGCCGATGGGCGGCTACACCGGCCGCCTCGGATCGGTCTACGGTTGGTCCACCCAAGGCATGCTCGGATTCGCGGTCGGCTGGCCGACCGGCGAATTGGCGCCCCAATTGCTGGCGTTGACGGCCGCGGACACCGCGCGGGCCGTCGTGCGCGGCGAGGCGTCGAAGACGTCGCTGGCACTCGCGGCCGGCACGGTCGCCGGCCTCGGCTACCTCACGGCCGTCGCCGCCGGAACCGGCAAGCGGGCTGAGGAATCACTGGTCTCATCGCTCGGCGAGGACTACCGCCATGCTCTTCCGGACGGGCTCGGTCGCGAGAACGTCTCCCTCGCACAGTTGATACGCCCGTTCCGATCGATCGGCCGGAACGTCGAAGTGATCCGCAACATCAACTATCGGCCCGGAGACGGACTCACCAAACTCGACATCTACCGACGCAAGGGTATGCCGGTCGACGCCGCGGCCCCGGTGCTGTTCCAGGTGCACGGTGGTGCGTGGACCATCGGTGACAAGTTCATGGAAAGCAAGGTCCTGATCAACCGGATGGTTCAGCGCGGCTGGGTGGTGGTCGCGGTCAACTATCGACTGGCACCCAAGAATCCGTTCCCCGCGCAGATCATCGATGTCAAAGAAGCGTTGACGTGGGTCAAGGCGAACATTGCCGGCTACGGCGGCGATTCGACCTACATCGCGGGCACCGGTGGATCCGCAGGCGGACACCTCATCGCACTGACCGCACTGACGCCCGGCGACCCTGAGTTCCAGCCCGGGTTCGAGGGCGCCGACACCAGCCTCGACGCGTGTGTCCCGGTCTACGGCCTGCACGACATGGCGGGGGTGACCGGCGACGAGCTGACCCTTGCTCACCGTGACACCTTCCTCGGGCCTCATGTCCTGATGCGTGATCCCGCCACCGAGCCGGAACCTTTCGAGCTTGCGTCGCCGCTGCTTCGGGTGACGGCCGACGCGCCCGACTTCTTCGTCGTCCACGGCGGCAAGGACCACATCGTCGACGTCACCCAGGGACGCGCGTTCGCCGACAAACTGCGGCAGGTCAGCCAGGGTGTCGTGACCTACCTGGAGCCGCCGCTGGCCGACCACGGCTTCGACACCTTCAACTCGGTGCGCAGCGTACAGGTGGTTTCTGCGATCGAACGCTGGCTGGAATGGCACCGCGCGACGCGGCGTAACGTCGCCGCGACCGAGGCGACCACTCCAGCGGAGGCGACCACCGTGGAGGCGAACGTCGCTCCACGGTCGGTGATCGTCGGCGCTTCTGCTTCGCGGTAACTCTCGCTCTCAAGCACTTGTCAATCAATCAGTAACAGGAGTATTCTCTGACACAGTGTCAGTTAGTTGTGACTTAACGTCACATGGTCACTGCGTCGTCGTAAGGCGGCGCGTGGAGTTGAAAGAGATGGGATCGATGACCACAACGGCAACGAAAGTGAAAGACGAGCCGGCGTCGACTGCCGAGACCTGGAGCGAAATCCTGGTCGTGGGTGCGGGCTTCTCCGGAATATGCGCCGGTATCAAGCTGCTGGAGGCGGGATTCTCCGACTTCGTCATCGTCGAGCGCGCCGACGACGTCGGCGGTACCTGGCGGCAGAACCACTACCCGGGGCTGGAGGTCGACGTGCCGTCGATCGGCTACAGCTACTCCTTCGAGCACCGCGTCGGCTGGAAAGGGCCATGGGCGCCGCAGCCCGACGTGCTCAAATACGCACAGAACACTGCCCGGAAGTATGGCCTGACGTCGCATCTGCGCTACAACAAGACAGTCGTCGAGGCCCGGTTCGACGACGCCGACAACGTCTGGACCACGTGCTTCGCCGACGGCTCGGTCCACCGCTCGAGGTACGTGATCAGCGGCACCGGCCTGACGAGTACGGCGAACTGGCCGAAATTCGAAGGCATCGAGACCTTCCGAGGCGAGTTGGTCCACACCACCGAGTGGCCCGACGACTACGACATGTCCGGCAAGCGCATCGCGATCATCGGCACCGGCGCGACCTGCATCCAGTTGGCGCCCGAGTTGGCGAAGGTCGCCGGGAAGCTGAGTGTCTTCCAGCGCACCCCGATCTGGGTCTCGCCCAAGCCCGGCGAGGATCATGAGTACTCGAAGCCCGTCAGATTCCTGCTCGACCGCGTCCCCGGTGTGCAGCTGACCATCCGCCTGATCGTGATGGGGCTCTACGCCATGCTGTTCCATCGCGCGTTCACGCACTACTGGCAGATCAAGCCCGTGATACACCACCTGGAGAAGCTGGGTAAGGCCAACATCGCGAAGGTCGACAATCCGGAGTGGCGCGCCGCGCTGACCCCGGATTACGAACTCGGCTGCAAGCGGCCCGCATGGTCGAACTCGTACTATCCGATGTTCAACCGGGACAACGTCGAGCTGGTGACCAGCTCGATCACCAAGATCACCGAGCACGGCATCGTGACCGCCGACGGCGTGGAGCATCCGATCGACGTGCTGATCTGCGCGACCGGACAGCAGCCGTTCGGCAAAGACACCATGCCGACCTTCCCGACGCACGGACTCGACGGCAAGGAACTACGCCACTTCTGGGATGTCAATCGCCATCAGGGCGTCAAGGGCATCGCCGTCAACGGTTTCCCGAACTTCTTTCTGGTCTTCGGCCCGCACGGCTCGTTCGCCGGCTCGATCATCGCGATGATCGAGATCGAGGTGACCAACATCGTCACCGCCTTGAAGGTGGTCCGTGAACGCGGCGCGAACCGTATCGAGGCAGACCCGGAGGCCCAGCGCAAGGACTTCGAGAAGAACAACCGACTGGCCCGCAAGGGAAGCATCCTGTTCCAGGGCAACTGCGCGACCGCCAATACGTACTACATCGATCGCCACGGTGACACTCCGATGGCGCGGCAGACCAACCAGTGGCTCGAATGGTGGCGGATGAAGCGGCTGGCCAAGGGTGACAACATGTCGGCGTTCAACATCACCAAGCACAGCTCGCCGGTACCGCCGCGCGCGGCCCGCGACCGTCGCACCCGCGTCAAGGTCGCCTGACGCTCTCGGACGTCGCAGCAAACCCGACGGCCACCCGGCCGCCGGGGACGTTCGGAGTCGAGTTGACGCAAACCGGACACCGATCGTCGCGTTTGGCGTAACAATGTCTTCACCGTCGGGTGGCTGCCAGGGCGGTCCGGGGAGATCGTCTGGGGGAGATCATGGCAACTCAGGGGTATGTTCGACGGCCACGCGTCGCGGTGCCGCGTGCACCCGCCGGCGAGGTGAATGTCGCTGCGCCACCGGATGTTCCACGTGCGGTGCCGGGCAATGCGCTGCTCAAGTTGCTGCCCGCGGTGATGGTGATCGCGGTCGTGGGAATGATCGCCCTGATGTTCGTGACGGGCGGACGCAACCTGCTCAGCAATCCGCTGTTCCTGATGTTTCCGATGATGATGCTGATGTCGATGTTCGGCATGTTCGCGGGTAACCGCAGCGGCGCCAAGCCCGCCGCCGAACTGAACGAGGATCGCAAAGACTACTTCCGCTATCTCGGGCAACTGCGAGCCGACGTCCGGGACACCAAACGTGCGCAACGTGCCAACCTGACCTGGGCGCATCCCGATCCGCGGGCGCTGGTCGAGGTGATCGGCAGCAGGCGGATGTGGGAGCGCACCGACGCCGACCCCGACTTCGGGCACGTCCGCATCGGCGTCGGGTCGCAGCGGTTGGCCACCCGTCTCAATCCGCCGGAGACCGGGCCGCCGGAAGATCTGGAACCGGTGTCGATGGTGGCGCTGCGCCGGTTCGTCCGGACCCACTCGGTGGTGCACCGGCTCCCGACGGCGGTCTCGCTGCGCGGTTTCGCGACCATCGGCATCGCGGGTGCGCGCTCGCAGGCGCGGGAACTGGTGCGCGCCATGCTCATCGAGCTGTGCACCTTCCACGCACCCGATGTTCTGCGGGTTGCGATCGTGACCCGCGATCCGCTCGCCGAATGCTGGGACTGGGCCAAATGGCTTCCGCACGTGGGTCATCCGAGCAGGCGCGACGCGCTGGGATCCGAGCGCATGATCTGGCACGGCTTGGCCGAGCTCGAGGACGCGCTCGCCGACGAGCTGAATGTGCGGAGCCGATTCAGCCGGTCTGCGCCGGTACACACCACGCCGCATCTCGTCGTCGTCCTCGACGACGGCTATGTCGGCGGCCACGAGCGTCTCATCAACGATGCGGGCACCGACGGCGTCACCGTCATCGACCTCGCTGACCCCGACGTCGGGCCGACGGTCCGCCGCGGCATTCAATTGGTACTGCGGCACAACAGGATCGCCGCGCGAAGCGCATCGGGGCTGGAGGAGTTCGCCGACGCCGACGCACTGTCGATCGCCGACGCCGAGGCGCTCGCCCGCAAACTGGCACGGTTTCACCTCGCGCGCACCAACGCGCTCATCGACCTCGACGCCGATCCCGTCGACGTGATTCCGGATCTCCTCGACCTGCTGGGGATCGCCGACGCCGGAACCTATGCGCCAGAAGCGTTCTGGCGCGGCCGCAGCGCCAAGGACCGGTTGCGGGTACCGATCGGCTGCACACCCGAGGGCGCGCCGATCGAGCTCGACATCAAAGAGAGCGCCGAAGGCGGCATGGGGCCGCACGGACTGTGCATAGGCGCCACCGGCTCAGGAAAATCGGAATTTCTGCGGACACTCGTCGTCGCCTTGATCACCACCCACGCGCCCACCGAGCTGAACCTCGTTCTGGTCGACTTCAAAGGCGGTGCAACGTTTCTCGGCCTCGACGCAGCGCCCCACGTCGCGGCGGTCATCACCAACCTGGAACAGGAACTGGAGATGGTCGACCGCATGCGCGACGCACTCTCCGGTGAGATGAACCGCAGACAGGAAGTATTGCGCGCGGCAGGCAACTTCGCCAACGTCGGCGAGTACGAGCGGGCCCGCGCCGCGGGAGCGGCACTGCCGCCGCTGCCCGCGTTGTTCATCGTCGTCGACGAATTCTCCGAATTGCTTTCGCAGAAGCCCGATTTCGCGGAGTTGTTCGTCGCTATCGGTCGATTGGGCCGATCGTTGCACATCCACCTTCTGCTGGCCTCGCAGCGGCTGGAGGAGGGCAAACTTCGTGGCTTGGATTCACACCTGTCCTACCGGATCGGTCTGAAGACGTTCTCCGCGCACGAATCGCGGTCGGTCCTCGGGGTTCCGGATGCCTACCATCTCCCCAGCGATCCGGGATCGGCATACCTCAAGTCAGATTCGGCGCAGCTTCAGCGGTTCAAGGCCGGCTACGTGTCTGGACCCTACGTGCCGCAGCGGGCGGCGGCGCAGACTCCGGCCGGGCTGCCGAGCGCGCTGCGGGAACGAGTCGAGATCCTCACCTTCACCGCACTTCCGGTCACGTCCGCACGCGGGACCGAGTCGAGTGCGCAGGTCGGCCGATTAGCTTCTGGCACAACTGATTCAGGCAGACTCGAACAGCCGTCGGCACCCGCACAGAACCGACCCGTCGGCCCGTCGATCCTCGAAACCCTGGTCGGCGCCATGATCGGCCGTGGCGCCGCCGCCCACCAGGTGTGGCTGCCGCCGCTCGACGAACCGCCGACCCTCGACCAACTCGGCGTGCGGCCCGGCTCGATCGCGACCGGGGTGGCTTCGCTGCGCGTGGTGCTCGGCGTCGTCGATCGGCCCTACGATCAGCGACGCGACCCGCTGCTGGTCGACTTGTCCGGCGCTGCCGGCAATGTCGCCGTCGTCGGCGGACCGCAAGCGGGCAAGTCGGTCGCGATTCGATCGCTCATGATGTCAGCCGCCGCGACGCACAGTCCCGACCAAATCCAGTTCTACTGCCTCGATTTCGGCGGTGGAACGCTCGCCTCCCTCGCCGGGCTGCCACACGTCGGGTCGGTGGCGTCGAGGACCGACTCCGACGCGGTGCGTCGCACAGTGGCCGAGCTCACGACGGTGATGCGTGATCGGGAGCAGCGCTTCGCCGCCCACGGCATCGAATCCATGCGTGACTACCGGGCCCGGCGCGCCGCGGGTGCCACCGAGACCGCCGACGATCCGTTCGGCGACGTGTTCCTCGTCTTCGACGGCGTGGGCGTGTTGCGCAACGAGTGGGAGGTCCTCGACGACGCGGTGGCATCGATTGCGGCCGAGGGACTCTCGTACGGCGTCCACGTCATCGTCACCGCTTCGCGGTGGGCAGAGATCCGGCCGGCGATGAAGGACATGCTCGGCACCCGCATCGAACTCAAACTCGGCGATGCCATGGATTCCGAGATCAGCAGGCGCGCAGCACTTCTGGTGCCCGCCAACCGGCCCGGTCGCGGGATCACCGGCGGCGAACTGCACACCTTGACCGCACTGCCCCGATTCGACGCCGATCCCGATGTCACCGAACTCGGTTCCGGCATCGCCGCCGGAGTGCGGGCGCTGCGTGATCTCTACGGCGACGCCCGGGCGCCGCGGATTCGGATGCTCGGCAACAACGTCGACGCGGCCGCGCTCGATCAGGCTGTACGAGACTCGCGAATGGTGCTGGGCCCCAACCGGGTTGCGATCGGAATCGGCGAATCGGCGCTGCAGCCAGTCGTTCTCGACTTCACCACCCAGCCGCATTTCGTCGCCTTCGCCGACGTCGAACACGGTAAGACGACCCTGCTGCGCACCATCGCCACCGGTCTCGTCGCCAATGCCACTGCGGCACAGGTGAAGTTGGTGATCATCGACTATCGCCGCACCATGCTGGGACTCATCGACGGCGATCACGTCGCCGGCTACGCCAGCGCCGCGGGATCGGCGTCGGCGATGCTCGGCGAGCTCGCCGCGATCTGTACGTCGCGGCTGCCCGCCGACGATGTGACGCCCGCTCAGCTGCGTGAGCGCAGCTGGTGGAACGGCCCGGACGTCTATGTGCTCGTCGACGACTACGACATGGTCGCCACCGCCGTCGAGAATCCGTTGCTCGCATTGCTCGACCTGTTGGCGCACGCCCGTGACATCGGGCTGCACCTGATTGTGGCCCGACGCTCGGGCGGCGTCAGCCGGGCCCTCTACGACCCGATCATCGCGCGGCTTCGGGACCTGTCCACCGACACCCTGTTGATGAGCGGCGATCGCGACGAGGGTTACATCGTCGGGCAGTCGCGGATGCAGCGGCTGGTGCCCGGGCGCGGCGAACTGATCTCTCGGACCAGGCAGCCGGAGATGGTGCAGATCGCCCGCACGCCAGCCGAAGACGACTCGCCATGACGTCGATCGTCGACCTGCCGCCGGTCATCGATCTTGCCGCCGACGCGCTGGTCAGGGAGGTCGACGCCGCGTCGTCGCCGGGCGAGTTCGACGCGTGGCAACGGTCGGTCACCGCGCTGATCGAACGCGTCGCTCCGCGCGCGGCGGTGATCACCGTGCCGACCGAGTGGGGGCGGCCGCGCCTGCAGCGGTTGCGGCAGGCGCTGGCCGGGTTGCGTCGACCGATCACGTTGGTGCCCAGGGCGATCGCGGTCGCTCGAAGCCACACCGACATGGCGTGTGCGGTCTGTGTCGTCGTCGAGCGCCTGGCCATCCCGTCGGCGCCGGGTCCGTCGAAACTGTTGTTCCACAAGGTGATTCGGTCCGCAGCGGGATGGGAACTCGCAGCGACGTACGCTCTCGCCCCGACGTCGGAGCGCTGGCCGGCCGTCTTCGACGACGCGTCGATCGTCGTTGTCGACGATCCATGCGCAGACGTCGTCGAGTGGCTGCATCAGGTGACGCCGGTAGGGCGCATCGTCGCCGTCGATCCGCAGTTGCTGTGCCGCTACGGTGCCGACCCCGGCGTCATCCAGCGCCTCGACGAGGTACCCGTGCCTGCACCTGCGGAGCGGTTGGTCGCCGCGCGGCCACGGCGTCGACGTGCACTGGTCGCCGCGGCGGTGACCGTCGCGATCGTGGCGGTCGCGGCGCTGGTCTATCCACGTCCGGCACCCACGCCGTCGGTCGCGTACCGCGTCGACGTCGGGCGGGTGAGCGTCGAGGTACCGGCCGGCTGGCAGCGATCGGCGTCGGACTCATCGGGAGACGCCGGACGTGCGGTCTTCCTGCGGCGCGACGACGGGCGGCGCATCATCGTCGTGCAGACGGCGGTGCGCACCGGCTCGACGCCGGAGTCGGTGGCCCGCAGCCTCGCCAACAAGATCGCCCAGCGCGGCGACGACGCCGTGAGCGAATTCGCCGCGTCGATGCGCGTCGGCGGACGGGAAGTCATCGGCTACCGCGAGGCGCCCGCGTCGGGATCGCCGATTGCCTGGTATGTGCTGGTCGAACGGAACTTGCAGGTCAGCATCGGCTGTCAGGCGGGAGCTGCGGCCCAGTCGATGCAGACCGAATGCGTCGCCGCGGTGACCTCGGCGGTCATCCGGTGATTTGTCCCTGACCTGCCCGATCCCGTAATCTGGATTGCTGGTGCCCGGCACCGCTGACTCCTCCAGGTGGATCAGTCGGCGGTAACGCAGGCCCCGGGTCCCCACTGGTCGCCGGGAATCGCCTGGCCGAACGCATCTGACCAGCACCCACATCGACAAGAGTTGAGGATCAACTGTGTCTACCTACACCCCGAAGGCCGGTGACATCACGCGTACGTGGCATGTCATCGACGCCACCGACGTGGTGCTTGGCCGCCTCGCCGTGCAGACCGCGAATCTGCTCCGTGGCAAGCACAAGCCCACCTACGCACCGCACATGGACGGCGGCGACTTCGTCGTCATCATCAACGCGGACAAGGTCGCGATCAGCGGCAACAAGCGCGAGGACAAGCACCTCTACCGCCACTCGGGTCACCCGGGTGGCCTGAAGTCCCGCTCGGTCGGTGAGATCCTTGCAACCCGTCCCGACCGCCTGGTCGAGGCCGCCGTCACCGGCATGCTGCCGCACACCAAGCTGGGCCGCGCTCAGGCCAAGAAGCTGCACGTCTACGCAGGCCCCAACCACCCCCACGCGGCACAGCGCCCCGTGCCCTTCGAGATCAAGCAGGTGTCCCAGTGACCGAGGAAAACGTCAACGACGCGGCTGTCGAAGAGGCTGTGGAGATCGTCGAAGAGGGCTACGAGACCGCTGACGACGCTGTCGAGTACGTCGAAGAGGGCGTCGAGGAGTACGGCGACGAGGTCGTCGAGGCTTCGATTCCGCGTGAGCCGGTCGTCCTGGACCGTCCCATCCAGACCGTCGGCCGCCGCAAGGAAGCCATCGTCCGCGTTCGCCTGGTGCCCGGCACCGGCGAGTTCAACCTCAACGGTGGACGCAGCCTGGAGAACTACTTCCCGAACAAGGTGCACCAGCAGATCGTGAAGTCCCCGCTGGTCACCGTCGAGCGCACCGAGTCGTTCGACGTGTTCGCCAAGCTCACCGGTGGCGGCCCCTCGGGGCAGGCCGGCGCATTGCGTCTGGCCATCGCCCGTGCCCTCATCGAGGTCACTCCGGAGGATCGTCCGGCGCTGAAGAAGGCCGGCTTCCTCACTCGCGACCCGCGTGCCGTCGAGCGCAAGAAGTACGGCCTGAAGAAGGCCCGCAAGGCCTCGCAGTACAGCAAGCGCTGACTTTGGGCTCGCGGCTCTTCGGAACCGACGGAGTCCGTGGCCGGGCCAACGCCGATCTCACCCCCGAGATCGCGTTGCGCCTGGCCGCGGCCACCGCACAGGTTCTGGGTACCCCAGGAACATCCGATCACCCTCCGGTCGTCGTCGGGCGGGATCCCCGTGCGTCCGGCGAGATGCTTGAGGCCGCAGTCTGTGCGGGCCTCGCCGCCGAGGGAATCGACGCCATCCGGGTCGGCGTGGTGCCGACCCCCGCGGTCGCCTTCCTGACCGCCGACTACTCCGCTGCGTTCGGCGTGATGATCTCCGCCTCGCACAACCCCATGCCCGACAACGGCATCAAGATCTTCGGCCCGGGCGGCCACAAACTCGACGACGCCGTCGAGGACGAGATCGAGACCGTCTTCTCCGGCGACGCCGTCCACACGCGCCCCACCGGGGCAGGCGTCGGACGGCTCCGCGACGCTCCCGACGCCGCGCACCGCTATCTCGCGCACCTCGCCGAGCAGGTCACGCATCCGCTCGACGGCCTGACCGTCGTGGTCGACTGCGCCAACGGTTCGGCGTCGCAGCTGGGCCCGCAGGCCTACGCCGCGGCCGGTGCCACCGTCATCGAGATCTACTCCGACCCCGACGGTCTGAACATCAACGATGGCTGCGGCTCAACGCATTTGGGCAAACTGCAGGCGGCTGTTCTCGAACACGGCGCCGACCTCGGCCTCGCCCACGACGGTGACGCCGACCGTTGTCTGGCCGTCGATTCCACCGGAGCCGTCGTCGACGGCGACATCATCATGGCCATCCTCGCGACGGCCATGTTCGACGCCGGGCGACTGATCGACAACGTGCTCGTCGCCACCGTGATGAGCAACCTCGGACTGCATATCGCGATGCGCGACGCCGGAATCACGTTGCGCACCACCGCGGTCGGCGACCGGTATGTGCTGGAGGAACTGCGTGCCGGCGGCTATTCGCTCGGCGGTGAACAGTCCGGCCACATCGTGGTGCCGGGTGCGGGAACCACTGGCGACGGGGTGCTGACCGGACTGCTGCTGATGGAGCAGATGGCGCGCAGCGGACGCCGCCTCGCCGATCTCGGATCGGTGATGACGGTACTGCCGCAAGAGCTCATCAACGTGTCGGTGGCCGACAAGCATGCTGTCGCACAAGCGATCTCGGTCAAGCAGGCGGTCGCCGACGCCGAGTCGGAACTCGGCGATCACGGCCGGGTGCTGCTGCGTCCGTCGGGGACTGAACAGTTGGTCCGCGTGATGGTGGAGGCGCCGACGCCGGAGGCCGCGCGGGGCACCGCCGAACGGATCGCCGATGTGGTCGCCGCGGTGAGCAAGTGACGGCGTCGACTTTCGACGCCGTGCTGTTCGACTTCTCCGGTACTCTGTTCCGATTCACTGAGAACGACGAATGGTTCGCCGATCTGCACGACGAGTCGGGCGACGACATCGACATTCACACCCAGGCCGAATTGGTCCGACGGATGACGCAACCGGTCGGGCTGCCGGCCGATCTGCCCGACGATGCGCGAATCGCTTGGAAACAGCGGGATCTCGATCCGGCCCAGCATCGTCGTGCGTACTTGGCGATGTTGCGGCGGTCCGGATTGTCGGTGCCCGGTCACGCGGAGTCGCTCTACGAGCGGGTCCTCGATCCGGCGTCGTGGCAGCCTTACCCGGACACTGTCGACGTGCTGAAAGCCTTGTCCGACATCGGGATTCGCGTCGGTGTGGTCAGCAATATCGCATTCGATCTGCGAGATGTGCTGGCCCGCTACGGATTACGTGACTTGGTCGACTACTACGCGCTGTCCTACGAGGTCGGTGCCATCAAACCGGACGTGCGGCTCTTTCGTGCGGCCATCGACGCACTGGGCGTCGAAGCGGATCGCACACTGATGGTCGGCGACAGCGAGGAAGCCGACGGCGGGTCGCGGGCACTGGGCTGTGCGTTCGCGCTCGTCGAACCGCTGCCGACCGCCGAACGCCCCCGCGGTCTGGTCGATGCCCTTGCGGCGCACGGGTTTTCGTTGAGCTAGTGCTCTTCAGCCGGTGCCACCGTGGAGGCGTGGCCCCCGGAGTCGAGAGACACGCCCCACGGCTTCGGTCAGGAAACCAGCGTCGGATCGCTGACCATCGCCGAACTTCCCAAGCTCATCCAGAACTTGTCCTGAGCGTCCTTCGCAGCGTCGGCGGCCTGGACGTTGACGCTCTTGAAGGTGTTGAACACCTTCCAGGACGGCACGGCCGTCGATTTGCAGTTGACCCCGACGCCATGAGTTCCTTCGGTTAGCCCCTCGAAGAGGGTGGATTCCTTGGCATTCCCGCCGGCTGCTTTGTCAACCTTGAGATGTCGCACTCCAGCGCCGGAGACGATCACCGTGCAGTCGAGGCCCACCAGCGGAATGGTGTTGGTGACGGTGACCTTCACGCGGCCTCGTCCGGCGAGAATGTCGGCATTCGATTGGGCTGATGCCTGCCCGACGCCGATGGTCAACAGACCGGTGCAGGCGGCCGCGGCGGTGAAAGCGGCAACGGTGGTACGGATCTTGGTGTTGGTATGCATTGGACTTCTCTCTTCGGATTTGTCGATCGATTTCGATGGCGCACTGCTGGGCGAGTGTCGCGGAGCTACCAGACGTAGACCTGCCCGAGGCTGCGGCGGACCACTTCGGGGCCGCCGACCGATCCCTTGCCGCAGTGCAGCCAGGTCTCTTTCCAGCCGCGGCCGGTGGACAGGCGAGTGTGCTTGGTGGAGTGTGCGTTCACCGTGAAGGTGTCGCCCTGCGCGTTCTTCTCTGCTACCCAGGTCTCGCACATGATGTTGTACGGCCGGTCGTTCTTCGCGATCACGGTGACGCTGTGGTAGCCGCCCTTGGCGATGAACACGGGCGCGGCCGACGCACTCCCCGCGCCCAGCGTCAAGGCGGCGAAAGCGAAGAGTGCGCCGACGATGGCGATGATTCGTGAGGTCATGACTTGCTCCTTCTCGGTTTCCGATGATGAGGTGCCAGGCGAATTTTCGGATTCGCCGGACACGTCACAACTGTCGGGTTCGAGTCGATGCAAGAGGTGAGTAGTGAACTACCCTATTCGGATAAGCGCAGGTCATCCGGGGGGTTCGAGGTGTCTACGTCGCTCAAATGAACGACTTGGCGACCAGCCCGTCCGATGTCGACGCAGAGAACGCGGTGATCGACCGCAGCACCTTCGCATAGCGCGGCAGCACCTCGAGCGGTCGGTGCCGAGCGGCATGCAGAATCCACTCGGCCGCCTCGTCGCTGCTCAACGCCGGCTGCGAATCGTAGTCGGCGGTCGGCGCGATCATCGGTGTCCGGATCAGCGGGAAGTAGATCGTGGAGATCGCGACACCCGTGCCGTCGAGTTCCGCGGCCAGGCTGCGCCCGAACGTCGCCAGAGCGGCCTTCGACGCCGCGTAGGCCGCGAACTTCGGCATCGCTCCGCTCGCCACACCCCAGGTGGCGACGTTGATGAACTGTCCGTGCCCGCGCTCGACCATCGCCGGCAGCAGTCCAAGGGTCAGGCCGACCGGCCCGAAGTAGTTGATCGCCATCGTGCGCTGAAAATCGTGCAGCCGATCGGTGGAGTCGAGCACGCGCCGCCGGATGGATCGGCCGGCGTTGTTGACCACGACGTCGGGGACCCCCGCGGAGCGGATCGCTGCTACGAGCTCGCCGACACCGTCCTCGGTCGCCAGGTCGCCGGTGAAATAGTCTGCGGTACCGCCGAATTCGCGAATTTCGTCGGTCACCGCCGACAGCGTCTCGGCCGTCCGCGCGATCAGCGTGACGTGCGCGCCCGCCGCGGCGAACGCGTGGGCGGTCGCCTCGCCGACGCCCGACGACGCGCCGGTGATCAGCACGCGGCGGCCGTCGAGCGATCGCGCGCCGACCAGGTCGGTCAGATCGCCCAGCGTGTAGGACCGTTGCAGACCGGCGGCGGTCATCCGCTCGGCGAGGGAATTGAGGAGTCCGAAAGCCACGCGGTCACCCTACCCGCGGTACCTGCCGAAGATTCTTCCCGATCGATGGAACCGAACGGTGTCGGCGTGCGTCTAAGGACAATGACCGTGTGGATCGACGCCGGGGACGTCTCGGCTATTGCGACGACATATCAGGAGCAGGGCGCGGCGCTGCGCGACGCCGCGACCCGATTGCGTGCCGCGGGTTTCGGTGAATGGGGTGTCGATCCGGAGATCGCGTCGTTCGGCGCGGCGTTCGCGGCGTCGGCTGCCACCGCGGCCGACGAGCTCGCACGGTACGCGTCGTCGACGTCGGGCCTCGGCGACGACATCGCCGTCGCATCCCAGCGTCTCGTCGACGCCGACGAGTGGTCGGGCCGATGACCGCTCCCGTCGTGCTGGTCGCGGCGACCGACACCGCCGTCACCGGATCGGCAGACCTCGCGGCACAGGCAACTGACATCGATTCGCGGATAACAGCTTTCGGTGATCTCGCGCCGATCGCGGCGTCGGTGGGCGCCGGCTTTCCCGACACCGCCGCGATTCGCCGGGCGGTCAGCTTCCTCGTCGACGCCGACATCGGGCGGATCCTGACCGACCTCGACGCCGTCGTCGCGGCCCATCAGTCGTTCCAGAACGCGGAGGATGCGATGGCGCAGCGGTCGCTGGCATCGTCGTGGCAGGGCCGCTCCGCGGACGCGGCGCTCGCCGCCGTCGACGTCCATTCCCGCGCGAGCAGCTGGCGACTGCCGACGCTCACCGCGATCGCCGCTACCGCCGCACCCGCACTCAGCGGGCTGAAAACAGTGCTGCACAACGTCTTCGGCGCCATCGACGCCGTGTGCGATCCGATCCTGGCGGGAACGCCGGTTGCGACGGTTCCGTCGGCATTGGCCGGCGGGACGCTGCGCCCGAACGTCGTCGCCGATGAAATCGCCGCCCGGGTACGACTTTTCGATCAGGCGACGAGCCTCGGCCGGACCGCGTTGCACGACATCCTCGCCGAATTCGTCGGCGTCGACGCCCACACGTCGACCGGCGATCTCGCATTGGCGGGCGAGCAATGAGCGGGGCCGAGCGGATCGCCGACGTCGCGCGGCGGCATTCGCAGGACATTCGAGGCGCACTGCGGGCGTTCGACGCCGCCCGACGCGCCGCCGGCGATCTGCCCGAGCCGTCGCAATCGCCCGACGACCACGTCGATCACGCACTGCGCGAACGACTTTGCGCCGCCGCCGACTACGCCGATCTTCCGCCGCAGATTCTTCTTCCCGCGCAGTACGCCCACGACAGTCCGCATCGTCGGGGCGGCCGTATAGGCTGAGTCCCGTGTTCGGGAAGAAGAAGGGCCCATCGCAACCGCCCGCCGCGTTGATGAAGCAATTGGCGCGCCGCGGCCGGCACCGAGTGCTGCGGGGTGACCTCGGTTTCGTCGGGATCCCCGGGCAGGTGTTCACACCCGAATCGGGTACCAGGCTGCCCGCGGTGGCCTTCGGTCACGCCTGGCTCGCCGACAGTGCGCGCTACCGTGACCTCCTGTTCCACCTCGCGTCGTGGGGCATCGTCGTCGCGGCGCCCGACGGGCAACGAGGGCCCTTCGCCTCCGACGCCGCGCTGGCCGCCGACCTGCGGGCCACGTTGCTCGCCGTCGCGAACGTGCCACTGGGTTTCGACGGCTTGAGTGTCCACCGGGACCGGCTCGGACTGGTCGGACACGGTTTCGGGGCCGGCGCCGCGGTGCTCGCCGCGAGCGACGAGGTGCTGCTCGGTCAGCGGCCGCCGAAAGTCCGCGGGGTGGCCGCGGTGTTCCCGGCTCCGACGACGTCGATCCTGCTGCCCGCCGCGGGATCGGTGAGCGCCCCGACCACGGTGATCGCCGCAGGCGACGAACTCGACACGGTCACCGCCAACGCGTTGCCGCTGACGCGGGCGCTCGGGGGCGACGTGACTTTGCGCACCATCGCAGGCGGCAGTGACCGCGGACTGTTGGAGAAGCGTGGCCTGGCGTCGTTGGTCGGTTTCAACGGTGCCGATCGCAAGACGCACGCGCACGTACGCGCGGTGCTGACCGGATTCCTGCTGAACACCCTGGCCGACGACCCGGAGTACCAGGCGTTCGCCGACCCGGAGCAGATCCTCGGCGACGTGGGCAACGTCGATCCGAGCGAACCCGATTCCGACGAACGCGACCATTTCTCCAAACTCGTGGGCGCCAGAGCACCGAAGAGGCCCGCGTCCAACTGAGTTCGGCGCGGCTGCGCCGGGTATTCTGAACTTCTATGTGTGGAATCGTCGGATACGTGGGCCAGCGCGATGCGCTCGATGTTGTCGTCGAAGCATTGCGGCGGATGGAATACCGGGGTTACGACTCCGCCGGCGTCGCCATTTTGGACGGCAACGGCCATACCACGGTCGAGAAGAAGGCCGGTCGGCTGGAGAATCTGGACAAGCAGATCGCGGCGGTCGGCCGGGACACGCTCGTCGGCCACACCGGAATGGGACACACCAGGTGGGCGACGCACGGGCAGCCGACCGACCGCAACGCGCACCCGCATGTGAGCACTGACGGCAAGCTCGCCGTCGTCCACAACGGCATCATCGAGAACTACGCTCCGCTGCGTGCCGAACTGGAGGCGGGCGGCATCGAGTTCTCGTCCGACACCGACACCGAGACCGCGGTGCATCTCGTCGAGCGCGAGTATGAGCGCGGACCGTACGCGGGTGACTTCGTGGCGAGCGCCTACGCCGCGCTGCGTCGCCTCGAAGGTGCGTTCACCCTGGTCTTCACCCATTCCGATCATCCCGACACGATCGTCGCGGCACGTCGCTCGACACCGCTGGTCGTCGGCGTCGGTGAGGGCGAGATGTTCGTCAGCTCCGACGTCACCGCGTTCATCGAGCACACCCGCAACGCGGTGGAACTCGGGCAGGATCAGGTTGTCGTGATCACCGCCGACACCTACACCATCACCGACTTCGACGGCACCGCCAGCGACGGCAAACCGTTCCACATCGACTGGGATCTGGCCGCGGCCGAGAAGGGCGGCTTCGACTTCTTCATGGAGAAGGAGATCGCCGAGCAGCCCGAGGCGCTGGCCAGCACACTGTCGGGACACCTGGAGAACGGGCGGATCGTGCTCGACGAGCAGCGGCTGACCGATCAGGACCTGCGTGATGTCGACAAGGTCTTCGTGGTCGCCTGCGGCACCGCCTACAACGCCGGTCTGCTGGCGAAGTACGCGATCGAGCACTGGGTGCGGATACCCGTCGAGGTGGAGCTCGCCAGTGAATTCCGTTACCGTGACCCGGTTCTGGACCGCTCGACGCTGGTGGTCGCCATCTCACAGTCGGGGGAGACCGCCGACACGCTCGAAGCCGTCCGGCACGCCAAAGAGCAGAACGCTCGTGTCCTGGCCATCTGCAACACCAACGGTGCGCAGATCCCGCGCGAGTCCGACGCCGTCCTCTACACGCACGCGGGTCCGGAGATCGGTGTGGCCTCCACCAAATGCTTCCTGGCGCAGATCGCGGCGGCGTATCTGGTCGGCCTGGCGCTCGCGCAGGCCCGCGGCACCAAGTACGCCGACGAAGTGGCCCGCGAGTTCGATGCGATGGAGCAGATGTCAGCGGTCATCGCCGACGTCCTGACGACGATGGACCCGGTGCGTGAGCTCGCTCGGGATCTCGCGAAGGCCGACACCGTGCTGTTCATCGGCAGGCATGTCGGCTATCCGGTCGCCCTCGAAGGCGCCCTCAAGCTCAAAGAACTCGCCTACATCCATGCCGAGGGCTTTGCGGCGGGCGAGCTCAAACACGGCCCGATCGCCCTCATAGAGGACGGACTGCCGGTGATCGTGGTGATGCCCTCGCGCGAGGGACGTGCGGTGCTCCACTCGAAGATGGTCAGCAACATCCGCGAGATCCAGGCACGCGGGGCGCGGACGATCGTCATCGCCGAGGCCGACGACGAGGGCGCCGCGGCGGTCGCCGACCACCTCATCGTGATCCCCAAGACGCCGACCCTGCTGCAGCCGCTCGTCACGACGGTACCGCTGCAGATCTTCGCCGCGACCGTGGCCGCGACCCGCGGCTACGACGTCGACAAGCCGCGGAACCTGGCCAAGTCCGTCACCGTCGAATAGTCGCCGCGATGCCCGTCGACTACTTCACCGCGGCGGCCGTCCGGGCCGCCGAGGCGGCTACCGGTGACCTGCTGACCTCCGGCGCTCTCATGCAGCGGGCGGCTACCGGGGTCGCGAATGTCGTTGCCGCGCACCTGGTTTCGACCGGGGGATGTTACGGGCGCGGGGTGGGGCTGGTGGTCGGTGCCGGCGACAACGGAGGTGATGCCCTGTTCGCGGGCGCACTGCTCGCTCGTCGCGGCGTGTCGGTCTGTGCGGTGCTGCTCAACCCCGAGCGGGCGCACCCGGCGGGATTGGCGGCATTGCGGCGCAGCGGCGGGCGGGTCGTCGAGCGGCTACCCGCGACCATGGACGCCGTCGTCGACGGTGTCGTCGGAATCGGTGGCCACGGGCCGCTGCGCGAAAGTGCGGCAACGGTTTTCGCGTCGGTGACCGCTCCGGTATTCGCCGTCGACCTACCCTCGGGCATCGATGCCGACACCGGCGTGGTGCATGACCCGGCGGTGTCGGCCGACGTCACCGTCACCTTCGGGGTGCGCCGCAACGCGCACCTGCTCGCCGCGCCGCACTGCGGGCGCGTCGTACTGATCGACATCGGGTTGGGCGATCTCGACGGCGCCGACCTGCGGTCCTGGACCGACGACGAGGTGGGGCGGTGCTGGCCGGTGCCCGGGCCCGCGGATGACAAGTACACGCAGGGGGTCGTCGGCGTGGTCGCGGGTTCACCGCGCTATCCGGGCGCCGGGGTGCTGTGCACCGGCGCCGCGATCCACGCGACGTCGGGACTGACGCGATACGCGGGATCGGCAGGGGCGCAAGTCCTTTCGCGTTTCCCCGAAGTGGTGGTCAGTGAGTCCCCGCAGGCTGCCGGACGCGTGCAGGCGTGGATCGTCGGACCCGGATTCGGCGTCGACGACGACGCTCTGGCCCGGCTGCGCACCGTACTGGCCGCCGACGTCCCCGTCCTCGTCGACGCCGACGGACTGACGATGCTCGCCGCGCATCCCGAGTTGCTCGCTGCCCGCACCGCTGCGACGCTGCTCACGCCGCACGCCGGTGAATTCGCCCGGCTCGCCGGGCAGCCGCTCGGGCCCGACCGGCTCGCCGCGGTGCGTGATCTCGCACAGCGGCTGGGGGTGACGGTGCTGCTCAAGGGCCGCGGCACCCTGATCGCCGGACCCGAACCGTCGACGCCGGTGATCGGCAACGACGCCGGATCGTCGTGGGCGGCGACCGCCGGATCCGGAGACGTACTGGCCGGCCTCGCCGGGGCATTGCTCGCCTCGGGACGCAGTCCCGTCGACGCCGCGGCGATGGCGGCGCGTGTCCATTCGGTCGCCGCCGCTATCGGCGCCGACGACGCGCCGCTGGGAGCTTCTCGGCTGCTCGGGGCCATCCCGGCGGCCATCACCCGACTGCGGCGGGCTGCCGGTGCATCGGTGGTGAGACAATGACATCGATGACCGAGCCGGATCTGACCGCGACCATCGACCTGTCGGCGATTGCCCACAACGTCGGTGTGCTGCGCGATGCGTCCGGCGTCGACGTGCTGGCCGTCGTGAAGGCCGACGCCTACGGTCACGGAGCGGTCCCGGTTGCGCGTACCGTGCTCGCGTCGGGCGCAGTCGGACTCGGCGTCGCGCGGATGACCGAGGCCCTCGCCCTGCGCGAGGCCGGCATCGACGCACCGATCACTGCCTGGTTGCACACCGGCGCAACGGATTTCGCAGCCGGGATCGATGCGGGGATCGACATCGCGGTGTCCTCGCAACGGCAACTCGACGCGGTCGTCGCCGCGGCGCGCGTGAGCGGTCGGACCGCCATCGTCTCGATCAAGGTCGACACCGGCCTGCGGCGCAGCGGCGTCGCGGTCGAAGAATGGTCCGATTTCACCGATGCCGCGGCGAAAGCCCTGGCGGACAACACGATCGAGCTGCGGTCGATGATGACACACCTGGCCCGTGGCGACGAACCGGATGATCCGCTCAATTCGGCGCAGGCGGCCGAGCTCGACGCCGCGGTCGCCGACTTCGCCCGGATCGGCATCCGGCCACACTCGGTGCATGTCGCGAATTCGCCTGCCGCGCTTACCCGCCCGGATCTCTCGCGGGACCTCGTCCGCCCGGGGATCGCCGTCTACGGCCGATCTCCGATTCCGCGACTCGGCGATTTCGGCTTGATCCCCGCGATGGAAGTGTCGGCGCAGGTGGCGCTGGTCAAGAGGGTGCGGGCCGGCGAGGGCGTGTCCTACGGGCACGAGTGGATCGCGCGACGGGACAGCCTGATCGCGGTGATCCCGGCCGGCTACGCCGACGGCGTGCCGCGGGCGATGTCGGGGAAGCTGCGGGTCGGCGTCAACGGACGGATCTTCGACGCCGTGGGGCGTGTGTGCATGGATCAGTTCGTCATCGACCTCGGGCCCGATGGCGGCGGTGTCGTCGAGGGCGACCGCGCGGTGCTGTTCGGGTCCGGAGCCGACGGCGGCCCGACCGCCCTCGACTGGGCTGAGGCGACCGGCACCATCGACTACGAGATCGTGTCCGGAATCGGCGCCCGGGTCGTGCGCCGGTATATCGGTGGACCCAGACAGGCGGTCGACGATGCCGAGACGTAAACGGGTGCGCGAGGACAAACGGATGTGGCGCGCGGGTACCGGCAGTGTCCGGTCACTGGGCGCGGCCACGGCCTCGGGTGTGACACGTCGGGCCACCAAGCGCCGAAAAGCGCGCCGCGACGTCGGTCTCGCCGATCCGCACGCCGACGAGAACTTCCGCGCCATCTACGACGACGAGGCGCTGACCGTCGTCACCGACGACGGGTTGCGCCTCGCGGTGCGCCGCGTCGGCCCCGCCGAGCCGGACCTGACCCTCGTCTTCGTACACGGGTTCAGTCTGCGGATGGCCAGCTGGCACTTCCAGCGCTTCGCACTCGAAAAGCGTTGGGCCGACGAGGATATGTCGATCGCGATGGTGTTCTTCGATCATCGCGGGCACGGCAAGAGCGACGCCGCCCCCGACGACACCTGCACGATCTCTCAACTCGGTGACGACGTCGCCGCGGTGATTCGGCAGATGGCTCCCAGCGGTCCCGTTGTGCTGGTGGGACATTCGATGGGCGGGATGTCGATCATGGGCGCCGCGCGCAGGCACCCGGGGCTGTTCGCGCCCGACGGCCGGGTGGTGGGCGCCGGGCTGATCGCCACGGCCGCACGGGGATTGACCGAAGCGGGCCTGGGTGAAGGGCTGTCCAATCCTGTCATCGACGGATTCCGGCTCGCGGTGCGACGGGCGCCGCGCGTCGTGCAGGCCGGCCGCGGCCGCACCCGCAGGCTGCTGATGCCGGTGTTGCTCGCCGCGAGCTGGGGACCCGACTTCTACAGTCCCGCAACCGATCGCGCCGTCGAGTCGATGCTGCAGAACACCCCGATCCATACGATCGTGAACTTCTTGCACGCCCTGGAATCGCATGACGAGTCCGACGCACTGTCGCTGCTAGCCACACTGCCGACCATCGTCGTCTGCGGCGACGAGGATCGGATGACGCCGTACTACAACTCCTACGACCTCTACGGCGAGCTCGGCTCGACGACGCGGCTGACCATCGTCCAGGGAGCCGGACACATGGTGCTGATGGAGCAGCCCGACACGGTGACCGAGCCGATCGCCGAACTGGTGATCAGGGTGTTGGGGCAACGAGATCCTAAGGTGGACAAGGGAATCACTCGCTCACGGGTCGGGTGGCGCGGTTGACGGCACAGACCAGGACGCTGCCCGACGTCGCCGATACCGAGGCATTCGGCGCCGCGCTGGCGACGACTCTGCGTGCGGGCGACGTGGTGATCCTCGACGGTCCGCTGGGTGCGGGTAAGACCGCACTCACGCGTGGCATCGCGGCCGGTCTGGGCGTGCAGGGGCGAGTATCGTCGCCGACCTTCATCATCGCCCGACTGCATCGGCCCGCAACGGCGGGATGTCCGGGACTCGTGCACGTCGACGCGTATCGATTGACCGATTCGGCGATTCCGCTCGACGAGGAACTCGACGCTCTCGATCTCGACACCGACCTCGCCGACTCGGTGGTGGTCGTCGAATGGGGTGAGGGCGTCGCTGAACGGCTGGTGTCGCGCTACCTGATGATTCGGCTACGGCGCGCGCCGGAGTCGGAGGTGCGCGAGGTGACGTGGGAATGGGTGGACAGTGCTGAGGAGTCGTCGTGAGGGTGCTTGCCGTTGATACCGCAACCGATGCGGTGGTGACCGGGGTCGCCGAGCTGTCCGCGGACGCTGGAGTGAGCGTGCTGGCCGACCGCACGGTGACCGACCGTCGACGCCATGCCGAACTGTTGACGACGCTGATCGCCGAGTCATTGGCGCAGGCGGGGCTCGGTGGGCCGGATCTCGACGGCGTCGTCGTCGGATGCGGACCGGGCCCGTTCACCGGGCTGCGCGTGGGGCTGGCGACCGCCGCGGCGTACGGCGACGCACTCGAGATCCCCGTGTACGGCGTCTGTTCGCTCGATGCCATGGTGGCGCAGGAACAGTCGGCAGGTGGCGTGATCGGAACGGCTCTCGCGGTGACCGACGCTCGACGCCGGGAGGTGTACTGGGCGCTCTACCGCGACGGGCATCGGGTGGCCGGACCGAATGTCGTCGCACCGCAGACACTCGCCGAGGAGCTCGCTGGGACGTCGATCGACGTCGTCGTGGGTACCGACGGCTTCACCGACCGGTTCGAGGCGACGCCCGGCAGTACGCAACGACCGTCGGTCACCGGACTGGTCACCGTCGCGGCGAGCGCGGTGCTTGCCCGATCGGTACCGGAACCCCTTGTGCCGCTGTATCTTCGACGCCCCGATGCGGTGGAGCTCAAAGATCAGAAGAAGCGCCGATGACGATCATCGATGCCCTGCTGCGCTCCGACGTCGAGCGGTGCGCCGAGCTGGAACGGGTGATGTTTGCCGGCGATTCGCCGTGGCCCGCGGCGGCGTTCCGCGCTGAACTCGACGCGCCGTACAACCGCTACTTCGCGTTGCGGGAGGCGCCGGGCGGCGAAGTGATCGGGTATGCGGGTATCTCGATCCTGGGGCCCGAAGGCGCCTATGAGTGCGAGATTCACACGATCGCTGTCGCGCCCTCGCATCGTGGGCATCAGTTGGGGTGGGCGCTGCTGGCTGAGATGCTGGCCGTGGCCGACCACCTCGGCGCACCGGTCTTTCTGGAAGTGCGGGTCGACAACGAACCGGCGATCGCGCTGTACGAGGCCAACGGTTTCGTGCGGTCCGGTGTGCGCAAGGGCTATTACCAGCCGTCGGGCGCGGACGCGTACACGATGATTCGCGAGGCCGCGGGCGTACCGGCGGTCGTCGGCGGCGGTGAGGAGTTCCCATGATCGTGCTGGGTATCGAAAGTTCCTGTGACGAAACAGGAGTCGGCATCGTGCGGTGGAACGGCGACGGCACGACGACGCTGCTCGCCGACGAGGTGGCCTCGAGCGTCGACGAGCACGCCCGCTACGGCGGCGTGGTGCCCGAGGTGGCGTCGCGCGCTCATCTGGAGGAGATGGTGCCGACGATGCGACGTGCCCGGGCGGCGGCGGGGATCGACAAACCGGACGCGATCACGGTGACCATCGGACCCGGACTGGCCGGTGCGCTACTGGTGGGCGTCGCCGCGGCGAAGGCGTACGCGCTGGCCTGGGATGTGCCGTTGTACGCGGTGAATCATCTCGGCGGACATGTCGCGGTGGACACGCTAGAGCACGGCCCCATGCCGGAATGCGTTGCGTTGCTGGTCTCCGGCGGGCACACCCACCTGCTGCACGTGACCGACCTGGCCGAGCCCATCGTCGAACTGGGTACCACCGTCGACGATGCCGCCGGCGAAGCGTTCGACAAGGTGGCACGACTGCTCGGTCTGGGTTACCCGGGCGGGCCGGTTCTGGATGCGCTTGCGCGGGAAGGCAATCCGACCGCGATCGCGTTCCCCCGCGGAATGACCGGCCCGCGCGACGCGCGTTATGACTTCTCGTTCAGCGGGTTGAAGACCGCCGTGGCCCGCTACGTCGAGAAGTGCGACCGCGAGGGTGTCGCCGTGCCGGTGGCCGACGTCGCGGCGTCGTTCCAGGAGGCGGTCGCCGACGTTCTGACCATGAAGGCGATCCGCGCCTGCACGGATCTGGGCGTGACGACGCTGGTGCTGGGCGGGGGAGCGACCGCCAATTCGCGGCTCCGCAGCCTCGCCGAAGAGCGTTGCGCGGCAAAGGGAATCACGTTGCGTGTACCCAAACCGCGGTTGTGCACCGACAACGGAGTCATGATCGCGACGTTGGGTGCGCATGTGATCGCCGGCGGCGCGAAGCCGTCGTCGCTGACGGTACCGACCGACCCCGGGATGTCGGTGCAGGTGAGCGTGGCGTAGCCGTCTCCGCTCCCCGAGT
>NZ_JABBNB010000130.1 GCF_012933505.1 Gordonia asplenii
CGCTGATTTGATGGCCACGATGTAGGGGATGTCCCGGGCGGTCAAGGCGAGTCGGAACTGAGCGCTGTCGCCGTATCCGGCGTCGGCGACGACCGCTGGTGGGGTGTGTCCCCAGTCGGCGAGTTGATCGAGCTGGGCGATCGCCATCTCCCATTTACGCACATGCCGGGCAGTGTCGGGGATGGCGGCTTTCACCCGGCGTTGGGCGATGAGCGCGGTGTCGGCGGGTGTGCGTT
>NZ_JABBNB010000131.1 GCF_012933505.1 Gordonia asplenii
ACCAGCGCCTACCCCGACGACGCCGTCCCCACCACCGCCGACTACACCGGCCGTGGCCGACGACCCACCCCCAAATACCCCGACGAGCCCCTCACCTGCACAGACCTCATCATCGCCGCCGGCCGCGACAACTGCCGGCAGATCACCTGGCGCCACGGCAGCAAACCCAGCCCCGCCAACCCCGACGCCGAACTCAGCGGCCAGTTCAGCGTCCTGACC
>NZ_JABBNB010000132.1 GCF_012933505.1 Gordonia asplenii
CAGGACGCTGAACTGGCCGCTGAGTTCGGCGTCGGGGTTGGTGGGTGTGCGTCTGCTGCCGTGGCGCCAGGTGATCTGCCGGCAGTTGTCGCGGCCGGCGGCGATGATGAGGTCTTTGCAGGTGAGGGGCTCGTCGGGGTATTTGGGGGTGGGTCGTCGGCCACGGCCGGTGTAGTCGGCGGTGGTGGGGACGGCGTCGCCGGAGTACGCGGTGGC
>NZ_JABBNB010000133.1 GCF_012933505.1 Gordonia asplenii
CACAGTATTCGGGTCGGTGGCCTCAGATCCGACGGTGTCGCGACTGATCTCGGCGTTGGCCGCTGATGCCCCGGCAGCCTTGACGGCGATCAACACGGCCCGCGCCGCAGCCCGAGCAACGTGCTGGTCGCTCGCCGATAGCGTTGCTCCCGATCATGACGCCAGCGTTGCTGCACCGCTGATCATCGACCTCGACGCCACCCTACTC
>NZ_JABBNB010000014.1 GCF_012933505.1 Gordonia asplenii
TGCCGATAACGCCGAGACGATCGTCAGCGAATTCTTCGCCGCCACCAGGTTCGATATCGTCGAAATCGGATCCGGACTACGAACCTCCCACGAATACACCACCATCTTCGAACGAGTCGTCAACACCATCACAGCCAGTCAGCCAGGAGTACGATTCTGCTTCAACGACTCCCCCGAAACGACGCTGGAAGCGGTGAGACGGTGCTCGCGAGGCTGACCCGAACACCGACAGAAGCGCTGGAGCCGGTCAGCGCCCTCCCAAATAGAATCCCCACACCAACAAATGCAGCTTGAATCGCTCCTGCGTCACACCACCATGATCGGCAGGTGAAGACCGCCGCCGGTGCTGTCGCGGTGAGCACCCATACGTCAACGACAAGCGAGTCCACCTTCAAAACTGGTGAACCCCAGTTATTGCGATGTATTGTCAGGGCCATTTAGAGTCAGGGAAAGCGCATCATCAGCCGCCGCTGCCACCTTCATTACGAAGGTAAGCCATTCGCGCACCTCATCCTCCGTGAAATCCGAGGTCTTGAGGTCCACAACGGGCCCGACCCCGGCCCAGCCCCACTTCAGGAGTTGCCTCTCCCCGTAGCCGTAGGTCCGCGAGCGTGGCACATGTCCAGCGCTCAATGCCATACGCTCCGCAGGCGATCGATGTCCACCATTCGGGCGATAGGCGATGTACGAAGAATCACTCGAGGGTAACTGAGCGAGGCGGAGTGCTTCGATTACAACCGGGTCAGTTGAACTCAGGGTGCTGCACGTAAGGATGTAGGCATTGGGCTCGACGTCACGTCCACGGTTCACGTTGGCAAGCTCGATGTGAACTTGATGATCGCCTCGGGATGGTCCGCGGATTACGCCAAGAGTATCTCCGGCCGCGGACTCACGGTCCAAATCTGCCGACCACCCACTTGGGACATTTGCACTCGACACCATCGCCGCCAACCGCCGCCGACGCCGCAACCTTCGCTTCGACAATAACTACTTCAAGGCTCCCATCCTCCACTTCAAGGTAGACGTCCGCCTTACGTTTCTTGCCGTGTGGGCCTGGAACTTCGTACTGCCGTTCGATACTGACGCTCCGGATCACATCGGCGTTGATGCCGATCGATCGAAGCCAGTGAAGGGCAAACTCGGGCTTGTTGTGGAAGGCTGCGCCCAGCGCCCGTGTCGCGGATTGCTCATCGGTGAACATTTGGGGAGTGTGCGTCGCCGGCGTGCCGACAATGCTCTCACGCCGAGACGGCTGAACTACTTGTCGGAGATCGTCAATCAGCAGTGCGCTTCGCGTATGCCCGCAGGGCGAACGGGGCGAACACCAGGGTGAGAGCCACCGCCCAGATGAGGGTGGTGAGTTCCGGATGCTGGAGCGGGAGAGCGGTGTTCGGTCCGGCGGCGGGCCCGTTACCCCACAGCACACGCATCGCCTGCACGAGCGCCGAGATGGGATTCCACTCGGCGATGGTGCGCAGCCACGTGGGCATGGGGCCGGTCGGCACGAATGCATTCGACAGGAAGGTCAGCGGGAACAGGGAGGTGAACATGAAACCGTTCACCGCCTCGACCGATTTCAGCCACGAGCCGACGAGGATGCCGAACCAGATCATCGCGAAGCCGAACAGCAGGACCAGCGCAAACGCCAATACGGCCTTGCCGACCCCGTTGTGGATGCGCCAGCCGATGAACAGACCGGTCACCGCCATGACGACGATGCCGATCGAGGAGTGCAACAGGCTGGCGATCGCCCGGCCGATGAGCACCGACGACCGGCTGATCGGCAGCGATCGGAAGCGGTCGATGATGCCCTTGTCGAGGTCGTTGGTGATACCGGTGGAGACGATGAACGCGGTGAAGACGATCGTCTGGCCCATGATGCCGGGGAGCAGGAACTCCTTGTAGTCGGGTCCGCCCGCCACTTGGATGGAGGCGCCGAAGACGTAGGCGAACAGCAGCACGAACATGACCGGCTGAATGGTGACGTCGGAGAGCATCTCCGGCATCCTCTTGGTGTGAATCAGATTGCGCCACACCATGATCCATGACTGCTGCCAAAGGTTGGTCTGATGGGTGGCGACCTCGACGGGGGTCGTGGTGGTCATTTCGTCGACTCCTCGGTGTCAGATTCGGTGGTCGTCGCGGCGGCGGTGGTGTCTTCGGCGCGGTGGCCGGTGAGCGAGAGGAACACGTCGTCGAGGCTGGGGCGGGCGAGCCCGAGGTCGTCGATGGCGATACCGCTCTCGTCGAACCAGCCGATGACGCGGGTGAGGTCGGCCAGGCCGTCGGCCGGCGCGGTCAACTTGCGGGCGCCGTGGTCGATGAAGACTTCGGCGCCGGTCTTGCCGAGCAGCGCGGCGGCCGCCGGTATGTCTACGGCGTCGGACACGGTCAGCACCAGTGCCGCCGCCCCGGCTTGCTCCTTTAGCTCGAATGGCGTGCCCTGGGCGATGATCTTGCCCTTGTCGATGACGACGATATTGTCGGCGAGCTGGTCGGCCTCCTCCAGGTATTGCGTGGTGAGCAGCAGCGTGGTTCCGCCGGATACCAAGTCGCGCAACACATCCCAGAGTTCGGAGCGGCTGCGCGGATCGAGGCCGGTGGTCGGTTCGTCGAGGAACAGCACCGGCGGCGCGGCCAGCAGGCTGACGGCGAGGTCGAGCCGGCGTCGCATGCCGCCCGAATACGACTTCACCTGTTTGTTGCCGGCCTCGGTCAACGAGAACTGCTCGAGGAGTTCTTCGCTGCGCAGTGCCAACGCTTTTCGGCCGATCCCGTACAGGCTGCCGATCATCTTCAGGTTCTCGCGGCCGGTGAGAATCTCGTCGACGGTCGCCGCCTGCCCGGTGAGCCCCATGCTGCGCCGGACCATGTCGGGGCTCTCGGTGACGTCGTAGCCGGCGATGCGCGCGGTGCCGCTCGTCGGCGGGGACAGCGTGGTCATCATGCGCACCGTGGTGGTCTTGCCCGCGCCGTTGGGGCCGAGCAGGCCGAGCACACTGCCTTGCGGCACGGTGAAACTCACGCCGTCGACGGCGGTGAAATCGCCGAAGCGTTTGACGAGGTCGACGGCCTCGATCGCGATGTCGGGGGAGTGGCCGGGCGCGCCGGCTTCCTTGGTGGTCGGGATGGCTGAGCTCATGAGTCCTCACAGTAACGGTCATGTCCGACACCGGGCCAATGATTATCACCCGGTACGAAAGGTAGACCGCGGTGCGCACCGGAACTCATCGGTCGGCGTCGAGCGACTCCTCGTCGTTGCCCGCCGACAGCGCGTGCGCCCGCAGCCGGCGGTATCCGCGCACACTGAGTGTGGGGATGGAGCGGATGCGGAACCGACTGTCGTCGACGATCAGCTCGGAGAGGTTCTCGTCGATGAGGATGCGTCCCGGGCGCGCGGATCCGCAGAGCCGGGCGGCGATGTTGACGGGCTCGCCGAAGACGTCGCCCAGTCGAGCGAGCACCGCGCCCTGCGCCAGCCCGATGCGCAGCTCCGGAATGGGACGCTTGTCGCTGAGTTCGGCGATCGCCAATGCGGTCAGCGCGGCCTGAGCCGGATCGGTGTTGACGAACAGCACACCGTCGCCCAGCGTCTTGATCACCTGGCCGTGATGCAGCGACACCTCGTCGGACACCCGGTGTTCGAACGCCGACAGCAGCTCTTCGAGATCGTCGAAGCTGATCCGGCGCGACAGACCGGTGAAGCCGACCAGATCGACGAATCCGACCACCACCTCCCACTCGACGTCGTCGGGGCTGTAGACGACGTTGCGTTGCAACGCGATCTGCAGGTGCCTGCGCCAGACGAGCCGCTGGATCTGCCCGATCGCCTTGGCCATGTCTTCGACGGACAGGGAGATATCGGGGTCGCGGTCGAAGTCGAGGAGCTGATCGGCCTGCCAGTCGGCCAGGCGCGACATCGCCTGCCCGATGCTGCGGGCCGCGGCGATCTGCGCACCCTCCGACATCTGCTCGGCGCCCGCGGCGAACACCGCGAACGCGTCGACGTCGGCTTGGGTGAAGATCTTCTCGTCCGTCGCCTGATGAGCGAAACCGAAAGCGTTCCAAATCTTTTCGGCATAGTCGACGTCGGCACCGATCTCCGCGATGAGCTCGTCGCGCGAATAGCTCGGCAGATGCGCGGCGAACGTCGGGTCGGTCATCGTTCTACGGTATCGCCCTCAGGCGGCCTGTGCGGGTGGTCGCGGGCGGCCGAGACGCTGAAAGAGCCGGACGGTCGGTTCGACGAGCCGGGCCGCGAGTGGCCCGATGATCGCCATCAGCAGAACGTAAGTGGTTGCCAGAGCTGCCAATTCGGATCCGGCGGCGAGCGAGGACACCGCGAGCCCGGCGATGACGATGGAGAACTCGCCGCGCGCGACCAATGCCGCACCGGCGCGCGCGCCGCCCATCGTGCGCACGCCGTTGCGCTGCGCGGCCCACCAGCCAGTCGCGATCTTGGTCGCCGTGGTGGCCAGCGCGAGCACCGCGGCCCAGCCGAGGACCGGCGGAATGCTTGCCGGGTCGGTGTTCAAGCCGAACACCACGAAGAACATCGCCGCGAACAGATCTCGAAGCGGCTCAAGGATTTTCGCCGCGTTGTCGGCGGTCGACCCGGAGATGGCGATGCCCAGCATGAACGCGCCGACGGCTGCGGAGACCTGCAGTGCCGCCGCGACACCGGCGACCAACAGCGCCGAGCCGAGCAGGGTCAGCAGAAAGACTTCGCGGTCGGCGCTGTGCACGATCGCCGACACCCAGCGGCCGTGTCGCAGCGCGACCCACAAGACGACGGCGATCAAGGCGATCGCGATGACGAGTGCTTTGACGCCGCCCCAGAATCCGACGCCGGCGAGCAGCGCGGTCAGGATGGGCAGATACGCGGCCATCGTCAGGTCCTCGAAGACGAGGATCGACAAGACCGCGGGCGTCTCCCGGTTGCCGAGGCGGCCCAGGTCGGTCAACAACTTCGCGGCGATCCCCGACGACGAGATGTAGGTGACACCGGCCATCGCCAGCGCCCCGACGGGTCCCCAGCCCAGCATCAACGCGACGAGCGCGCCCGGAGTCGCATTGAGCACGATGTCCATCAACCCCGCGGGCCAGGAGCGGCGCAGTCCGGATACCAGGTCCGACGCCGTGTACTCCAACCCCAGCAGCAGGAGCAGCAGGATCACGCCGATCTCACCGGCGATGTGGCCGAACTCGGAGACCTCGCCCAGCCCGACGTAGCCGCCGGACCCGAAGGCGAGGCCGCCGACGAGATACAGCGGGATGGGCGAGAAGCTGAATTTGGCCGCCACTCGGCCGAGTGCACCCAACGCGAAGAACACTGCGCCCAGTTCGACGAGGGCGAGTGCGGTTTCGGTCACTGCTCAGCCGTTGGTGAGAATCTTGGCCGCCGCGTCGAGCCCCTCGGCGGTCCCGACGACGACCAGCACGTCGCCCGCGGTGAAGGTGAAACCGGGACCGGGCGACGCCTGGACCTGCCCGGCACGCATCACCGCGACGATCGAGGTCTTGGTGCGGGTGCGCATCTGCGTCGCACCGAGGGTGCGGCCGTCGTAGGGCGATCCTCCGGCGATGGGCATCTGCCGGGTGTTGACGCCGGGGATGTCGCGATGCTCGTCCTGCAGTTGAGCCACCAGTTGTGGGGCCCCGAGCAGGTTGCCGAGGACGGCGGACTCCTCCGTCGAGAGGTGAATCTGGTCCCGGCACGCGTCGGGATCGCCGTCCTCGGAGATGATCAGGTCGATCATTCCGTCGCGCCGGGTGATGACGCCGATGCGCCGGCCGGAGGACACTTCGAAGTCTTTGCGGACTCCGATTCCGGGCAGTGGGGTCACCTCGACGTTCACAGCCGCCAAGGGTAGTCCTCGAACTCGTACCCTTGCCGTAAATCCGACACTATTGGCCCGACGTCGGCCCGCTCAGCCGACCGGTGCCAGCCCCATCGCACCCTTCATCAAATACGCCATCTGCGAGGCGAATTCAGGGCGTTCGACGCCGCGTTGCAAGCGTACGGCGTCGTTGACGATGGACAGGGCGGCGTGCACCGCGATACCCGCCTCCGCCTCGCCGATGTCGTGCACGACGACCAGCAGGTTGATCCACCGGGCGACGTAGCGCCGCTGGATGTCGACCAGGTCCCGGGCGAGCCCGTTGGCGGGCAGCTCCGAGCCGTAGTTGAACGACACCGAGAGGTCGGGCATCGAGTTGACCACGTCGACATACGAGTCGACAAGCAGCGCAAGGACTTTCGCCTCGTCGGTGCCGGTTCCGTACGCGGCGACCGCCCCGGCCTCCAAGCGTGCCGCACTGCGATGGCCGATCGCGATGAGTATCGCGGCCTTCGAGGGGAAATGCCGGTACACGCTGGGGCCGGTGATCCCGACGGCCGCGCCGATGTCGTCGACGCCGGTCGGTCCGAAGCCCCGGGCGGCGAACAACTGGGCCGCGGCGTCGAGGATCTCGGTTCGCCGGTCGTCGTCGGGCAATGCGACGTGGGGGACCACCCGCAGCGGGCACGCGGCCGACGGAGTGAGCGCGACGAGGCGATCGGCCACGACGACCAGTTCGCGGGTGGCCTGCGCGGGCGACAGTCTGGTGCGATGCGACGACAGGCTGCCCGCGACCGACAGCAGCGACCACACGAGTTGGCGCTGCTCCCAGTCGGCGAGCGAGCGTTCGGCGAACAGCAGTTCGGCCCATTGGCGCAACACCTCCCGGGTCCGCAGGGCCACCTCGCGGTTCTGGTCGCCGGACAGGTAGGTGCCCGTCCAGCGCCACAGGGACGAGGCGTCGCGGCGTCGGGAGATGGTGCCGCACAACGCGGTGAGGAAGGCGTGCGGATCACCGTTCGCCGACGTGAGCGCGGCCGTCGTGCATACCTGCAGGTCGTCGACGCCGGCGAGCACGGCGTCGTAGAGCAGGGTCTGCTTGTCGGCGAAATGCCGATAGAGCGACGGCGCGGTCACGCCGGCGGCGCGCGCGATGTCGGCCATCGACACCCGGGGGTACCCGTGCTTGAGGAACAGCTGCGCCGAGAGATCGATCAGCTGCCGTCTGCGGTTGGCCGGGCGTCGGGCGCCGGACTGCTTGGAGGCCGTCATGGTGAACAGACAATAGCGCACTTTTTGCGATGCGTAGAAGTATTTGACCACCTGGTATAGCCAAATAAGTTACGACGGGTTAGCCTGTTGGAGAAACCTCTTCCGGTTCATGTGAAAGGAACACATCCGTGCCTGATCAAGCATTCATCTACGAGGCGGTCCGTACGCCTCGTGGCAAGCAGCGCGGCGGTGCGCTGCACAGCATCAAGCCGATCGACCTGGTCTCCGGATTGATCAAGGAACTGGTTGCGCGGCACGGCAGCCTCGATCCCACCGAGATCAACGACGTCGTGCTCGGCGTCGTGTCGCCGGTCGGCGAGCAGGGTGCGGTCATCGCACGTACCGCGGCGCTGGTGTCGGGCCTGGGCGAGACCGTGCCGGGCACCCAGATCAACCGTTTCTGCGCGTCGGGTCTGGAGGCCGTCAACCTGGCAGCCGCCAAGGTCGCCTCGGGCTTCGACGATCTGGTCCTCGCCGGCGGCGTCGAGTCGATGTCGCGCGTGCCGATGGGCTCCGACGGCGGCGCCCTGTTCATGGACCCGGCCACCGCGTACGACAACTACATCACCCCGCAGGGCATCGGTGCCGACACCATCGCCACCATCGAGGGCTTCTCCCGTGAGGACGTCGACGGCTACGCGGTCGAGTCGCAGAACCGCGCCGCCAAGGCCTGGGAAGCCGGTTACTTCGCCAAGTCGGTCATCCCGGTGCGCGACATCAACGGCGTCGTCGTGCTCGATCACGACGAGCACATGCGCCCCGGCACCACCGTGGAGAGCCTCGGCAAGCTCAAGCCCGCCTTCCAGGCGCTGGCCGACATGGCCGGCTTCGACGACGTCATCATGCAGAAGTACCCGTCGGTGGAGAAGGTCAACCACGTCCACACCGGTGGTAACAGCTCGGGCATCGTCGACGGCTCCGGACTGGTGCTGCTCGGCAGCGAAGAAGCGGGTAAGCGTAACGGTCTGGCCGCGCGTGGACGCGTCGTGTCCTTCGCCGAGATCGGCAGCGAGCCGTCCATCATGCTCACCGGCCCGACGCCGGCGACCGAGCTCGCACTCAAGAAGGCCGGCCTGACCGTCGACGACATCGACGTGTTCGAGCTGAACGAGGCGTTCGCCTCGGTCGTCATGAAGTGGATGAAGGATCTCAAGATCCCGCACGAGAAGGTCAACGTCAACGGCGGCGCCATCGCCATGGGCCACCCGCTCGGTGCGACCGGCGCGATGATCTTCGGCACCTGCCTCGACGAGCTCGAGCGCACCGGCGGCCGCTACGGCCTGGTCACCCTCTGTATCGGCGGCGGCATGGGCGTCGCGACCATCATCGAACGCCTCTGAGCCGCGTCCACACAGAAAGAACGTTGAAAAACTATGAGTGACAACATGATTGCCTGGGACAAGGGCGACGACGGCATCGTCGTGCTGACCATGGACGACAAGGCCCAGGGCGCCAACACCATGAACGACACGTTCATGACCTCGATCGCCGAGATCGTCGACCGTCTGGAGGCGGAGCGCGACGACATCACCGGTGTCATCATCACCTCGGCGAAGAAGACCTTCTTCGCCGGTGGCGACCTCAAGGACATGACCGCCGAGCGGACCGAGACCAAGCAGGAGATCGCGGCCGCGACCACCGAGCGCGTCAACGGGATGAAGAAGGTGCTGCGGCGCCTGGAGACCCTGGGCCGCCCGGTCGTGTCGGCGATCAACGGAGCAGCCCTCGGCGGCGGCCTCGAGCTGACCCTGCACACCCACTACCGCATCGCCGCCGACGTCAAGGGCAGCAAGCTCGGCCTGCCCGAGGTGACCCTCGGCCTGCTTCCCGGTGGCGGCGGCGTGGTCCGTACCGTCCGCCTGCTCGGCTTCCAGAACGCGCTGATGGGCGTTCTGCTGCAGGGCACGCAGTTCAGCCCGGCCAAGGCCAAGGAAACCGGACTCATCCACGAGGTCGTCGGCAGCATCGAAGAGCTGATCCCGGCTGCCAAGAAGTGGATCGCGGAGAACCCCGAGGCGCAGCAGCCCTGGGACGTCAAGGGCTACAAGCTGCCCGGCGGTGCTCCGACCAGCCCGGCCGTCGCCGCCAATCTGCCGGCCTTCCCGGCGATCCTGCGCAAGCAGATCAAGGGTGCCAACATGCCCGCACCGCGCGCGATCCTCGCGGCGGCCATCGAGGGCGCCTACGTCGACATCGACACCGCCGACATCGTCGAGACCCGCTACTTCGTGTCGCTGCTGACCGGACAGGTCTCGCAGAACATGATCAAGGCGTTCTTCTTCGACCTGCAGCACATCAACGGCGGCGGCTCGCGCCCCGAGGGCTATGACAAGTACACCGCCAAGAAGGTCGGCGTCATCGGCGCGGGCATGATGGGCGCGGCCATCGCGTATGTCTCGGCCAAGGCCGGTATCGAGGTCGTCCTCAAGGACATCGACATCGACGCCGCCAACCGCGGCAAGGACTACTCGGTCAAGCTGGAGGAGAAGGCTCTCTCGCGCGGCAAGACCACGCAGGAGCGCTCCGACGCGCTGCTCGCCCGCATCACCCCCACCGTCGACCCGGCCGATTTCAAGGGCGTCGACTTCGTGATCGAGGCCGCGTTCGAGTCGGTCGCGGTGAAGAACCAGGTATTCCAGGAGATCGAGGACATCGTCGAGCCCGACGCCGTGCTCGGTTCCAACACCTCGACCCTGCCGATCACCATCCTCGCCGAGGGCGTCAAGCGCCAAGAGGACTTCATCGGCATTCACTTCTTCAGCCCCGTCGACAAGATGCCGCTGGTGGAGATCATCAAGGGTGCCAAGACGTCCGACGCCGTGCTGGCCAAGGTCATCGACTACACCCTGCAGATCCGCAAGACCCCGATCGTCGTCAACGACAGCCGCGGGTTCTTCACCAGCCGTGTCATCGGCACCTTCATCAACGAGGCCGTCGCAGCCGTCGGTGAAGGCATCGAGCCGGCGTTCATCGAGCACGCGGGCACCCAGGCCGGTTACCCGGCCGCACCGCTGCAGCTGATGGACGAGCTGACCCTGACCCTGCCGCAGAAGATCCGCAAGGAGACCGAGGCAGCGATCCGCGAGGCCGGTCAGGAACCGCCGCAGCACGGTTCGTACGCGGTCATCGACTGGATGGTCGACGAAGGTCGTACCGGCAAGAAGGACGGCAAGGGCTTCTACGACTACGCCGACGGCAAGCGTGGCCTGCTGTGGCCGGGTCTGCGTGAGCACTTCAAGTCGGGCAGCGCCGAGATCCCGCTGGAGGACATGAAGGAGCGCATGCTCTTCGCCGAGGCGCTGGAGACCGTGAAGTGCTTCGACGAGGGTGTGCTCACCTCGATCGAGGACGCCAACATCGGCTCGATCTTCGGTATCGGCTTCCCGGCCTGGACCGGCGGCGTCGCGCAGTACGTCAACCAGTACGAGGGCGGCCTGCAAGGCTTCGTCGACCGCGCTCGTGACCTGGCGTCGAAGTACGGTTCGCACTTCGAGCCGCCGCAGTCGCTGGTCGATCTCGCCGCCAAGGGTGGCAAGCTGACCAACGACACGATCGGAAAGTAACTCTTCCGAGCTAGACCAGCCCCGGTGAGGATGTGCAATCCCTCACCGGGGCTTTCTTCATTCACGCTTCGTGCACGAAGTCGCGGATCCGGGCGGGCGACGTCGTTTTTCCTGCGCGTCACAATCGAGAATCTGTCCGTCACACGAGTGAAACCAGCCGCACACACCGCGCTCCTATGGTTGCCAGGCAATCTCGCACCGAGTATTCAGGAGTACCCATGAGCGGCAGCATGTCCCGGCGCCAGGCCATCAAGGCAGTCACGACGTACGAGGTCAAGACCGACGGTTTCCCCGAGCCGCTGGCAGATACCTTCGGTCGCAATGTCTTCAGCCTGTCGGTGATGAAGAAGCGGCTCCCCAAGCACGTGTACAAGGCGGTCGCCGCGACCATCGAGGCCGGTGCCGCGATGGATGCGGCCCTCGCGGACTACGTGGCGGTCGCGATGAAGGACTGGGCGTTGGAGATGGGCGCGACCCACTACGCGCACGTCTTCTATCCGCTGACCGGGCTGACCGCGGAGAAGCACGACTCTTTCCTGGAACCCGACTCAAGCGGGGCGTCGCTCGCCGAGTTCGCCGGTAAGACGCTGCTGCAGGGTGAGCCGGATGCGTCGAGCTTCCCCAACGGCGGCCTGCGCGGAACCTTCGAGGCGCGTGGCTACACCGGCTGGGACGTCACCAGCCCGGCGTACATCATGGAGAACCCCAACGGGAACACGCTGTGCATCCCGACGATCTTCATCTCCTGGACCGGCGAAGCCCTCGACAAGAAGACACCGCTGTTGCGTAGTCAACAGGCGATGAGCAAGCAGGCGATGCGGCTGCTGAAGCTGTTCGGCCACGACGACGTCGACACCGTCGTCTCCTACGCGGGAGCCGAACAGGAGTACTTCCTTATCGACGAGCATTTCTACTACGCGCGCCCCGACCTGATGACCACCAGCCGCACCCTGTTCGGCGCGAAACCGTCGAAGGGGCAGGAGTTCGACGACCACTACTTCGGAGCCATCCCCGACCGCGTGCTGGCGTTCATGATCGAACTCGACCGTGAGCTGTTCAAACAGGGCATTCCGTCGAAGACCCGGCACAACGAGGTGGCGCCCGGCCAGTTCGAGATCGCGCCGGTCTTCGAGCGGTCGGTGCTGGCGCACGACCATCAGCAGTTGATGATGACGACGATGAAGCGGGTCGCCGAACGCTACGGCATGAAGTGTCTGCTGCATGAGAAGCCGTTCGCCGGTGTCAACGGCTCGGGCAAGCACGTCAACTTCTCGCTCGGCAACGCCAACCAGGGAAACCTGCTGAACCCGGGTGACACCCCGCACGAGAACATGCAGTTCCTGACTTTCTGCGGTGCGATCATCCGAGCGGTCCACAAATATGGCGGCCTGTTGCGTGCGGCGGTGGCGTCGGCGTCGAACGACCATCGCCTCGGTGCCAACGAGGCTCCGCCGGCGATCATCTCGATCTTCCTCGGCGACCAGTTGATGGACGTCTTCGACCAGATCGCCAAGGGCGGTGCCACCGGTTCCAAGGCGGCGGGCATCATCGAACTCGGCGTCGACACGCTGCCGCCGCTCAAGGCCGACCCGGGCGACCGCAACCGGACCAGCCCGTTCGCGTTCACCGGCAACCGATTCGAGTACCGCGCACCCGGCTCCAATCAGTCGATCTCCGACCCGATGGTGGCGATCAACGTGATCCTGGCCGACTCGCTGGAGTTCATCTCCGACGCGCTGGAGAAACAACTCGACGCCGGTGTCGACCTCGCCGACGCCGTGCAACAGGTGCTGATGGAGATCGTTCTCGAACACGGTGCGGTGATCTTCAACGGCAACGGCTACTCCGACGAGTGGCAGGAAGAGGCGGCCGCCCGCGGTCTCAAGAACCTGCGGACGACGGTCGACGCCGTCGTCGAGTACACGTCACCGGAGGTCGTGGAGATCTTCGAGAAGTATGGCGTGCTCTCTGCGCGTGAACTCAAGGCCCGCGAGGACGTCATCTTCGAGTACTACGCGCTGACGCTGCTGGTGGAAGCCAAGGAGACCGCGGAGATCGCCAAGACGATGATCCTTCCGGCCGCGATCCGCTACCAGGGCGAACTGGCGTCGACGGCGGCGTCGCTCAAGGCCGCCGGCATCGAGATGCAGACGCCGGTGCTCTTCGAGATCACGAGGCTGATCACCGACCTGCACGGGGCGATGGTCGTGCTCGACGACGGGATCGCCGGAATGCACGGGGAGAGCGAGTACGAGGAGTCGAAGTACGCCCGCGATGTGCTGATTCCCGCGATGGCTGCGATCCGTGCCGCGACCGACAAGTTGGAAGGCATCGTCGCCGACGATCTCTGGCCGCTGCCGACCTACAACGAGATGCTGACCATCCTGTAAATCCTCCAGATCCTCCAGCGCGACACGAAGGCTCAGGTCCGACTCCGAGAAGGCTCGGTGTCGGACCTGAGCCTTGTTTTCGGGTCTGCTCTACGCCTTCTCACGTCACAAAGCAGAATGTCAGGACATATTTGTCTGAAACTATTGCATGTGGCCGCGGTCACTGCCATATTTGTAACAGTCGTAGTCGCTACGGCTGCACAGGACAAAAGCTGCTCATTGACGCGGGTCGTCGGCGGTGGAGCGATCCATCCGCCGGTAGGTGACTGCCCCGTCGCCCTGCCGGGCTGGAGAGAAGGAGAGCCCCGGTGACATCAGAAACATCCTCAGATTCAAGTAGCGCGATCGCGTTACCACCGCTGCGACCAGGTCCACATCAGCGACGGATGGACACCATCGCGATCGTCGCGACGTTCGGCGGTCTGCTGTTCGGCTACGACACCGGTGTGCTCAACGGCGCACTGGAGCCGATGAAGTACGACCTGGGACTCACCACCACCACCGAGGGACTGGTGGTGTCGACATTGCTCATCGGTGCAGCCCTCGGTGCACTCGGTTGTGGCCGGCTCTCCGATGCCATCGGCCGACGCAAGACCATGATCATCCTTGCGGTGATCTTCTTCTTCGGAACTCTCGGCGCAGTCGTCGCCCCGAATCTCGGTGTCATGCTGCCGGCGCGCTTCATCCTCGGCCTCGCCGTCGGCGGTGCTTCGGTCGTGGTTCCGGTCTACCTCTCCGAGTTGGCCCCGACCGAGCGACGCGGAACTCTCGGCGGCCGCAATGAGCTGGCCATCGTCGTCGGCCAGCTGGCCGCGTTCGTCGTCAACGCCATTATCGCCGCGGTGTGGCAGCCGGCCACCGACTCGAACCCGGGCGGGCACGACGGCGTCTGGCGCATCATGCTCGCGATCTGTGCATTGCCCGCGATCTGCCTGTTCATCGGCATGCTGCGGATGCCGGAATCGCCGCGTTGGTACATCTCGAAGGGGCGCGACAACGACGCGCTCGACGTCCTGATGAAGGTCCGTACCGAGGATCGTGCCCGCGCCGAAATGGCTGAGGTCGAGGAACTCGCCGAAGAGGAAGCGGCGTCGCAGACGGGCGGCTGGTACGACCTCGCCATCCCTTGGGTCCGCCGGATCATGCTTGCCGCAGTCATCCTGGCGATCGCGCAGCAGGTCACCGGCATCAACTCGGTCATGTACTACGGCACCAAGATGCTCGAGGTCGCCGGCTTCAGCGACAGTGCAGCTCCCATCGCGAACATCTTCATGGGCGTCGCCGCGGTGATCGGCAGCTCGATCTGCCTGTTCGTCCTCATCGACCGCATCCCACGTCGCAAGCTGATCCTGATCGGCATGATCGCGGTCACCGTGTTCCACGGGCTGACCGTCCTGTCGACCCTGGTCATCCCCGAGGGCAAGGTGCAGGCCTACGCGGTCCTGATCTTCGTCGCACTGTTCGTGCTGTCGATGCAGACGGCGCTCAACGTCCCGGTCTGGGTGTGCCTGTCGGAGTTGTTCCCGCTGCGTCTTCGCGGTTTCGGCATGGGTCTGTCGGTGTTGATCCTGTGGGTCACCAACGCCATCGTCGGGCAGGTGTTCCCCACGTTGATCGAGGTGGGCGGCATTCGCGGTACCTACGGCACCTTCTTCGTGATCTGCGCGGTGTTCACGTTCTTGATCTTCAAGACGCTGCCGAACACCAGTGGCCGGTCCTTGGAATCGCTGGAGGAGTCGTTCGCGAAGGGCGACTTCCGCTAGACCCCCTGAGTGAACATGGGCCCGCCGAATCGGTGGGCCCATGTTTGGTTGTAAGGATCAATACGGACACGACGCAAAAAAGGGCGGCCGACTCGATCTGAGTCGGCCGCCCGTCGGGGTGAGTGCGTCAGTCTTCGTCGAGCTTGACCGCGAGTACCGGGATGGGCGAGGCCAGCAGCAGTCGCTGACTCACGCTGCCGAGCATGGCCTTGCCGACCGGCGAGCGACGCTTGACGCCGATGACCAGGCGCGACGGATTGCGCTTGGCGATCTCGTCGAGGACGGTGTCGACCGGGTCGCGATCTGCGCGGTCGACGATGGTCACGTCTACCCCGGAGCCGTTGACGTCGGCCTTGAGCGGACGCAGGCCCAGGTTTACGGCAACGAGGTCGGTGCCGAACGCCTTTGCCTCGTCGATGGCGGCGGCGAGCGCGAGTGGACCCTCGGCGGAGTCTGGAACGGAAACGATGATGGTCATGGATTTGTCCTCATGGTCGGGCAGTGGCGTGCGGGTCGGTAGATCCACATTACTATCGGACCTCCACCTAGTATGATAGACCTATTGTCCTTACAAAACGAAGGGTTTGTGATGAGCGAATCAACCGAGAATGTGCGCGTCGCCGTCATCGGGCTGGGGTGGATGGGTGCGGTGCATTCGCGCGCGTACGGTCGGGTGCGTCACCATTACCCGCAGGGGCCGGGGGCGGAGCTCCTGGTCGTCGCCGACGATGTGCCGGGCCGTGCGGAAGCCGCCGCCGCGCAGTACGGTGCGCAGCGGTTCTACACGGACTGGCGCGACGTCGTCGCGGACCCGGAAGTCGACGCGGTGTCGGTGACCGTCCCGAACTTCCTGCACCGTGAGATCGGTTGCGCGGTGCTGACGGCGGGCAAACATCTGTGGATCGAGAAGCCGGTTGGCCTGACGGCGGCTGATGCGCAGGCAGTCGCCGCTGCGGCCGACGCCGCCGATCGTCGAACAGCGGTCGGGTTCAACTACCGAAACGCACCCGCCGTGGAAGCTGCTCGTGACCTGATCGCACGTGGGGACATCGGAGTCGTGACGCATGCCAGGTTCCGATTCTTCAGCGATTACGCGGCGCACCCCGACGGCGCGCTGACGTGGCGTTACCAGAATGCGCTCGGCGGTCACGGTGTGCTGGGCGACTTGGCGTCGCACGGGGCGGACCTGGTGCGATTCCTGTTGGGCGACATCGAATCCCTCGTCGCCGACACGGCGGTATTCATTTCGGAACGACCGGAACCGAGCGCGGCGACGTCGGGACATCAGCTGGCTTCGGGCGGCGCGCTGGGGCCCGTCGAGAACGAAGACTACGTCGGAGCGCAGCTACGGATGGTGTCAGGGGCGCGCTGCGTGCTGGAGGCGTCGAGAGTGTCGGTGGGCGAGCAGAATTCGTATGGATTCGAGATTCACGGCACCACCGGCGTCGTGCGCTGGGACTACCGGCGGATGGGTGAGCTCGAGTTGGCGCGCGGGACGTCGTATCAGGATGAGCCGGTGGCGAGCGTGCACGTCGGGCCGGGCGCGGGCGAGTTCGCCGTGTTCCAGCCCGGTGCCGCCAACCCGATGGGCTACGACGACCTGAAAGTAATTGAAGCGCACCGATTCTTGTCGTCGATCGCAACCGGCTCCGTCGTCGGCGCGACCGTCGACGATGCCGTGCGCAGCGCCCGCGTCCTGGACGCGATCGTCGAATCGGTGGAGTCGGGAGCCTGGGTTTCGGTATAGGAGTGCGGCTGCGCCATAGCTTTGATCGGAGTGATGCCTTGAGGCTGGTATCGCCCGCGATGAGGGATTGTCTCTTGCTGCAGCCCTTGGGTGGTCGAACCGGGTGTCCTGTAGCGGGTGCGTGGCGGTGGCTAGCCGAGCCGGGCGTCGAGACTCCTGTACCCCTCGGGATGAACTGTGTCGCAGCACTTTTGGCCGAGTGGTCGGGAGGCTCGGAGTGCTGGGTCGGGGATCGTCCACCGGAAGTCTCGCGGTTAACACTGATTTGTCGGTGGTGACCGTGAGATTCGGTGGTCGGGCTGTGGTGACCGACGTGTGGTCGGTGTGGAACAGCCAGGCGCGCAGTCAAATTCGGTTGAGCGTCGGTGTGCGGCGTCTGGTCTAGAAGGGTGTCGTCGTGCTGCGGTAACGGTTCGTTGTCATGGGTGTGACTGGTGGGGCTCGGGTTGGTGGAGCGGATGCGCCGGTAGTGCAGTCGTGTTCGACGGTGGCCGCGTGCGCGGTCTCGGTGGTCGTCACACGCAGAGACGGTCAACAGACGGGTGGCGTTGCTGGTCGACCGTCGACGCCGACCGCCGCACCTGTGGGGTGAACTGTGTCGCAGCACTTTTGGCCGCGGTCGGGAGGTTCGCGGTGCTGGGGTCAGGGTCAGGCTGTGGGTGGGTGTCGCGGTCGGTTGAGCGCCGGTGTGCCTCAGTCTGGTTCTAGAGGGGCGGGGTGTCGTACTGCGGTAACGGTTCGTTGTCACGGATGTTGCTGGTGGGGTTCGCCGTATCGGGGAGGCGGATACGCCAGTATGTGATGGGTTCGCCGGTTGATCTGCGGTTGTGTTCGGCGGCGGCCGCGTGCGCGGCTTCGGTGGTTCCCGTTCGGCTCGATCTTGTTCGCGTTCTTGTTGACGGTGGCGTTGCTGGTCGACCGTCGGAGCCGACCGCCGCATCTGTGTGGGATGAACTGTACCGCGGCGCTTTTGGCCGCGGTCGGGAGTGCCGGGTGGGCTGTCGCGTTCGGTTTGAGCGCCGCATGTGTGGTGTCTGGTTTAGAAGGGTGGTGGGGTGTCGTCGTAGTGCGGTAACGGTTCGTTGTCACGGGTGTGACTGGTGTGACTCGGATGGTGGGAGCGGATGCGCCAGTATGTGACGGGTTCACCGGTGATGCGGTCGTGTTCGACGGCGGCTGCGTGCGCGGCTTCGGCGGTTTCGCGTTCGGCTCGATTGTGTTCGCGTTCGCGTTGGCGGCGGCGTTGTTTGTCGACCGTCGACGCCGACCGCCGCCGCGACCGCTTCTTTCTGCTGCTGCTGGTGGGTGTGGTGGGTGGGTCGGCGAAGCGGATGCGGGTGAGGGTGTCGAACAGGTCGGTGCCGGACAGGTCGGGGCCGTCGATCCACAGTCCCTCCGGGGTACGGACCCGATACTGCACCCGCCCACTGTGGTCGAGGGTCATGTCATCGAGCCAGCCGTGGTCGCCGGTCTTGAGCAAGTGGTGAAAGACGCACAGGACGTGCACGTTGGCAGCGTCGGTCTGCCCACCCGCAGCCGGATCGTCGTGGTTGTATTCCTGGCAGTGATCCAACTGTGCAGCGAAGCCAGGCCGGTCACACCCCGGCGCACCGCACGCCACATCCCGGGCACGGATGTAGGTGTCGAACGCGGTGGAGAACCGATACGGATCCGACGGCAAACACGGCAACGGCAACTTCGGCTTGCGGTAGCACGCCGGGGCCTCAGACGATCCTTCTGCTTTTGCAGGTGCTTGTGGCTCTGCCTCGCCCACTGACGCTGCTTCTGGCGTCAGCTGGGGCTCGGGTTGTGGTGATGGTGCGAGTGCGTCGCTTGTGTCCGGTCCCTCCCCGGCCGGTGGTGTCGCGGCCTCAGCCTCGGGTTCGGGTTCACTGGTCGTCGGCGCCGCGTGCGGCTCTGGCGTGGCTGCTCGGCTGCTTTCCGGTTCGGGTTTCGTGTCAGCGGCCGGTTCGGTCTCGTCTGCCGCGGCTGCCGGCTCGGTCTCATATGATTCCGAGTCCGTCACGGTCGGAGACGCCGCCTCGACGAAATCCAAGTCCAGTTCCGGCTCCGGTTCGCCGTCGGCCTCGGCCGCGGTCGCTGTGTCGGCGTCTGTTGGCGAATCGGGTTGTGTGGTGGGTGGGTTGGGGAAGTAGCTGACCTTCGTCTCGGGGCGTTCGGCGATGTCGCGGACCTGCTCACCGGTGATGATCCCGTAGCCGTCGACGTAACCCATCCCATCATCGGCGCTGCCACGATCGGTGGTGAGGGTGGCTTGTTCGGTGATCACGTGCATGGCGATCACGACCTGCGCCTGCGACACCCCTGCCGCGGTGTCGTCGGGCTGGCCGGTGCAGGTGTCGGGGTCGCCGCATTCGCATTCGAACGCCACCCCGTGCAGCCGGGCGATCACCGCATCTGAGCGCCGCGCCCCCGACGCCGCGGATCGTTGCTGCAGCAGACCCGGGTGATGAGGGCGTCGATGGCGGCGAACGCGGTCGCGACATCCTCCACGGTGGCGGTGGCGCGGAGTTCGGCCATCCCATCCGCCAACGGATCGGTGGTGACGGTGCGGCCTTCCTTCGCCAGGTGGTGGCGGCGGCGGACGGCGTCGGGGTCGTGGCGGAAGATCGCCGAATCCACCAGGGCATCCAGGCGTTTCCCCGACCATGACCCCCGCCCCACCCGCCGGGCGATTTCCTCGTCGACCGCCGCCCGATACCCGTACCCGTCGATCAGATCGGACCGTGACACGATCCGGGTGAACTGCCACGCCGCGATCACCCCATCCCGCAGGCGTTCCCCGGTCCGCGGCAACCGATGCACCATCGCGACCGCCTCATTCACGTGCCGCGCCGACACCTGTGGGCTGATCGCCCCCGTCATCGCATACCGGGCCGCGACCTGCGACTGCTGGGAGACGAGCCGGGCGTCCCCGTCACCGCACCCGCCGGCCAACTGGTCATGAATCCCGGCGAGGGCCCGGTATTTGGTCCACAGCAGAAACGATTCCCCCGCCCGACACGTGGTGATCGCATCCATCAGATCGTTGATGTGCCCACACGCTGCATCCTCGGCGACCTTGTCTGTCGCCAGATGCAGGCCGATACGGCCGGGGTCTTCACTCGCCCACCCATAGCGGGACACCGTCGCACGCGACGGCGGGACAGAATCACGGCTAGTAGACATCGATGCTCCGAACACGCAGGGACAAAACCATCTACAAAAAGAGGAGTGCTTCCCACGTTCGGCGGCCCACCCACACTCAGGGCCTTCGCTACTATGTTCGATTCTACCCCGACACCGGCCTCAAACCAAGAGGAAACCGGACACCAATCTCGTCGGCCGGTCTACGCTGGCCGGCGCTGGCGGGCAACAGATTTCGCACACCACCATCACCGCCATGGCAGATCCGACTCCCGAGGCCATGTCCGACACCGCCAGACGGTCGGATCTGCGCCGCTAGCCCCGCCGCGCCGGTCGTCGACAAACCGCCGGCCGGGCACCCCAACTCCACCCACCACCCGGCATCCCCGTCCAGGCCATGTCGGCACCCACACCGTCGAACAGGTGAGCCCGACACAGAAACGATGCATGTCCCCGAAATCCCGTTCCCCCGTTGCGCTTTTCGTCTCACCGGGCCCCTCGTTACACCGAAGCTCGTGCCTCGCTTCGGCACTCGGGGAGCGGAGGGTGCGACGCGACCGACAACAACGGCACTCGGGGAGCAGAGGGTTGCGGCGTGAGCGACGTTGACGGCACTCGGCGAGCGGAAACGCTCAGCGTCTCCGAAACCCGTTCCCCTGTGGGCTTTGCCGGTCACCAGCCCCCTCGTTACACCGAAGCTCGTGCCTCGCCTCGGCACTCGGGGAGCAGCGGGGGTTGCGGCGCGACCGACAACGTGGACGGCACTTTGGGGCGCGGAGGGTTGCGGCGCGAGCGACGTCGACAGCATTCGGGGAACGGTGGGTTGCGGCGCGTGCGACGTCGACGGCGCTCGGGGAGCAGGAACGCTCAGCGTCCCCGAAAGCCCGTTCCCCCGTTGGGCTTTGCGGGTCACCACCCCCTCGTTACACCGAAGCTCGTGCCTCGCTTCGGCACTCGGGGAGCGTAAAGTTGCGACGCGAACGACAACAACGGCACTCCGGGAGCGGAAACGCTCAGCGTCTCTGAAAGCCCGTTCCCCCGTTGGGCTTTTCGTCTCACCAGCCCCTCGTTACACCGAAGCTCGTGCCTCGCTTCGGCACTCGGGGAGCGGTGGATTACGACGCGACCGACAACAACGGCATTCGGGGAGCAGAAGATTGCGGCACAAGCGACAACAACGGCACTCGGGGAGCGGCGGATTACGACGCGACTGACAACACCGGCGCCCGGAGCAGAGCGCCGCGACCGACAACGACTTCAGCTCGGGGAATCGGACGGTTCGTGCTTCGGGCGCGGACGAGGCTATACCGAGACTTCGACGGTTGCCGCCTCGGCCGCGGTCAACAGCACGTCTGCCGCTACCTGTAGCCCCTCGATGCGGCCCAACGACACGTCCTCGTGCTCGATGTTGACGGCCATGTTCTCGTCGACGCGGTAGAGGGCACGAAGGAAGTCGGTCCAGAATTCCTGGTCGTGGCCGCGGCCGAGCGCGACGAAATCCCAAGCGGAATCCTTCGGCCACTCGTTGACCCATTCGTCGCCGCCGAGATTGACGCGCTCCTCGGTCGGGGCCAGACGACGGAAACGATCGTCGAGGACGCCATAGATCTTGGCGTTCTCGTTGATACGCACATCCTTTGCCGCAGCGTGGAATACGCGGTCGCCGAGGTACTCGACGGCGGCGATGGGGTCCATCCACTGCCAGAAGAGATGGCTGGGATCCATCTCGGCGCCGACGAAATCGGTCCCGACCCGCTCGATCAACTCGAGCATGGTGGGCGGGTTGAACACGACGTTCTGCGGATGCATCTCGATGGCGACCTTGACGTCGTGCTCCTGCGCGAGTGCCGCGATCTCCTTCCAGAACGGCACCACGACGTCGTCCCACTGGTAGTCGAGCACATCGAGCGCGCCCGAATTCCAGGCATTGACAACCCAATTGGGCCGCGTCGAACCCGGCTCGCCGCCGGGTAGGCCGGACATCGTCACCACCCGCTTCTGGCCTAGCGCGGCGGCGGCGCGGATCGCCCGGCGCAGGTCGGCGGCGTGCTTGTCGCCGATCACCGGATTGGGGTGCAGCGGGTTTCCGTTGACATTCAGCCCGGCGATCCGAATGTTCTTCTCGGCGAAGAGGCCGAGGTAATCTGCTGCGGCAGTGGATGATTCGACGATGTCGTCGATGTTCGGAATGTGTGTGGGCGGAAGGAAGCCGCCGGCGTTGATCTCGGCGGCGTTGAGGCCGAGTTCCTTGATCGCATCGAGTGCGGCGTCGAGCGGACGGTCGTGCAGGACGGCGGTGTAGACGCCGAGGGTCTTGGTCATGCGAGGTCCTTGTCGGTGAGAAGTGATCGGTGAGAAGTGATCGGTGGAAACCGATCAGGAAAGTACGAGTGACGCGGCGTCGGGGATGCTGACTTCGGTCCCGCCGCCGCGCGCCGACCGCGCCACGGCGTCGAGCAGCAGCATGTTATGCAGGCCTTCGGCGAAATCAGCGTTGCGCGGCAACGACTCTGACTCCGCGACGCCGGCGACCTCTTCGAGGAATGCACGCGCCTGGAAGACGAATCCGTCGTTCTGTCCGATGCCGACGCCGCAGGCGTCCATGGCCAGACCGCCGGACCAGTACGGGTGGGCGGGGCCCAGGGTGACGGTGCGCGGACCGGCGAGATCATGCTCGTCGCCGAGAAGAGTGACCTCTACCTGGCCGGGCTTGCGGAAATCGAATGCGGCGGTGCCGCGCTCGCAGAAGACCTCGAACTTGAGGGTGTTCGGATGACCGGCTGCTACCCGCGACACCTGCAGCGAGCCGGTTCCACCGTCTGCGAAGTCGACGAAAAAGCCTGCGACGTCATCGTTTTCGACTACCTCACGTTCGGCACTCACCTCCGCGTGCTCATGTCCGATCACTCGTCCGACGGGCTTGGGTCGGGTGTCGAAGGTGGTGTGCAGGGTGCCGCCGCGGACGGAAGCGATTGGGCCGCCGAATAATTCGGCGATGTAGGACAGATGGCTGCCGACGTCGGCGAGCGCACCCGAGCCCGGGGCTCCCTTGAATCGCCAGCTGATCGGGCCGTTCGGGTCGCAGGCGTAGTCGGTCCAGTACTCGCCGTCGAAGTTGATGAATTTCCCCAGCCGACCACTGCGGACCAGGTCGCCCAGGAAGGCGATGCCCGGCGAGCGCAGGTAGGTCAGACCGATTCGCGCAACGGCATCCGACGACGCCGCGGCGTCGACCATCGCTTCGGCGTCGGCGATGCTTCCGGCCAGCGGCTTCTCGCACAGGACATGTTTGCCCGCGGCCAGCAACGCTTCGACGATCTCGCGGTGCAGCGCGTTCGCCACGACGACGCTGACGACGTCGATGTCGTCTGCGTCGACGATGGCCTGCCAGGAGGTGTCATGCCGGGCGAAGCCGAACCGCTTGGCCACCTCCACGGCGAGCGGCTCATAGGCGTCGGCGATGGAGACGAGGCGAATCTCCGGCAAGTTGTCCCCGAAAACTGCTGTGGCGCTGCGGTATCCGGCGGCGTGGGCTTTGCCGGCCATGCCCGCGCCGATAACTGCGACGCCGATACTGCTGGTGTTGTTCATGGGCGGATCTCTCGGTCGAGAAGGGTCTGAGGCCGTTGTCGGGAGCGGTCGTCCTCATTATTGGAGCGCTCCAACTCCGGTGTGAATCATTCTGTGTGATACCACTATGTCCTGTCAATAGCGGTGAAGTCTGAGGAGTCGAGTTGGCGGCGAAGCGTCCCACCATCTACGACGTCGCGAAAGCGGCGGGTGTATCGAAGTCGCTGGTCTCGCTGGTTCTGCAGTCGTCACCGAAGGTCGGCGAGGACTCCCGACGGGCAGTCGAGGCGGCGATCGCCGAACTCGGTTACCGCCCGAGCCGCGCGGCGTCGAATCTGGCCGCCGGGCGCACGAAGCTCGTGGGGGTGTTGATCGACGACTACACCAACCTCTGGTTCGTCGACCTCGTCCGGGGCTTGCACGCCGCACTCGGTCCGCGCGGATACCGGCTTTCCGTCGTCGACGTCGCCACCGCCGATCAAGCCGAACATCCGGTCGAGTCGTTTCTGTCGATGCGGGTGGACGGGATGGTGGTCGGCATGGATCCGCCGAACGCCCTCACCGACGGCGGTCTGCCGCCCGTCGTCGTAGCCGGAACGAGGCGTGCGCCCGACGAGCACGTCGTCGACAACTTCGACTCGGTCGCCAACGACGATGCCGAAGGTGCGCGGTTGGTGGCGAAACATCTTGTGGCGCTGGGGCACGCGGATCTCGGCCACCTATCGGTGGGAAGCGGGGCCGCGCAGGTGCGACGAGCGGCATTCGAGGACCGAGCCCGCGAATCCGGCGCGCGGGTCGTATCCACGCCCTACGCCGGCCCGGCGACCGACGAGGCCGGATACTCCACTGCCGCAACGCTTTTAGTCGACCATCCGGAGATCACCGCGATCTTCGCCGCCAACGATGTGATGGCCGTCGGCGCGCTCGCCGCGGCCCGCGACGCCGGTCGCGTCGTGCCCGACGACTTGTCGATCGTCGGTTACGACGACACCTCCCTCGCGTCGTCGAAGCTGATCGGACTCACGACCGTCGACGACCGCAGCTTCGACGTCGGGGTCGCGGCCGGAACGCTGCTCGCCGACCGGATGGAGGGCAGCGCCGCCGACCCGGTGGCGAAGGTACTCGAGCCGACGCTGACGGTGCGCAGAACGTGCGGACCGCGCGCGAAGTAGCGCAACCCCGGCGAATCACCGTCGTGCCGCGTGCGCCCCGGCGTCGGGGGACAGGCGCAGTGCGCCGAACAGCGGGATCGACATGACCGCGGCGGCGACGGCGAACGCCAACCGGTAGGCGAGGTCGCCGTCGGGGCCCGCGATCGCGACGCCGATTCGCACCGCGAGAGACGCGACGGCGATGCCGAGTGCGGTGGCGATCTGCTGCAGCGTCGACGACAGCGTGTTCGCGGCGACCAGGTCGCGCTCCCCGACGTCGGCGAATTGCACTGTGTTGTAAGCACTGAAGCCGATCGAGCGGAACACTCCGCTCGCCAACATCAGGCCGACGATCACCGTCACCGGCACGCTCGGCGTCACAAAGACGAACGCGCCCAAGGCGATTGCGCCTGCGACATTGGACCAGACCAGGGTGCGGCGAAAGCCCAGACGCCGGATGATCGGTGTGGTCAACGGTTTGATCGCGAGGTTGCCGACGAAGACCGCCGTGATGATCGCGCCGGCCGACGCCGCGCTCCATCCGAAGCCCGACTGGAGCAGCAGAGCGAACAGGAACGGCGCCGCGGTGATCATCAGCCGGTACACGCTGCCGCTCAGATTTCCGGCGCGAAATGTCTTGATCCGCAACACATCGAGGTCGAAGAGTGGGTGGTCGCGCCTGGTCATCGCCCGCACCGCCGCGACGCCGAGTGCGCTCGACGCCGTGAGCAACGCCACGACGATCGGCCACCGTCCGCCGGCCATCAGTTCGACGCCGCCGGTCAGGCACACCACTGCGCCGGAGACCAGCGCGAAGCCGCGCCAGTCGAGCGGAATCCGTTCGGGCGGGTCGATTCGCGGAACAACGGCAAGGCCGACGACGGCCAGGGCGATGCCGATCGGGATGTTGACCCCGAAGATCCACCGCCAGCCCACGGTATCCGCGAGCAGGCCGCCGAGAAACGGCGCGACGACGGGAGCGACCAGCGACGGCCAGGTCAGATAGGCCATCGCCGCCAGTAGCGCGGTCGGACGGATCGCGCGAAGCACGGCGAGTCGTCCGATGGGCACCATCAACGCTCCCGCGAGACCTTGTACGGTCCGAAAGATACACAGCCACAACAGGTTCGGTGCCAACGCGCAGAGCAACGACGTAGCGGTGAAGCCGGCCAGCGCACACAGGAAGACGCGGCGAGTACCGTACCGGTCGGCGATCCAGCCGCTGGCCGGCACCGCGACCGCCACCGCAAGCAGATAGGTCACCATCGTCACGCCGACCGACGACGGCGTGATCCCGAAGTCGGCGGCGACGGCGGGCGCGGCCGTCTGCAGGATCGTGCCGTCGAGGTTCTCCATGAACAACGAACCGGCCACCAGCAGAGCCAGTGGTCGGTTGAAGCCGGGCGACGACGAGGGACGCAAGCGTCGGAACATCGATGGGAAGTGGGGCTACTCGTCGCCGGGTGCCAGCACGACGTCGAACTCGGCGCGCGCCCACGTCTGACCGTTCAGATCGCGCCCGTCGGGCGTCGGGGCATCGGCCGGCTGCTGCACGAAGTCTTTGACCAGTGACTCTTTCACACCGAAGACCGTATCGTGGTCGAGCAGTTCGTCGCCACGCACGAAGATATGGGTGACCAGTGTGCGCAATCCGGGTGCGGAGACCATGAAGTGCAGGTGCGATGCCCGCATCGGCGAACGGCCGGTGGCCTCCAGCAGCCGCCCGACCGGGCCGTCGTGCGGAATGGGATACGGCGTCGGGGTGAGTCCCCAGAACTCGTAGTGGCCGTCGTCGTCGCTGAACAGGTGGGCCCGTCCGGACACCCGCTGGTCGTCGTACTGGACGTCGTAGAAGCCGTCGTCGTCGGCCTCCCAGACCTCGATCCGCGCACCCGCGACCGGGTTGCCCGCGGTGTCGCGGACGCTGCCGGCAACCCAGCACGGCTGGCCGGTGGCGTCGCCGGCGATGTCGCCGCCGTGCTCGATGCGCGGCGCGTCGTCGACGAAGAAGGGGCCGAAAACCGTTGCCTCGGTAGAGTTTCCGGTTGTCTCGTAGTTGACGTTGATGGTCTGCATCGATGCCCCGAGAATGTCGGAGAGCAGGATGAACTCCTGTCTGCGGTCGTCGGTGATGTGACCGACCTCGGTCAGGAACTCGATTGCGGCCTCCCACTCCGATTCGGTGAGCCGCACCTCGCGGATGAAGGCGTGCAAGTGGCGCACCAGCGATCCCATCACGACGCCGAGCCGCTCGTGGGGGGAGTCGGCGAACGACTTGACGACCTTGTCGGTGAGTAGCTCTTCGATCTCGGCCTGGGTGGGTGCAGCGGTGTCAATCATGTGGATCTCTATCGATAGAAGGTGAAAACTGTTGGAGGTCAGTCGGATTCGACGGTCGGCGGTCGACCGGCCCAGGCGTCGGCGAGCAGCGCGCGCACAGCGTCGACGGTGATCGGCCGCGGATTGCCGTACGGGCGGCTGGTGACCTCGTCGGCGATCCGGTCGATGTCGGTTTCGGCCATGCCGAGTTCGGCCAGCGACGCCGGCGCGCCGAGACTCTGCGCGAAAGCGAACAGGCGACTGGCCGGATCGCCGTCGCCGGGGATCGCTCGCGACAGCGCCGCGAGCGCGGACGGGGCATGAGATTGGTTGTACGCCAACGCATGCGGCAGTACGACGGTGTGCGTCGCGGCGTGCGGAAGATTCAATGTGCCGCCGAGCGCGTGGCACAGTTTGTGGTGCAGCGACATCGTCGTCGCACCGAGAACCGCCCCGCACAGCCAGGCGCCGTAGAGAGCTCCGCTGCGGGCCTGCGCGTCCGACGGCGCCGCGACGAGGGACGGCAGCGCGGTGGTCAGCGCGCGTACGCCCTCCTCGGCGAGCAGGGAGATGATCGGTGACGCGTCGGGTGCGTAGAGCCCCTCGACGGCGTGGGCGAGGGCGTTGATTCCGCTGGTCACCGAGATGTCGACGGGCAGGGTCATCGACAGCGTCGGATCGTAGACGACGCTACGCGGCAGCACCCGATGATCGCGGCCGGTCTCCTTGCGGCCGTCGGTGGTCATTCCCCAGACCGGCGTCATCTCGGAGCCGGCGTAGGTCGTCGGGACCGCGACGATCGGCAGATCGTGTTTCAGCGCGATCGCCTTGCCGAGGCCGATGGCCGATCCGCCGCCCACGGTGACGCAACCGTCGGCATTCAGCTCGGCGGCGGCTGCGCTGGCCCGCGCGGCGACGTCGGCCGGCACGTGCATCACGGCATCGGGACGTACGCCCACGCAGCGGTCGCCCAGCGCGTCGGCGACCATCCGTCCGACCGATTCATGCCCGGGTGAGCACAGGACGAGCACCCGCTTGAGGTCGAGATGGTCGAGTTCGGCGGGGAGTTCGGACAGGGCCCCGACGCCGAACCGGACTCGCATCGGAAGTGCTTCATAGACGAAGTCGAATGTCACGTGGTCGCTCCTGGGCGGAAGGCTCGAACTCTCATACAATGGACGCGGTGTTCGTAGAGTACTATAAGACCAGCTGAGAAGGTGATGCAAGCAGAGAAGTGAGGCGAGCGTTGAGTGCGATTCAGTTGCTGTCCAAGGCGGGGCAGGTCGTCGACGAACTGGCGCGGTCGGGGCCGTCGACGCCCGCCGAGCTCGCGAAGGCCGTGAACGAGCCCCGACCGACGGTGTATCGCATCGGTCAGACCCTCGAGGAGCTCGAGCTGGTGCGCAACGTCGGGGGCCGATTGGAGCTCGGGGTGGGCTTGCTGCGCTGGGCCGACGCCGCGATCGAAGCCTTCATCGACCGCGCCGAACTGCACAAACAACTGTGCTGGGTACGTGAGCAGGTCGGCATGAACGTCTACTTCTGCGTGCCCGGCGTCGACGGGCCGCTGTGCCTGCACCAGGTGGCCGGAGCCGTCGTCGAGATGGTCGATCTGGGCCCGGGGCGCACGCTGCCACGTTCGGTGGGAGCCGTCGGGCGGGCGTTCGACGCCGGTTCCGACGAGTCGTACTTCCTCGATGACGGTGACGTCGTCGACGGGATCGCCGCGGTTGCGGTACCGGTGCGGTGCGACGGCGACGTGGTTGGCGTCGTCGCCGTCGCCGACCTGCGTGCCGGACTTCTACCGCGGGCGGACGCGGTGGCGACGGTGCTGACGACCGCGGCCGCGGCGCTGGCCGCCGCGATGTCGCAGCCGCGTGAGGGGCGGGAGACGACGCCGGACGTGGTCGAAACCGATAGTCGCACAACGTCGTTGATTCACAAGGGGGGTGTGCTGATGGAAGTTCTGGTCAGTGAGCGGATCGCGACGTCGGGGCGGCTGACCGAACTCACCGGCGAACCGCCCAGCTCGGTGTACCGGATGCTCGCGACGCTGACCGAAATCGGTTGGGTGGAGCAGGTTTTCGCGCGTGGTCCGTATCGCGTCGGCGGGAAGGTCCTGACGCTGGCCGCCGAGCTCATCCGCAGCTCCGACATCCGCCGGGCCGCGGGCCCGGTGCTCGCCGCCATTCACGCGGCAACCGGCGAGACCACCTTTCTCTGCGTGCGCCATGGCACGCGGGCGGTCTGCATCGAGCGGATCGACGGGGTGCGAGTCAACAGTCGAGTGCTGCGGTTGGGCAGGTCGTTGCCCCTGCACGTCGGCGCGGCGCCGCGTGCACTGTTGGCCTTCGACGACCGGGAAGCCTGGGACGAGTACGCCTCGGCGGCGGTGCGCAGCGACGAACTGGGCGGCGACGTCGGGTCGCGGGCCGAGCTGTTCGCCCAGCTCGAGGAGATTCGGCAGGCCGGCATCGTCGTCAGCGACAACACCGTCACACCGGGTATCGCCGCGATCGGCGCACCGATCTTCGACCACTACGGGCGGGTGGTCGCGTCGCTCTCGGTCAGCGGCCTGCGCGACGGCATTCTGGCCCGGTCGCGCGACGGTGGGCCCTCGGTGCGGGATCTGGTGCGCCGGGGCGCCCGAGACCTGACGCATTACCTGGGCGGGGACGTCGGATGAGCGACGACCAAGACGCCGTCGTCGCCGACGACCGCCCCAGTTACCCCGAGGATTGGCGCGCCGACGTGCTGGCCGCCGACGGCGGGGTGGTGCACATCCGTCCCATCACGCCCGACGATGCCGCCAAGCTCGTCGCCTTTCATGCCAGGCTCTCCGAGCAGACGCGCTACCTGCGCTACTTCGAGCCGTACCCCACGATGTCGCCGAACGACGTCTACCGCGCCACCCACGTCGACAACCGGTACCGGGTTGGCCTGATCGCGCTGCTCGGCGACGAGATCATCGCCGTCGGGGTCTACGAGGGCCGACCGGACTCGACGACTGCCGAAGTCGCGTTCGTCGTCGCCGACGAACACCAACGTCGGGGCCTGGGATCGGTGTTGCTCGAGCATCTCGCCGGCGCCGCCGCGGACAGTGGGATCGAGACCTTCGAGGCGGCGATCCTCGCCGAGAACCCCAGCATGGTGCGGGTCTTCGAGGATGCCGGATACCAGGTCCGCGGCACCGACGACGGCTACGTCGTCCAATTGGAGTTCGAGATAGATCCGAACGAAGCTCTGCTGCAGGTGCGCAATGCGCGCGAACGCGCCTCAGAGGCGCGGAGTGTTCGAAATCTGTTGTCACCCAGGTCGATTGCGGTCATCGGTGCGTCGCAGACCGAAGGCAAGGTCGGGCAGGCGGTACTCGCGAATCTGCTGCGCGGTCAATACGACGGGCCGGTCTTCCCGGTCAACGACACGCGGCGCGCGGTGCAGGGTGTGCGGTCGTACGCGACGGTCCGCGACATCCCCGACACCGTCGACCTCGCGATCGTCGCGGTTCCGGCGTCCGACATCGACGACGTACTCGACGACTGCCTCGGCAAGGGGGTCAAGAGCCTCGTCGTGCTGTCCGCGGGATTCGCCGACTCCGATGCGGGCGGTGGCGCGGTCGAGCGGCGCCTGGTCCGCGAGGCGCGCGCGCATGGCATGCGGCTGGTGGGCCCGAACGCTCTCGGTGTCGCGAACAACGACCCCGCGGTGTCGATGAACGCAACGCTCGCCCCCGAGTTGCCGGGGCGCGGCCGGGCGGGGTTCTTCTGTCAGTCCGACCCGCTCGGTGCGTTCATTCTGCGGGAAGCGGCGTCGCGCCGACTCGGCCTGTCGACGTTCGTGTCCGCGGGCAACCGTGCCGATGTGTCGGGAAACGATCTATTGCAGTATTGGGACACCGACCCGGACACCGACGTCGTGCTGCTGTATTTGGAATCGCTCGGCAACCCGCGCAAGTTCTTCCAGATCGCACGTCGCATGGGCCGCGACAAGCCGATCGTCGTGGTGCGCGGCAGCCGGATCGATCGGCTCGAAGCCAACGGCAGCGCATCGACCATCGATGGCACGGTCGCGGCCAACGTCTTCCATCAGGCAGGCGTGATCGCCGTCGATTCACTGGCCGACATGTTCGACTGCGCGACGCTGCTCTGCCACCAACCGCTGCCGGCTGGACCACGGCTGGCCGTCGTCAGCACCAGCGCTCCGCTGGCCTGGCTCGCCGTCGACCTCGCGACGTCGGGCGGGTTGACGGTCACCCGGACCGAGACGCTGGGACCGTCGGCCGACCCGGAGAGTTTCGACGCCGCGCTGCGCGAGGTGATGGCCGATGCGCAGGTCGACGCCGTCGTCGCGTTGGTGGTGCCGCCGGTGCCGGTTGCGATGGAGCCGTTCGCCGCGCCGCTGCGATCCGCCGCGCAGGCGGGCGCCAAACCGATCGTGACCACCTTCTCCGGGGAGCACGGAATCCCCGGACTGCTCGCCGTCGACGGACCCGACGGCATGCCGAGCTTCGGTTCGGTGCCGTCGTTTCCCGACCCCGACCGCGCGGTGCGGGCACTGCAGCGGGTGTGGCGCTACGCGTTGTGGCGGGCCGAGGAGGTGTCGGAGCCGCGTCATCCCGAGGGACTCGACGTCGAGCGTGCGCACGGGATCGTCGTCTCGGCACTGCGGCGCAACTCGACCGGTGCCGGTTGGCTCTCCGACGTCGACGCCGCCGCGCTGCTGGACTGTTTCGGCATCCACATCGTCGATTTCCGCGAAGCGACGACTGCTGACGAGGCGGTCGACGCCGCCGAGCAGATCGGCTATCCGATCGCACTGAAGGCGACCCGCCACGGCTGGCGTAACCGCCCCGACCTGCGTGGCGTGCGACTCGACCTGGACGGAGCAGGGGAGGTGCGCCGCGCCTACAACGACTTGTCCGGTGTGTCCGGCTCCTCGCTGCTGCACGTGCAGCGAATGGCCGACAAGGGGATCGGCTGCGTGATCAACGTGCACGACGACCCCTCGTTCGGCTCGGTGGTGTCGTTCGGCCTGTCCGGGATGATCACCGAACTCCTCGGCGACCGCGCATTCCGTGCCCTGCCGCTCGGCCGCGAGGACGCCGAGCAGTTGGTCGCCGCGCCGCGCGCGGCTCCGCTGCTGGCCGGCACCGCGAACGCTGAACCGGCCGACGCCGCGTCGCTCGTCGACATCGTCGTGCGCATCTCGGCGCTGTGCGACGACATCCCGGAGATCCGGGAACTGTCGCTCGAACCGATCCTCGCCTCCGGCGACGGGGCCGCGGTCCTCGACGCGCGCGTGCGCATCGGTCCCGAACCCGTCCGGCGGGGACTCGGCCCGCGACGGATCTGAGGTCTGTGCTGCAGGTGCTTACCGGCTGTGCACCGATACGTCGAAGAAGTACAGGGATGCGCGGTAGACGTGACGGCCGAGCTCGACGGCTTGGCCCATCTCGTTGTAGGCCACACGCTGCATGGTGAGTGCGGCCTGTCCGGGATCCTCGCCGAGCAGTTTGGCCTCGTCGTCGGTGGCGAGGCGGGCGCCGATCCGTTGCCGGGCCATCTGAATGGTCAGCCCGCGGTTACGGAAGCACTGGTAAAGGCCCTTCTGCCGTAGCTCGTCGGGTGCCGGCGCGTGGTCGGCCGGGATGTGGTTGGTGAGGATGGCGATCGGCTCGTCGTCGGCCTTGCGGAGGCGGCGAATCGACACGACCGACGTGTCGGCGTCGACGCCGAGCTCGTCGGCGATCTCCTCGTCAGGCGTGCCCAACCGATAGTCGAGCAGTTCGGTGGTGGGGGTGCGGCCGGACGCGACGAGGTCGTCGAACAGGCTGGTCAATTCGACCGAGCGGTGTACCTCGTTGCGGACGACCTGCGTGCCGACGCCGCGCTTGCGGACGAGCAGACCCTTGTCGACGAGTGCCTGGATGGCCTGCCGGGCGGTCGGCCTCGACATGTTCAGCCGCTTGGCGAGGTCGATCTCGTTCTCGATGCGGTCGCCCGGTTTGAGGTCGCCGGCCACGATGGACTTCTCCATCGCCTGTGCCAGCTGGAAGTACAGGGGAACCGGGCTCAGTCGATCGAGCTCGACATCGATCTCGGATGTGCTCACGTCGCACATGTTAGGTCATGACGGCGATATGTGACATAGCTGAGTTTGTTCGTATCACGACCATAATCACCGTATGTCAGGACAAATAAGCTCGTTAGTTGGCCCTGCACGCCGCATAAAGCGCAACTGATCGACAAAACCCCAGTTCACGCCCGGTAGACAAACCAAACATGGACGGCTAGATTGATAGGACAAACGTACACGTAGTTGCGAACGTCACGTCTTGAGAACCTCGCAGAAAGAATCCTGATGACAAACAGCTCCCATGCGCAGCCCTACGACCTGATCTCCATCGGTCGCGTCGGCGTGGACATCTACCCGCTGCAGGACGGTGTCGGACTCGAAGATGTCTCGACTTTCGGCAAGTACCTCGGCGGCAGCGCCACCAACGTCGCCGTCGCCGCGGCCCGACACGGCCGCAGCACCGCGATCATCACCGCCACCGGCGACGACCCGTTCGGCCGCTTCATCCATGCCGAGCTGCGGCGCCTCGGCGTCGACGATCGGTTCGTCGGCACCGTCGACGCGCTGAACACGCCGGTCACCTTCTGCGAGATCTTCCCACCCGACGACTTTCCGCTGTACTTCTACCGCGACCCGATCGCGCCGGATCTCACCCTGCGAACCCTCGACCTCGACCTCGACGCCATCGCGAACGCACGCATCTTCTGGGCGACGGTCACCGGGTTGTCCCGCGAACCGAGCCGGGCAGCCCATCACGCCGCCTGGAGCGCGCGCAATCGGCCGGTCCAGCGGCGTGCCGCCGGAACGGTTCTCGACCTCGATTACCGCCCGATGTTCTGGTCGTCGGCGACCGAGGCGTCGACGCAGGTCGCGCGGGCACTCGAACACGTCACCGTCGCCATCGGCAACCGGGAGGAATGTGAGGTCGCCGTCGGCGAGACCGAGCCGGATCGCGCCGCCGACGCACTCTTGGAGCGCGGCGTCGAACTGGCCGTCGTCAAGCAGGGTCCGAAGGGTGTCCTGGCCAAGACTCGCGACGAGCGAGTCGAGGTTGCGCCCTACTTCGTCGACGTGGTCAACGGGCTCGGCGCGGGCGACAGCTTCGGCGGCGCCTTCTGCCACGGACTGCTCGCCGGCTGGTCCATCGAACGCATCCTGCGCTTCGCCAACATCGCCGGCGCCATCGTCGCCTCCCGCCGGGAATGCTCAACCGCCATGCCCACCACCGACGAGGTGGAAGCCATCCTCACCGCACAAGAACGCGAGAAACTGGACCGAGTCAATGCCTGAAGCCCTCACCCAACCGGGTCCCATCACCGCCGAAGCGTTCGCGAAGTTGCGCGCCGCCCGCCAGGGCAGCCCCACCGACATCGCCACCGCTCTGGCCACTCGAACCCGGCGCCCGCTCGTCCGCGACGACGGCCGACTGATGATCGTCGCCGCCGACCACCCGGCGCGCGGCGCGCTCGGCGTCGGCTCGGACCCGATGGCCATGGCCGACCGGTACGACCTGCTGCAGCGGTTGGCGACCGCCATCGCGCGGCCCGGCGTCGACGGCGTCCTCGGCACCCCCGACATCATCGACGACCTCGCACTGCTCGGACTGCTCGACGACAAGATCGTCGTCGCGTCGATGAACCGCGGCGGACTGCGCGGCTCGATCTTCGAACTGGACGATCGCTACACCGCCTACGACGCCCCGGCGATGACCCGCGACGGCCTCGACTTCGCGAAAGTCCTCGTGCGCGTCGACCTCGACGACGCCGGCACCGCCGCCACGTTGGAAGCCACCGCCAAGGCCGTCGACGCCTGCGCGGCAGCACAGGTGCCGATCATGTTGGAGCCCTTCATGAGCAGCCGCAATGAGCTCGGCCGGGTCGTCAACGATCTGTCCGCGGATGCGGTGATCAACTCGATCTCCATCGCCGCCGGACTCGGCGCCACGTCGTCGTACACCTGGATGAAGCTGCCCGTCGTCGACGACATGGAGCGCGTGATGGCCTCGACCACCCTGCCGACCCTGCTGCTCGGCGGCGACCCGACCGGCGATCCGGAGACGGTCTACGCCTCGTGGAAGTCGGCGCTCGCCCTGCCCGGCGTGCACGGCCTCGTCGTCGGGCGCACGCTGCTCTACCCGGCCGACGGCGATGTCGCCGGAGCCGTCGACACCGCCGCCGCGCTCGTCCACAACTCCTGACGATCACCCAAACCTGTTGACCACCAACTGAACTCACGGAGAAGCTCGATGACCCAGACCACCCTCGCCCCGGACTCCGCCACCACCGACCTGCCCGTCGTCGGGCACTGGATCGACGGTGCCGCCTACCCGTCGGCCAGCGGCCGTACCGCCGACGTCTTCGACCCCGCCCTCGGCGTCGTCACCAAGAAGGTCGCCCTGGCCGACGAGGCCGAGATCAATGCCGCCGTCGCATCGGCGAAGGCCGCCCAGGAGTCCTGGGGCGAGTTGTCGCTGGCCCGCCGTCAGGCCGTCCTGTTCAAGTTCCGTGAGCTCCTCGAAGCCCGCAAGGGCGAACTCGCCGAGATCATCACCAGCGAGCACGGCAAGGTCATCTCCGACGCACTCGGCGAGATCAGCCGCGGCCAGGAAGTCGTCGAATTCGCCTGCGGCCTCGCCCATCACCTCAAGGGCGAGTTCAGCGAGCAGGTCTCCACCGGCATCGACGTCTACTCGACCCGCCAGCCGCTCGGCGTCGTCGGCATCATCAGCCCGTTCAACTTCCCGGCCATGGTCCCGGCGTGGTTCTTCCCGATCGCCATCGCCGCGGGCAACGCCGTCGTACTCAAGCCGTCGGAGAAGGACCCGTCCGCCGCGATCTGGCTCGCCGAACTGTGGGCGGAGGCCGGGCTTCCAGCCGGTGTCTTCACCGTCCTCAACGGTGACAAGCAGGCCGTCGACGGCCTACTCACCCACGCCGACGTCGAGGCCATCTCCTTCGTCGGCTCCACCCCGATCGCCCAGTACGTCTACGAGACCGGCGCCAAGTACGGCAAACGGGTCCAGGCACTGGGCGGCGCGAAGAACCACATGCTGGTGCTGCCCGACGCCGACCTCGACCTCACCGCCGACGCCGCCATCAACGCGGGCTTCGGCTCGGCCGGCGAACGATGCATGGCCATCTCCGTCGTCGTCGCCGTCGAGCCCGTCGCCGACGACCTCATCGCCAAGATCACCGACCGGATGAACGGCCTGCGGATCGGCGACGGTCGCCGTGAGCCCGACATGGGGCCGCTGGTCACCCGGATCCACCGCGACAAGGTGGCCTCCTACATCGACATCGCCGTGCAGGACGGCGCAACCGTCGTCGTCGACGGCCGCGAGGTCCAGCCCGACGGCGCCGCCGAAGGATTCTGGCTCGGCCCCACCCTGATCGACAACGTGCCAACCACGTCGCGTGTGTACACCGAGGAGATCTTCGGGCCGGTCCTCGCCATTGTGCGCGTCGCCTCCTACGACGAGGGCGTCGAACTCATCAACGACGGCGCATTCGGCAACGGCACGGCGATCTTCACCAACGACGGCGGTGCCGCGCGTCGCTTCCAGCGCGATATCAAGGTCGGGATGATCGGTATCAACGTGCCGATCCCGGTGCCGGTCGCGACCTTCAGCTTCGGAGGCTGGAAAGCATCGATGTTCGGCGACACCAAGGCACATGGCGCGGAGGGGGTGAAGTTCTTCACCCAGCTCAAGGCCATCACCAGCCGCTGGCTCGATCCCTCGCATGGCGGCATCAACCTGGGCTTCCCGCGCAACGACTAGCCCGTCCGCTGGTTGAGCCGCTCCGGAGCTCTTACCGCTGGTTGAGCCGCTCCGGAGTCCCTTACCGCTGGTTGAGCCGCTCCGGAGCGCTAGCGAAGGAGCGAGTCGAAACCACCCGGCACACGACGTCGGGACGGAGGATTTCGACTCGCTGCGCTCGCTCAATCAGCAGAAGGACTCGCTCAATCAGCAAAAGGACTCGCACCTCCCGACGAAAACACCACCCATCGGAATCGACTTTGAGGAACGATCGGATAAATGTCTGCAACTGCTAACGAATGGTTCCACCCGCGCGGGGCGCTGGCCCGTGACGGTTGGGAATCAGTGGTGGACGCGACGTTACCCGGGTGGAGCCACACCGGCATCCGGGTAGCGGTGCTCGACGGCGCCGTGCTGGATCTCCCGGCCGCCGACGTCGAACGGATCGTGATTCCGCTCGCGGGTGGCTGCACCGTCGCACACGAAGGCGTGACCACCGCACTGACCGGCCGCGCCAGTGTCTTCGACGGCCCGACCGACGTCCTGTACGTCGGTGCGGGACAAGCACTTTCGATCACCGGCCGGGGTGCGCGGATCGCCGTGGCGGAAGCGCCGACGACGCAGCGCAAGTCGTCGGCCCACATACCCGCCGCCGACGTCCCCGTCGAAGTCCGCGGCGCTGGCCGCGACACCCGGCAGGTGCACAACTTCGGCACGCCGGGCGCGCTCGACGCCGCAGCCCTCATCGTCTGCGAGGTGATCACCCCCGGCGGCAACTGGTCGTCGCATCCCGCGCACAAGCACGACGAGTACATCGCGGGACACGAAGCCCGCCTGGAAGAGATCTACTACTTCGAGGCCGCGCCGTCCCGGTCCATCGACGCGGGCGTCACCGTGCCCGCCCACGCCGACGCATTCGGCAGCTTCGTCAACTACTCGTCGGCGGCTGGGGAGATCAACACCAACACGCTGGTCCGCTCCGGCGACATCGCCCTGGTGCCCTACGGCTACCACGGCCCCGCGATGGCCGCACCCGAATACGACCTGTACTACCTCAACGTCATGGCCGGACCCGACCCCGAACGGATCTGGCTGATCAGCGACGACCCCGACCAAGCCTGGCTGCGTGACACCTGGCCCACCCAAGACACCGACCCCCGACTTCCCTACCTTCCCGAAGGAGAACAGCTGTGACATCACCCGGCGCTCCGCTTGCCCCTGTGACATCTCCCGGCGCTCCGCTTGCCCCTGGCCGCACGACGGTGCGGATGACCGTCGCCCAGGCGCTGGTCGAATTCCTCGCCCACCAGTGGACGGTCGACGGTGAGCATCGCGAACGCACCGTCGCCGGTACCTTCGGCATCTTCGGTCACGGCAACGTCGCGGGTATCGGGCAGGCGCTGCTGCAGGTCAACGAGGCGGGCGGAGCGATGCCGTTCTTCCAGGCCCGCAACGAGCAGGCCATGGTGCACCAGGCCGTCGGCTACGCGCGGATGCATCGTCGTCGCGGCACCTACGCGTGCGCGGCATCGGTGGGTCCGGGCGCCGCCAACATGCTCACCGGCGCTGCCCTGGCCACCGCCAACCGCCTGCCCGCGCTGCTGCTCGTCTCCGACACTTTCGCCACCCGCGTCGCCGACCCCGTCCTGCAGCAGCTCGAGCACCCGCACGACATCGGCATCCAGGTGTCCGACGCGTTCCGCCCGCTGTCCCGCTTCTTCGACCGCGTGCAACGTCCCGAGCAACTGTTCTCGATAGCCCTTGCGGCCCTTCGGGTGTTGACAGATCCGGCGGAGACCGGCGCGGTCACCATCGCCCTGCCCGAGGATGTGCAGGCCGAGCTGATCGACGTCCCCGTCGAATTCCTCGCCGACCGCGACTGGCACGTGCGGCGTCCCCTGCCCGAACGCAGCCCGCTGGCCCGGGCCGTCGAGGCGATCCGCAATGCCAAGCGGCCGTTGATCATTGCCGGCGGTGGCGTGCTCTACTCGGGTGCCGAGGAGGAGCTCAAGGCGCTCGTCGAGCAGACCGGCATCCCAGTCGGCACCACGCAGGCCGGCGGCGGTTCGCTCGTCTGGGATCAGCCGCAGAACCTCGGCGGCGTCGGTGCCACCGGATCCGCGGCAGCGAATGCGATCGCGAGCCACGCCGACGTCGTCATCGGAATCGGCACTCGCTACAGCGATTTCACCACCGCGAGCCGCACCGCCTTCCAGGGCGACGGCGTGCGGTTCGTCAACGTCAACGTCGCGTCGTTCGACGCCTACAAGCACGGCTCGCAGCTCCCGGTCATCGCCGACGCCCGCGAAACCCTTGTGGCACTTGCTCAGGAGCTCGAAGACTACCGCGTCAGCGACGAGCACGCGGCGCGTGCGGCGCAGGCCAAGGCCGATTGGGACGCCGACGTCGACGCCGCCTTCGTACCGACCGTCGACGTCGAAGACCCACAGTGGCTGCCCGGCCAGCCGGAGATCATCGGCGCGGTCAACGCGGCGATGGATCCGCGTGACGTGATCATCCAAGCCGCCGGGTCGCTGCCCGGTGACCTGCAGAAGCTGTGGCGGGTGCGCGACGCGCTGGGCTATCACGTCGAATACGCGTTCTCCTGCATGGGGTATGAGATCGCGGGCGGCCTGGGGGTCAAGCGTGGCCTGCTCGCCGACGGCGACGACCGCGACGTCGTGGTGATGGTCGGTGACGGCTCCTACCTGATGCTGCACACCGAACTGGTGACCGCGGTCGCCGAGGGCATCAAGCTGATCGTGATCATCATCCAGAACCACGGTTATGCGTCGATCGGGCACCTGTCGGAAACCGTTGGCTCCCAACGGTTCGGCACCCGCTACCGCTATGCGCAGTCGTCGGAGGAGAACCCGGCGATCGCCGACTTCGATAGCGGGGAGTTCCTGCCGGTCGACCTCGCGGCCAATGCGCGCAGCTATGGCGTCGACGTGATCGACATCAAACCCGATGCCGATGCGCTCGCGGCGCTGTCCGACGCGGTCACCGCAGCCAAGGCCGCCGACGGTCCGACGGTCATTCACCTGCACAGCGACCCCTTCGTCTACGCGCCGGAAGGCAACGGCTGGTGGGATGTCCCGGTGGCGCAGGTGTCGGAGGTGGAGTCCACCCGCCTCGCCCGCGACGAGTACGTCGCCCAGCAGAAACTGCAGCGACCGCTGCTCGGCTGAATCAGATTCAGTGATTTCCTTTTCCGCCAACATCTTTCAAGAGAGAACGCCGACATGACCGACACCATCTCCGACGCCGTGACCGCACCTTCCGCGCACACCGAAGGACTGCGCATCGGTACCGCGCCCGACTCCTGGGGCGTCTGGTTCCCCGACCATCCCCGCCAGACCCCGTGGGAGCGTTTCCTCGACGAGGTCGCCGAGGCCGGCTACAACTACATCGAGCTCGGCCCGTACGGCTACCTGCCCACCGACCCGCAGCGGTTGTCCGACGAGCTCGCCAAGCGAGACCTGAAGCTTTCCGGCGGAACGGTTTTCACCGGTTTTCACAAGGGCGACGACCAGTGGCAGCGGGCCTGGGATCAGGCTGTCGAGGTGGCCTCGCTGGTCGCCGCAATGGGCGCCGAGCACATCGTCGTGATCCCGGATCTGTGGCGTTCCGACGCCACCGGCGAGACCCTCGAATCGCGGACCCTGACCGACGAGCAGTGGATCGCGCTGGCGGCCGGGCACGACCGGCTCGGGAAGGCGCTGCTGGAGGAATACGGTGTGCGCCAACAGTTTCACTCGCACGCCGATTCGCATATCGGCACCAAGCGTGAAGTGGAGCGGCTGCTGGAGCAGACCGATCCGCGCTACCTCAACCTGTGTCTCGACACCGGCCACTACGCCTACTACGGCGGAAGCAACGTCGACCTGATCAACAAGCACCCCGAGCGCATCGGCTACCTGCATCTCAAGCAGATCGATCCGGAACTGCGCTTCGAAGTGCTCAAGAACGACATCGCATTCGCCGACTGCGCCGCCGACATCATGGTGGAGCCGCCGGCCGGCGAGCCCGACTTCGCGCCGATCATCGACGCCGTCAACAAGATCGACTCGGAGATCTTCGCCATCGTCGAGCAGGACATGCCCGGCTGCGACATCGACCTGCCGGCCGGTATCGCGAGCCGCACCCGCCAGCACATCTTCGGCTGCCACCCGCTCACCCGTACCCGCTGACTCGTCACCGACGAATCACCTTCACAGACAGGGACTTCCAACTCATGACCACCTCGGATCTGCGCGTCGGCGTCGTCGGCGCGGGCGCGATAGGCGCCGACCACATCAAGCGCATCGCCTCCACCATCGCCGGTGCCAGGGTGTCGGCCGTCGTCGAACCCGATCCGGTGCGACGTGGCGCGGCTCTTGAATCAGCAGCTGGCGCAACCGGTTACGCCCGGCTTGAGGACGCCCTCGACGCCGACGCCGTGGACGCCGTGCTGATCGCGACGCCGGGGCAGTTCCACCTGCCGGTGCTACTTCCGGCGCTCGCCGCCGGACTGCCCATCCTGTGCGAGAAGCCGCTCACGCCGGATCCGGAGTCGTCGTGGACGGTGCTGGAGGCCGAGCAGGCCGCCGGACGCAAGCTCATCCAGGTCGGCTTCATGCGGCGGTTCGACCCGGAGTACGCGGCACTGCGCCAGCTGATCGCCGCGGAGTCGGCGGGTGAGCTGCTGATGATTCACGCCGCCCACCGCAACGCCAACGTACCGGACTCCTACGCGCAGTCGATGCTCATCAACGACTCGGTGGTCCACGAGTTCGACGTGGTGCCGTGGCTGGCGGGCAGCTCGGTCACGAGCGTGGAAGTGCGCTACCCCAAACGCAATTCGCTCACGCCCGACCGGTTGCGCGAGCCGATCCTCGTCGTCATGGAACTCGACAACGGCGTACTCGTCGACGTCGAGATGAACGTCTCCATCCAGTTCGGCTACCAGGTCACCACCGAGGCCGTCTTCGAGAAGGGCGTCGCGCGGATCGGCCAGCCGTCGGGCCTACAGCTGTGGCAGGACGGCGCTTTCCGCATCGGCGAGCACGCCGACTTCACCACCCGCTTCGCCACCGCCTACGACCGCCAGGTACAGGCGTGGGTCGACGCCGCCAAACGCGGCACGATCGACGGACCGTCGGCGTGGGACGGCTACCGCGTAGCCGTCGCCTGCCGCGCGGGCGTCAAGGCGCTGGAGAGCTCCGGCCCCGTCGACGTCGATCTGCCCGACGTTCCCGCGTTCTACGCCTGACACGCCGATCTCGCTTAAGGAGAACGACTTTCATGGTTCGCATCGCCCTCGATCCGACGCCGTACCACTCGACCCACGAGTTCCTCGACTTCTTCGACGTCGCGGCGGCCAACGGATACCAGTGGATCCAGCTGACCCCGCACCCGGACTTCATTCCGTTCTTCGCGCACCCTCGCGTCGACAAGGCGTACGTCGCCGCGGTGCGCGACCGCTCGGCGTCGACCGGCGTCGGGATCACGTCACTGCTTCCGGTGCAACGTATTTCGTGGCCCGACGAGCCGCAGCGGGACGCCGCGGTCCGCAACTTCAAGCGCATCATCCAGATCGCCGTCGACCTGGAGGTGCCGGTGATCAACACCGAATTCTCCGGCCGTCCGGAGCGCGCGGAGGAGTCGGAGGCCGGGTTCTACCGGTCGATGGAGGAGCTCGTGCCGATCCTGGAACGCGAAGGCGTGACGCTCAACATCGATCCGCACCCCGACGATTTCGTCGAGGACGGACTCGCGGCGTGGCAGATCATCCGCGGATTAGATTCCGCCGCAGTGGGATTCGTGTACGTCGGGTCGCATACCTTCCACTACGGTGACCGCGCGACGTCGTTGATCCCGGCGCTGCGTGACCGGATCGGCGCGGTATACGCGGCGGATACGTTCGACCACAACAGATCTCACGGTCTGCGCTACATCACCAACCCGCCGGGCAACGCCGTGCGCGTGCACCAGCATCTGCGGATCGGGGCTGGCGACGTCGACTGGGACGAGATTTTCACCGCGCTGGGATCGTCGGGCTTCCTGGCCCGTGAGGACGCGATCATCTGCTCCAACGTCTTCGCCGAGGACGAGACGGCCGACGAGACGTCGGCGTATCAACTGGAGACGCTGACGGCGCTGGTGAACAAGTACAGATAGCCGCGTCGCGAAAACTGCAGATAGTCGGGTCGCCGAGGGCACAATGCCCTCGGCGACCTTCTATTCTGCAGAAGTCTGCGGACCGGCGAGAAAATACGTTGCGTCGACGCCGAGCACGCTGGCAGTGTTGTCCGAGTGAATCAGCGGGGGATCGGCTGCAGCGGGGTACCGTGCGCGGTTCCGAGTGTTAGATCCCGTACTTCACTCCTCTGGCACAGGACTGCGGATCCTGGGGTTCAACTCCCTGCTATGTCATCCGCACCGGGACAACGGGATTCGACGACCCTGCGGCCCGCGTCGACGAGCGTTCGCCGGAACGCGCAGACGCGACGCCCCGTCGTCGGCTCCCACCCGGTGCGGCTGACATGAGGTCCTTGTTCAACGGAACATGAACCACCACAACCGAATACGACATCCCATGGCGACCCGACACGAAAGGAGGTCCGCCATGAACATCACGACTCTCATCCTCGGTCAGCAGATCAAGGTCCCGCTCGGCTACCGAGCGCTGGTCTTGCGCGACGGCAGCGTCGACCGCACGCTCACCCCCGGCCGGCATCGGCTGCGACCTTCGGCGACGTTCGTGTTCGTCGACATGCGCGACCGGGTGATGACCACTGCGCCGCAGGAGATCACGACCGCCGAGGCGGTCACCGTACGCGTCACGCTGGCGCTACGTGTACGGGTCACCGACCCGCTCGCCTACGTCGAGGTGGCGGAGAACCCGGATGCGTCGCTGTACCTTGCGGCGCAGATTGCGTTGCGCGAGGCCGTCGTCGGCGTCACCATCGAGGAGTTGCTCGCTCGGACAAGCGCATTCGACGTTGCTCCGGTGCGTGCGGCGGTCGCCGCCGCGGCGTCGACGGTCGGCGTCGAGATGCTCGACGTCGTCGTCAAGGACATCGTCGTGCCGCATGAGATCCGTTCGGCGGCAATCGAACTGATGACCGCGAAGTCGCGTGGCGCGGCGAAGCTGGAGGAGGCGCGGGCGGAGACCGCCGCCCTGCGTGCACTGGCGAACGCGGGCAAGATGCTCGACGCGTCGCCTGCGCTCGCGCAGCTGCGGCTGATCCAGGCCGCACCGTACGGCTCGAAGATCGTGCTGGCGGTCGGCGCGGAGGATCACGGCGAATGAAATTTGGGCTGTATCAAGTCGTTTCGACTCGGATACAGCCCAGATTCGCGTTTCGTGAGGCTAGGGACCAGCTGTCGGGCTAGTAACCGCCGTGGTAGTGGCTGCCCTTGCCGTGCCGGTTGTATCCACCGTGGCGCTTGCTGCCCTTGCGGCCGCGGGCAGGGAGGGCGGGGAAGACGATACGGCGATTTCGGGTTTGTTTCATGGCGGGAGCGTATCGGAGGGTGGCCGCGGTCGAGTCGCGTGGGGTCCGGTTTGCCGGATCGGTCCGCTAGTGGATAATGAAGTGCCGCAATACATTAGCGGAGCGAAACACCATCGCGTGCCGACAGCACCCCTACCGTGACAGGAATGCTCCGACTGCTGACTCGAAGGCTTCTTTGGCTTCGATCATCACCCAGTGTCCGCAGTTGGGGAATATGTGCAGCTCGGCGTTCGGGATCAGGCGCAGCGGCGCCAGCGACATGTCCGGCGGGCTCACTCGGTCGTCGAGGCCCCAGGTGAGCAGCGTCGGGCACTTCACCTTGTGCATCATCGCCCAGTAGGGCGGGGTGTCGGAGTTGGCGAGGAATTTCTGCTGCATCGCGAAAGCCGCTGAGCCGTACATCAGTTGTGCGGTCTGCTGAGCATCGGGGTTGATCGCGGCTGTCCAGCGCTCTTCGATGAGCTCATCGGTGACGAGCGCGCGGTCATAGACCATCGAATTGAGCCAGCGGATCAGCTTGTCGCGGTCGGGGGCGTCGGTGAACTCCTGCAGCAGGCGTAGCCCCTCCGAGGGGCTCGGGCTGTACAAGTTGGGGCCGACGCCGCCGATCGTCACCAGCTTGGCGACCCGATCGGGAAACTTGATTGCCAGGTTGATCCCGACCACGCCGCCCATCGAGTTGCCCACCATCGCGGCGGAGTCGATGCCCAACGCATCCATGAAACGGATGACCGACGATCCCGCGGTCAGGACGGGGTGGCCTTCGACGGCGTCGCTTACGCCGAAGCCGGGAAACTCGACGACGTAGCAGTGGTGCGTCTGGGCGAAGAAGTCGAGGTTGCCGCGGTAGTTGCGCCACCCCGTGACGCCGGGGCCGGACCCATGCAACAGGATCAGCGGGGGAGCGTCGGGGGAGCCGGCCTCGTGGTACCGGATGACGCCTTTGTCGGTTGTGAGTTCGCGTTTGGTCGCGTCGTAAGAGACATCCACCGCTCCAGAGTAGAACCTGTTCTAGTTATTGGCTAGCTGCCCGTGGTGAGTCGTTTGGATAACATTCTTGTTTCTGAATTCAGCGTCTCACCGGCAACTCTGTTACGTTCGGCGCTGTAGTCAGCGCATCGAACACTGTCGCGGATGGCGGGACTCGTACCCCTCAACACGCGCGGGAGGATCTCATGTCCCCAGACAACCACCACCAGCATGGCGTCAAGATTCGGCCTATCCGACGATATGTCATGGCCGTGATCGCCTGCGTCGGAGTCGTGGGCATGACTGTTGTTCCGGCTCCGATGGCGTCGGCCGCCCAGGTCGCTGCGCCGACGCCGTTGCCCGATCCCTTCTACAGCGCTCAGCCGAATCTGAAGGGTCGCCACGCGGGCGACATCCTGCAGGTTCGCGGTCGCGAGAACCCGCCGGGGTTCTTCGACATCAAGACCTATCAGCTCAAATTCGTGACCACCGACGTCAACGGCAAGCCGATGGCTGCGATCACGACGCTGATGCTTCCGAACCGGCGGGTGGCCGACGGGCCGCTGCTGTCCTTCCAGCACGTGATCAACGCCGTCGGGCTTCAGTGCGCGCCGTCCCAGGCACTGTGGACCTCCGACCCCAACCTCGCTATCCGTGAAGCGCCCGCCCTGAACGTGGCGCTGCAGAAGGGCTGGGCGGTGGCCATCCCCGATCATCTCGGACCGCGTAGCGCCTATGGCGCAGCCCTTCTCGGCGGCCGGATCACGCTCGACGGAATTCGCGCGGTGCGCGCGTTCTCGGCGGCGAACCTGGCGAAGAGCAAGGTCGCGATGGCCGGTTATTCCGGCGGTGGCATGGCGACGGCGTGGGCCGCCGCCCTCGCGCCGACCTACGCTCCCGAGCTGAAGATGGTCGGTGCCGCATTCGGCGGCGTGCCGATGGACTTGATCAAGATGGCGCAGGGCCTGGGCTACGACAATCCCCATCCCGCCTTCGGGTTGGCGTTCGCCGCCGCGATCGGATTGGCGCGCGAGTACCCCAAGCAGATCCCGATGGCCGACCACCTCACGCCGCTGGGCCACGCCATGCTCAACGAGATGCGCAATGCCTGCACGAACGACATCCTGCGGATCGGCGCGGGCCACAGCGCCAAACAGGTGGCCGAGGGCGGCAAGCAGGTCTTCGAGGATCCGGTAGCGCGAAAAGTGGTGCAGGACAACAGTTTGGCGCTGTTCCCCGGCCACCCGCAGATCCCGGTCTTCGAGTGGCACAGTCCGATCGACGGGCTGATCCCGGTCGACGCGATCGACGCCACCGATGCCCGGTACTGCCGCGCGGGCGTCCGAATGGAGATGGTGCGCATCCCGACGCCGGATCACATGACGGCAGCGGTCCTCGGTGTGCTCCCGGCGCTCAACTATCTGTCCGACCGATTCGACGGCAAACCCGCGCCGAGCAACTGCTGAGCGACATCGTTGCCGGTGCCTGACGCTGGTTGAGCTACTCTGACCCCTCCGCCAGCGCCGCCACGTCCTCCTCGCCGAACTTGTTCTCCAGCACCTCCGGCGAGTAGTCCAGGTCGATCTCGGCGACCGGACGGCCGCGAGCCGACTCGATCGCTCCGAGTCGACGCTGGGCGCGGTCCGCGGCGTAGGTGAGGAAATCGGAGTTGTCGATGCCGAACGGCGGCGTCTCGAACTGGTCGTTGACCCACTCGATCATGCCGAGCGCCATCGGCATCAACTCGGTCATCCGATCGGTGACCGCGGCCCACAGCGAGTCGTCGGCGGCGACGTGACGGCGGCAGGTGAAGGTGCCCCAAGCCATATGGCGGCGCTCATCGTCGCCGATCCGCTTGATCAACTCCTGCATGCCGGGGAAGATGCCGCGCTTGGTGCAGACGCGCTGCCACGCGTAGTAGCCGGTCAGCGCGAGACTGCCCTCGATCACGTGGTTGTAGGTGACGCTGGCCCGAACCTGGTTGAGCGGTGACGGATCGGACTCCAGGCGACTCAGCGATGTCGGCAACTCGTCGTAGAACAGTTGTCGGTAGTAGGGATTGTCCGCGACGAACGGATGCAGATCCTCGGTCAGCCCGACGGCGTCCATCCACAGCCGGAACACCTGGGTGTGCTTGGCTTCCTCCAGACAGAACTGGGACAGGTACATCTCGTCGCCGAAGCGTCCTTCGGCGGCCATCGCCTTCATGAACGGCTGGATGTCCTGGGTGACCGCCTCCTCGCCTGCGATGAACTGTGCGACCAGGTAGGTCGACGACCGCTGCTCCTGCGGATTGAGCGTCGGCCAGTCGAGTGCGTCTTGAGTGAAGTCGATGTCGGCCGGATTCCAGAACTTCCCGTTGCCTTTGGTGAACAGCCGCAGGGGAAACGAGTCCCAGTGCAGGCCGCCGGAGCGTAGTGAGGAAAAGCCTTCGCGGCCAACAGGTTTGGGTGCGATAACGGTCATCGGGGGTCACCACTGTTCGCAGATCGGGGGACATTGGGCTATCCCGACGCTAACGCCCGGCGCGCACCGATGCAGGCGATTCGCGGTTACGCGGTGTCATTGCGGCGCCGCACGATCAGCTGCAGCAACCGCAGTCCGAGGCCGAGCAGCACAAACGTACTGATCATCTGAAACGAGACCACCGCGCGCGCTGCCTGCGATGCGGCGGCGATGTCGCCGAAGCCGGTCGTCGTGAATACGGTGAGGCTGAAGTACAGGGCGTCGAGCCGCGTGAGATGGAGATTGAACGACGTGCGACCGTACTCCGACAGCAGGAAGTAGGTCGCCGAGAACACGACCACGTACAGCGTTGCGGCGCCGACCAGCATCTCGATCGACGTCACGACCGGATGCGTCGAGCGGCGGAAGCGGCGAATCTCCCACGCGCACATGGCAATCAAGAGCACGACGCCCACCGTCAACCAGAACGCGCTGCGAGCTTCGGTGCGTCCCAGCGGGAACACGAAGTAGGCGGCGTTGAGGATGATGCCGCCCAGGAGCGGGCGGCCGATCGCCCCGACGACGGCTCGGCGCGACACCGAGCCGTCGTCGTTGACGAGAGCCGACGGACTCACCAGATCCGTACGCGCTGATCTTCGGCGAGGTAGAGTGCGTCGCCGTCGGCGACGTCGAACGCGTCGTAGAAGGCGTCGATATTGCTCACCACGCCGTTGCAGCGGAACTCGGCAGGTGAGTGCGGGTCGATGGACAGTCGCCGAATCGCTTCTGCGTCACGGATTTTCGTCCGCCAGATCTGTGCCCAGCTGAAGAACACGCGCTGCGTTCCGGTGAGGCCGTCGATGACGGGCGGGTTCTCGTCGGCGAGTTGATAGGCCACCAGCGCGATCGACAGCCCGCCGAGGTCGCCGATGTTCTCGCCGATGGTGAACTCCCCGTTGACCTTGTACTCGTCGTCGAGGCCGGTGGGGGTGAAGGTGTTGTACTGCTCGATGAGGGCGCGGGTGCGCTTGCCGAACTCGGTGCGATCGTCGTCGGTCCACCAGTCGATGAGATTGCCGTCGCCGTCGTATTTCGCGCCCTGATCATCGAAGCCGTGCCCGATCTCGTGGCCGATCACAGCTCCGATGCCGCCGTAGTTGGCCGCGTCGTCGGCGTCGGGATCGAAGAACGGCGGCTGCAGAATCGCTGCGGGAAAGACGATTTCGTTCATACCGGGGTTGTAGTAGGCGTTGACGGTCTGCGGCGTCATGAACCATTCGTCGCGGTCGACCGGCTGCCCGATCTTGGCCAGTTCGCGATCCTGCTCGAACGACGACGCCCGCGCGACGTTGCCGATCAGATCGCCGCGGTCGACGATCAGGGCGTCGTAGTCGCGCCAGTGGGCGGGGTAGCCGATCTTGGGGGTGAACTTGTCGAGCTTGGCCAGCGCCTTGGTGCGGGTGGCCGGAGTCATCCATTCCAGATCGGTGATGTTGCGGCGGTAGGCCTCGATCAGATTCGCGATCAGCTCATCCATCCGCTCCTTGGCCGCGGGCGGAAAGTGCTGTGCGACATACAGTTTGCCGACGGCGAAGCCCATCGCGCCCTCGACGAACCCGACACCGCGCTTCCAGCGGTCGCGGATGGTCTCGGCGCCGGTCAGGGTCCGGCCGTAGAACGCGAAGTTCGCGTCGACGAACGGCGCCGACAGGTACGGCGCCGCCGAGCGCAGCACTCGCCAGGTCAGCCAGGTCTTCCAGTCCGCCAGCGGGCGGCTCGCGATCAGCTCGCCGACGCCGGTCACGAACGACGGCTGCCCGACGACCACCTCGGCGAACGTCGGTTCGGCGACCGTGCCGAGTCCGCCCAGCCATGCATCGGCATCGAATCCCGTTGCGGTGGAGGTGAATTCGCTCCAGGTCTGCAAGTTGTAGCTCAGTTCGGCGTCGCGGCGCCGCACGACGTCCCAGTGCTGGGCGGCGATCGCGGTCTCCAGGTCGACGACGGTGGCCGCCGCGTCCTCGGCGTCGCCGATGCCGGCGAGCGCGAACATCGCGGCTACGTGCTCACGGTAGGCGGCGAGGGTCTGCGCGTGCTTCTCCTCGCGGTAGTACGACTCGTCGGGCAGTCCCAGACCGGATTGCATCACATGCACGAGGTACCGGTCGGAGTTGCGCGCGTCGGTGTCGACGTAGAAGCCGAGCAGCCCGCCTACCCCGTGGCGCTGCAGTCGGCCGATACGCGTCGCCAGCGCCGACGTCGAGTCGACGGCTGCGATCTTCGCCAGTTCGTCTGCGATCGGTCCGATGCCCAGGGCGTCGATGTGCGCGGTGTCCATGAACGACGCGTACAGGTCGCCGATCTTGCATTCGTCGCTGCCGCTCGGGGCGTTCGATTCGGCGGCGTCGACGATGATGTCGCGGACGTTCTCCTCGGCGCGGTCGCGCAGCACGTGAAACGCGCCGTCGACCGACCGGTCGTCCGGAATGACGTGGCTGCCCAGCCACTTGCCGTTGACGTGGGTGAAGAGATCGTCCTGGATTCGGGTCGTGTCGTCGACGTAGGAGAGGTCGATGCCGGAGGCGGGGATGTCTGTAATGCTCACCTCATCCATCCTGCCTTAAGGTTCGCCGAGGGCTCGGTTCATCGACCAGATGAGGACCTCCGCGTCCGAGGTCGAGGTGATCGCCTCGCCGCCGACGTCGGCGCCGCGCACGGCGTCGCCCGCCCGCAGCCCGACGTCGTCGAAGACCACGTCGCCGCGGGTGACGAGTGCCATCGTGAAGCGGGTGGTCGGGACGGTGATCCGACCGCCGACCGGTAGCCGCGCGGCATACAGCGTCGACGACGCGTTGGCGATCCGGATCGCCGAGTCGACGGTCTTGACGCCCGACGCGATGGGAATGAGTGCTCCGCCGGCCAGTTCCGCCTCGACGTCGGCCTGGTCGTACGAAGGCGCGCGGCCGTATTCGTCGGGCATCAGCCACATCTGAATGAACCGAACCGGCGTCTGCCCCGACTCCGGGCGGGCCGGCCAGGTGTCGTTGCGCTCGGAATGTTCGACGCCGGTGCCCGCGCTCATGCGCTGCGCCAGGCTCGGGTAGACCACGCCGCTGTGTCCCGCCGAATCCTGGTGTACGAGCGAACCGTCGAGAACCCAGGTGACGATCTCGGTTTCGCGGTGCGGGTGGGTGTCGAAGCCCTGGCCCGCCGACACCGTTTCGTCGTTGACGGCGAGCAGCATCCCGTGGTGGGTGTTCGCCGGGTCGTAGTGGTCGCCGAACGAGAAGCTGTGTCGCGATCGTAACCATTCGGTCGTCGTGGTCGCGCGATCGTCGGAGTGTTGAACTAGGTAGGGCACGTCGACCATTGTCCCAGCGTGCACACCGTGCCCGCCAATGGTCATGCACAGTGCAAATCACTTTTCCCACTGGCAACGACGGTCACAATCGCCACTTTTCGGCCGCCGTGTGACCCTATTGTGACTACGTTGGTAGCAGATCGAGAGTGATCCGGCTCGACAACCCGCTGTGACACGAGTGAAGATTGTGACTATGAAGATCTGGGTGAAACGTGCGCCGATAGCGTTGACGGCAGCGGTGGCGTGCGGCCTGGCGATCTCGTCATGCGGAGCCCAGAATTCGTCGGACACCGCGGCCGGTGCGGCCAACGAATTCGCCAGCGCATTCGCCCGCCAAGACGCCACCGCGGCCGCCGACTCGACCACCGCGCCCGGCCAGGCGTCGGATTTCCTGACCGCCACATTGACCGCGATGCACGCCGGGCGGGTCGACGTCGCGGTGCACAAACCCGTCGAGTACAGCGACGGCACGGCGTCGTTCTCGATGAAGACCACCTACACCTGGGCGAAGGATCGTCAGTTCGAGACCACGACGGCCGGTACGCTGCGCAAACTGTCGTCGGGGTGGAAGATCCAGTGGGAACCGGGGTTGCTCTACACCGGCATGAGCCGCGACGCCCAGCTGCGCGAGATCCGCACCGATGCCACACCCGCGCCGACGGTGCGCAGCGCGTCGGGCAAGACGTTCATGTATCTGCAGCCGGTCAATCAGATCGTGCTCGACCCGTCGAAGACGAACAACGTCAAGGCATCGGTCGCCGGTCTGGTCCGCGCCATCAGTCCGATCGCGCCGCTGATCACCGCCGATGTCGTCAACCAGATGCTCGCTCGCAAGCCCGGCGAAGCGATCATCGCGGTCACGCTGCGCAACTCGGACATGCAGGTGCTCGCGAGCGATCCCGCGAAGGTGGCCGGGGTGTCGATCAACCGGACCGGGCAGCTGGTGATGGCCGACCGTCGGCTCAACTCACCGCTTGAGGTGGGACTGACCAATTACTGGCAGGCCATTCGCGACGCGACGTCGGGGTGGCAGGTCCAGCTGGTGCAGCCCGGTCAGCGGCCGGTCGCACTGGCGGGCGAACAGGGACCGGCCGGGCCCAACGTCCCCACGTCGATCAATCAGCAGGTCCAGCTGACCCTCGGTGACGCCGCGGTCGAGGTGGCACAGCCGGCCACCATTCTGGCGCTCGACGCCGATTCCGGCGGCATCCTGGGCATGGCGCAGAACGACGCCGCGGCCGCCCGTGGAATCAGCCTCGATCAGACCTACCCGGTCGGCTCGACGCTCAATCAGGTCTTCGCGACCGTCAGTCGCGTGGCGTCGTCGTCGCCGGTCACCGACGAGACCCTGCTGGACCGGTTGGGGCTCGGCGTCAAGTTCACCGTCCCCGGCGCCGCCGCCCCGATGGCGGGCAACAATGTCGGAACGATCGACTACAAGACGACCGGTTTCGCTGCGTCGATGCTGAATATGGGCGCGCTGGGGGTCGCCATGGCCCGCGCCGCCGACAATGCCCCGACGTCGGTCGCGCCGTTCGTCATCGCGGGTACGCCGACGAAGGTGACCGGCGGCGAGCTGGGCCCGCTCGATTCGGCCCTGACCACGCCCATTCTGGCGGCGATGTCGATGACCGCCAAGAACGGCGATGCCAGCGACCTCACCCGTGCGGGCGGACTCAAGGCGCTGGTCGGGACCAATGGCCCGCAGGGGCCGGGCTGGTTCGTCGGAGTTCAGGACCACAAGGTCATCGTGATCTACACCGAGGGTGCGCAGTCGGGCACCGCCGCACTGCAGGTGGCGCAGAAGTACTTCACGATCAAGTAGTCGTCGGGGCCGCGACCGCGCGGTGGCGCACCCGCACCACTCGGGCGATGGCGCGCCAGCCGAGGAAGAACAGCCCCAACGCGCAGGTGGCAACGATGATGAAGCTCAGCTCCGTGCCCTGGTGCAGAATCCAGCGCAGCAACATGCCGACCGCGACGGTCAGGATCCACACGACGATCCCGGTCGGCATCCGGTCCGGATGGAAGTCGCTGTGCAGCAGTTCACGCGCCCGGACGTGGGAATACAGGTAGCAGATCGACCATCCGGCCGCCGCGCCGACCGCGAACGGCCACCACGCCTGCAGAAAACTCAACGGATCGAATCCGTGATGGTGGTTCAACCGGCCGATCACCAGGAAGGTCGTGACGGCGACGAAGTCGAGGAACGCGGTCAGCGGTTTCGGGAGACCGGCACCGGCGTTGCTGGCGGCATCTGCGACGTTCGACATGGTGGCGACAGAATAGCGCTTGGGCTGTGCCCGACGCACCTTCGCCGGTCGCTCAGGCGGGTGACTCCGGACGGTCATCGGCGTCGGAACGGGTGGATTCTTCGGCGGCCAACTCGGCGTCGATCGCGCGTTTGTCCTGGTCGAGGTCGGCGTCGAGATCTTCGGCGTCATGTTTGATGGTGCGCCGGAACATCGCGAGGATCACAATCCAGCCGAGGACCGCGATGAACACGTAACTGATCATGCGATAGATGAGAACGGCGGTGATGGCGTCGGCGGCCGGCATACCCGACGACGTCAGCGCGGGGACCAGCACGGCGTCGACCACGCCGATCCCGCCCGGCAGCAGCGGAACCGCCGAACCCACGGCTTTGCCGGCGGCGTAGGCGACCATCAGGCCGGAGATGCTCGGGTAGGTGCCGATCGACCAGCACGCGAACGCGAGACAGGCGACGTCGGCGACCCAGTTGAACAGGCTCCAGCCGAATGCGATCGACGCGTCGCGCTTGTTGAGTTTGACCGCGCGCAGCTGATCGAGGGTCTCGATGAGCTTGTCGACGCCGTGGTCGGCGGGTTTGTTGCGGATCTGGTTGTACCAGCCCAGCGCGCGGGTGCCGCCGGAGCGCACCGAGTCCGGATTCTTCGCCAGATACTGCATGATCACCGCGACGGCGATGAAGCCGACGATGGAGAAGATGATCGAGAACGGGCTGGTCTTGGCGCCGGCCATGATCGCGCCGCCGAGTCCCAGGACGGCGAGACCGACTCCAGCGAGCAGCCCCGACATCACCACCTGCCACGACGCCACCACCGGGCTGGCGCCCCACTTGCGGGTCTGCCGGTAGGTGAATGCCGGCGCGAGGACTTGACCGCCGGGCATCGTCTGGCTGACCGAGTTGGCCGCGAACACGACGGCCGCCGACTTCCACTGTTGAACCACCACGCCGGCCGAGCGCAGCAGTGCGCGCTGGACTTGAGCGAAACTGTCCATCGACAGCAGCGATGCGATGACCGCGGCGAACACCCATCCCCACTGCAACTCGCCGATCCGGGTCCATGCCTCTTCGAGTTTCGGCCAGATCAGCACGCCTTCGACCGACAGGATGCCGATCACCAGGGCCAGCAGGACCCATCGGATCCACCAGAGTCGCTGCTTTCGCGCAGCGCCGGTGGTCTTGGTCATGACGTTCACCATAGCCTTTGCCGCGCGAACAGATTACTACGCAGTAATGCCGACGGGCTGCGGCGCGATCCGCCCGGGTGGAAAACCATCAGTACGCTGGGCGGTGTGGCAGACACAGGACGCGAGCCGGCCGCCCGCCCCGAACCGTTGATCGATTCCCGTCTGATCGACCGCGAAAAGGTTCCGCCGCTGATCCGGGCCGCCGCCGAGTGGAGTTGGCGACTGCTGGTGATCGGTGCCGCCGCGATGGTCGCGGTCAAATTCTTCGACCGGTTCGAGACCGTGATGGTCCCGGTGGCACTCGCGATTCTGGTCAGCGCGATGCTGGTGCCGCTGGTCGACGCCATGGACCGGATCGGCCTGCCGCGCTCGCTCGCCGTGGTGATCGCCATCATCGGGGCACTCGGCGTGCTGTCGGCGGTGATGACCTTCGTCGTCGAGGAGTTCATCAAAGGTGTTCCAGCGCTGGTCAGCCAGGTCACCTCGACGGTGAATCTGGTCCGCGACTGGCTCGTCAAGGGCCCGCTGGCCATCGGCGACAAACAGGTCGGCAGCATCGGCAACGACTTCACCTCATTCCTGCAACACAACCAGGACAAAGTCACCAATGGTGCTCTCGCCACCGCGACCACGGCGTCGGAGATCGTCACCGGTGCGCTCCTCACCCTGTTTCTGGTCATCTTCTTCCTCTACGGCGGCGGCCAGATGTGGGAGTTCATGACCCGCGCGATCCCGGTCGGCAGCCGCGCGAAGGTCCGCACCGCCGGGGTGGCCGGATTCGGCACCCTGGTGGGCTACGTTCGCGCGACCGTCGCCGTGGCGCTCGTCGACGCCGTCGGCATCGGCACCGGCTTGGCGATTCTCAATGTGCCGCTTGCCCTTCCGCTCGCCTCGCTGGTGTTCCTCGGCGCATTCGTGCCGATCGTCGGGGCGTTGGTGACCGGATCGCTGGCCGTCCTGGTCGCGCTGGTCACCAACGGATGGATCGCGGCGGTCATCGCCGCCGCCATCGTCATCGGTGTGATGCAGCTGGAAAGCCATGTGCTGCAACCATTCCTACTGGGCCGCTCGGTTCGGTTGCATCCGGTTGCGGTGGTGCTCGGCATCGCGGCCGGTCTCGTCTCGGCCGGAATCGTCGGTGGACTGCTCGCGGTGCCGCTGATCGCCTTCATCAACACCGCGGTGCGCAGTCTGCACGCATCGCCGGACGAGCAACATGCCGAGCCCGACGATCCGGCCGACGACTCGTCCGACGCCCCACCGCGCAGGCACGGAGCGCTCGACGAGAAGCGCATGTACGTCGCCGAGCCCGACGAACCGAAATGGGATGGTGCGGGCGAGAATCCGGGCACGAGTTAAGTGACGACGCTCGACGCCGACGGCGAGCGGCACCCGCGGCGGATCGACTCCGGCGACGACCCGGCGGGACCTCTGTGGCGAGCCGCGCAGGTCTTTCGCGGGCTGTCGGTGCTGTACGCGTTGGGATTTCAGATCGCCGTCAACGCCGACCTGCTGTACCCGGCGACCACCTGGGCGCTGTTCGGCCTTCTCGTCGCGTCGTCGGCGGTGTTCGCACTCGGCTATCTCAACGGCTTCGCCCGAAACTGGTACTGGATCATCGCGGAACTGCTGATCACCTGCGGGCTGCTGATGACGACGTGGCTGGTCGCGGGCGACGACTGGGTGGCGAACAACCAGACCTGGCCGACGACCCTGTGGGCCACCAATGTCGTACTGTCCGCGGCGATTCACGGCGGCCCGGTCGCCGGTGCGATCGTCGCCGCGGTCGCCGCGGGGACCAGCTTCTTCGTCAAGGGCACGGTCAGCCTCAACTTCGGGCGCAACGCGACACTCATCGTCCTGCTCGCGGTGGGCGTCGTCGTCGGGCTCGCGTCGGTGAGCGCCCGACGGTCCCACGCCACCCTCGTCGCCGCGATGCGGCTGGCCGCGGCAACCGAAGAGCGGGAACGACTTTCCCGCGAGGTGCACGACGGCGTGCTGCAGGTGCTGGCGTTGATCGCCAAACGCGGCCGCGAGATCGGCGGCGGCACAGCCGAATTGGCCGAGCTCGCCAGTGAGCAGGAGCGTGCGCTACGGCAGCTGCTGACCTCGACCGACGTCGACGTGGGCGCCCCCTGCGACGACTCCGCCGGTCGAACCGACCTCGGCGCGCTGCTGAGAAGGCATGCGGCGGAACGGGTCTCGATCAGCGCGCCGCGTGAAGCGGTCGTGGTCGAGGCCGCGCTGGCACGCGAGCTCGACGCGGCGGTCACCAACGCACTCGACAACGTCGTGCGGCACGCGGGCCCCGACGCCCGCGCCTTCGTGCTCGTCGAGAATCTGGGCGAGCAGGTGGTGATCAGCATCCGCGACGACGGCGTCGGCATCGAACCGGGGCGACTCGAACAGGCGCAGACCCAAGGACGGCTCGGCGTCGCGCAATCTATCGTCAAACGCATCGAAAGTCTCGGTGGCAGTGCGGTTCTCGACTCCGACCCGGGACTGGGAACCGAATGGGAGCTGACCGTGCCCGTGGCAGTGGACAGGAGAACGTGATGGGTGAGCAGGCAGTGCGGATCATGGTCGTCGACGATCATCCGATGTGGCGCGAGGGCGTGGCCCGCGATCTCACCGACGAGGGATTCGACGTCGTCGCCACCGCCGACGGTGTCGGCGCGGCGGCGCGGCGCGCACAGGCCGTCACCCCCGACGTCGTGCTGATGGACATGCAGCTGCCCGACGGTACCGGTGCCGAGGCCACCGCGAAAGTGCTTGCCGTATCACCGAACTCACGGGTACTCGTACTCTCGGCGTCGGATGAGCGCGACGATGTGCTGGAAGCGGTCAAGGCAGGGGCGACCGGCTACCTGGTGAAGTCGTCGTCGAAGGCCGAACTCGTCGACGCCGTACGCGCCACCGCGGCCGGTCAGGCCGTCTTCACCCCCGGACTCGCCGGACTGATCCTGGGGGAGTACCGGCGCATCGCCGCCGCGCCCGACGCCGGGCCCAACGTCCCGTCGCTCACGGCGCGGGAGACCGAGGTGCTGCGCTATGTCGCGAAGGGCTTGAGCTCCAAACAGATCGCGACCCGACTCACGCTGTCGCATCGGACCGTCGAAAACCACGTGCAGGCCACGCTGCGCAAACTTCAACTCGGCAATCGGGTGGAGTTGACGCGATACGCCATCGAACACGGGCTCGAATAGAATTGCTCGCTCCGCTCGCGTGTCGGGTGGCGCTGATCTCGCGCTCTTCACTTCGTCGTCGTTGCGCCGCGATGCCGCGTGAGGCAGGGGTGTGGGGAGTTGCGGGCATCGCGACGCGACTCCTCCTCGTTCCAGAGCGCGACGCGCCACCCGAACGGTCTGGCTCGTTGCGCTCGCGTGGCCCGAACTGTCTGGCTCGCTCCGCTCGCGTGTCGGGTGGGGAGTTCAACCCGCAAGCTTGAGTAGAGCTACGCATCCGAATCGGACGTCGGCGTGCGACCGTGAATCAATGACTGCCCCAGATCCCCGTCCGCCGTCGACGCTGGCGATACTCGATCGGCTCAGCGCCGACTGCGCCGACATCTCCCGCCGGGCCTCCGCGATGACGACCGAACTCGCGCAGGTCCGGCATTTGCTGTCCGAGCAGGACGACGCGCGGATGTCAGGTCCGGTCGGCCAACAGGCTGCCCCGCCGATGGTCCCGCCGCAACCGGCGTCGATGATGCCCGGCTTCGCTCCGCCGACATACGCGCCACCGTTCTATCCGCAGCAGGGGCCACAGTGGATTGGCCCGCCACCGCCACAGCAGCCGATGCCGCCGGTCCCGACGCCGCGTCCCGCGCGGCCTCCCCGTCCGCCCCGTCCGCCGCGCTCGTCGTCGCAGATCATCGGCCGGATACTCGCCGCGCTCGGCGTCGGCGTCACGTTGATCGGCGTGGTGCTGTTGCTGGTACTGGCCGCGCAGGCCGGGCTGCTGCGCCCGGAGCTGAGGGTCGCCGGCGGCGCGGTGTTCGCCGCGGCGTTGCTCGGTGCGGGTGTTCTGGTGAGCCGCAGGCGAGGCGGCCGGGTCGGCGGAATCTCCTTGGCCGCCACCGGAATCGCCGCGGGATACATCGACGTGATGGCCGCGAGCGTCATCTACCACTGGTTGCCCGCCGCGGTGGCGCTGATCATTGCCGGGGTGATCGCCGGTGCGGGACTTGGTATTTCGCGGTGGTGGAGCAGCGAATGGCTCGGTGTCGCGGTGATGGTGCCGTTGCTGGTTCTCGCGCCGATCATCACCGGCGGCGTCGACTTCTCGTTGATCGCCTTCATGCTGGTGCTCTCGGCGGCTGCCCTGTGGGTCCCCATTGGCAGAGACTGGCTGGGGTTCTATGCGGCGCGCACCGCGGTGTCGACCATCCCGCTCGCGCTGGGACCGCTTGCCGCGCAAGGCCGATTGACCGGCGACCAGCTGGCATTGCTGCTCAGCTGCGCGGCGCTGAATGCTCTGCTGGCCGTGGGATCGGCGCTGATCGTATTGCGGCCCACACGTTTTCGTCTGGCACTCGGCGTGATCAGCGGAGTCGGGGCGGTGCCTCTCGCGCTGTCCGCCGCTATCGTCGATCCACGCATCTGTGCCGCCGTGATCGCCGGGTACGCGCTGATCATGGTGGGACTGGGTGCCTTCGGGGCGCGGTTGCCCGGCGTGACGCTCGCCGTCCGGATCGTCTGGTTCGCCACCGCTGCGCTGGCGTGCGTCGTCGCGCTGCCGATGGCGTTCGAGCAGACCGTCGTCGTGCCCGCGCTGCTGGCCGTGGCATTCGGTCTGGCGGGCGCGTCGCTGATCACGCCGTCCGACGCCGAAGCCGCCGCGTTCGCCACGATGATGCGCGTCGTCGCCGCGGCTGTCGGCGCGCTGGGATCTCTCGGCCTGCTCGCGCTGTGCCCGCCGTGGGACCTGATCGTCGCCCCGGATATTGCTGTGGGACAGTCGCTTTCGGTGATCATCGCGAGTCTGCTCGCGCTGGCCGCGACGGTGACGTTGGCAGCGTCGGTCCAGCGGGCGACGTCGTCGGCGGACACCGGGCGGCTGGTCTGGGCGATCGCCGCGGTGGCCGCCGTCTATCAGTGCACGCAGATCGCCGTGCACATCGGGATCCTTGCCGGAGGCCGTGACGGTGGCTTTCTCGGCGGGCACATGGCTGCGACGATCGGGTGGGTGGTGGTTGCCGCGGCACTGCTGGGTTATGCGACGCGGATTCGCGGTACCACCCGCGCCTTGCTCGTCGGCGCCGGGCTGGCGCTGACCGCGGCCGCGGTCGGCAAACTGTTCCTCTTCGATCTCGCGACACTCGACGGGCTGTTCCGGGTGATCGCCTTCATCGTCGTCGGGCTGGTGTTGCTCGCCCTCGGCGCCGGGTACGCCCGGCTGCTCGACAATGCCGACGACACGGCGCCACCACGCCAGTAGACTCGGGTGCCGCCGGGGTGAGGAGGCCTTCCTATGAACGAGTCCGACGCCGAATTCGTCGACGAGGTCGCCGATGTCCTGTACGAACTTCCCGGCGTGTGCGCCGTCGCTCTGGGCGGTTCCCGCGCGTCGGGCACCGCGCGCGACGACAGCGATTGGGATTTCGGCCTCTACTACCGCGGTGAATTCGACCCGGACGATCTGCGGGCCGTCGGTTGGCCGGGGGAGATCTTCGACGTCGGCGCCTGGGGCGGAGGAATCTTCAACGGTGGCGCCTGGCTGCGTATCGACGGACGCAAGGTCGACATCGTCTACCGGGACCTCGTCGTCGTCGATCACGAACTCGGCGAGGCAGCTGCCGGCCGCTTTCACTGGGAGCCGTTGATGTTCCACCTCGCCGGCATCCCCAGTTACCTGGTGCTCGCCGAGCTCTCGGTGAATCGGGTGCTGCGTGGTGAGCCGCTGCCGAAACCCGACTTCGCCGCGCCCCTGCGCGAGCGCGCGTCGCAGCTGTGGCGAGGCAACGCTGACCTGACGCTCGGTTACCTGGAGAACTACTACGCTCCGCGCGGGCAAGTCGGCGAGGCCGCCGCAACATTGGTCACGGCTGCCATGCAAACCGCGCACGCGGTGCTCGCCGAGCGAGGCGAGTGGGCCGTGAACGAGAAGCGTCTCATCGATCGTGCGGGGCTGCGCGGCATCGACGACATCGTGCGGGGAATGTCGGACGATCCCGCAGTCCTGCTCGCCGCGGCCGCGGCGGCCCGCAGCCTCTTCGCACGTCGTTGAGCAGTTCCGGCCAGACGTCGGCCGGTCAGCTCAGTTCTGCTGATTTCGGCTGCGCCGCAACAGATCCTGCACGCTGATCTGCTCATCGTCGTCGCGTGCGGCGCGCTTGCCGCTGGAATCGTCGTCGGTCTGACCGCGCAGGTCGGTGGACATCCCACGATTCATCGGCGAACCCTGCGGGACAGTGCTCGACGGGCGGGTGCCCTCCGGGTTGACCGCGGCGGCCAGCGGGCGTCGGCCGGTCTCCTCCAGAGTGGGACGGCGACCCAGCGGCGAGGAGCCACCGGGCATCGGCGCTGGGCCCGGCGGCGAGGTGTGCCGATTCGGTACCGCCCGCTGCCCGGTGGGCTGCGCGGTGGTCACCGGCGGCGTCGACGGTCGACTCGGCGCGGGAGTGGCCTGATTGGCGGGAGCGGCCGGTGCGGGCGCGGGCCGCTGCTGCGGCGGGGGCGTGGGTGCCGGAGCGGGCGGCGGTGTCGGGGCTGGTGCTTGCGGGACAGCCTTCGAGCCGCCCAGCGAGATACCGCCCTTACCGAGCCGCCAGCGCCCGGTGTCGGGGCCGTTGCTGTTGCGCTTGTCGCGACGTGAGGCGATCGGCGGGCGTGGAGTGGCCGGTGGAGGTGTCTGCGGAGCGGGACCGGGCGGACGTGCAGGCGCGACGGGAACCGTGCCGCTGGGGCGGGCGTCGGGAGCCGGGGCGTCGACGACACCGGTTTGCGGTCCGGTACCGGGCAGCGGCCCGCCGGGCTGCGGGACCGGACGGCGGCGCGGAGCGGCAGCGGCGCGCGGTCGATCGGTGACCGGAGTTGTCGACCGGGTCCCCTGCGCGGAGAACGCACGGGTGGGGGCTTCGGCGATCAGCGTGCCCGCCGACATCGGGCGGTGTGCCCGCGACGAGTCGCGGAGTTCGTCGGGTTCGTCGTCGAGGACGGTCTCACCGAGGCCGACCTTCTGCTGCAACCGCTGCATCCAGCGTGGAGCCCACCAGCAGTCGTCGCCGAGGAGTTTCATCACCGACGGCACCAGCAGCATGCGGATGATCGTGGCGTCCAGGATCAACGCGGCGATCATGCCGTAGGCGATGTACTTCATCATCACGATGTCGGACAGGCCGAAGGCGCCGGTCACGACGACGAGAATCGCGGCGGCCGCGGTGATCAGGCGTCCGGTGTGCGCGGTTCCGGTACGGATCGCCTCGGTGGTGCTCGCGCCCTTCTGGCGGGCTTCGACCATCCGTGACAGCAGGAAGATCTCGTAGTCGGTGGACAAGCCGTAGACGATTGCGATGATCAGCACCAGCATGGCCGCGAACAGCGGGCCGGGGGTGAAGTTCGCGATCGACGCACCGTGGCCGTCGACGAAGATCCAGGTCAAGATGCCCAGTGTCGCACCGAGGCCGAGCGCCGACATCAGTGCGGCCTTGATCGGCAGAATCACCGAACCGAAGGCCAGGAACATCAGCAGGCTGGTGACCAGCACCAACAGGACGATCATCACCGGCAGCCGCGATAATAGCGCGTCGATGGAATCCTGCGTCAACGTCGGGGTGCCCGACACGAACATCTTGGTGCCGTGCGTATCGATCTGGCGGAGCTTCTTGATCGCCTCGCCCGCGGTGGTGCGGTCGACGAGGCCGGCCGACATCTGCAGGACGCCGTAGTTGCCGTACTCACCGGACTCCGAACTGTCGGCCGCGGTGCTGAACTTCTTGGTGAAGCCGGGAATCTTGTTGGCGTCGGCCGCGATCTGATCGAGGGCGGCGCTCTGCTCACCGTTGTTCGGATCGAAGGCGATGACCAGTTTGATGCCCTCGGTGCGTTCGCTGGGGAACAGCTTGTCGAAGTGTTCCTGCGCCTGCCGGTTCGGGTTGTCCGGCGGCAGGTAGGCCTCGGAGATGCCGCCGAAGGCGATATTGCCGAACGGGATGATCAGGGCCAGGAGCAGCAGAATCGTCGGGACCGCCGTCTTGACCGGGTGGCGCATGACCCAACCGGACAGTCGGCCCCAGAACCCGTCCTCGATCTCCTTCTTCGTGCGCGTACGGCGCAGGAAGGGCAGGCTGAGCATGTCGATGCGCGGGCCGAGGATGCTCAGAATCGCGGGCAGCACGGTGATCGACAGCAGCGCCGCCAGGCTGACCGACGCGATGGCGCCGTAGGCGACCGACTTGAGGAAGCCCTGCGGGAACATCAGCAGACAGGCCAGGGCGGCCACGATGATCGTCGCCGAGAAGGCGACGGTCTGTCCGGATGTCATCACGGTTCTTCGGACCGCGGCTTTCGTCGAATAGCCTTCGGCGAGTTCTTCACGGAAGCGGCTGACGATGAACAGGCCGTAGTCGATGGCGATGCCCAGACCGATCAGCGTCACCACGGACTGCGCGAAGATGTTGAGTTCGGTGGTCTGGGCGAGGATCTTCATGATGCCCAGCGACCCGGCGATGGTCAGACCGCCGATGAGGACGGGCAGACACGCCGCGACCACGCCGCCGAATACGAAGAACAGCATGAGCGCGACGATCGGCAACGCGATGACTTCGGCCCGGTGAATGTCCTCGTCCATGCCGTTGGCCATCGCACCGGCGACGGGTTGCAGGCCGGCGAGTTCGAAGGTGGTGCCCTGCATGCCGTAGTTCTCGGCGATGCCGGAGAACGCGGGTTCCACGGCCTTGAAGTTCGCGAGCACCGACGTGTCGTCGTTGCCCTTGATGCCGATGCTGATGAACGCGTGTTTGCGGTCCGCGGTGAACATCCGGGCACGCTTTTGATCGAGGGCCGCCTGGGTGGCCGCCGATTTGTCCCCCAGGTCGAACGGATCGATGATGCCGGGAGTGTTGCGGTCCACCGAGCCGGGATACTTCTTGACCAGCGCATCGATGAAGTTCTCGATCTTCACCCCGAACTCGGGGTTGTCGACGGTGGTGCCCTCCGGCGGGGTGATCAGCAGGATCACGTCGGATTTGTGGTCGCGTCCGAGCGCGGCGTCGGCGAGCCTGGCGCCCTTGTCCGACTCCGACGTCGGGTCGAACCAGCCGCTCTGGCTCAGATACTTGTTGAGGTCGAGGCCGTAGAGACCCAGACCCGCCATGAGGGCGATGAGTACCGCGATGACAGCGAATCTCATCCGGTACACGAATGTGCCGATGGCTCCGAACACGAGCGACATTTCCTTTCGTAAACCGCTGACCCACGTCCGTTTCCGCGATCACATCCCTGGCTGGGATGCTCGGCGAACACGTCCGCAGAGCGCGCAGACGGCTAAGTCTTGCAGGTGGGCCTGAGTGTCACCTTAGTGAATGCGCAGGTAGTGATCACCGCAACAACGCCGCCAGGGGTCGGAATGGGGCCAACCACGCGCCGTCGTCGGGCAGTGAATCGAGTCCGATTCGGGGTAGCGGTTCGCGGAAGACGGCCGGAATGTCCTCCAGGTCAACGAATTCGATTCCCTCACAGGCCAGCGCCCAACTGGCGTGTTCGTGGAATCCGATGACGGTGACCGCGACGCCGTCGGCCGCGATGGACAGCAGCGGCTCCCGGAAGGCCTGCCCGTCGGCCGATGCGACGATCAGCCCGGCCAGCCCGACGGACTGGCGGCGCAACTCGATGTGTTCGAGCATGTCGTCGTCGACGTCGGTGTCGTCGGCGAGTTTCGGCTTCGCGAAGACCGCGTACCCGACGTTGCGCAGGGCGTCGACCCACGGCCGCACCACCTCGGCGCTACCGGGCACGATGTTGGTGAAGACGGTGGCCTCGGGTTCGACGGGATCGTCGGACCCGCCCGACAATTGCGCCGTCCGGTCGAGCAACCAGCGTCCCAGCGCGTCGAACCGGGGCCGGTGGGCGGCGGTCGGGCGGCCGCCGAGGATGGCGCCCAGCCCCATGTCCATGTTGGGGGCGTCCCACACGAGCAGGACCCGGCGAGCCCTGCTGTGGCCCGAGATGATTTCTCCGACGGTCATGATTCAGCTCCGTTCGCAGCCGCGGATGTCGCTTCTGCCCTGGTGAAGACGTATTCGGTGACGTCGCGGCCCTCACGCTGTGCGCGTCCCTCGAACTTGGTCGTCGGACGTTCGAGAGAAATCGGTGCACGTGATACGTCCCCGAGTGCAACCACATGCGTCTTCGTCGTGTCTTGATTGTCGAGGACTTCGGTGATCCATTCGGCGTAATCGGCGTGATCGGTGGCGATATGCAACACACCCCCCGGCTTGAGACGATCGGCCATCAACTCGATGGTGCCCTGCTGCAGCAGGCGGCGCTTGTGATGGCGGGCTTTGGGCCAGGGATCCGGGAAGAACACCCGGATACCGGTCAGGCTCGACGGCTCGATCAATTCGTTGAGCACGACCATGGCGTCGCCGCGGATCAGCCGGACATTGGTCAGCCCCCCGCGGTCGACGAGTCCGAGCAACTGGGCCAGACCCGGCTGGTAGACCTCGACGGCCACGACGTCGAGTTCGGGTTCGTCGGCGGCCATCGCCGCGGTCGAGATGCCGGTGCCGCTGCCGATCTCCAGGATCGTCGGGGCCTGCCTGCCGAACCAGGTCGCGGCGTCGAGCGGCGGTTCGCTCTGCCCGTCGACGCGCAGGTCACGGCCCATCGTCGGCCACAGGTTGGCCCAATTGCGCTGCTGACCGGCGGTCAGGGCACCGCGCCGGAAACGAAAACTGGTCACCCGCGGGTAGCGGCGGGCGTTGTCCACCGGATCGGCGTCGGACGGCGAAGATTCGGGGTTACTCACCAGGACATGATCGCATTCGGCCGGGTGAACATCGTGTAAGCGGCGGCCCGGAGCCGGGGCGTCGCAAGAAAGTTCCGGCCGATTCGGCGCCGAGTGGAACCAGACTCGCCCGCGCTGCGTCTTGATTGACGAACACTTCGGCAATCTCTCGCAGACAGGCGGCGACATGCGAAACACCGATGACCCCGACGCGGTCGATGCCCGCGGCGACGAAGCCTTCGACCCGACGTCGGTCGAGGACCTCGCCCGACGCTGGCCCGCGGTGGCCCCGATCCACCGCCGACTCGTCCGCCCGCTCGACGTCGCCGTCCGCGGCGCCGCGGGGTCGGGACGCCGGACCTTGGTGACGGCCATCCAATCCGCGACGTCGGCGTCGGCGGTGATCGACGAGCCCCACTGCACCGTCCCCGACGTCGACGTGGTGCTGTATCTGCTGGTCGACCGGGTGCGTGCGGGTGATCGGGAGTCCATCGCGCGGCTCCCCGCCGACCGTCGGATCGTGTTGTTGAACAAGGCCGACTGTTGCGGACCGTCGCGGTCCGCTGACGTTGCGCGGCGGTGCGCCGACGACCTCGGGGTGCGGGTGACCCCGACGTCGGGCCTGTGGGCCACCACCACCGTCACCTCCGACGACGCCGCGCTCCTGCGTGAGTTGGCCTGGTACGACGACCCCCTGCCCGCGCTCACCGCCCAGTTCGCGGCGGCCGACCCGGCCCGAGCCGGACTGCTGCGCCGGGTCGGGCGGCAGGGGATCGTCGAGTGCCTCGACGCCGTACGCGCCGGCCGCGTCGCGGGCAACCCCGCCGACTTCACCACTCTGCTGCGCCGCCGCTGCGGATTGCGGGATCTGGCCGCGCAGCTGCGGTCGGCGGGCCCGGCGGTTCGCGACTTTCGGCGCGAGCGTGCTCGCGGCGAACTGAACGCACTCGCAGCGGCCGCCCCCGGTCAACTCCGCGACGCCGCCGAGCAGACGTTGATGGGAGCGGCGCATGCCTGAACTCGATGCCGGCGAGGCGCTGCTGACCCGGGCCGCCGAGGTACTGGGCAGACCGGTGGGGCGAGTCCGCGCGACCGGGCGAATCGTCGTCGACGACGGCGCGGACGGCACGCTCGCCGCGCAGCTGATCAGCGCCTGCCGCAGCGGTGACGCCGCACTGGACATGGTCGCGGGTGGGCCGGTGACGGATGCGTCGATCGTCGTGATCGTCGTCGACGCCGGATGTGCCAACGGAGCCGGGATTCGGCCCATGGTCGAGCGGTATCTCCGCGTGGTCGGGCGAGTTGCCTTGGTATGCACCAAGATCGATGTCTTCTGGGAGTGGCCGGCGACATTGGCGGCAGACCGGGCGGTGGCTGACCCGTTGCGCCTGTGTCCGCTGTTCGCCGTCGCGACCGACGTCCCCGACGACCCGCACTCGGGAGTCGACGCGCTCGTCGAATGGTTGCGGGCCGAGTCGTCGGGCGGTGGCAGTGCGGCGGTACGTGCACAGTTGGCGATGACGGCGGCCGCGCTCGCCGACGACGCGGCAGCGCCCGAACAGGCTATGGAACTGCGCCGACGCCGTGCGGCGTTGGTGGCCGAACGGGACCGCGGGCGCGCGGACCGCCTCGCCGGAGTACGCGCCGGACTGAGCGGATGCCGCGCCGCCGGCGCGACCCGGCTCGCCGCGCGGCTACGGGAGGCCTCGGCCCGTGCGTCGGCCGGCATCGACGCCGTCGCGACGCACTCCGACGCCCAGCGAGTCTCGACCTGGTTGCACGGGGCGCTGCGGGAATGCGCACAGTCGGAGTCGGCGGAACTGCACGCACGACTCGCGCGAATCCGGGCGGTGGCGCTACTGGGCATCGAGGCGCCGGGAGTCGGGCCGCTTGCACTGCCACCGATACAGCTGCCCATCCGGTCGCTGCCGAAACCGAACCGGGGCGCCGACGACGCCCTGGTCATGGTGTTGGGGGCCTCCAGTGGACTCGGCGTGGGCCGGCTCGTCGCGTTGCCGCTGGCCGACGCCGGGTTCGCCGGCTGGGGGAGTACCGCGGCGACGGTGATCGTCGGATTGGCGATGGCCTTGTGGGTGGTCCGGACCCGACGCCGCGCGGCGACGCGCACAACCGTGCGGGCCTGGGTCACCGAGGCGACCGCGCAGGCCCGCGCCCGCATCGAACAGAGCATGGCGATCACCGTGACCGACGTCGAGGCGCAGATCGCGGTCACCGTCGCGCGGCACTACGAACGGTCGGATCGGCGTATCGTGCGGGCCGTCGCCGACGTCGACGCGCAGTTGCGCCTGCTCAGCCGGCGCGAACGCGACGCCGGGCGCGCCGACGCCGTGTGCGCGGACATCGCGCGATACCTGGCCGAGCATTGACGCGGACGGTCGGGAAAGAAATATCGGCGGCGATGGAACCGAACGGCTCGCGGCTGCGTCCAAGTAACTGTGATGAGTGATGGTTGATTTCGCGAGCATGGATCTGGGCGCCGGGCCCGTCGAACCGGAGACCGCGGATCCGCCCGACGCGCTGGGGCAGCACTTGCTGCTCCACGACGCGGGACGGGTCTGGGACCTCGGGCCGGCGCTGGTCGACACCGACGCCGACGGCGTTCCGGACACGTTGACCCGGGTCGGGGTGTCCGGGTTGGTGATCTTCACCGATAGCGACCACGACGGCGAGGTGGACAAGGTCACCTCGCTGGCCGCCGACGGCACCTACGAGTCGGCGTCGCGCGAGGGTGCCGGGCAACCGTGGCGCCCCACCGACAGCGGTCGGTTGGGGTAGGGCGCGCGCCCGGTCGTACCGCTTGCCGGATCCTCCGGTCACCGGTGCGCACCGGTGTGGGCCTTATCACCCTTTGCACCCGACTACCTAACGTGCGCTCGGTCCACGTATCCTTGCACTACCAGCGGCCGACGTGAGCACCGGCAGAGAACCCCTTCGAGGAGATATCACATGACCTCAGCGACCATTCCCGGTCTCGATCCGAGTAATGCGCCGACGTCCCACCCAGGATTGTTGGCCTGGGTCGCGGAGGTCGCCGAACTGACACAACCCGACCGCGTGGTCTGGTCCGACGGCAGCGACGCCGAGTGGGATCGGCTCACCTCCCAGCTGGTCGAGGCGGGCACGATCGTCAAGCTCAACAACGACAAGAAGCCGAACTCGTTCCTGGCGACGTCCGATCCGGCGGATGTCGCGCGCGTCGAATCGCGCACCTACATCTGCTCGAAGACCGAAGAGGCCGCCGGTCCGACCAACAACTGGGTCGACCCGGAGGAGATGAAGGCGACGCTCACCCCGCTGTTCGCCGGCAGCATGCGTGGTCGCACGATGTTCGTGATCCCGTTCTGCATGGGTCCGCTCGGCAGCGACGACCCCAAACTCGGCGTCGAGATCACCGATTCGGAGTACGTCGTGCTCTCGATGCGCATCATGACCCGCGTGGGACCGGCCGTCCTAGAGGCGCTCGGCAACGACGGCTTCTTCGTCAAGGCGCTGCATTCGGTGGGTGCGCCGCTGGAGCCCGGCCAGCAGGACGTGCCGTGGCCCTGCAACGAAGACAAGTACATCACCCACTTCCCGGAGGATCGCGAGATCTGGTCCTACGGTTCGGGTTACGGCGGCAACGCGCTGCTCGGTAAGAAGTGCTATTCGCTGCGTATCGCATCGGCCATGGCCCACGACGAGGGCTGGCTGGCCGAGCACATGCTGATCCTCAAGCTGATCAGCCCGGAAGACAAGGCCTACTACGTCGCGGCGGCTTTCCCGAGCGCCTGCGGCAAGACCAACCTCGCGATGATTCAACCGACCGTCCCGGGCTGGCGTGCCGAGACCATCGGCGACGACATCGCCTGGATGCGCTTCGGCAAAGACGGCCGGCTCTACGCCGTCAACCCGGAGTTCGGGTTCTTCGGTGTCGCACCGGGTACCAACCACAGCTCCAACCCCAACGCGATGAAGACCATCGAGGCCGGCAACACCATCTACACCAACGTGGCGCTGACCGACGACGGCGACGTCTGGTGGGAAGGCCTGGAGGGCGAGCCCGATCACCTGATCGACTGGAAGGGTAACGACTGGTTCCTTCGGGAGACCGAAACCCTTGCCGCACACCCGAATTCGCGCTACTGCACCCCGCTGTCGCAGTGCCCGTCGGTGGCCCCGGAATGGGACGACCCGGCCGGTGTGCCGATCTCGGCGATCCTGTTCGGCGGTCGCCGCAAGACCACCGTGCCGCTGGTCACCGAGGCCCGCGACTGGCAGCACGGAGTGTTCATGGGCGCCACCGTCGGCTCCGAGCAGACCGCGGCAGCCGAAGGCAAGGTCGGCACCGTGCGCCGCGACCCGATGGCGATGCTGCCGTTCCTCGGCTACCACGTCGGCGACTACTTCGAGCACTGGATCAACCTGGGCAAGAACGCCGACTCGTCGAAGCTGCCGAAGGTCTTCTACGTCAACTGGTTCCGCCGCGGCGCCGACAAGCGCTTCCTGTGGCCCGGATTCGGTGAGAACAGCCGGGTCCTGAAGTGGATCATCGAGCGGATCGAGGGAACCGCCGACGGCGTCGACACCGCGATCGGCATCGTGCCCACGCCGGAGTCCCTGGATCTGGGCGGCTTGGACACCTCGGTCGACGACGTCGCCGAAGCTCTCGCGGTCGATCACGACGAATGGCGCGCGGAACTGCCGTCGATCGAGGAGTGGTTCTCCTTCGTCGGCGACAAGCTGCCGTCGAGCCTGCGCGACGAACTCGACGGACTGACGCAGCGCCTGGGCTGAGTCCGATCGACTCGAAGGTCCCCCGGATCGTCGGAACCCCTAGTGCTACAAGGGGTTTCGAGTTCCGGGGGATCTTTCGTCGTCTGGGAATGTGATTTGGGGGTGTTACCCGATGGCAATTCGGCCAGTCTTTTGGTTTTCTGGACACCATGACCCCACGACACTCTGCGAGTGCCCAGACAGTTGCCGCTTCTGCCGACGATCTACGAAAGGTTTACGGCTCCGGTGACACCACCGTCGCCGCGCTCGCCGGAGTCAGCGTGGAGTTCGCGGCCGGGGAATTCACCGCCATCATGGGACCGTCGGGATCGGGTAAGTCGACGCTGATGCACTGCCTCGCCGGCCTCGACGTCGCGACATCGGGTCGAGTGCGCATCGGCGACGTCGAACTGGTGGGACTGTCGGACAAGGACATGACCAAACTGCGTCGCGACCGCATCGGCTTCGTGTTTCAGGCGTTCAACCTCGTGCCGACGCTCACCGCCGCCGAGAACATCACCCTTCCCCTCGACATCGCCGGACGCGACGTCGACAAGCAGTGGTTCGACACCGTGATCGGCCGGCTCGGGCTGACCGATCGCCTCACCCACCTCCCCAGCGAGCTGTCCGGCGGTCAGCAGCAGCGTGTCGCGTGTGCGCGCGCCCTCGTCGGCAGGCCCGACATCATCTTCGGCGACGAGCCCACCGGCAACCTCGATTCCCGTTCGTCCGGTGAAGTCCTGTCGATTCTGCGTGCGGCGACCGACGAGTTCAAACAGACCGTGGTGATCGTGACCCACGACCCGCGCGCGGCGTCGTATGCCGACCGGGTGATCTTCCTCGCCGACGGCGCGATCGTGCGTGAGCTGTTCAAGCCGACGGCCGACGACGTCTTCGAAGTCATGCGCCACCTCGACGACCCGCAACCGCAACCGGTGGCCGTCGCGCCGACGATGCCGCCGGTCGGGCCCAACATCGTGCCGAGCATGTCGAAAGAGATCCGCTGACATGTCGAAATCGGTGATGCGCCGGGTTTCCATGCGGAACTTGGGCGCGCATAAGGTGCGGCTGTTTCTCACCGTGTTCTCGGTGGTACTCGGTACGTCGTTCGTGGCCGGGTCGATCGTGTTCACCTCGACGATCAGCCATGCGTTCAGCGGGATATTCGATCGGGTGGCGCTCGGCGTCGCCGTGCAGGTCTCGGCCAAGGACGCGCAGTCGTCCGGGGTGCCCAACGCCATCGTCGACGACTTGACCAAGCGCAAGCAGCAACTCGGGATCGACCGACTGGTCACCGAGTACAGCGGATTGGTCACTCTGGCCGATTCGTCGGGCAACGCCATCCAGACCGGCGGAGCGCCGAGCATGGGATCGGCCTACATCCCGCCCGATCAGGCCCTCAACCCCGCCGACAGTCAGTTGCTCCCGGGCGGGCAGGCGCCGCAGAGCGCCGATCAGATCGTCCTGAACAAGTCGGCCGCCGACAATGCGGGGCTGCACGTCGGGTCGAAGACGCGCGTCGTCGCCAACTCCAGTGACCTCAAGCCGTGGGACGTCACCGTCGTCGGCATCCTCAAGCCGACGTCTGACGCCGAGAGTGGCTTCGTCACAGTGCAATTCGACGCCGAGACCGCCAGCGGACTGTTCTCCGACGGAGATCACGTCGGCGCGATCGACATGTCGGCCGTCCAGGGGGTCACGCCGACCGAGCTGCAGCAACGCGTGCGCGCCGCGGTCGATCAGAACCAGCTCAAGGTGCAGACCGGCGACGAGGTGCGGCAGTCCCAAAAGGATCAGGTCAACAAGTTCCTGAACATCTTCAACTACATCCTGCTGGCCTTCGCCGGGATCGGACTGATCGTCGGCACCTTCATCATCTACAACACGTTCTCGATGATCGTCGCGCAACGAAATCGGGAGTTGGCGTTGCTGCGCGCGGTCGGCGCGAGTCGTAGGCAGGTGTCGCGTTCGGTCCTGTTCGAGGCGCTCATCGTGGGCCTGATCGGCGGTGCGGTGGGCCTCGCGGGTGGTATCGCCATCGCCGCGCTCCTGGTGGCCATCGCCGGCGCGACGTCGGGACTGCCGAGCGGGTCACTGCAGGTGACCGTCTGGGCGGTACTGGCGGCAGTGTTCGTCGGCGTGATCGTGACGCTGGTGAGCGCGTGGGTGCCCGCGGTGCGTGCCGCCCGCGTGCCGCCGGTCGAGGCCATGCGTGCGACGCAGGCCGAGGGATCGGCACCGCTGCGGAACCGGACGATCGCCGGAGCCCTATTGGCGGTGATCGGCATCGCGGCGATCGCGGGCGGCGCCGTCGGGCAGGGCGTTGGTCCGGTCATACTGGTCGGTGCGGGCACCGCGGTCCTCATCGCGGCGGTGGTGCTCGGGGCACCCGCGTTGTCACAGCCCGTCGTCGGCGGGATGGGGCGAGTGCTCGCCGCGCCGTTCGGCAAGGTCGGGCAGCTGGCGCGGACCAATGCGGTGCGCAATCCGAGGCGTACCGCCGCAACAGCTTTCGCGTTGACGCTGGGACTGCTGCTGGTCGCGATCATCGGAACTCTGGGATCGACGTTCAAGGGCACCGTCGACACCAACGTCGACTCGTCGATCACCGCCGACTACATCCTCAACGGCGTCAGCGGTTCGACGCTGTCGCCGACGGTGCTGTCGGAGGTGAAGGACGTCGACGGGGTAGGCAAGGCCACGGCCCTCAGCTTCGTCGCCGCGAAGGTCGGCGACAAGGCGGTCAACGGGCGGGCACAGCGCGGGGATCAACTCGCCGACGTCATGAACATCTCGATGCTCGGCGGAGCGTCGAAGACCATTCCCGACGGGCAGATGTTGGTCAGCGAGACCACCAGCAACACCGAGGGATGGAAGCCCGGCAGCACCGTCACGTTCACCACCTACGACGGGCAGACGGTTCCGGTGAAGGTCGCCGGTGTCTACCGCGACGACACGCAGGCCCTCGGACCGTGGGTGCTGAGCGAGAAGGCCTACCAGCGGGTGATGCCGTCGGTCGCGCAGGTCGACTACGCGGTGTTCGTGAAAGCGTCGCAGGGCGCGAATCTGAGCCAGCTGCGCGATGCGCTCACCGCGGTCGTCAAGCCCTACCTCGTCGTGCAGGTTCAGGACCGCGAACAGTACAAGAGCACGGTGTCGTCGCAGATCGATCAGATGCTCGGCGTGCTCTACGCCATGCTCGGCCTCGCGCTGGTGATCGCCGTGCTGGGCATCATCAACACGCTGGCGTTGTCGGTGGTCGAACGAAAGCGTGAGATCGGGATGCTGCGCGCGATCGGTATGCTCCGCGCCCAGGTGCGCCGCACGATCTACCTGGAGTCGGTCCTGATCGCGATTTTCGGTGCGATCCTCGGCGTGCTCATGGGGTGCGGAATCGGTTGGGCGCTGGCGCGGACGCTGCGCGAATGGGGCGCGGGCGACCCCGTCCTGCCCTGGAGCCTGATCGTCATCACACTCATCGGAGCCGCCGTCGTCGGCGTGATCGCGGCGCTGTGGCCCGCGGTACGCGCTGCCCGCACCAAACCACTGGAGGCGATCGCGGACGTGTAGGCGCGACCCTCGTTCGCTGGTTAGCCAGGCTCGCGTCGAAACCGCGGCACCACCCCCGCCGGTTGAGCCGGGCTCGACGAGCGTAGCGAGCCGCGCCCGTGTCGAAACCACGGTGAGACGAGTTGCCAACTGTCGCTATGAGTTTGGTGCGTTGGCATCGTCGGGTTGCGTGGTTTCGACACGGGCCTTCGCTAGCGCTTCGGCCCGGCTCAACCGGCGGAGCGGCCCGGCTCAACCGGCAGAGCGGCCCGGCTCAACCGGCGGAGTGGACGGCCTTCGCTAGGCTTCGGCCCGGCTCAACCAGCGGATTGAGGCTAGAACGCACGGTGCGACTGCAGCGAGATGAAGAATCCGTGGCCGGTCCGATTGCTGCGGCAGGTGACGCCGGTCGTGCGCATGGTGCAGGTGACATACCCGGCGGTCAGCGACTGTCCGTAGGGCAGAACGGGTTTGACGACCCGCCCGGTTCCGGAGCCGTTGGCCGTGGAGCCGCCGACGAAGACACCTTGGTTCTGACATTGGAATCGGCCCCACGCGGCGTGCGCGCCGTCGCGTTCGAGAACCATCGCCATGCCGTCCGGGCCCCATTTGCGCAAGCACTCGTTCTCGGTCGCGGTGACGACGTTCGTCCGGCCCTGGCAGCCGGCCTGATAGTTGCGCAGCCAGGTGTTGCCCTCGGGCAGGATCGCACACGAGTAGCGACCCGACGGCGAGTGGAAGAACACCGGACTCGGCGCGGCGGCCTGCGCGGGAGCGGTGACGACAGCGCAGAGGATCAGTGTGGTCAGCACCGTGAGTATGACCGCAATCACATTTCTCATCATGTTGGTTGAGTCGTGACGCCGCCGACATCAGTTACTTACTCAGGCTAAAGTACTGCATTTGAACGACGTCCGCCCGAGTGACGAACGATGCAGGCCCTGCGCCGTGATCGCCCTCTCAACTCGCCTCGATCACATCGTTCTCTAAGTCCCAGATGAGAGAATATCGGAATGACTCAACCGCCTGAGGGGTTTGACCAGCACGAACCGACTCGTCGACTCGATCCGCTCGACGACCAGCAGACGCAGGCATACTCCGATCCGGCCCAGCAGTACGAGCCGCCGGCAGCGACCCAATATCAGCAGCCGCCCACTCAATCGCACTACTACGACGAGCCTTATTCGCAGGGCCAGCCGGTGCAGGGCCACCCGGACCACGGGCAGCCGCCCGCCGATCCGCCGAAGAGCAACACCGGCCGCACCGTCGCGCTCTCCTTGGCGATCGTCCTCGCGTTGATCGTCATCGGATTCGTCGGCTACCGGATCATCGACGGCAACGGCGGCTCGTCGAGCACCACCGCCGCGACGTCGTCGGAGACGACCGAATCGACCACCGAACCGACCGAGTCGACAACCGAATCGACGGAATCGACCACGGAATCGACCTCGACGACGCCCACCTCCAGTGACGCCGTGCCGGTCGGCCAGGTGACCTATCAGATCACCGGCGACGGCGACGTCGTCGGACTGCGCTACCGCACCATCGGCGGCAGCCAGTTCCTGGCGGCGGTCGGCTCGCCGTGGCAGCAGACGACCAAGGTCTCGCAGGGGCGTGCGGACATGAGCGCCATCGTCATCCGCGGCAAGCTCACCTGCACCATTTCCCGCGGCGATCACATTCTGTCGTCGTCGACGAGCGCCGGCGGGACCCTGCAATGCTCGGCCACCCTGCCGTCGTCGTAGACGTCACCTCTTACGCAGGACCACAACGAGATTGGTGCCGAGAACCTCCCGCAGAATCGGCACTCTCATCACCCACCACAGCCATCCCGGCAGGTAGCGGGGAAAGGCCGCGAGCAGTTCCGCGTCGGGTTGACCGCGCGCCCAACCCAGCCCCGACGTCGCGGTGACGGCGAAAAGTGATGTGCCGTAAAGGTTTTTCGGTGGATGTCCGTGGCGGCGCGTGTACCAGCGCGCCGCACGGGCACCGCCGAAGTAGTGGGTCAGCCCCATTTCGTGTCCGCCGAACGGGCCCCACCACAGTGTGTAGCTCACGATCACAACGCCGCCGGGCCGGGTCACCCGCACCATCTCGTCGGCCATCTGCCACGGATATCGGGTGTGCTCAACGACATTCGACGAAATACACACATCCATCGAATCGGTGGCGAACGGCAGCTGCTGCCCGGACCCCCGTACGCTCGCGCCGTGGCTGATCCCCGCGGCATGCATCTCCGACGCGTCTGGTTCCAGCGAGATGTACTGTGCGCCAACGGCTGCGAACGCGTCGGCGAAGTACCCCGGGCCGCCCCCGACGTCGAGCAGCAGCGCGCCGTCGAGCGGCGTCGCGGTCACTCCGGCGACCAGTTGCGCGGTGTCCCGTGCGAGCGCACCGTAGAACCGATCCGGATCGGTTTGCTCGAAGCGGAAGTCGTTGAGCAGCCGGGCCGATCGCCGCATTGTCGCATATCGCCGAAACCCCTTGGCGTGCTTCACGCGTCGACCGGAATCCGATAGACGACGACCGGGAACTTATCGGTGGGGTACGAGTCGACGACGACGCCGCCCAAGCTCTCCGCGATCCGACGGCTCGCGGTGTTCTGCTCGGCCACCGGATATCGGAACCCCTCGACGCCGGGCAGGTGTTCGGTCGCCCAATCGCGAGCCGCGGCGACGGCTTTGGCGCCGAATCCGCGACCGTGCCGGTCTTCGCGAATCCAGATTCCCAACTCGGAAATGGGCTCGTGGGCATGATGGACACCGACCTGCCCCAAGAAGTCGCCGGTACCTGCGTCGACGACGGCGAACACGAAATCCGTTCCCGCGCTGCGGCCCTGCATCCAGCCACGCCAAATAGGTTCGAATTCCGCCGCCGACGCCGTGCGTTCCCACGCCATGAACCGCGTCAACGTCGACGTCGTGTGCGCGTACGACTCCGCGGCGAACTCCGGGGAGAACGGATGTAGCGCGATCCCGTCGTAGGTGACGCCCAGACCATCGGTGACCTCGGCCGCCGACAGCACCCGAACACCGATCAACGCGAGGTCGGCGAGCCGGTCCTCAGTGGTCTGGGACAGCGCATCGGCGACCGCCACCGCGCGCAGATCGCGTTCGGTGGCGTCGAAAAGCGTTGCGCGCGGACAGTTCGGCAGGTTGCACCCCGCCACGACGACTGTGTCGCAACCATTTTCACGCAGCCACTCGTCGAGTTCGGTGCGGTAGAACGCACTCCACCGCGGTTTGTACAGCACGATCTCGCCGGGACCGACCTGCTGCGCCGCCCCGCGCAGGAGCACAGCGGTGTCGAGGCGCACCTCGGCGCCGAGGACGTCGGAGGGAATCTGCGCGCCCGCGGTGTCCGGCGCCGCGATCTGAGCACCGCCCTCGACGGCGGCGCGACGTACCGGGTCGACGTCGGATCCGCCCGGCTCGTAGAACCGCACGAGATGGGCGATGGGGCGACCCGCGCTGCGGAACGAGTCCACCAGCCGTGCGAGGGTGCCGACGATCGCGGCGGTTCCGGGCACCGCCGTCGGACTGGCACCGGAAGCGTCCGCTACGGAGTAACCCGACATGTCGCCGATGAAGTCGCGTTGCATGTCGATGACGAGCAGTGCGGCGCGATGCCAGTGCGGTGCGGTGTAGTCGGCCATAGTCCTTGCGAGTCTAAGGCGTGGCTTGGTGCGCAGGTACCCTGGTCACCGATGTCTGCCACCCCCGACCTACCCGACGCCGCGCCGATTCCGTCGCAGGTGTTGTTGTTGTGCTGGCGCGACACCGGCCATCCTCAGGGCGGTGGCAGCGAGCTGTATCTGCAACGGGTGGGGCAGCGGCTCGCCGAGCGCGGTGCGACGGTGACGCTGCTCACCGCGGCGTACCCGGGGGCGCCCGCCGTCGAAATTCGCGACGGCGTGCGGATCGTCCGGGCGGGCGGCCGGTTGAGCGTGTATCCGCGGGCGCTCGCGACGATCGTCGCCGGGCGGTTCGGCCGCGGCCCGCTCGCCGACTTCTCGCCGGAGTTGGTGGTCGACACGCAGAACGGAGTGCCGTTCTTCGCGACGGTGGCTTCCGCCGCGCCGACGCTGGTGCTCGTGCACCACTGCCACCGTGAACAGTGGCCGGTCGCCGGACCGCTGCTGTCCCGTATCGGCTGGTTCATCGAGTCCCGCCTTTCGCCGCTGGTACACCGGCGCAGTCAGTACGTGACCGTCTCCGCGCCGTCGGCGGCCGAGTTGGTCGAACTCGGCGTCGACGCCGAGCGGGTCACCGTGGTGCGGGCCGGCATCGACCCGCTGCCCGTGACCCCCCGACCCCCGTCCGACGACGCCGTGCATCTCGTCACGCTGTCGCGGTTGGTCCCGCACAAGCAGATCGACCACGCCCTGGAGGTGATCGCGCAACTTCGGCGCAGCCACCCCCAGATCGTGCTCGACATCATCGGCGGCGGGTGGTGGGACGATCGGCTCCGCACGCGCGCAACCGAACTCGACGTCGCCGACCGCGTCACCTTCCACGGGCACGTCACCGACGAACGCAAACACGAACTGCTCTCCGGCGCCCACCTGCACCTGATGCCGTCGCAGAAGGAGGGCTGGGGCATCGCCGTGATCGAGGCGGCCCAGCATGCCGTCCCGACCATCGGGTACCGCCATGCCGCCGGACTCCGCGAGTCCATCGCGCACGACGAGACCGGCTTCCTCGTCGACAGCGTCGACGAACTCGTCAGTGCCACCCGCAAACTCGTCGACGATCCCGCTTCGGCCCGCCGGCTGGGCGATGCCGCATACCAACGCGCGCAAGACTATTCATGGGAGTCGACGACGGACGGCATCATCGCCGCCGCAGGCCGGGCCACGTCGCGACGACTGCGATAACCGCGCACAGCAGTGCACCGATCCACAGCCACAGCGCCGTGAGTGCGATCCGACGGTCCGTCGTCGACGCCCCGATGTCGTTGTGCGGGGCGGGAATTCGATACAGCGTCAGCGTCGGGCCGCGGTAGGTCGGAGCGACGCGGCCAAATCCGGGCACCGGGGCCGACGCCACCACCCAGCCGACGCCCAATGCCGCGACGTCCCCGCCGTCGGCCAGCGTCCGGTGTATATCGTCGGCCCACACCGATCCGCCGTCGACGACGCGCCCGTCGACGCTCAATCGTCCGGACTCGGCGACCGCGGCCCGCACCATGCGCGCGGTGGGGTCGAGAGACGGTCCCCGGGCGAAATCGAAGCGGCGCACGGTATCTCCGGGCCACAGTGCGACCGCACCGCTGTCCGCTGGAATCCGCCCGGCCACCGCCCGCCACTCGTCGGGATAGGAGATCGGTGCGATCCGGCCGCCGACCCCCCAGGCCAGATCGGGCAGCGGCGCGACGATGAGCAACGCGGCCGCACCGACGGCGAAACCGGCTGGGACCCAACGCCGTAACGTGCCGACGAACGCGGTCGCCGCCAGCGCGACGAGCGGCATCGCGAGCATGACGAACTTCCCGGCGTCGCGCAGCAGACCGGCTCCGCCGACCGTCGACGCCAGGCGGCCGAGCACGGTGAGCCCGGGCCCGGTCGATGCGACGAGCACCAGCCCGAGCGCCCCGAGTCCCACGGCCGACGCGGTGTCGACCACCGACCGTGCCTCGGCGTCGAAGACCGGCCGCCGCTGCCACAGCGAGCGGATACCCACCGCCACGACGGCGATGAACAACACCGCGGCGACCACCGCCCACGGCGTCTGGCGGCTCGCCGGCACGGCGTCGGTATTCCAGATCCCGCCCATGCTCAGCACGGTCAACACCCGTCCGAGTCCGGGCTCGGCGCGGACGGCGAAGGTCGGCACCGACACCGCTTGAACCGTCGTCACCGACGGCCCGACGAGCACCGCACCCAGCCACGGCGCCATCCCGACGGCCACGGGCGCGAGACTCGCGGCGCACGCGCGCCAGCGGCGTCGAACGGCCAGCGGAATCGTCAGCGCCGCAACGAGAGTCACGGTACCGACAAGCCAACCCGACGGAGTGAGCGCCGCGCAGAGCACGGCTGCCGATAGCACCGACCAGGGTCGCCCGGAGCCCTCGTTCGATCGAATCTGCAACGCCGACAACAAGATCCACCCGAGAGCGGCGTAGCCGGTGAGCAGACTCCAATGTCCCTGCAAGAGTCGTTCGGCGACAAAGGGATTCCAGATCCCGACGAGCGCCGCGGCGGCTGCCCCCGCCGATCCGGCGTCGGGGAGAATGCGATGGGCGAGTGCCCCGTACCCGAGGCCCGCCAGGAACAACGCGAGGGTCATGATCGTGACCACCACGGCGCCGCCGTCGAACAGCGTGGACAACACGGCGATCAACCCGTCCTGGGGGACCGCCCGCGGCGGATTGCCGCCGATGCCGAGCGTCGTGTCGGTGAGGAAGGTGCGCGGCGTCGACACCGCATCGCGATACAGCAGATAACCGGGGCGCCACAGTGGCGCCATGACCGCCGTCGTCGCGGCCGCCGAGACTCCCACCAATACCCTGGTTGTCATGCCCGCGCCTGCCACTCGCACTACCGTACATGCGCTGGGGTGGGTGACCGCGGGGTCGATGACTGCCAACGTCTTCTCCTACCTGGTGCATCTGCCGGCGAGCCGGTGGCTCAGCGAAGCGCAGTACGGCGAGTTCGCGGTGGTGCTCGCCTGGCTGCTGGTCGTCGCGGTTCCGGCGTTGGCAGCGCAGGCCGTCGTCGCCCGCGAAGCGGTACGCGGCGTGGACGACGCGTCGTTGCGGCGGCTGGGTATCCGGCTCACCGGGGTGGTCGCGGTGGCGGCAGTCGTCGCGGTGCCGGTGGTCGGCGCGGTGGCGCAGATCGGATTGTCCACCGTCGTGCCCGGGGTGCTGATCGCCCCGATGCTCACCCTGATCGCGACGGGGCAGGGAATTCTTCAGGGGCACAGTAGATTTCGAATGCTGGGTGTTGTCCTGGCGGTGGTGGGCGCCGCGCGGTCGGTGCCGATGATCGTCGCCGTCGGATGCGGTCTCGGCGTCGCCGGGGCGCTATGGGCGGGTTTGGGTGGTGCTGCCGTGGCGGCCGCGGTGGTGTGGTGGTTGAGTCGATCGGCGGCGGTCGAGCGCAGCGCGCAGCCGCCGGTGTTGTGGACCGTGGTGGCGGCGTCGCAAGTGCAACTGGCCCTGGTGGTGGCGTCCTCGCTCGATCTGTTGCTCTCGCGGACGGTGCTCTCGGCCGCCGACGCCGGGGTGTATGCCGTCGGTGCGGTCGCGGTGAAGGTCGCGTTCTGGTTGCCACAGGCCGTGGGCGTCGTGTTCTATCCGCGGATGGCCGACAGCGGCCAGACCGGTCGGTCGGTGCGCGGCGCGGCGACGGTGGTGGCGGCTCTGGGCGCCGTGCTGATCGTGGCGTCGATCCTCGGTGCCCGATTGGTGCCGATCCTCGTCGGACACAAATACGACGCCGTCGTCGGATCGCTGTGGCTGTTCACCTATACCGGCGTGGCACTGTCGTTGTTGCAGATACTGCTGCTCGCGACGATCGCCGCGCGACGCACCCGCTGGTCACTGATGGCGTGGGCCGTCATCGGCGTCGAGGCGCTCGTCATCCTGCGCTGTGCCCACACCGTCACCGGTCTGATCGCCGTCGCCGCGCTCGCCGCGAGCGTCGCCGCGCTCGCCTACGCCGTCACCTTCCGGATCTGGGCCGGGCCCGCGGAAACGTCGACTCGGACGACCGAATCGACGAGGTACGACGATGCCGGCGATCAATGCGGCGACGCCGAGCAGCCCGCTGATCAGCGGCACGATCCGGCCCCAGACGATCTGCGGCCGTGACGCCGCCCGCGCGGCGTCGGTGAGTTCCCTGGTGGTGGCGGCGTCGTAGGCGAACGTCGCGACGAGACTGTTGAGGCGCACGGCGGCCAATGCGGCGTTCGCCCCGGGGTTGACGATGCGATATTGCGCGTCGATGGTGAACGCGGCGTCGACGATGATTCCCGTCCGGGGGTCCACCGACAGCGACCAGCGCCCGCTGCGATGCAGGGCGGCGGTCAGCGGCGTCGACGGCGCGATCCCGTCGATGGGCCCGAACCACCCCGCGGGCCGGGTGATGAGGGTGCCCGGCTCGGGCCGATTGTCGATGCCGTAGAGGGTCGACAGATCGGTGTCCGGGATGACCGCGGAGTACAGATCGGCGTCGAGCCCGTTGACGCTCGCGCCGCCGTCGTAGTGCAGCGGGACCGAGCGTCGGGTCGGCGTGTCGTAGAACGACAGTGCACTTCCCGGATCGCGGGGGAAGACATAGGTGAAGCCCGTGCGGCCGGGCAGCGGGACGGGCGCACGATTGCTGTCGAATTGCGCCTCGGAGACCGGCGTGCTCACCGGTCGCGCGGTCACCCGGTCGAGGGTGACGCGGTCTTTGAACGCCGACACCGTCGGATTGCCGCAGCTCCCGAGCACCTTGTCGTCGGCGATGCGCACCGAGGTGCCGGCCTGCAGGGTCACCTGCTGTGCTCCGGCCGGACGCACGGCGACGACACGCTGACCGGTCATCAACGCGTCGGTGCGCACCACCGCGGTCGGGGCGTCCAGCGCGCACGCGTCGAGGAACGACGTTTCCTTCTCCGACGTCGCCACCACCGTCGAATCGGTGTTCAACGACACCTTGCGGAATTGCTTCACCAGCAGCGTCGGCGCGGCGACGGTGACGGCGAGGAGGAACGCGGCGAGGAAGATCAGACTGGGGCCGAGCAGGTCGCGTGTGGAGAATCGGCTGGACCCGGACGTCGGCATAGTGGCGAGCCTAGTGGGTAGATTGTCTAGTCGATGACTGTGCCCCGCTTCTACCCGCAACTCGAAGGAATGCGTGCCGTCGCGTCGCTGGGCGTGCTGAGCACGCATGTCGCATTTCAGACCGGAGCGGTGTCGACGCCGGTGCTCGGCCCGCTGCTGGGCCGCCTGGACCTGGCGGTGGCGCTGTTCTTCGGGTTGTCCGGATTCCTGCTGTGGCGGCCGTATGTCGACGCCGCGCACGGTGCGGGCGCTCCCCGCGTTCGACGGTACTTCGCGCATCGATTCGTGCGCATCTGGCCGGCGTATGCGGTCGCCGCGGTGATGGTGCTGACTCTGTTGCCGGACGCGCGCAACGCCGACGTCGTGGTGTGGGCCGCGAATCTCACGCTGACCCAGATCTTCGTGCCGTTGTCGTTGACCGCGGGGTTGACGCAGATGTGGAGCCTGTCGGTCGAGGTGATGTTCTATCTGCTCCTGCCGGTGCTCGGCGCGGCATTGATGCGACTGTCGGGTCCGCTTGCGCGGCAACGGATTCCGGTGCTGATGGGGCTCGTCGGCCTGACCCTGCTGTGGGGGCCGGTGGCCTCGGTGTTGCCGTCGCAGCCGGGACTGGAACCCCAGAACTGGGTGATCGGGCATCTGCCCTGGTTCGGCGCCGGGCTGCTGCTCGCCGAATTGGCGGGCCGGGTCCATCGTGGTGAGCCGCTGCCGCGGTTCACCGCAGCGGTGGTCGAGTTGAGTCGACGCCGCGGACTCATGTTCGGACTGTTCGTCGTGGGATACGGGCTCGCGTGCACGCCGCTGGCCGGACCGACCGGTCTGGGCGCGGTGAGCAGTGGGCAGTTCGTCGGGAAGATCCTGCTCGGCGCGATCTGCGGCTACGCGATCCTGGCGCCGCTGGTGTTGTCCGACGCCGCGACCCCGTTCCGGTTCCTCGACTCGCCGCCGATGCAGGCGCTCGGTCGATGGTCGTACGGGATCTTCATCTGGCACGTCGCGGTTCTGGCCGTGGTGTTCGGGCTGTTCGGGATACTGCCCTTCGGAGGTTCGACGCTGACCGTGTGGACGTTGACCCTGATCCTCAGCGTCGGAGTGGCATCGGCGAGCTACGCCTTCATCGAGGAACCCGCGCGGCGATGGCTACGGGGACGGGAACGGTCGGCGACGGCGGGCGTGCCGCACACCGTTGAAAACTGATGCGGGGACGCGGCGCGAAAGAGTGCTTCGGCACTCGGGGAGCGGGGGCTGTGTGCCGACGCTCGTGCTTCGGCACTCGGGGAGCGGCGGGTACACCGAAGCTCGTTCCTCGCTTCGGCACTCGGGGAGCGGGGGCTGTGTGCCGACGCTCGTGCTTCGGCACTCGGGGGCGATAGGTTCGCCCCCGCCGCCCAAACCCTACTTGCTACCCAATCCCGCGTACCACGACACGAACTCGTATGCCACGTGTGACGCGGCGACGCTGGTGATCTCGGCGTGGTCGTAGGCCGGTGCCACCTCCACGACGTCGGCGCCGACGAGGTTGAGCCGGCGCAGGCCACGCAGGATCTCCAGCAGCTCGCGGCTGGTCATGCCGCCCGCCTCGGGGGTGCCGGTGCCGGGAGCGTGCGCGGGATCGAGGACGTCGATGTCGATGGACACGTACACGGGGCGATTGCCGACGCGCTGACGCAGGGCGTCGACGATCTCGTCGACGCCGCGGCGGAACACGTCGGCGGAGGTGTAGATGCCGAATCCGAAGCGGCGGTCGTCTTCGAGGTCCTTCTTTCCGTACAGCGGTCCGCGGGTGCCGACGTGAGAGAGTGCCTCGGTGTCGACGATTCCTTCCTCGACGGCCCGCCGGAACGGGGTGCCGTGGGTGTACTCGGCACCGAAGTAGGTGTCCCAGGTGTCCAGGTGGGCGTCGAAGTGAACGAGGGCGACGGGGCCATGGACCGCTGCGACAGAACGCAGCAGGGGCAGTGCGATGGTGTGGTCGCCGCCGATGGTGACGAGTTTGACGCCGTTGCGGGCGAACTCTCCGGACGCTTGCTCGAGGGTGTCGATGGCCTCGCCGATGTTGAAGGGGTTCACGGCGACGTCGCCGGCGTCGGCGACCTGCAGTTCGGCGAACGGCGAGATGTCGACGGCGGGGTTGTACGGCCGCAGCAGGCGGCTCGCCTCGCGGATGCCGGCCGGACCGAACCGGGCGCCGGAGCGGAACGACACGCCGCTGTCGAACGGGACGCCCATCACCGCGACGTCGGCGGCGTCGACCTCGTCGAGGCGGGGCAGGCGGGCGAAGGTCGCCGGCCCGGCGAAGCGTGGCATCAGCGAGGAATCGACGGGACCGATGTGGCCGTTGTCGATGACGCGCGGGATCTGGAGTGCGGGGTGAGACAGTTTCATGGCGGTGCTCCTATCGGTGAAAGTGGACGAGGATATCGGGGTCAGTGCTTTGTGAGGTCCGGCGCCGAGTCGAGGCCGCGAGCGCGGCCCAGCCGCGAGTGGCGCATGCCGTAGGCGAAGTACCAGAGGATGGCCACGCCGACCCACACGACGAACACGTAGATGGTTGCCAGGCGCAGGTCCTTGATGATCCAGGCGCAGCCGATGATCGACAGGATGGGCGTGACCGGATAGCCCGGCACCTTGAAACTGCGCTTGAGGGTGGGATTGGTCCGACGCAGGATGATCACCCCGATGGACACCACCAGGAATGCGACGAGAGTTCCGACACTTGTCATTTCGGCGAGGAAGTTGATCGGGATGAGTCCGGCGAGCAACGCGACGACGCCGCAGACGATCAGCGTGTTGTACACCGGAGTCAAAGTGCGCTCGTTGATCTTGTGGAAGATCGGCGGCACCAGGCCGTCGCGCGACATCGCGAACAGGATGCGAGTCTGGCCGAACAGCACCACCAGGGTGACGCTGAAGATCGAGATGACCGCACCGGCCGCGAGAACTGTTGCGGGCCAGCTGGATCCGGTGATGTCTTCGAGGATCTGAGCGAGACCGGCCTCTTGGCCTTCGAATTTGTCGGTGGGTTGTGCACCGATCGCGACGGCAACCACGGCGACGTACACGCCGGTCACCGTCACCAGCGCGATGAGAATGGCGAGCGGCATGTTGCGATGCGGATCCTTGACTTCCTCACCCGCGGTCGACACGGCGTCGAGGCCGATGTAGGAGAAGAAGATTATCCCGGCGGCCGACATGATGCCGGAGAAACCGAACGGTGCGAAGTGGGCGAAATGATCACTGTGCCAGCCGAATACGGAGATGGCGATGAACATGGCGAGGATGCCGAGCTTGATGGCGACCATGATGGCGTTGGTCTTCGCCGACTCACTTGCGCCGCGGATCAACAGGAGGCAGCACAGGCCGACGAGCACCACTGCGGGCAGGTTGATCACCCCACCCTGTTCGGGCGCCTGCGAGATGGCGTCCGGCAGTTTGAAGCCGAAGAGGTTGTTCAGCAACTCGTTGAGGTACTGCGACCAGCCGACGGCGACCGCCGCCGCCGACACCCCGTATTCCAGGAGCAGGCAGGCCCCGACGACCACCGCCACGAGCTCGCCCATCGTCGCGTACGCGTAGGAGTACGACGACCCGGAAACCGGTACGGCACCGGCCAATTCGGCGTAGCACAGGGCGGTCAGGCCCGCGACGACACCGGCCACGATGAACGAGATGATGACCGCCGGTCCGGCCACCGGCACAGCCTGGGACAGCACGAAGAAGATGCCCGTGCCGATGGTGGCGCCGATGCCGAACATCGACAACTGTGCCAGGCCGATGGATCGCTTGAGTTCGCCTCCCCCGGTCTCGGAGCCGGATTCATCTTGCATGGCGTCGACCGGCTTGCGACGCATGATGGGAAGTGTGGACAGCGACATTGCTTGTGCTCCTTGGCAATTGCCGAATGATCTAGAGGTGCGCGATGAGGTCGGCGACGTCGGCCGCCGCGCCCCACGAGGTGGTGACGCCTGCGCCACCGTGTCCGTAACAGGAGATGACCGGACGCGAGCCGACGTCGATGTGATCGAGTGCGACGGTTGGACGGGTGGGTCGGAGACCGACCAGGGTGTCGAGAATCTGTGCACCGTCGAGCCGCGGCTCGACGGCGATCGCGCGGCGCAGGATCTCCTGTGTCACAGCGGGATCGGGAGTGATGTTCGACCCTCCGGGCGTATTGGTGCCCCCGCAGATCACGTCGTCGAGGCGGGGGATCACGTAGGTGAGTCCGGCGGGATTCTCGTCGTCGATGTACCAGTGGGTCAGACCCGGATTGGCAACGCGCACAACCTGTCCGCGGGCCGGGACCAGGGTGTCGTCGCCGGTGAGCGCACCCGAGCGCAGACCGCAGGCCACGACGACCGGACCGGTACCGTCGAGCGAATCGAGGGAGTCGACGCCGCGCCACTCGAAGGTGACGCCCCGCTGCTCGCATCGGTTCAGCAACCAGGCGAGGTAGCGCGGCATCACGATGACGGGAACCGTGCACACCGTGCCCGACGCCGCACCCGGCGGCAGTTCCTCGACCTCAGCCGGGCGGGTGGGGATGTGTTCGGCCCACCAGAGTTCGTCCGGTGAAGCTGTGTGTGCCACAACGGTTCCCGAGCGCAGCACGACGCCGGTGTCGGGGTCGCCGGCGAGCGCGGTGAACGCGGCGAGCGACGTCATCGACCAGCGCAGCGCTTGATCGGCGGGTGCGACGTCGTAGGGTTCCCAGATCGCCGCGGCGACGGCCGAAACCGTTTGTGCCGGACGCTGATCGGCGACGACGCGGACGCGGTGGCCCGCCGCGGCCAGTTCATGTGCACACGTCAGCCCGACGACGCCGGCGCCGACCACGGTGATCTGTTCGGCCATCGGCTCAGTCGAGGTCGATCGGGGCGATGTCGTCGAAGACGTCGCCGGGTCCCGGATTGCCGTCCGCGGTGTGCCCGCCGAAGTGGGTCATCACGCCCCAGACCGCGTTGAGTGCGGTCTGTACCGCGCCTTCGGCCCAGCCCGCCGTCCACGACACGTCGTCGCCGGCGAGGAAGAACCCGCGATACTCGGCGGGCAGCCGATCCTGCATGAAATGCGTGTACAGCCGGCGCTGGTAGCGGTAGTGGCCCGGCAGGTTCGCTTTGAAGGCGCCCATGAAGTCGCGTTCGGTCTCCCACGACAGGGTGACCGGCGACGCGATGACGTGGCTGCGGATGTCGACGCCCGGGTAGATCTCGGCCAGCGACTTGAGCATCAGATCCATCCGCTCCGTCGGGTCGAGCGGTAGCAGCTTGAGGGAGTCGTCGGCCCAGGTGTACGACAGGCAGATGAGGCCGGGCTGGTCGTCGCCGAAGTCGAGAAGGTAAGTGCCGCGGCTCATTCGGTCGGTCAGCGTCATGCTCATCACTTCGCGGCCGGTGGTCGGATCGATGTCTTTCCAGAACGGCCGGTCGACGAGGACGAACACCTTCGACGATCCCATGTAGTGGGTCCGCTCGATCGCCGTCCAATGATCGATCGGCAGCATCTTCTCGTCGGTGTCGATCGTATTGAGCAGCATCCACCCCTGACCGGTGAAGACCGCGGCGTCGAACGTGTCGATGGTGCCCGCCTCGTCGGTGATCGTGATGGTGCCCGGGTGCGTGCGCCGCAGCTTCACGACGCCGGGGCGGGTCACCCCGCCGTCGTGCAGCGACTGCACCGAGGTGCCGGCCGGCCAGTGCGCCGCGTCGTCGACCGGAGTCGACCAGAGTCGTTGGGGCAGTTGGGAAGAACCGCCGACGATGCCGCGGTGGTGGTCGTCCGCGGCGGTGCACACGACCCGCAGGATCTCCAGGATGGAGTTGGGGAAGTCGGTGTCCCATCCGCCGGTGCCGAAGCCCACCTGACCGAAGATCTCGCGCAGCGCAAAGCTTTTGAACGCGTCGGACTGGCAGAGGAAGCCGTAGAAGGTGGTGTCGTCGTGGGTGCGGACCAGGTCGCCCCAGATGCGCTGGATGGCCGCGACGTCGCGGTTGCGGATGGCGTCACCGAGCTCGGTGGCCTGCGCTTGCTCTTCGAGCGTGCGGTTCCAGGCCTCGGCGACTTCGCTGTAGACGGCCGGCAGATCAGCGAGACTGCGCGCGAAGTGCTTCTCGCCCTTGAGATCGACGACGGTGCTCGGCGCGGCGTCGGACAACGGGTTGGGGAACGGCTGAGTCTTCAGCCCCATCGAATCGAGGTAGTGGAACAGCGTCGTCGACGACGGAGGGAACCGCATCGAACCCATCTCCGCGGTGATGCCGGGGTAGCCGTCGAAAGCCACCGAACGCATCCGGCCGCCGATCTGATCAGCCTCGTAGACAACGGGTTTCAGGCCCATTCGAAGTAGCTCGCGAGCGACCAGGGTGCCCGACAGTCCGGCGCCGATGACAGCGACACGCTTGCCGTGCGCCTGCTCGGGAATCGAACCGATGCCGGCCGCCGCGGTGACGAAATCGTCGTACGCGAACGGGAAGTCGGGGCCGAACATGGTCAGCGGCGGCTGCGGTGCGGCGGCGGTGCTGTCGGGGACGATGGGGGTGGTCATCTGCTGCTCTCTCTTCGATGCGGGGGTGAGATGGAGGTGATCAGGACTGGGGACGAGTCGGCGCCGGGTACAGGTCGAGTCGGCGGTCGGCCAGATGGGTGTTCTCGCCGCGCCCGGCGATCAGTGCGTCGGCCTCGACGTCGGCGACGAGGAGCGTCTCGCCGCGACCCGCGCGGGCGAGGTCGGCGCCGTCGGGACCGACGACGACACTCTGTCCGCAGTAGTCGAGGCCGTTCTCGACGCCGCAGCGGTTCGCATAGACGACGAACATCTGATTCTCGTAGGCGCGGGCGGGCACCAGGATTCGGCTGACGACGTCGAACGGGGCCATCAGTCCGGTGGGGACGAGGAGCAGGTCGGTGCCGGACTCGGCGTGGGCGCGCACCAGTTCGGGGAACTCCACTTCGTAGCAGATCGCTAGACCACAGGTGAGACCGCTCAGCTCGACCTGAGTGACGAGCTCGTCGCCCGCGACGAACAATCCGTGGTCGAGTTCACCGAACAGATGAGTCTTGTGGTGGCGGGCAAGTGCTGTGCCGTCGGCGCCGACCAGCACGACGGTGTTGTGGTTGCCGGCGTCGGTGATTTCCGGGTAGCCGTAGAGGATTGCGATCCGATGTTGTTGTGCGAGTTGAGAAATGGCCGATGCGATGGGTCCGTCGCGGTGCTCGGCCCGGCGCGCGGACTCGGCGCCGATGTTGTAGCCGGTGGCCGACATCTCCGGGGTCACGAGCAGGTCGGCGCCGAGGTCGGCGGCCGATGCGGCTGCGGCGGCGATGGCGGACAGATTCTCTTCGACGGTGGCGGCGTCGGCGGGGCCTTGCAGGACCGCGATGCGCATCTGTTCGCTTCTCCTTCATGTCGGTGATCACTGCGTTGGAGATATCGTGACGGACCTCACGAAAATAGTCAACCCTAGTGTCCTGACGGTCCACAGTGTGCCGCCAGTTAGCGGCCGATAACGGCAAAATGCCAGTACAGATGCGTGACACCGAGTGTCATGAAAGGCGTTCTACCGAGTCGCCGGACTCTGGTCGTTAGGGTTTTCGGTGAGCCGATCTGTGCGGCAGGGCCGGGCAGATCATCCACAGCACAGTGGTCTCCGGTGAGGTCGCGGCCACCTGGAACGCGTGCGGCGACGCCGGGTCGAAGGTCATCGCGTCACCGGCGTCGAGGGTGACGACACCGTCGGAGAAGGCGACGTCGAGCTGGCCGGATACGACGAACGCGAACTCGACCTCGCCGGGCAGCGGGTAGGGTTCCCGTCCGCTGCCGCCGCCGGGGGAGATCTGCGACAACAGCACCTGCACTCGCTGTTCGGACTGCGGGGTGAGAAGGAATTCGTTGATGTCGTAGCCGCCGAAGCTGATCGCCGGGTAGTCGCGGGCCCGCACGATGCTGCGCGTCGCGGCGGTCTCGAACAGGCTCGACAGCGGAATGCCCAGTGCGCCACTGATTCTCAATAGTGCGGCCACCGATGCCGTCGAACGGCCACGCTCGACCTTCGATACGAAACTCTTCGTCAGACCGCTGGCGTCGGCCAGCTCCTCGATGGTCATCCGCTGAGCTTTACGCGCGTCACGGATGCGCTGCCCGACCGCGATTGCGGCGCCACCGGTGCTCTGTTCGTCGTCGGGCATGGTGGGAATGGTGCCACAGCGGCTACCCGCGTGTCATGGGCTCGGGCGCGACGGATCGTCGGGCCCGGTCGTCGACCACATCATCGCGGTGACCGCTACCAGCGCCAACAGCTGTGGTGGCCAACTGAATCCGTGATAGCCGGTCGGGGAATGCCATGGGCCGGCGGCCAGATACCAGGTCGCCAACAGCATCGCGACAGCGGCGGTGATCGGGGCGATCTGCGTCCCGGCGTCGCGGCGCCTGACCCACTGTAGGCCGACCCCGACGACCGCGGACGCCGCCAGTCCCCACCAACCGCACAGCAGCCATGACGCGATCAGGACGCCGACGCAGGCGAGCACGCGTGGCGCAGTGTGGGTGTCCGGCTCAACCGGCGGTGGGGGTGGCGCGGTGCGTTGTTTCTGCTGGTTGAGCCGGGGCGGAGCGCTAGCGTAGTCCCGTGTCGAAGCCTCGTGGGCTGGTGGTGTGGGTTTGCCGAGTGTTTTGACGCGGTTGATGATTCGGCTTGCGATGGTTTCGACACGGGCGCGTCTCGCTGCGCTCGTCGGGCCCGGCTCAACCAGCGGCGGGGGTGGGGTCGTCGTGGCCGGCTCAACCAGCGGCGGGGGTGCGCCGCGTCTCGGCCACCATGTGGCGGCGAATAGCAACGCCACCAGTGCCAGCCCGGCGCCCAGCGCCCAGCGGTAGGCGGTGTCGAATCGGTAGGTCAGTTCGATCGTCCCCGACCGATCGGCGGGCACGATCCACCCCTGCTGCCATCCGTCGACGACCACCGGCGTCAAGAGTCGCCCGCTCATCCGTGCCTGCCAGCCCGCATTGGTGCTCTCCGGGACACTCAGGACCCGAACATGCTGTGACGCTTCGACTTTCACCGACCGATTCGTCGCATCCCAGCGAGTCGCGTCGGCGGCCCGAGTCGTCGACGGCCCGCTGCTCTGCGAACCCGGACCCGCCAGGTCCACCCCGACGACGCTGAAGAGTCCGGTGGGATTGACCGACACCTCCTGGTGTCCAGCGGGCAGGCGGATGCGTTCGCCGTCGCACGGTGTCGCGAGAATCGGCTCACCGTCGCGCAGCGCGCGGACCGACGTCGAAACCCTCAGTCGCACAACCTGCCCCGCAGCGGTGACGCCGATTCCCCGGTCGCAGCCCAGATCGATCCGGCGATCGAGCGAGCCGGGGCCCGGAACCGCGGGGAATACCGAGATCTCGCCGATCCCCGGCGGCGCCTTGCGGGCGAATCCCAGTCCGTCGACGTCGATCAGCTCCGACCATTTGCTGATCGTCAACGAAATACGCTGTGTCCGTGGGCTGTCGACGGTGATGAAGCCGTCGCGGCCGACGTGCACCCGATGCTTGCCGTCTCCAGCGTCGACGACCACTTCGGTGGGGCGGGCCGGATACCTGTCCGGCCCGACGATGCGCAGGCGGTCGACCCGTTGCGGCGCTGGAAGATTCAGTACGACCGTGGGACGCGCCTTCGGATCTCGACTGTCGGGGGCGATCCACACCGTCGACGGATCACCGTCGACCAACGCCATCGCATTGCCGCGCGGGTCGGTCACCGACGCCGCGCCGGTGGCACTCAGCGTGCCCGCGACGCCGAGGGCCGCATTCAGATCGGTGCCCGGCCGAGCCCGCAGGACGACGGTGGGCCCGACGTCGACCGCACTGGGCACCGACAGCATCCGGGAGAACACGCCGCTCGTCTCCGCGGAGCGTCCGACGGCGGGGGAACACCGGATGACGTCCGCGTCGGGGACGCATGCCGAGCGGCTGTCGAGTTCCTGAGTCAGGAACCACCCGGCGATCGGTGTGCCACCGGCCACGTCGGGGAGATCGGTACGGAACCTGATGTCGAGCGGAGCGCCGGTCGCCAGGTCGCGCACCCCGACCTCGCTGAGCGCGAATTGATTTCCGGCGACGCCGCCCTTGACGCTCAACGCTCGGATCCGGATCGACGACGTCGCGCCGCCCGGCAGGGTCACGGTCACCGGCTCGCCGGGCTTGATGCCCTGTGCGACGGCCGTCCCGGTGTCGCTGGCGACGACGATGCCGGTGACGTCGGGGCCGATGGCCTTGTGGGTGGTCAGCGTGACCGCGAGGTCGGCGCGCGGGGTGGCGAAGTCGAGTTGCAGCCACTGCCCGACGGCGGCGTCGAGCCCGGAACTGATCCAAGCGGTGTCGGGGTTGTGATCGAATGCCGCGGCGGGCGAGTCGGCGGGGGAGGTCTGGCCGGGTTGCGTTGCGTCGGAGGCGGATCCCGAGGCGGTGACCCATACCTGACCCGGCTCGTTGTCGAGGAGCCACTGACCGGTGACCAGCGGTTGGCCGGTCACCGGGTAGTCGGCCGCCGCGTTCTTGGTTCGCCGTGGATCGTCGGCCGCGCGCGTGGACGAGCTGTGATCGTCGACGCGGCCGAAGTCGGTTTCCCGATCGACCGGGGTATCGGTAATCGTCGTCGCGGCGGCGGGGAGTCCGGCGCGCCGACGGTCGGCGTCGAACAGCGTGGGGCCCAGCGGAGTGAGTCCGCGCTGCGCCCGGTAATCATTGAGTGCGGCAAGCGATTCCGGTCCGCCGCTGATGCGGGGCATGGCGTCGAGGTCGGTGAGGGACGGGCCGGTGCCCGCGAACCGCGGCCCGACGTCGACGGCGAAGATCTGAATGGCGGGCAGCGCGGGTCGCAGCCCGTCGTCGACGACGACGCCGTCGACGGTGGCGGGCCCGACGTCGGGTCCGAACGTGGCCACCCGGCGCAGCCCCGGCGATCCGGTCAGCGCGTATTGAGCCAACAGTGGTCGGGCGGAACGTGATTCGGTCGGGGTGAGGTCGGCGCGCAGCACCACATAGCGGATGCCCTGGCCGGCCAGGGTCGCGGCGAGCCCGGCTGACGGTCTGCCGTCGGCGATGGCGCGCTGCACCGAGTCCATCGCGCGGATCGCTTCGGGAGCGACGAGCGGGATCGCGTCGCGCACGGCCCAGGGGGTGGTGGCCAGCGGCTGCAGCGGCTCATCGCGGGTGAGTCCCCAGAGTTGTTGTGCGAAAGGTGATCCCGGCACCACGAGCGCGCGTCCGGGATGACTCGACCCGGCCGCCTGCTGGTCGAGCCACCGTGCGGTCTGGCGCCAATAGTCTGGTAGGTCGCGGTAGGTGTCGTTGCCCGCCAGTCCGCCGGTCCACACCACCGAACCGGCGCCGAGCAGGGCGACGAGGATCACCAGGGTCGACGCCACGACGGCCGATCGTTCGGGATGTGCCAACGCGGACAACGACTTTCGCAACGGCACCACCGATGGAAGGGGTGCGCGGGCGAGTAGATGCACGATGCCCAGCACCACCGGAACGCGGACCAACGGTTCCCACTTGTGCACGTTGCGCAGCGCCGCACCGGGGCCGTCGAGGAAGACCCGGATCGGCTCGGCGACCGGTGATCCCAGCCCGCCGGCATAGCCGACGCAGATCAGCAGCAGTCCGACGGCGGCGATGGTGACGAACCGTCGTCGAAAGGGCATGTGCCGCATGGACAGTCCGGCGAATCCGGCTGCGGTGACGACTCCCGTCGCGACGACCGCGGCCGGCTGCGTCACCAGAATCGAACCGGCTACGCGTTCGGGAGAGACGAACGGCGTCCACGAGCTCGCGCCGCGGGCCACTTCGGTCAGCGACGTCCATTCCGTTGTGACGCGGGATGATTCGATGAAGTCGAGGAACGGTGGACTGACCCGCGACAGGATGAGCAACGGCACCACCCACCACGCGCAGGCCAGCACGCCGCCGACGGCCCACCAGCCGCCGAAGCGTGCCCACCGTGCGGTCGGACGGTGCATCGCGAACCACAGCACCGATACCGCACACGCGGCGACGGTTGCCACCGCGTTGACGGCGCCCATCAGCGCGACGGCGGCTGCGGACTGAAAGGCCAAGCGCCGCAGCGGACGTTGGGTGTCACCGTCACCGTCGCGGTCGAGGGCGCGGATCACCGGAATCAGCACCCACGGCGCGAGCATCATCGGGAGTGTCTCCGACGAGATCGATCCCAGTGTGGTCAGCACCCGGGGGCTCAACACGAACGCGGTGGCGCCGATCAGCCGCGACGCCGACGATCCGGCCCCGATCGCCTCGGCGAGCCGCACGATCCCGACGAATCCGATGACGATCAGCAGCGCCCACCACAGTCGCTGGGTGATCCAGGGGGGAAGTCCGCAGAGTTCACCGGCCGCGTAGAACGCGCCGTGTGGAAAGTAGTAGCCGTAAGCCTGATTCTGCACTTGCCCCATCGGGGCGATCGGGGTCCACAGATGCCCCGCGCGCGCCAGAAAACCCAGCGGGTTGGCGGTCAGGTCGAGCTTGGTGTCGGCGGCCAGCCGCCCGGGGGATTGGGCGAAGGACGCGATGAGCGCCCCGAGTACCACCCACGCGACGCCACGACGCGACAGCGCGGCCGGTGTCACGAGGCTTGAGTCACCGGGCAGGGTCAGTTGTTGTTCCCGGTGGAACCACCGCGTGAACCGTAGTCGACGGAGCCCTGGATGAACCCGTTGTTGGGATTGATGTTGTTGAGATCGGTTGCCGGGCTGTTGTCGGTGCTCAGCAGTCCGCCGAGAACCACCGAACCCAACCCGACGACGATGCCCGCCACGGCAGCGACTATGCCTGCAACCAGTCGGTTCGATTTCATGGCGACGAAACTACCATCTCAGCCCCTCGACGGCGGTGACGCGCGCGGACGACGTCGGATCACGACGTGGCGGTGGGAGCCTCATCACAGCGTGCCGGAACCACGAAAACGGGGCGGTGGCAGTGCTGCAAGACGTGCTGGGACACGCTGCTGTGCAGCAGAGCACGCAGGCCTGACGAGCCGCTAGTGCCGGTGACCAGCAGGTCGACGTCGAGCGAGTCCGCGGCGGCGACCAGCGCTCCCCACACCGTCGACTCCACCTCGACCAGGGATCCGGTGGCGTTGAGTCCATTGGCGGCCGCCAATGCCAGCCCGTGGCGGTTGACCGCCTCGGCCTCGGCTCGGATCTCCGAATCGACTCCGGCGTCGAATGTGGTGTCCGGCGGCGGACCGAATCCCGCGGCGAGGCTGGACAGTCGCGCGGGACTCGCCGAACCGGGCTCCCAGGCCGTCACCACGCGGGCGTCGTCGGCTTTGAGGAATCGGCCGGCGTACTCGATGGCGCGGTCGGCGTTGGATGAACCGTCGTAAGCGATCATCATGACGGTCGTGCGGGGAGCCTGCGAGTGGTCATCGCCCATGACTCCAGAGTAGTCCCGTCGACGTCGCTGGAGCGGGACTTTCGGCGTCGATTCCGAAGGTGTCGATTCGGAAGCTTCTGCGGCTCGTGCCAGACTCGTGCACATGGGGTTTTCCACGATGACTGCTGCCGTGCGTCGAGGTGTGGTCGCCGCGGCGACGGTGGGCGTCGTCGCGAGCACCGCCATCGCGTGTTCGAGCGGCGACTCCGCACCGGGTGGCACTTCGAGCACTTCGGCCTACTCGTCGCCGACGTCGAGTTCGAGCGCGGCGCCGTCGTCGACGCCGGTCGCCGCTGGGTGCGGGGCCGCCGAACTGTCGAAGCTGACCCGGCGGGAAAAGCTCGCACAGATGATCGTCGTCGGGGTGACGGGCACGTCCGACGCCCAGCAGGTGGTGGCCAAGGAGAGCGTCGGCGGTGTGTTCATCGGCAGTTGGACCGATCAGTCGATCCTGACGTCGGGGGCGGTGAAACGAATCTCGGCGAAGTCGAAGATCCCGTTGATGGTCACCGTCGACGAGGAGGGCGGCCGGGTGTCGCGGCTCAAGAAGCTCGGTATCGACAGCCCGTCGGCACGTCAGTTGGCCGCCACCAAGACCCCCGCGCAGACCCGGGTCCTGGCGGCGTCGATCGGCAAGCAGATCAGAAATCTCGGCATCACCGTGGACTTCGCGCCCGACGCCGACGTCAGCAACGAGCCCGACGACGAGGTGATCGGCGACCGCTCGTTCTCCAACGATCCGGCGAAAGTCACCGAGTACGCCCAGGCGTTCGCTCAGGGGCTAGCCGACGCCGGCGTGATGCCGGTGTTCAAACACTTTCCGGGGCACGGCCACGGCTCCGGTGATTCGCACACCGGAACGGTCCGCACGCCGCCATTGGCGCAACTGAAGACCACCGACCTCGTCCCGTACCGCACCCTGTTGAAGATGCCCGGCGTCGGGGTGATGGTCGGGCATCTCATCGTCCCCGGGCTGACCGGAAACGAGCTTCCGGCGAGCGTCAACCCGCGGGCCATCGCAATGCTGCGGACCGGCAAGCCGTACGGGGGACCGGCCTTCAACGGTGTCGTGTTCTCCGATGACCTGTCCGGCATGGCCGCGATCAGCGAGAAGTACCCGGTAGACCAGGCCGTGCCGATGGCACTGCAGGCCGGCATCGACGTCGGCCTGTGGATCTCGACGGACAAGGTGTCGGCCGTGCTCGACGCGCTCGAACGCTCGATGGATGCCAAGAAGCTGACGCAGGCTCAGGTCGATCGCTCGGTGGTGCGGATCCTGAGCGCCAAAGGCGTCCTGAAATGCTGAACGCGACGATTCCTTCGACGCCTGACTCAGCCACTGACCTTACCGACTGGTAAGTTGGGGTGAGAGCGCGTTTCTTCATTCAGTTTCGGAGGTGACCCATGGCCGGTGGGACCAAACGCCTGCCACGGGCGGTGCGTGAGCAGCAGATGCTCGACGCCGCCGTCACCGTCTTCGCGGAGAACGGATTCCGGGACACGTCGATGGATTCGATCGCCGCGAAGGCGGAGATCTCCAAGCCGATGCTGTATCTGTACTACGGATCAAAGGACGAGCTGTTCGCCGCGTGCATCGAGCGTGAGTCGTCGAAGTTCATGGATGCCATGAGCATCGGCTTCAATCCGGCTCTGCGCCAACGGGATCAGGCGCGCACCGTCATCAAGGAGTTCCTGCGGTTCGTCGACGAGAACCAGGAGTCGTGGCGGGTGCTCTACCGCGTCGCGGTCGGCACCACCAACTTCTCCGACCTCGTCACCACCAGCCGCAAGCGCATCACCGAGATGGTCGCCGTGCTGATCAAGCGCGGCACCACCGTCGACGCCGACGACATCGACTTCGAGTTGACCGCCGTCGCGCTCGTCGGTGCCGGCGAGGCCGTCGCCGACCGGATCTCCGAGGGCGACGTCGACCTGGAGACCGCGACGGACCTGCTCGTCGGCATCACCTGGCGCGGCCTGAAAGGCGTTGGGACGCACGGGAACGTGGAGCCGGCCGCCGAGAACACGTAGGCCGTCGAAACCTATGGACAATCAAGGCGTCGAGGGCACGGTGCCCTCGACGCCTCAACTATTCACAGACTTCTGACGAGACTTCGCCGCCTACAGTCCCCGCACCGTTCCGGTCAGATGCGGATATCCCTTGCGGCGGTTGAGAAGCGACACGTCGTAGCCGCCGGCAACGTTCGGCCCGCTCGCTGCGCTCCCGGCGCCTTCAACCTTGGTTGTGTACAGGTTCACCTTGGCGGGCAACAGAATCGGCTTGCCGAACCGCACCTTGTACTCCACCGCGTCGGGCAGCTGGGCCTCGACGTTGGCGATCGCCGCTGCGGCACTCCACATTCCGTGCGCGATGGCCTGCGGAAAGCCGAACGCCTTGGCCGACAGATTCGACATGTGGATCGGATTGCGATCGCCCGAGGCCTCCGCGTAGTTGCGGATCTGGCCGAGGTTCACCGACAGCACCGCATCCGGGGGCGGTGGCGTCGAATCCTTGGGTGCCGGTCCGCGTTCGCCGCCGGACAGGCTGGTCTTCTGCTGCGACAGGAAGGTACCCACCTGTTCGCCGACCAACTCGCTGCCCACATAGAAGCGCGACGCGATGTCGATCAGCATGCCCTTGCGGTGTTCGCGCAGATCATGAGCCTGCGTGGTGATCGACAGCGGCTCACCGTTCTCGATGCGCCGGAAACGGCGAATCGTGTTCTCCGCGTGGACCGAACCGACCGCGCCGAACGGGAATTTCGGGTCCACGAGGGTCTTCATGACCAGCGGGAACTGCAGCACGAACGGGTAGGTGAGCGGCAGATGCGCGCCGAACTGCAGCCCCGTGGTCCGGCAGTATTCCTGCTGCCGGTTCAGATCGACCGGGACGTGGGTCAACTTGTAGGCGACGTCGGGGAGTTCGGCATCGGCCTTGATCGGCCCCGACTTCCCGACGACGGGCAACAGCGCCGCAACGGCCCGGCCGTACAGCTCGACGGTCGACGGCTCATGTTCGAGGGTGACGATCTTCGTCATCACGCGCCCAGCAGACTCTGGCCGCAGACGCGAACGACGTTGCCGCTCACCGCATTCGACGCCGGGCTCGCGAAGTACGCGACGGTCTCGGCGACGTCGATGGTCTGTCCGCCCTGCTGCAGCGAGTTCATCCGACGGCCGACCTCGCGGGTGGCCAGCGGAATCGCGGCGGTCATCGCGGTCTCGATGAAGCCGGGAGCCACCGCGTTGATGGTGACGCCCTTCTTGGCGAGGATCGGCGCGTAGGCGTCGACCAGGCCGATGACACCGGCCTTCGAGGTGCCGTAGTTGGTCTGTCCGCGGTTGCCGGCGATGCCCGCGATCGACGACACGTCGATGACGGCACCGCCCTTGCGCAGGGCGTCGCGTGCGACGAGCTCATCGACGAGTCGTTGCGGCGCGATGAGATTCACGCCGATGACGGCGTTCCACCGGGCGTCGTCCATGTTGGCGAGCAGCTTGTCGCGGGTGATGCCCGCGTTGTTGACGATGATGTCGACGCCGCCGTGGCGTTCGGTGACATGCTCGGCGAGCTTGGCGCCGGCATCGTCGGCGGTGACGTCGAGCGGCAGAGCGGTGCCGTTGATCTTGTTCGCGGTCTCCGACAGTGCTTCGCCCGCTGCCGGGATGTCGGCGGCGATCACGTGGGCGCCGTCGCGGGCCAGAACCTCGGCGATGGTCGCGCCGATGCCGCGGGCGGCGCCGGTCACCACGGCGACCTTGCCGGCCAGCGGCTTGTCCCAGTCCTCGGGGGCCTGCGCGTCGGCGTCGCCGATGCGGATGACCTGGGCGTCGACATAAGCCGAGCGGCCCGACAGGAGGAAGCGGACGGTCGACTCGACACCGGACAGGCCGGTCTTGGCCTTGGGGGAGACGTAGACGAGCTGCGCGGTCGCGCCGTTGCGCAGTTCCTTGCCGAGCGACCGGGTGAAGCCTTCGAGCGCGCGCTGGGCGATTTGCTCGTCGGGCTTGGCGGCGAGTTCCGGGGTGGTGCCGACGACGACGAAGCGAGCCGAGTTGCCGGTCGAGCGGATCACCGGGGCGAAGAACTCATACAGCGCGGCCAGGCCGGCCGAATCCTTGATGCCGGTGGCGTCGAACACCACGGCACCGAGCTTGTCGGCGCTGCGGCCGGTGGTGTTGTTGCTGATCAGGTCGTACCCCGATCCTTCCGCACCCAGGATCTCGCGGAGCGGCTCGACGAGGCGTCCGTCGCCGCCGACGAGGACCGGTCCGCTCAGCGGCGGCTGCGACGCCGAGTAGCGGCGCAGCGTCGGGGGCTGGGGGAGTCCGACGCGGCTGGCGATGAACGAGCCGGGGCCGGAGGTGACGAAAGCGGAATACAGATCGGTACTGCCTTTAGAGGACACTGCGAACTCCTTCGCGGGTGTGAGCGGTCAGCTGTGACGAAAGCGACCGGGGGTTAGGTCGACAGGGAACTTACTGATGAGTAAGAATACTCCATAGCAGTTCCATTCAACTCCTCAAGGAGCCTTCCGTGGCCAACAGCACATCCCGCAAGCCCGCTCGCAAGCCGGAGCCGCGTCAGCAACGCCCCGTCGCGATCCTCGGCGGCAACCGCATTCCGTTCGCGCGCCAGGACAAGGCGTACGCCACCGCCAGCAACCAGGACATGTTCACCGCGGCCCTGTCGGGCCTGGTCAGCCGCTTCAACCTGCAGGGTGAGCAGCTCGGGATGGTCGCCGGCGGCGCGGTGCTCAAGCATTCGCGTGACTTCAACCTCATTCGCGAGAGCGTCCTCGGCTCGGCGCTGTCGCCCTACACTCCCGGCCTCGACGTCCAGCAGGCATGTGGCACCGGCCTGCAGGCGATCACCATCGTCGCCGACGGCATCGCCGCAGGTCGCTACGACTCGGCCGTCGGCGGCGGCGTCGACACCACCTCCGACGCGCCGATCGCCGTCTCCGAGTCGCTGCGTCGTCAGCTGCTCGAGGTCAACCGGGCCCGCAGCACCTCCGACCGGCTGCTCGCCGCGGCCGGACTCGCCACCAAACTCGGCATCGAGATCCCGAAGAACGGCGAGCCGCGCACCGGCATGTCGATGGGCGAGCACGCGGCCATCACCGCCAAGGAGTTCGGCGTCAAACGCGAGGACCAGGACGCTCTGGCCGCCGCGAGCCACCAGAACATGGCCAAGGCCTACGACGCCGGATTCTTCGACGACCTGGTCACCCCGTTCATGGGGCTGACCCGCGACCAGAATCTGCGCGGTGATTCGACGGCCGAGAAGCTCGCCACCCTCAAGCCGGTCTTCGGAGTCTCGCTCGGTGACGCGACGATGACCGCGGGCAACTCGACCCCGCTCACCGACGGCGCGTCGACCGTGCTGCTCGCCAGTGACGAGTGGGCCGAAGAGAAGAAGCTTCCGGTCCTCGCGTACTTCGTCGACAGTGAGACCGCGGCCGTCGACTACGTCAACGGACCCGACGGCCTGCTGATGGCCCCGACCTACGCGATTCCGCGCCTGCTCGAGCGCAACGGACTGACCCTGCAGGACTTCGATTTCTACGAGATCCACGAGGCCTTCGCCTCCGTGGTGCTCGCGACGCTGCAGGCGTTCGAGTCGGAGGAGTACTGCAAGGATCGCCTCGGGCTGGACAAGGCGCTCGGCTCCATCGACCGCTCCAAGCTCAACGTCAACGGTTCGTCGCTGGCCGCGGGGCACCCGTTCGCCGCGACCGGCGGACGCATCGTCGCGCAGGCCGCCAAGCAGATCCGGGAGAACGGCGGCGGTCGTGCGCTGATCTCCATCTGTGCCGCGGGTGGCCAGGGCGTCACTGCGATCATCGAGGGATAGCTCGTTCGACGCCGGGCCGGTCACCCACGCGGTGACCGGCCCGACGTATGTTCACGACAGGTCCACGTATCCGCCGTACTGCGCGCACCGGCGACAGCGAAACAGCACCAGTGCTGCGTCCCCGTCGGCGCGTAGGGCGGGCCGAATCCGTTCCCAGTCGTCGGCGCGATAGTCGGCGGTCAGTCTGATGCACTCGACGTCGTCGACGCTGAGCTCGGCCAACTCGGCGGCACCGGCCGGCCCGAGGTACACCGCGGCGTCGTCGCAATGCGCCCACCAGCGCGGCTCCTGCCACGCCCGGAATCCGGGTGTCCGATGCGTGACCTCGTCGACGACGGCGTCGGGAACGTGCTGTACCGGATAGCCCCAGGCGATGTCGGCGACGAACGAACCGTCGAAGCGATCGTGTGCCGAACCGTCGGCGATACACCACGGGCACAGGCCGTCGACCTCGTCGACGGTGTAGAACGGTCCGGTGTAGCGGTAGCCACGAGCCCGCTCGCAGCACGGGCAGACGGCATCGGCGTCGACGACGATGACGTCGGTCTTCACCGGCTCTGGGAAGTAGCGGAACTGGGGCAGCTGTTCGCTCATCGTAGGCACGTTACCGCTGGTCACCGGCCTTCTCGCAGCCCGTGAGAATATTTCTCCCCGACGCTGTAACGAACCGTCGCGGCCGGTAGATATACGGGTTGGCTCCGATCGAGCTGCCAGACCCCCGACCCGGCAGCTCGGTCGGAGCCGCTATATCTTGGACAGAGTGAAATCGACGGGGCGAGGCCGACGCGCAGTCCACTGCGCAATCGCCGTCCTGCTCGTGTTCATCCTCGCGTTGTCGATCGACGTGATCGCGACGCACGGCCGCAGTGAGCGCGGAGCCACACTCGCCGGACTCGACGTCGGCAATGTATCGCGCGACGACGCCAGATCGGCAGTCGACCGTCTGCGTCCGACGCCGGCTGCTCCCATACACCTGCGCACGCCGTCGGGGACGGCGACGTTCACCGCCGCCGAACTCGGATTGTCGTTCGACGCCGACGCCACCGTCGAGCGCGTCATGACCCAGCCACGCAGCCTTTGGACGCGGCTGGCGGCACTGTTCGGCGCCGACGTCGCGGTCACTCCGGTGATCCGCGTCGACGACGCCGCGTTCAACGAGGCGCTCGACGCCAAACGGTCGGTACTCGAACGGGCCGCGGTGGAGGGCGGCGTCCATTTCACCATCACGCCCGACGGCACGACACCGGTCGGTGACTTCCCGTCTGCCGGTCTGCGTGTCGACCGGGCCGCGGCGCGCGAGGTGGTCTCGGCGTCGTGGCTCGACGGCGGCGTCATCGACATGCCGATGGAGGCGTTCTCGCCGACGGTCGGCGCCGATACGGTGCGCAGAGTCGTCGACACCGCCGCGAAGACGTACGTGTCGCGCTCGGTGCGCGTCGACGGCCGGGGCGGTGGGCTCACGCTGACCCCGCGGCAACTCGGACAGGTCTCGACATTCGGCCCCGACGGCAGAGGCGGATTGACGCCCGTCGTCGACGCGAAGAAGCTCGCGGGCCTCGCGTCGACGATCCTGCGTCCGACCGAGAAGCGTCCCGTCAACGCGACGTTCGCGGTCGGCGGCGCCGCCCCGAAAGTGGTGCCGTCGCGCGGCGGGTACGCGATCGACTGGACCGGCACCGGTCAGCGGCTCGGTCGTGCCGCGCTGGAACCGTCGGCTCGACGCAGTGAGGTCAGCTACCGGGAGACCGCGCCCGCACTCGACACCGCCAAGGCGAACACACTCGGCGTCAAAGAGGTCGTCAGCGAGTTCACGACCGGAGGATTCAGTTCGGCGTCGGGCGAGAACATCCGGTTGGTCGCAGAGAAGGTCGACGGCGCAATCGTGTTGCCGGGCAAGAAGTTCTCCCTGAATACGTTCACCGGTCCGCGGGGCAGCGCGCAGGGTTACGTGAGTTCGACGATCATCGATCACGGTCGGGCGGCCAAGGCCGTCGGCGGCGGCATCTCGCAGTTCGCGACGACGCTCTACAACGCGGCGTACTTCGCGGGCCTCGACGACGTCGATCACACCGAGCACGCCTACTACATCTCCCGCTATCCCGAAGCGCGCGAGGCGACGGTCTTCGAGGGAGCCATCGATCTGGTCTTCGGCAACAACACGGCGTCGGGAATCTACATCGAGACGCAGTGGACGCCGGCGTCGGTCACGGTTCGAATGTGGTCGACGAAAACCGTTGAGGTGCAGTCGATCACCGGAGACAGGTTCGCCTACACCGACCCTTCGACGATCCGACTGCCCGCGGGGCGCGACTGCCTGGCCAGCGCCGGTCAACGCGGATTCACAACGTCGAACACGCGGGTGATCACCGACCGCGCGACACACCGGCAGATTTATCGGCACACTCGGACCGTCAGATATGCTCCCGAGCCGAACGTCGTGTGCACATAGCGAGGAGTGTCGATGCCGCAAGTCCGCCACACGCCGACCGAGCGGGCCCTGCTGCGATTGATCGCGGGTACCGCGGGCGCCTGCGTGGTGTTCGGTTTCGTCGTGTCGTCGCCGCGCGAGGTGATTTCCGGGATCGGTGACATCGTGATCGCGCCGGATGTGCTGATCACCGACTTCGTCGGGCTCGGCGGGCTCGGCGGAGCCTTCGCCCAAGCCGGTGTGCTCACCTTGATCGCTTGCGCCACCTACCGATTCAGCGGCGCCCGGATCGACGGCGCGGCGGTCGGTTGCCTGTACATGGTGTTGGGGTTCGGGCTGTTCGGTAAGACCGTCCTCAACGTGTGGCCCATCCTGATCGGCGTCGCGCTGTACGCACGGTTCGTCCATGAGCCGCTTCGTGATTCGGTGACCACCGCCTGGTTCGCGACCGCGCTGTCACCGGTGTTCTCCGAGATCGCGTTCAACAGCGGGCTCGACCGGTGGATCGCCGTTCCGGCCGGGTTGGCCATCGGCGTGCTGATCGGGTTCGTCGTCTCACCCGTCGCGCGCGGGCTGTTTCGCGCCCACAACGGAATGACGTTGTACAACATGGGTTTTGTCGCGGGAATCCTCGGCGCGGTCATCGTGGCGGTGTTCAGCAGCTTCGGCTTGGCGCCCCAACCGCCGATGAGCTGGACCGACGGTAACAACGCGTCGCTGCTGGTCCTCGTCGTCGTGATGATCGCCGCGGTGGTGGCGACCGCGTTCGCGGTGAACCGGACGCCGTGGCGGGGACTGCGCGCATTGCACAGCCGCACCGGACAGGCGCCGGTCGACTTCATCGATTCCGACGGCGCCGGCTCGACGCTGCTGAACATGGCTATCATCGGCACCCTGACGACGGCGGTCGTGTTCGCCATCGGCGCGGACCTCAACGGACCGGTGGTCGGTGGCATCGTCAGCGTGATCGGGTTCGGCGCGTGTGGCAAACACACCGTCAACATCGTTCCGGTGATGGCCGGTGTGCTCCTCGGGGTGTGGCTCAAACCGCTGGGCCTCGCCGACCCCGGCGTCATCTGGGCATTGATGTTCGGCACCTGTCTGGCCCGATCGCCGGACGGTTCGGTCCGCACTGGGGACTGCTCGCGGGATTCCTGCACGTGTCGATGGCCCAGATCGGCGGCGTGCTTACCGGCGGACTCAACCTGTACGGGAACGGGTTCGCGGCGGGGCTGGTTGCCGCGGTAGTCGGGCCCGTGGCGCTGATGCTCGGCGATCGCCGGGCGAGCGACACACCGTCGGAGCGAACGGATGTGCCCGCCGCCTAGCGTTCCTGGAACGCTAGCCGTCACAGCGCCAGGATCTGCGCCTTCTTAGCGGCGAACTCGTCTTCGGTGAGGATCCCGGCGTCGCGGAGTTGGCCGAGCTGCGTCAACTGGGCCAGCTGCTCGTCGATCGACACCGCAGGTGTTTGCGGGACGGGTGGTGCCTGCGGCGCAGGGGCCGGTGGCGCGTGATGAACGACGGGTTGCTGCGCGCGGGTGGCGTGCTGGTTGGCCCAGCGTTGCTGCTGGCGTCGTTGTACGCGACCGTGCACCGAACTGGCGATGGCCGCGCGGCCCGCCGTTCTCAGAATTCCCATGATCGTGATCCTTGTCTGCCGTGACTACTGGGTCGAAGATGTGCTCGACGCCTACCGGTCGAGGGCGGCGTCGAGGTCGGCGGAGTCGACCGGTCCGACCGCCACTACGCGACCACCGGCGGATTCGAATGCCCCCAGGACCTGACTGATGCTCAACTCCTCGTACACGACGATGGCTGCGATCGCGTCGGTCGAGACGGCGTCGCGCACCACGGTGAGATCGTCGTCGTCGAGCAAGCGGCTGGCGGCGCCGTCGAAGTCGGCGAAGTCGATTCCGCCGATCACCCCGAGGTCGTGGGCGTCGACGGTGACCACCGTGTCGTCGTGGCCTTTGCGAAGGAACTCTATGTCGATGACATAGACGACGTTTCGGTCGACGAGGTCGACCAGTGCGGCGAAGCCGTCGGCGGTGACCCTGCCGTCGGCGAATTCGATGATGAAGAAATCGACCGGGCCGAGGACTGTATCGTTCACCGCAGCAGTTTAGCTTGGGGCGGCTCACCGCATCCCGGCTACGGCTCGGATGCCTCGGAAGGACGAGAATGGCTGTGGCAGAGGGTGGTTCGTCGGGCGAGAGTCCGAGGCCGTCGGCCGAGCGGAGCCGCGCGGGCGGTTCGATTCTCGCCCGCGCCGGACTGGCGAGTTGGTATCTCCTGGGGATCGTCGCGCTGGTGGTCGTCATCGCCGCGGCGCTCGGCGCGGTGAGCAGCATCCTGATTCCTCTGGTCATCGCGGTGATTCTGGGGATCGTGCTGGAGCCGGTCGCCGAAGCGTTGAAGAGGCGTGGCGTGCCGGCCACCGTTGCCGTGGCGATCACCCTTCTCTTCGCCGTCGCGGTGGGCGCGGTCACGGTGGTCGTCATGGTGTGGGGATTCGTCTCGCAGTGGCCGCAGATCCAAGACGAACTGCTGCTCGGCTGGAATGCGGCGATGCGCTGGGTCACCGACCTCGATCTCGACTCGCAGTGGTTGGAGCACGCGCGCAGCGCGCTCGGCACGCACGCTCAGGAACTCGCGCAGGGTGTCCTCGGCGTCGTCACCAGCACCTTCTACGGCATGATCGCACTCGTCGTCGGGATCTTCTTCGCCGCCTTCTTCCTGTTCTTCGTCCTGCGCGATTCCCGGCTCTTCCCGTCGTGGCTGGCCCGCAGCACAGGCCTCGACGTCACCGAGGTCGACGCGGTGGTGGATCTGTCCCGACAGTCGGTCCGCGGCTACTTCCGCGGGACCGCGATCACCGCGTTGATGACAGCGCCGATCTTCGTCATCCCGCTGCTCATTCTGCGGATCCCGTTGGTCATCCCGATCTTCATCCTGTACTTCTTCTTGTCATTCCTGCCGTTCGTCGGTGCGTGGATCACCGGCGTCTTCGCCGTACTCATCGCCTTCGGTACCGGCGGCCCGACCGCGGCGGTGATCATTCTCGTCACCTTCGTCATCTCCAACGGAACGATCCAAAGTGCCGTCAGCTCATGGGCTTTGGGATCGTCGTTGCGTTTGCATCCGATTTCTGTCCTGCTTGCGACGATGATCGGCGGAACCGTGGCCGGGCTCATCGGAATGGTGCTCGGCGCCCCGACGCTGGCCGCCGTCGTCAAGTCCGTCGAAGCGGTGCGAACCATGCGACGCCCCGCGCCCCACACGACGACCTGACCGACACAGGGGGCGGCGTCGAAGCCGAAACGACCGAACGTATGCTCGGTCCCATGGATATCAATGGAGCAAGTGCAATTGTGACCGGCGGTGCATCGGGTATCGGTGCCGCGTCGGCTCGCCGGCTGGCCGCTCGCGGCGCCAAGGTCGTCATCGCCGACCTCAAGGCCGACGACGGTGAGGCGTTGGCCAAGGAACTCGGCGGAGTCTTCGTCGCCGTCGACGTGACCAACACCGAGCAGATCGAGGCCGCCGTCAACAAGGCCACCGAACTCGGCCCGCTGAAGGCCGTCGTCAACTCGGCCGGCATCGGCTGGGCGCAGCGCACCGTCGGCAAGGACGGCCAGTTCGCCTCGGCGCACAACCTCGACCTCTACAAGAAGGTCATCGCGATCAACCTGATCGGCACTTTCGACTCGGTCCGCCTCAGCGCCACCGCCATGAGCCGCAACGAGCCCAACGAGAACGGCGAACGCGGCGCGATCGTCAACCTCGCCAGCGTGGCGGCATTCGACGGGCAGATCGGCCAGGCCGCCTACTCGTCGTCGAAGGGCGGTGTCGTGGGTATGACCCTGCCGGTCGCCCGTGACCTGGCCGCCGTCGGCGTGCGCGTCAACTGCATCGCCCCCGGCCTGATCGACACCCCGATCTACGGCACCGGCCCCGAGTCGGACGCGTTCAAGGCCAAGCTCGGCGAGAGCGTCCTGTTCCCCAAGCGTCTCGGCGTGCCGGACGAACTGGCGTCGATGGTCGAAGAGCTGATCACCAACTCCTACATGAACGCCGAGGTCGTCCGCGTCGACGGCGGCATCCGGATGCCTCCGAAGTAGCGGCTATATCCACTGTCGGATCGGACCAGGCGACGCCTGGTCCGATCCGTCGGTTTTAGCGGTGACTCGTTGAATTCTGTCTTGTCATGCTTGCTGAGGGGACATTCACCTCGGCGAAGGTGAGCGGGCTGTTTTCGGTCGGTGGCTGATTGCATTCTGCCGCGTCACACTTGCTGAGGGAGTATTCGCCTCGGCGCACGTGAGCGTCCCTTTTTCAGTCGCCAGCTGATTGTATTCTGCCGCGTCACCCTCGTCGAGGGAGTATTCACCTTGGTGGACGTGAGCGTCCCTTTTTCAGTCGGCGCATGAGGCAAGGCGGAGAACGTAACTCGGCGAGTGGTCTGCTTTCTGTCGAGGCTCGGCAAAGCCGCTGTGTGAGCCAGCTGATTGCATTCTGTCCCGTCACCCTCGCCGAGGGAGTATTCACCTCGATGGACGTGAGCGTCCCTTTTTCAGTCGGCGCATGAGGCAAGGCGGGGAACGTAACTCGGCGAGTGGTCTGCTTTCTGTCGAGGCTCGGCGAAGCCGCTATGCGAGCCAGCTGATTGCATTGTGTCCCGTCACCCTCGCCGAGGGAGTATTCACCTCGGCGGAGCTGAGCGTCCCTTTTCAGTCGGCGCATGAGGCAAGGCGGAGAACGTAACTCGGCGAGTGGTCTGCTTTCTGTCGAGGCTCGGCGCAGCCGCTATGCGAGCCAGTTGATTGCATTCTGTCCCGTCACCCTCGTCGAGGGAGTATTCACCTCGGCGGACGTGAGCGTCCCTTTTTCAGTCGCCAGCTGATTGTATTCTGCCGCGTCACCCTCGTCGAGGGAGTATTCACCTTGGTGGACGTGAGCGTCCCTTTTTCAGTCGGCGCATGAGGCGAGGCGGAGAACGTAACTCGGCGAGTGGTCTGCTTTCTGTCGAGGCTCAGCGAAGCCGCTATGCGAGCCAGTTGATTGCATTCTGCCCCGTCACCCTCACTGAGGGAGAATCCACCCCGGCGGAGCTGAGCGTCCCTTTTTCAATCCCCAACGGACTGCATTCTGCCGCGTCACCCACGCCGAGGGAATATTCACCTCGACGCACCTGAGCGTCCCTTTTCCATTCGCGACAGATTCCAATCGGCACCGTTCGACCTATCGACACGACTGCTCCCAACACCCGCACGGGTGAAAGAACTCAGACCCCGCACCGGAGGTGCAGGGTCTGAGGCAAAGCGGACTGCAGGCTCAGAAGGCCGCTTCGTCGAGCTCCATGACGTCGTTGTCGATGTTCTCGATGATGCCGCGGGTCGCGGTGAGCTGCGGCAGCATGTTCTTCGCGAAGAAGGCCGCGGTGGCAACCTTGCCCTCGTAGAACGCCTTGTCGGCGCCCGATGCGTCGGCGTCGAGTGCGGCCAGTGCGATCTCCGCCTGGCGCAGCAGCAGCCAGCCGATCAGCAGGTCCCCGACGCCGAGCAGGAAGCGCACCGAACCCAGCCCGACCTTGTACAGCTCGGTGGAGTTCTCCTGCGCGCCCATCAGGAACCCGGTCAGCGTGGCCGCCATGCCCTGAATGTCTTCCAGCGCGGTCTTCAGCAGCGCGCGCTCGCCCTTGAGCCGACCGTCGACGGCGTCGGACTCGATGAACTTCGAGATCTCGCCCGCCACGTGAGCCAGTGCCTGGCCCTTGTCGCGAATGATCTTGCGGAAGAAGAAGTCCTGCGCCTGGATGGCGGTGGTGCCCTCGTACAGCGAGTCGATCTTCGAGTCGCGGATGTACTGCTCGATCGGGTAGTCCTGCAGGAAGCCCGACCCGCCGAGGGTCTGCAGCGACTCGGTGAGCTTCTCGTAGGCACGCTCGGAGCCGACGCCCTTGACGATCGGCAGCAGCAGGTCGTTGATCTTGAACGCGAGGTCGGCGTCGGCGCCGGAGACGATCTTCGCCGACGACGCGTCCTGGTGCGACGCGGTGTACAGGTAGATCGCCCGCAGTCCCTCGGCGTAGGCCTTCTGGGTGATCAGCGAACGACGGACATCCGGGTGGTGCGTGATGGTGACGCGCGGTGCGGCCTTGTCGGTCATCTGAGTCAGATCCGAACCCTGTACGCGCTGCTTGGCGTAGTCGAGAGCATTGAGGTAACCGGTCGACAGGGTCGAGATGGCCTTGGTACCGACCATCATCCGGGCGTGCTCGATGACGTCGAACATCTGCGCGATGCCGTTGTGGATCTCGCCGACCAGCCAGCCCTTGGCGGGTACCCCGTGCAGGCCGAAGGACAGCTCGCAGGTGGTCGAGGCCTTGAGGCCCATCTTGTGCTCGACGTTGGTGACGAAGACACCGTTGCGTTCGCCGAATTCCTGGGTCTCGAAGTCGAAATGGGTCTTCGGGACGTAGAACAGCGACAGGCCCTTGGTGCCCGGTCCGGCGCCCTCGGGGCGGGCCAGCACCAGGTGGAAGGTGTTCTCGAACATGTCGTCGGCGTCGGCCGAGGTGATGAACCGCTTCACACCCTCGATGTGCCAGGTGCCGTCTTCCTGCTGGGTGGCCTTGGTGCGGCCGGCGCCGACGTCGGAGCCGGCGTCGGGCTCGGTGAGCACCATCGTGGCGCCCCAGCCGCGCTCGGAGATGATCTGCGCCCACTTCTTCTGTTCATCGGTGCCGTTGTTGTAGAAGACCTGCGCGAACGACGGTCCGGCCATATACATGAAGGCCGCGGGCTGCGCGCCGAGCAGCAGTTCGGCGATGCCCCACTTGACGGTCGACGGAACCGGGATGCCGCCGAGCTCCTCGTGCAGACCGGTCATCGCCCAGCCGGACTCCTGCAGGGTGGCGACGGCCTTCTTGAAACCTTCGGGGATGGTCACCGAGTGGGTGTCGGGGTGGAACACCGGGGGATTGCGGTCGGTGTCGGCGAACGGCTCGGCGATCGGTCCTTCGGCGAGGGTCTTGACCTCGCGCAGCATGTCGACGACCGTCTCGTGATCCAGGTCGCCGAATTCGCCGGTTTCCAGAACCTTGTCCAGGTTGAACAGTTCGAAGAGGTTGAACTGCAGGTCGCGCAGGTTGCTCTTGTAATGGCCCATGTCTGGCTTTCCTTTACTCGGTTTGGGCTGGCCGGCTTCGGCGGTTGGTCCGTCGACGTCGGGTCGTGCACATCGCTGGGTTGCGGGCGAGTGTCGGCGCCGGGTCTGCCGCCCGGTCGCTATGTTACTCGCCGGTAACAACCTTAAGAATACTCTGCGTACGGACAACGGACAACAGGAACATGTGTGATCTGCGCTAGCAATTGCTAGCGCGTGATGAAAGTCACAGCTACGGCTGCAAAACCTCGCGCAGATACGCCAGATCATCCGGAATCCCCTCGGCCGGGGTCTCCAGAACGACCGGCGACCGGGCGGCCTCGATCACGCCGACGAGCACATCGGCGTCGATATGTCCCGACGCCAGGTTCGCGTGTCGGTCGCGGCCGGAATCGAACTCGTCGCGAGAGTTGTTCAGATGGATCAGGTCGATGCGGCCGGTGATCGCACGGACTCGATCGACCAGCCCGACGAGATCTTCGCCGCCGGCCCAGGCGTGGCAGGTGTCGAGGCAGAATCCGACTCCCTCGAAGTCGCCGACCGCGTCCCACAGACGCTCGATCGACTCCAGGGTTCGCGCCATCGCATGATCCCCACCCGCGGTGTTCTCGATCAGGATCGGCACGCCGAATCCGCCCTTGTCCACTTGGCGCTCGAAGAGCTTGCGCCAGTTCTCGAATCCCAGCGCCGCGTCCTCGCCGTCACGCAGGTGGCCACCGTGTACGACGAGCCCGATCGCCCCGAGTTCGGCGGCCGCCGCAGCCTGCTGTTCGACGGCCTTGCGCGACGGCATCCGCAGCCGGTTGTTCAAGCTCGCGACGTTGATCTGATAACTCGAATGCACGACGACGTCGATCGGCGAATTGCGGATCTCCTCGGCGTGCGGATGGGGCTCGGGTTTCTTCCAGCTCTGCGGGTCGGTGACAAACATCTGATAGATGTCGATGCCGAGTTCCTCGGCGGTCTCGACGGGGTTCGCATCCTCACGAAGGTGTGCTCCAATACGCATCCGTCAACCTTAAGGCGTGTGTCCCGATTCTCTTTGCGGCCCTCGGCGGCCCACGCCGTGCTGAGCGAGCGTGCGAGTCGAAGTAGTGACCGCCTCGCGGCGTTGTCGGTCACGATGGCAGCCGCTATCGGCGCATCCTCCACCGTGTCGGACCGAAGAAACGCCCCGGCGATGCCTCGGGGAGACGCGCCTCAGTTCCGACGTCGCCTACCCTGTGCGGGTGAGGTTTCGTCGACGACAGGGCAGCGCGCCGCGGGTGCGGCGTGCGCTGTTGTTGATGTTGACCTCGATCGCCGTCGTACTGATGCATTCCGCCTTCGGAGCGCACTGTGCCTCCGCGGCGATGCCGGCATCGCACCATGGAGCACCGGTCGCCCACCACGACGCCGTCGCGTCGAGCGATCACCGCCCGACGATGGGTGAGCAGACTCAGGCCCGTGGAGTCGACAAGGCGTCGGCCGCAGACGACTGCACGATGTCGGCGTCGTGCACCTTCGTTCTGCCCGGCGGTGCGGCGATCATCGTTCTGGCGATCCTCGTCGTGATCGCGTATCCGCCGCGAGAGTTGTTCGCGCGCTTGGTGGTTGCGCGCCGTGTGGTGCTGGGCCGCCCGCCGCCCTGGGCGATCGCCACCCACCTTCAGCTTGGAGTGCTGCTGCGCTGATCGACGACCCGGTGGGCGTCGATCGACTTCTCGTGCGCCCGACCGGCCTTCGCCGATCAGTTCACCCTTCTCACCTCCAAGGAATCCGATGTCGTTCAACCACAAGTCACTTCGTGCTGCCCTGCTGATCTCCGCAACTGCGGCAACGCTATTCGCCGCCGGATGCGGCTCCGACGATTCAACCCATCCTCGACATGCCTCGACGCCGACGACGGTCACCACCACATCGGTGCCCGCTTCGTCAGTGGCCCAACACAATTCGGCCGACGTGATGTTCAACCAGATGATGATTCCGCACCACTCGCAGGCGCTTGAAATGGCGGCCCTCGTCGACTCGCGGACCACCACTCCCGCGGTCCGGCAACTCGCCGCCTCGATCAGGACTGCCCAGCAGCCTGAGATCGACCAGATGACCGCGCGGCTGAAGGCATGGGGCCAACCGACCGAGATGTCGGGCGGCCATGGCGGACACCGGATGTCGGGCATGATGTCCGACGCCGACATGACCGAGCTGACCGCGGCGCGCGGCACCGAGTTCGATCGGAAGTGGCTGTCGATGATGGTGCGTCACCACGAGGGCGCGGTCGCCATGGCCGACGCCGAACTCACCGACGGCGTCGACGCCGGTAGCCGAACCCTCGCAGCCGCGATCAAGACCGCGCAGCTCGCTGAGATCGCACGGATGAACACACTGCTGGGCAAGTGACAGCATGACCGCGGCGGGCTCACCGACACGTCGGTGAGCCCCGCCGGAAACAATTACTTACGCAGCGGCAGCCGCATCAAATACACCTGATAGCCCAGCGAGATCGAGTACGTGAAGTACAGCGTCGGGCCGTCCAGCGACCACGGGTGGATGAACGGGGCGTAGCCGGAGTACGGGTCGTTCGCCGGAACCACGTTCACACCGCTGGTCCACGGGCCTTCCGGGTGATCGGCGGTACGCATCAGAACGCCGTCGCGGGTGGCCAGTGAGATGTACTTGCCGAGGTAGCGGTCGTAGGCCACCGAGAGTTCACCGGTCGGCCCCGACATCACCGGGGTCGCCGCATCGGTATTGCGCGGCACCCACTTGCCCCACGAGAAGTATTCGTAGGCACCGAGATTCGCGATCTGTGCTTGCGGAACCCGAGCCAGGTACACGGCGCCCGCGCGGCCCGGCGGAGTCCCGTAGATGTAGACATAACCACCCTCCTTGAGGAAGGCGCTCATCTGAAACTTGCGGTTACTGCCCCAGTTGGGGCGGAAAGTGTTGGTGGCCTTCCAGTTTCGGCCGTTGTCGTCGGAGACGGCCAAGCCTGAGAAACGTGTCTTCCAGGTACCCGGGTCGCCCCAGTGGTTGACGGCCATGACCGACATGTACTGCCTGCCGTTGATCGCCACGCCTGCGGTCGGGATGATCGTGATCTCCCGGCTCGTCGGCTTGAGCAGGCGTTTGGCGTGCCCGACCGGACCGCTGTGGCCGGTGAAGGTCATACCGTTGGCGAGATTGTGGTCGCGGCTGCGCAGCAGCACGTTGGATCGCCAATAGAACAGGTCGCCGTAGAGCAACGACCACCCGTTGATCGACTGGGTGTCGCCGAAGGCCGCCAGGATCTCGCCGTGCCCGTTGTCCCACAGGACGCCGAGGTCGGTGCCGAAGACATCGTCTTGGCCGATGGTGTCGTTCATCGCGCCCGGACCGGTGAGCCGCGCGACGATCGTGCCGCGCCCGGCGGGTCCCGGATCGGCCGAGGCCGACGGGGCGTGAGTGAGCCCGCAGACCATCGCTACTGATACCGCCGCGATGGTTGCCGAAGTTCGAAGCTTCGCGAAGCGCAAGACCATGCGAGGCACCTTATCAACGATGGTGGCTGGGCTCACATCGGCGGGGAGTTACGCGCGATCGACGACAAACTCTTGTCGGGCGCAGTCCTCACGCGCCTTCGGCGTAGCGCTCCTTCGGATCGATCACGGTGAAGTCGATCTCCGACGCCGCGTTGTTCACGCCGACGACGATCCCGGTCGCGAACTGGCCGCCCGAATCGTAGAGATTGGCGGTGCTCGTCGAGATGCCGTCGGCCTCCAGGTGCGAGTCGGTTTCGACGGTGATCCGCCCGGCGTCGGGCAGTCTGACGATCACGACGGTCACGTCGCAATTGATGAAACCGATGCCGGTGCTGCCCCAGTTGCCCATCAGGCTGGTCGCCTCGGCGGCGAGCACGGTCCGCTGAAAGGGCGTCAGTCGCTCGTCCTCGACGATCGGCACCAGCGCGGTGGACATTCGCTTGCGGACGGGAGCCTGCAGCGCGGTCATGTCCCGGGTCCACGACGACGCGTCGTCGGCCAGGCTGTAGTACGGCGCCAGGTCGTCGGCGGGGACGCCGGTGGCGGCCGGCGCGACGGCGGCGCGTTGCCAGCGCTGCCCCGGCGGGTTGGCGGACTCGCGGACGAACACCGTCGTCGACCGTGCGACGGTCACCACATCGTCGCCGTCACCCTCCTGCACGACGTCGACTTCGACCGTGCGGATCCGTCCGCCGTCGCGCACGATCCGGCCCACCGCACTCGTCGGGCGGTTGCGAGCAGCCTTGAACAGGTCGATGGTGAACCGCGCCGGCCGGAAACCCTCACGTCCGTACCGTGTTTCGGCGAAGCGCGCGGCGACGCCGCACACCGCCGGGCCGTGCAGCATGTCGTCCGCCCACAGGCTCCGTGAGAAGCGAGTCGGTATCAGTCGACCGTCGTCAGCCGGGGCGAAGAATGCGGTGGGCTCCATCTCGCCATCATGACACCAGCTCGGCAATGTGACCGTAGCCGGGCGCGCGTCGTTCGTCCGGTTTAGGCTTCGGGCATGACATTCGCAATCAATGTTCGGCAGTATCCCGCCGAGCTGATCAATATGGTGCGCACCACGATCATCGTGACGTCGATTCTGGGCATCGCGCTGGGCGTGGCGATTCTGGTGTGGCCCAAGGCAACTCTGCACGTCGCCGCGCTGCTGTTCGGGCTTTCGCTGATCTTCACCGGATTGATGCGCATCTACCAGGCCGCGGTCGCGTCGTTCCTGTCGGCGGGATGGCGAATCCTGTTGGGAGTCTTGGGCGTTGCGATTCTCGCGGTCGGCATCGTCGCGCTGTTCCACCCTGCCGAGTCGCTCTACCTGCTCGCAGTATTCATCGGCGTCGGCTGGCTGATGCAGGGCGTCGGCGAATTGTTCGCCATCGGCAGCGGCGCAAAGCACGCCCCGACCGCGCTGCTGGTGCTGTCGGGAATCATCTCGATCATCGCCGGTGTCGTGATGATCGCGATGCCCGGTCTGGCGCTGGTGACCTTCCTGTGGGTCGGTGCGATCATGCTCATCGCGGTGAGCATCGCGAGCCTGTTCACACTGCCGAAGAAGGTCGACGCGACGCCGGAATAGCTTTGCTGAGAACCAACTTGGCCGCACCCGACTCGGCGACGGTCCGCTCGTTCATCGCGAGGGTCGAGCGGTCTGTCTGACCGGGGAGCGGTGAGTTCGCGTCCCCGTCACAGGTGGTGGAGGGAGCATTGCCCTTCGACATGCGTGAGGGGGACGTTCGCGACACAGCCCGACTACAACTGGAGCCCATCGACGGTCAGGGCCGCCTTCGCCGACGATGCGTCGGCGGCCACGGACTCGATCAGATCGTTGAGGGTGGAGACCACTTCCAGCGAATGCCGCAGGGCGGCGGCGTCGATCAGTGGTGTCGGGTTCACCTCGACGCGGTGCGCGGCGACGGCGCCGATCAACCTGCGGGCCGACATCGGGTCGTCGTCCCACAGGGCGTCGGCGGTAGACAGATACAGCGTCAGCGCCGGCGGCAGCTGACCGACGTGCAGCATCGCCCAGGCCCACAGCTTGGCCACCTCCACGGTGTCCTGCTGGGCCCGACCATGCGTACGAATGTACTTGCCGTGCAACTCTTTACAGAGCGGCATGCTGTCCGACCACAACTCCAGGTGGTACATGCAGCGCACGCAGGAGTGCAGGTTCGCGAGATACATGGGGGAGTATGGTCCTTCGCGTCGTCCGCGGATCTCGCGAAGGACCGAGTATTCGGCGAGTGCGTGCACGTACTCGCCGTGAGCTTCGAGTTCGTCGGCGTCGGCCTGCATCTCTTCGATCATCATGTCATTCTGGCTGTGCGGCGGGCGCTTCGCAGTGGTTCGACGAACAGTTTTCGACGGTGAAAGATGGACTCATGACCCTCGGTGGTTCGGATCCGCGTGCCAGTCTGGTGCGATTCGCGTGGCTCTCGATCGCAGCCGCGATCGTCACCATCGCATTGAAAGTGGGCGCCTGGTACCTCACCGGTTCGGTCGGACTGCTCTCCGACGCCGCCGAGTCGACGGTCAATCTCGTCGCCGCGGTCGTCGCGCTGTTCGCCTTGCGCGTGGCCGCGCGCCCGCCCGACGACGACCACAACTTCGGGCATTCCAAGGCCGAGTATTTCTCCGCGGTCGTCGAGGGCGTGATGATCGTGGTGGCCGCGCTGTTCATCATCGCCACCGCCGTCGACCGGTTGATCAACCCGCGTGACGTCGAGTCCATCGGGATCGGTGTCGCGATCTCGGCGCTGTCCATCGTCGTGAACGCCGGAGTCGCGTGGGTTCTGTTGCGCGCCGGACGAACTCACCGGTCGATCACGCTCACCGCGGACGGCAAACACCTGCTCACCGACGTCGCGACGACGGTCGGCGTCATCGTCGGAATCGTCATCGTCGGACTGACCGGATGGCAGCGGCTCGACCCGATCATCGCGCTCGCGGTGGCGGTCAACATCATCGTCGTCGGGTGGCGGCTGGTCGCCGAATCGACCGCGGGTCTGATGGACACCGCGTTGCCCGACGCCGATGTCGCCGACATCGAAGCGGTGCTCGAGCACTTCCGCGGCGACGGCATCGACTTCCACGACGTGCGGACTCGTGCGGCCGGCCACCAACGATTCGTCCAGCTGCACATGCTGGTGCCCGGCGACTGGTCGGTGCGCGCCGGCCACGACCTCGTCGAGCAGGTGGAGGAGTCGATGCGCGACGCCGTCGAAGATCTGATCATCACGATCCACCTGGAGCCGGTCGAGGATCCGCGCTCGTATGAGTCATGGCGCCGCTGACCGCGTGGCAGACTTGGGCCATGACTGACGACATCGGCGGCACCGACTACGACGTCGACGACGACGACCAGTTGCAGCCGGAGGACACTCTGGAGCAGCTGGGCGTCGACGATGTTCTCGACGAGGGCTACTCGCCGCCGGATCGGGAGCCGTGGGCGGTGCGGCAGGGACTGCTCGACGGTCAGGAGACCCTGGATCAACGGCTTGCCGAGGAAGAACCCGACATCAGCGAATTCGACCCGGTCGCACCGCTTGCGGGCAGCGCAGGAGCGCGGGCCGGTCGACTGGTCGCACCCGACGAAGGGGTCGGCGAAGACTCCGAATCGGAATTGCTGGCCTCCGACGTCGGCATCGACGGAGCCGCGGCCTCCGCCGAGGAAGCCGCGGTCCACTATGTCGACGAGGGCGCCGAATAGCCTACTTCTTGGTGAGTTCGGCCAGCTGGTCGAGTATCGCCTTCTCGAATGAATCCTTTTGTACGCCAGCAGAATTGAGTGCCGGTCCGACGTCGGGGTCGTCGAATGCCGCGATCAGCAGATGCTCGGTCCCGACGTAGTTGTGGCCCAGCCGCAGCGCGACCTGAACTGTCTGCTCCAGTACGGATTTCGCCGCGTCGTCATAGGGGATGAACGCGCGCGCCTGCGTAGCGTCGCCGGGAGACGTGGGCTTCAACGATTCATCGAGGGCGGGTAGGTCGACGCCGAGACCGCTCAGCGCGAGGACGCCGAGCGACTGATCCTCGTCCAGCACGCCGCGGGTCAGATGCGACGGCGACACGAACTCCGCCGACTCTTCGACGGCCAGATTGTGAGCCGTCACCACCGCGTTGCGGGCGCGAGGTGTGAAGCGCGCGAACGGATTCGACGCCGCGTCGTCGGGGGCGCTGGGCGTCTGTCCGACGAACCGCTTCTGCGCGGCCTGCTTGCTGACGCCCATCGACGTGCCGATGGCCGTCCACGACGCCCCCGCGCGGCGCGCCTGGTCGACGAAGTGACCGATCAGCGCGTCGGCGATCTCGCCGAGATGCTCGCCGGCGAGCACGGCGTCGGTCAGTTGTTCGAGGGGGTCGTCGTGGACTTTCCCGATGGTCTCGATGAGGTCGCCGAGGCGCACTCCGGTCAGGTTCTTCTTCGTTGTCTCTGTCATGCGTCAACTGTAGGTTGACGAAGTCGGATCGTCAACTGGCGGTTGACGCTGTGACGACTTTCCCTGATCGAGCCTCGCTCGGTGTCACCACATGTGGGAAGGCGGGAATCGGGCTGCGGCGATGTTCGCGCAGCGTCTGGCCGGTCATCGGCGCCACGAGGCCGATCATGCGTTCGGCGACGATCGGATTGCGGGTGGCGGCGACACCGATGCGTGCGGCCAGCGTCGCGACACGATCGAGCGCAGCGGACTGGTCGAAGCCGCCGGCCTGGCGCATCCACTTGGGTAGCGTCGCGATCGAGATCGGCGCGAGTGCGCGACTGGCCAGCCAGAAGCGTGCGCCGCCGAGGTCGTAGTCGGTGCGCAGCAGGTAGTGCATGCCGCGCAGCGCCACCTGCGAGGTGCACAGTTGCGGCCGCACTCGGGCGAAGTACTCGCGAACCTCGGCGCGGCTGGTCGGGACGTCGGACGGCTTGCAGGTCTGCAGCTGCGCCGCGATCACGCATTCGCGCCAGTATTCGGACTCCTCCTCGGGGGTCAACGGGCCGGGCCCGAACATCTCGTAGCATTTGAGCACCGAATGCCAGCCGGTGACGTGAATCCAGAGCTGCGACGCGGGGTTGTTCGCGGCGAATCGCCTGCCCGAGATCGGTTCGATCCCGGTCATCGCGGCGTGGATCTTCATCAAGTGTTCGGACTCGTAGAGCGCCCGTTGCGCGTCGCCGACTGCCACGGTGAGGAAGTAGGCGAGCGTGTGGTCGAGTCGGACCGCGGGCTTGCGGTAGATGCCTTGCGAATCGGCAACTGCCGCAGCGAGAAACGGGTCGAAATGCTCGAGAACCACCGAACGCTGGAAGCCGATGACCGCGGTCGGCGAGGTCCAGATCTTCCAGGATTGTGAATCGGGACCGAAGAAGCCGTAGTCGTTGACGCGCAGCGGCGGTCGGGTTGCGGGTGTGGAACTCATCGATGTCCTCCTGATTGCTACACCTATGTAGCTAATTACTACAACCATGTATCTTTGATCGGGGAAGGTCAAGAGGTTCGGGTTCGGAGAGGAAGTCGAGATGGCGCCACGACGCCCCTACGCTGCACGGATGTCGATCGAGCAGCGTCGAGATCAGTTGCTCGACGCCGCGCTGGCAATCGTCGTGTCCGACGGTCACGCCGCGGTCACCATGGGCTCCGTCGCCGCGCGCGCCGACGTGACCAGGCCCGTCGTGTACGGCGTATTCGCCGACCGGGCGGCGCTGTTGGCTGCGCTGCTCGACCGCGAGAGCGCGGCCGCCGCCAAACAGGCCGCGGATGTCGTGAGCGGCGACGTGGACGCCGTCCTCGGTGCCGACCTTCCGGTATTCGTCGAGCGCTTTCTGCGCGCGGTACACGAGGCTCCCGCGCGATGGTTCTGCATCGTCATGCCGGTCACCGGGATGCCCGCCGAATTCCATGCCGCGCGTGACGCCGTCCGCAATCGGATCGTCGAGCGAATCGCCGCGGCGGTGCGGCGCCGCGCTCGCGATGCGGATGCGCAGCTTGTCGCCGAGATGATCGTCGGCATGCTCGAATGGGCCGCCAGAACAACCCTCGCCCAGCCCGACGACTACCCGCCCGAGCGCTTCGCCGCGGCATTCGCGCCGGTCGCGGCGTTGCTGGAGGCGGTCGACGCGTGATCGGTTGTCGCTGATCGGGATTGCGCATACGGTGGACGTCGGCCCTGATTCATGCCGTCAACTCTGATCATGCCGTCAACTCTGGGAGTGTCATGAGCACCGTTGCACCGCCGCATCCACTACTCGACAGGTTCACCTCGGTGCGGGCGCTGACCGATACGCTGACCGCGACCCTGTCGGCCGAGGATCAGACACCGCAGTCGATGACCGCCGCCAGCCCGGTGAAATGGCATCGCGCACATGTCACTTGGTTCTTCGAAGAGTTCATTCTCTGGGCGCAACCGGGCTACGCCGTCTACGACGACACCTATCGCTACTTGTTCAACAGCTACTACGAGGCCGTCGGCGCACGCCATCCCCGCCCCGACCGCGGGCTCGTCACGCGGCCGGGCATCGACGACATCACGCGCTACCGCGAGCACGTCGACGCCGCGTTGATCGATCTGCTCCAACGTGGCGATCTGGACGAATCTGCTTGTGCGCTGATCGAATTGGGCTGCAATCACGAGCAGCAGCATCAAGAGTTGATTCTCATGGATCTCAAACATCTGTTGTCGCGCAATGCTTTCGAACCCGTTTATGTCGACCGGCCGATCGAATCATCCGGTGCCGCGGAGTCGATCACCTGGCGGTCGATCGCAACGGGATTGCAGCAGATCGGATCCGACGGGGCACCCGCCTTCGCCTACGACAACGAGGGGCCGCGGCACACCGTGTACCTCACCGGCGCCGAAATCGCCTCGCGCGCAGTCACAAACGCCGACTGGCTGGAGTTCATCGCCGACGACGGCTACCGCCGCGCCGACCTGTGGTTGTCCGATGGTTGGGCCACTGTCAACGAAACAGGCTGGGCCGCACCGGAATACTGGGAATACAACCCCGACGACCCGGCGTCGTCGACGACGTTCACCCTGTCCGGCCGGCGTCCCATCGTCCTCGACGAACCGGTGCTGCACGTGTCCTTCTACGAGGCCGACGCCTACGCGCGCTGGGCGGGTGCCCGACTGCCCACCGAATTCGAATGGGAAGTCGCCGCAACCGATTCGGAGTCCAGGCGCGGCCAACTCCTCGATCCCGCGCGTTGTCACCCCGGTCCGGCGGGCCAGGCGATGGTCGGGGACGTGTGGGAATGGACCGCGTCCGCGTATCTGCCCTATCCGGGATTCGTCCCGGCCAACGGTGCGGTGGGCGAATACAACGGCAAGTTCATGTCCGACCAACACGTGCTCCGCGGAGCGAGCGCCGTCACGCCGGCCGGCCACGAGCGCATCACCTACCGGAACTTCTTTCCGGCATCGTCGCGGTGGGCCTTCACCGGGCTGCGGTTGGCCCGATGACCGCACTCGACGCCGGACTGATCGCCGACGCCGCGACCCTGTGGAACAACCCGCCGACGCTTCCGACGAAATGGCTCTACGACGAGCGGGGCAGCAAACTCTTCGACGAGATCACCCGCCTGCCCGAGTACTACCCGACTCGACGTGAGACGGAGATACTCGCCGCCCACAGCGTCGACATCGCACAGCGCACCGATGCCACCCTGGTAGCCGAATTCGGTTCGGGCACATCGACGAAGTCCCGGTTGGTGTTGACCGCCTTCGCCGACCGCGCGGCGGCGAAGGGACGATCGCTGAGCTATGTGCCGATCGATGTGAGCGCCGAGGTCTTGGTGCAAGCCGCGCGGGAGCTGTCGGCGGATTACCCGACGGTCGACGTCGAACCGCTGCTCGCCGACTTCACCCGCCCGCTCGAACTTCCGCCGTCGGACGGGCCGCGACTCGCGATGTTCCTCGGCGGCACCATCGGCAACTTCGACGCCGGCGGTCGCGCCGATTTCTTCGCGCGTATCGCTGCGGCGCTGAATCCGGGCGATTTCTTCCTACTCGGTGCCGACCTCGTCAAAGACACCGGTCGACTCGTGGCCGCCTACGACGACAAAGCCGGGGTGACAGCCGATTTCAATCGCAACATCGTCGAAGTGTTGCGAACGTCGCTGAACGCGACCGGACTCTACGCCGACGACTTCGATCACATCGCACGGTGGAATCCGCGCGAACATCGGATCGAGATGTGGCTGCGCGCCCGGCGCGACGTCGACGCGCATTTCGCCGCGCTGAACCGCGATTGGCACCTGCCGCGGGGAACCGAGGTGCTCACGGAGATAAGCACTAAATTCGACGTCGGCGCGCTCGGCGGGGAATTGGCGTCGGCCGGGTTGACCGAGCAGGACTCGTGGACCGATTCGCACGGCGACTTCGTCGTGATGTTGGTGGGGCTGCGGGCGCGTCGCGCTCTGGACTGACGAAGGAGTAGCGTCGCGATGCTCGTACCACTGAGTGAGGTGGTACCGATGGCATCGCGGTGCTGCGAGTGAGGAGGGAAGAGCGCGAGATCAGCGCCTGCAGCGCTGCGAGCGGAGCGAGCCAATACTGCTGCGGGCGCGTCGCGCTCTGGACTGACGAAGGAGTAGCGTCGCGATGCTCGTACCACTGAGTGAGGTGGTACTGATGGCATCGCGGTGCTGCGAGTGAGGAGGGAAGAGCGCGAGATCAGCGCCTGCAGCGCTGCGAGCGGAGCGAGCCAATACTATTGCGGGCGCGTCGCGCTCTGGACTGACGAAGGAGTAGCGTCGCGATGCTCGTACCACTGAGTGAGGTGGTACTGATGGCATCGCGGTGCTGCGAGTGAGGAGGGAAGAGCGCGAGATCAGCGCCCGCAGCACTGCGAGCGGAGCGAGCCAATACTATTGCCATGCCGACTCGGCATGGTGCCGAGTCGTTCGAAGGAGCTCGTCATGTGGGATACAGTCTGGGGATTTTTCTGGCATACGATCGTGATCTTCGCGTTCGTCGCCTACCTCATCGTGCTCTGGCACATCGTCACCGACCTTTTCCGGAACAAGAAGACGTCCGGATTCGCGAAGGCCATTTGGATCATCTTCCTGATCGTTCTGCCGTATTTGACCGCCATCGTCTACCTGCTGATCAACGGCTCGGGCATGGCGCACCGTGAGAAGGCGGCGTACGACGAGGCGAAGGAACAGTCGGACGCATACATCAAGAACGTCGCGGGCCACAGCCCGGCGCAGCAGATCGCTGACGCGAAGGCGCTGTTGGAATCCGGTGCGATCACCCAGGAGGAGTTCGACACGCTCAAGGCCAAGGCGTTGAGCTGACCTCATCGATCGTTAGCCAGTCGTACGGGCGCCCGTTACCTCACCGTAGCGGGCGCCCGCTGCTATTCTCGCCGCTGTGATCGCATATGTCGCAAAGCGAGTGGCGTCGTGGGCGGCGCTGGTCTTCATTGCGACAAATCTCGCCTTCTTCCTAGCCAGTGCCTTTCTCGACCCACGGTCCAACTATGCGGCCCGACGCCCCCCGCTTCCCGAGTCGGTGGTCGACACGACGCTGAACTCCTACAATCTCAACGACAAGACGCCGATTCTCGAACGCTGGTGGAATTGGTTGTCGGGCATACTCTTTCACTGGAATTGGGGAACGACGCCGGTCGGCGTGAGCGTCAACGAGCAGGTGTCCTTCCGTATCTGGTCGTCGGTGCAGCTGGTCGCGGGAGCGACGGTGATCGCGACCGTGCTGGGCATCGGGCTCGGCGTGTACACCGCGCTGCGGCAATACAAACTGGCCGATCGGGCCTGGCAGCTGGTCTCGATCGTGATGATCAACATTCCGGTCGCCGTCGCCGGCCTCGCCGTCGTGCTCATCGGCATCGCGATCAACCAGGGAACCGGTGACACCGTCTTCTTCGTGTCCGGGGCGTCGAGCATCGACGTCCACGGGTTCTGGCCGGTGCTGACCGACCGCGTCGCGCACCTGATCCTGCCGACTGTCACCCTCGTCGTCGTGCAGTACGCGGGCTTGCACTTCCTGCAGCGAACACTGTTGCTGGACACCATCAATGCGGACTTCGTGCGGACCGCGCGGGCCAAGGGCCTCACCCGAACCAAGGCGGTGCGGCGGCACGCACTGCGGACGGCGATCATTCCGGTCGCGGTCGGCGTCGCATTCGCGGTGCCCGCGGTGTTCACCGGCGCGGTGATCACCGAGACGATCTTCGGATGGGAGGGGATGGGCCGCTACTTCGTGACGTCGATCGGAACCAATGACGTCCACGGGGCGGTCGCGGTGGCCGCTTTCGGCGCATTCGCGACGGCCGTCGGCGCGATCCTCGCCGACGTCGTCGTCGTGTATCTGGATCCGCGAGTTCGTATCGCCCGGGGAGGTGCAGCGTAAATGTCTGCGCCGCAACATGAATCACCTCAGTTCGAGTCCACGGCGACGCCGGTGAACGTCGTCGGCGCCGAGGCGTTGCCCGCGGGCGAACTCGCCCCGGGCGGGGCGCCCCTCGCTACCCGACCGTCGGGACGGGTGCGGTTGATCGCCCGCCGCTTCGCCCGGAACCGGTCGGCGCTGGCCGGTCTGATCGTCTTCGCGGTGCTCGTCTTCTTCGCGATCTTCGGCGGGCTGTTCACCCGGTACAGCTACACCGACACCGACTTCCTGGCGATCGGGTTTCCGCCCGGCGACGGGCACTGGTTCGGTACCAACGATGCGGGAAACGACCTGTACGCGCAGGTCATTCACGGTCTCGGGCGCTCGCTGATCATCGGCTTGTCGGTGTCGATCGGCACCACGGCGCTCGCCGCGGTGATCGGTTGCACGGCAGCGTATTTCGGTGGCTGGGTGCAGCGGGTGATCCTCGGCCTGTGCTATCTGCTGCTGGTGGTGCCCACCTTCCTGGTCCTCGCATTGATCTCCAACAAGACCGGCGGAGACTGGCGGTGGCTGATCGTCGTGCTGATCGCGACCGGCTGGATGATGCTGGCCCGGGTCGTTTTCTCGCTGGCGGAGTCCATCCGGGCGCGCGACTACGTGACCGCCGCCCGGTATCTCGGTGAGCCGCCATGGAGAATCGTTGTGCGGCACATCATTCCGAACCTCGGTTCGCTGCTGGTGATCAACTTCGCGCTGGGTGTCGTGGCCACCGTGCTGGCTGAGACCGGCTTGTCCTTCCTCGGACTCGGCGTCAAGATCCCCGACGTCACACTGGGGTCGCTGCTGCAGTCCGGGGCGGGAACGCTGGCGGCGTCGCCGTGGCTGTTCTACTTCCCGGCCGGCGCACTGACACTGTTGACCGTGTCGATGACGCTGCTCGCCGACGGCTTGCGGGATGCGCTGGATCCCAATGCTTCTCGCCGGCCCAAGCGGCGTCGACCCGCCGGGGCCGACGCGAAGGGGAGCTCATGAGTCCGGTCCTGACCATCGCCGACCTCCACGTCGACTTCGACACCGAGGCCGGTCTCGTCCAGGCGGTGCGCGGCGTCAGCCTCGAGGTCGACGCCGGGCAGACGCTCGCCGTCGTCGGCGAATCCGGGTCGGGAAAGTCGGTGACTGCACTGGCCGCGATGGGCCTGCTGCCCGACGCCGCCGCGGTGCGCGGGTCGGTGCGGCTGGCCGGTGACGAGCTCATCGGGCGCACCGACAAGGAATTGTCTCGTGTTCGCGGACAACAGATCTCGATGGTCTTCCAGGATCCGCTGTCGTCGTTGACGCCGGTGTTCACCGTCGGCGCACAGGTCGTCGAGGCGCTGCAGATCCATCGCTCGATGTCGAAGCAGGCGGCGTGGCGCCGTGCCGAAGAACTTCTCGATCTGGTCGGGATCGTCGATCCGGCGCGTCGCGCGCGGTCGTATCCGCACGAACTCTCCGGCGGCATGCGGCAGCGGGTGATGATCGCGATGGCGATCGCCAACGACCCCGCGGTCATCATCGCCGACGAGCCGACGACGGCTCTCGACGTCACCATCGCCGCGCAGATTCTCGCGCTGCTCAAGACTGCTCAACGCGAAACCGGCGCCGCGCTGATGCTCATCACCCACGATCTCGGCGTCGTGGCGGCGACTGCCGATCAGGTGGCGGTGATGTATGGCGGGCGGATCGTCGAGCGGACCGATGTCGACGAGCTGTTCGGTCGGCCGCGTATGCCCTACACGATCGGCCTCCTCGGTGCGGTGCCGCGCGCCGACGTCGAAAACATCGGCGCCGGTGGACGTCTCACACCGATCGAGGGGGCACCACCACTGCTCGTCGACGTCGCCGATCGATGCCAATTCGTGCCGCGCTGCCCGGTGGTGCAGGATCGGTGCACTGCGGCCGAACCTGCGCTCCGGGAGGTCGGGCCGGGGCATTCGGTGGCATGTGTGCGCGCGTCCGATGTCGACGTCGACGGTCGGATCGGCGGGGTGCTGATCTTCCCGCTGCGCATGGAAGAGACTGTGCGGCAGAAGGATTCGACCGAATCTGGCGGACCGATCGTCACTGTCTCGAGGCTGCGGCGCGAATTCCCGCTGACCGAGGGCATTCTCAAACGGCGGGTGGGTACCGTTGCGGCGGTCGCGGGCGTCAGCTTCGACATCCGGCCCGGGGAGACGTTTGCGCTCGTCGGCGAGTCCGGGAGCGGCAAGACAACGACGGTCACCGAGTTGGTCAACTTCGACCAGCCCGCCGGCGTGATCGGTATCGACGGCGTCGACCCGGCGACGCTGAGCAACCGGGCCCGACGCGGTCTGCGGCGCGGTGTGTCGATGGTCTTCCAAGACCCGGCGCAGGCACTCGACCCCCGCTTCACCGCTTACGACATCATCGCTGAACCGTTGCGCGCCTTGGGAATCGACAAACAGGAGACGTCCCGGCGGGTGGGCGCGCTGATGGCACAGGTGGGACTCGACGCCGCGCACGCCGATCGCTTTCCGCTGGCGTTCTCCGGCGGTCAACGTCAGCGCATCGCGATCGCCCGGGCACTTGCGTTGTCGCCCAAGCTGATCGTGCTCGACGAGCCGTTGTCTGCGCTAGATGTATCGGTGCAGGCCGGAGTGGTCAATCTGCTCAAGGACCTGCAGGATCGGACGGGTGTCTCCTTCTTGCTGGTGGCTCACGACCTCGCCGTCGTCGCGCAGATCGCCGATCGGATCGCTGTGATGTACCGGGGTAAGTTCGTCGAAACCGGTACTGCCGCAGAGGTTTTCGTGACGCCGAGGCATCCGTACACTCGCGCCCTGCTGTCCGCGGTGCCGGTACCGGATCCGGCGGTGCAGCGTCGTCGGCGACCGGTCTTGTTGCGCGGCGAGGCCCCCGGCGTCGGGGCCGCGGTCGCCGGTTGTTCGTTCGCCGGGCGCTGCCCACTGCTGCCGCTGCTCGCCGACGCCGAGCAGTCGAGGTGCCGGTCAGAGGAGCCAGAACTACTGGTGGACAACGGAAGTCACGCATTCGCCTGCCATTTCGCGGAGCATGATGCGGCCGCGGGACTCGGTTCGTCCGAACAGGGGGCGCAGGCATGAGGATGTCGCGATGGTGGCTCGTCGTCGTATTCACCGCGACGATCGCGCTCGTCGCCGGTTGCGGGGTCGACCTCGCGGGTGGTGGGAGTTCGTCGAGCACGCAGCCGCAGATGAACTTCCAACCGCGGGACAAACTGCGCGACGGCGGCAGCCTGACCACCGCCATCGTCGAAGTGAGTCCGCAGTGGAACACCTTCCACGCCGACGGCACCGCGTACACGTTGGCGCTGTGGCGTTGGTACAACCCGAGTTTGGCGTTCTTCGCGCCGGATGGCACCTACTCGTTCAACCGCGACTATCTGACCGACGTCCGGACCGAACTGATCAACGGCAACACCCAGGTCACCTACACGATCAACCCGAAGGCCGTCTACAACGACGGAACACCCATCGACTGGCGGGCGTTCGAGAACACCTGGCGGATCAACCGGGGGACCGATGCCAACTACGTGATCAGCGCCTCAGACGGCTACGACCGCATCGCGTCGGTGACGCCCGGACGTGACGCCCGCCAAGCGATCGTCCGGTTCAACGGGGTGTGGGCGTGGCCGAACGGGTTGTTCAACATCCTCGTCCATCCCAAGGTGGATACGCCCGATCTGTTCAACAAGGCGTATCTGCAAGCGCCGCACAATGAATGGGGTGCGGGGCCGTATGTGGTGAAGTCGTACGACCGCAACGCCGGCGTCGTCGTGTTCGAGCGCAATCCCAAATGGTGGGGCCAGCCGGGCAAACTCGATCGTCGGGTGTTCCGGCAGATGGAAGATCAGGCCGCGATCAACGCCTTCAGCAACGGCGAGATCGACGCCATCGGCGTCGGATCGAAGGACAATCGGGCGCGCGTGCTGACGATGTCGAACGTCGACATCCGGACGTCGGCGACCCCGCAGCAGTCGTTGTTGGTCGTGAACCTCGATACCCCGGTCCTGCGCGACATCCGGGTCCGCGAGGCGCTGCTGCGCGGCATCGATCGCGCCACCCTGGCCCGCATCCGGTTCACCGGACTCAACTATTCCGAGCCGCTGCCGGGGTCGTTATCGCTGTACGCATTTCAGCCCGGCTACGAGGACAACGTCAGTGCGTCGATCACCTACGATCAGGCGAAGGCCCGCGCTCTGCTCGATCAGGCGGGATGGACGCCGGGTGACGATGGGATCCGACGCCGCGGCGGCGCCGCGCTCGAAGTGAGCCTTCCGATTCTCGGCGACTCTCCGGCGATCACCAACATCGTGCGCGCGCTTCAGGCGATGCTGGCCCAGATCGGCGTCAAAGTCGACATCGTCGTGCGGCCCAGCTCCGACTTCTCCAAGGTGATCATCAACAAAGAGTTCGACTTGTTCATGATGGGGTTCGCATCCAGCGACCCGTATGGCATGGCCTATTTCTGCCAGGTCTGGTGCAAGGGGTCGCAGCTGAACAAGGCGGGCGCCGGCTCCCGCGAACTCGACGCCGAGATCGCCCGCGTCGCCACCATCGCCGACCCAGCCGAACAGATCAAGGCCGGAAACATCGTCGAGCGCAAGGCTTTTGCGCAGTACTCCGACCTCCCGCTGTTCAACGGCCCGCAGATGGTCGCCGTCAAACACGGGCTGGCGAATTACGGCGCCGGCCTGTTCTACATCGGCCCGGTCGAGAACATCGGGTGGGAGAAGTAGGCAGCGGCACCACGCCACTTCGGTCTACAACCGGACCGCGGGCCCGACTTTCAGGTTGAATCCGGGCAGTTCGTTCAACGGCACCGACAATTCGTAGGTTCGGTCGTAGCCGGTGGAGCTGATGCGCCAGCCGTCGTCGGTCCGACGATAGGTGTCGGCGTAGAACGCGGCGCCGACGAGCATGAAATTCATCTCGGCGACGATCACCTTGTCCTGCAGATACCAACGGCCGGTTGCGGTATCGCCGTCGACGTCGATTTCCGGATGTGCGACGCGGTGCTCGCTGACCATCCGCGGGCCCATGTTCTTGCGCATGAACGCGACGATTTCGCTGCGACTCGTCAAATTCAACTCCCCGTAGTTGCCGGTCGCATCCTCGGTCAACGTGTCGGAAAAGGTGTCCCAGTCCTTGGTGTCCAATGCACGCAGGTAGCGATACTTGTTGGCCTTGATGGCGGCGATATCGGCGTAGAGCGAGTCGGTCACTGGGTGGGAGCTTCTTTCTTGCGAGTGCCGGGCAGAACGCCGGCGTCGAGGATTGCCTTGACGTAAGGCCTTGTGCGAGTGATGATTTCGGTTGCCTCGGGCGCCGTCCAGGCGGCCGCTGTCGCATTGTCGGTGCGCAGCTCGACGGCGTTGTACAGGGCGAACCCCGCGTCGGTCAGTCGGTGGCCGGTCTCCGTACGCTGCGCGAGACCGCGCTCGACGAGCCGGTCGATGGACGCTTGCCAATCGTCCTGCGACCACCCGCGGCTGATGAGAAAGAACTTCATGCCCAACGCCCGGCGCACGACGGTGGGGTCGGGGAGTTCGGCTTCGTGTAGGGCCGCGGCGTCGATGCCGTCGAGTCCGTACAGCACCAGCGCCGCGATGTGATGGTCGCCGCGCCATTCGCGCAGCACCGAGAGGTGTCGCCACAGTGCGAGGTGCGCGGCGTCGGGGACGACGGTGCTCGCCCACGCCGCGGCGAGCGGGCGTCCGCTCATCGGGAGTCCGTCGACGGTCTTGCCGTACCACGCGGCCAATTCGGCTAGTTCGACGTCGTTGACCCGATCCCCGAGGATCTGCCGATACTGCGCGTCGAGCATCTGCTCACGCCGTGCCATCACGCGCTGGAGCCCGACGTCGCGTGCCGCGGCCCATGCCGTCGAAATCATCTGCGGCGCAAAGTTGTAGAACATCGCGGAGACGGCCGACGACGTGCACTCGCCGAGCACACCGGCACGCGCACCGACGTAGAATGCGTGCGCGTCGAGGCCGGTGTCGCGCTGGGCGTCACCGAGTCCGGGATTGAAATACGCCAGAACGTGGTACGGCTCGAGGGTTTGATAGGCGAGACGGGCGACTGCGGCAGGCGATGCTCCGGCGTCGGATGAGGTCATACCTCAACAGATGTCATGAACGCCGACGACTGTCAACCTTCCGCGGGTCCGTCGGCGATTGTTCCCGATCAGCGGGAGGCGTAGTCCCGGCGTCGGTCTCCGGTGGGGCGGTCGACTGAAAAGTACTGTCGGAGAACAACTCTGCGATGTGCGACGCGTCGTCTTCCGCGGCGGCTTCGCGACCGCGGCGCCAACCACCCTTGAGTGGCGGCTCCTCGGCGAAGTGATCGGCGTCGACCGAGCCGTACCAGGCGACTAGGACGGCGCCGACGAATGCTCCGATGAATCCGAGGACTGCCAGCCACGCATACCCCGACTTCGCGGTATCGCCCAGGAACACCACCCCGACGAGGCTCGGGCCGGCGGTCTCGCCGACGACGAGTACCGCGGTGACACCGTTCACGGCGCCGAGTTGCAGTGCGACGGTCTGCACGTAGAAGCCGACGGCACCGGCCACGGCGATCGTCCACGCGGCTGGATCCAGCAGCAGCGTCCAGACATTGAGCGGATGGACGCCGTCGAGAACACGCACCGCGATGGCGATCACGCCGAACAGCAGTCCCGCTGCCGCGCCGCCGACGATCGCACCGCGCGTGCCGAGTTTGTAGACGGCCCACAGCGCGAGCGCGCAGAGCACGACGGTGGCGCCGAACATGCCCCAGTGGAAGCTGCGCTCCTCACCGCCGCCAGTCGAATGCGACGATGCCGCGCCGAGTAGGCACAGCGATACGACGACCATCCCGATCGCGATCCAGTCGCGCGCGTGCAGCACGATGCCGAGCAGCACCGTGCCCAGCAGCGCGGTGACGACGAGGTTGGCCGACACGATGGTCTGGGACAGGAACAGGGGGAGGAATCGTGCGGCGATGGCACCGCCGGCGAAGCCGACCACGACCATCAGCGTGCCGAGAACGAAGGACGGGTCGAAGAACGTGGACACGGTCGAGTTGACCGACGGGCCGCCGGTCGAGGTGAGCTGGTCGGTACGACCCTGCTCACGGGCTTCCTGAGCCGTGCGTCGAGCGCCAAGCGCGCGGAGAACCGTCGACATGCCGTACGCGACGGCCGCCAGGCTCGCTGCGATCACGCCGATGACGAACATGAGTGCTCACCTCCCCTTGACTCGATCTGACTCTTAGCAATAGTAGTTATTATCAACCCTGGCGTTTACCTGGATATTCCCGCCGACGGGTGATTCTTCGGATACTCGCAGACGGCGTTAGACTCTGCCCCGATGCATACTTCCGAGGGAAAACACGTACTCATCACCTTTGCGCGCTCGTTCCTCACTCTCGAGTTGTCGCGGCTGATGGCCGCCGCAGGACATCGGGTCACCGTCGTCGACAGCATCTCGATCACGGTGAGCCGCTACTCGAAGGCGACGTCGAAGTTCATCAAGGTACCGCCGCCGAAGTTCGAACCGCAGGCGTACTGCCGCAAACTGTCGCAGATCGTCGTCGACGAGGGGGTCGACTTGGTCATCCCCATCCACGAGGAGACCGACATCCTGGCGATGATGGTCGGCCTGTTCGACCCGTCCGTCAAGTTGTTTTTGACCGACTTCGCCACCCTCGACACGCTGCACAACAAGGTCTCCTTCCAGCGCAAACTCGACGAGATGGGTCTGCCGACGCTGGGTTTCGCGTCGGTGTCGAACGACGCCGAGCTCGCCGCCGTCGACTTCGGCGCGCCGTTCGCGCTCAAGCAGTCGTATTCGCGCGGGTCGCAGAACATCTACAAGGTGGTCCCGGGGCAGCCGCTGCCCAGCCCCGTCTATGAGGACGGTAACGAGTGGCTGGCGCAGGAGTGGACGTCGGGGACGAGCTATTGCACGTACTCGATCTGTCACGAGGGAAGGATCTACGCGCACGCCACCTATCCGGTGCGCTACGCGATCGACGGGAAGTCGTGCCTCACGTTCACCGAGACCCGGCATCCGGGCATCTTCGACTGGGTCACCAAGATCGTCGCTGAGACCAACTTCACAGGGCAGATCGGCTTCGACTTCATCGACAACCCCGACGACGGCCTGCGCTGCATCGAGTGCAACCCGCGCGCGACGAGTGGGATCATGATGTTCCGCGAGCACAATCGCGTCGACCGCGCCTTCTTCGGCGACAACGTCGACGCCGCGGGCAACGTGGAACTCATCGAACCCGACCCCGACGTCGACAAGATGATCGGCGTCGGCATGCTTCTCTACGGTTGGCGCAAAGAGGCGTACCCGGACAACACGCTGCGCGGATTCACCAAGGAATTCCGGCGCGCCCAGGACGTTATCACACGCAAGGGCGACGAGCGACCGGCGGTGATGCTGGTGCCGTCGTACGCGGCGATCCTGCGAACCTGCATGAAGTACAAGGTGGGGCTTGCCGAGGCCTTCATGCACGACCACGAGTGGGACGGCCGACGGTACTAGCGATGATCGACGTACTGCTGGTGTGACCGGGCAGTCTCGCGCGTTCACCTTGTTTACTCGCAGACACCTCGCCGAGCTGGCGAGGTTTGTGCGAGTAGATGAGGTGAATTGCGCCGACGTCGTCGCTGGATCCAGGCTCAACCACAGGACGGGGCCTGCCGTCGGTGAATCCTGACTCGACCAGCGGGGAGCTCCCTCCGCAACTTCAATACGTGGTTGCGAACTTCCAGGCGGATCTGATGGCGCCCTCGATGTAGTCGACGGAACCGGCGTCGCCGACCACTTCGACTGAAATGCCTGCCGCAGCGAGGGTTTCGGCCAGCGGTGCGCCCGACGTCGTGTCAGCGGCGTAGACAACCATGTCCGCCGGTGCCGAATGGGTCGTGTCTTTGACGGTGAATTCGACTGCGGTGGAAGTGATTCGGGTAACCAGCGCCTGCCGGTGAACGTCGACGCCGAGCTCGCCCGCGCGTCGAACGGCGGTCCATCGACGGGGCATCGCCATCGGCAGCCCGAGCTGCTTGCCGGAGTCCAGCAGCGTCACCGAGCGGCCGCGATCGGCGAGCCACTCGGCAAGCTCCAGCCCGACCAGGGATCCGCCGATCACCACGACGTTGCGCCCCATCGGCAGGAAAGTCCGCGTCAGCCTCCGAATTGCATTGGGACTCTTGGTGATTCCGGACAACTTGCCGAGCTTGCCGATCGCCCGCAGGGTGCGGGAGCCGTCCGAGTCCTCGGCGCTTCCGAGTAGCAGACTTCGTAGTGTGTCGCCGGTGTGGACGTGGGGGAGGTCGCCGCCGGGGATATCCGGGCGCGGTCGGACCGCGCCGGTCGCGACGACGACGTGGTCGGGACCGAGCGCGGTGATCAATTCCGTTGTCGCAGTGGTGTTCAGCCGGACGTCGACGCCGAGCCGGGTGATCTCGTCGGTGAGCCAGTCGAGGAGCCGCTCGTTGTCGGGCGTCGTCAGCGTCGAGAACCAGAGCGTGCCGCCGAGGCGGTCGGACTTGTCGACGACGGTGACCCGATGGCCGCGCAGCGTGAGCAGCCGCGCGGTCTCCAAGCCCGACGGCCCCGCCCCGATCACCACGACGCGTTTGGCGGCACGGGTGGGCTGCAGGGGTAGTAGCTCTTCGTTGCCCAAGGTCGGGTTGACGGCGCACAGCGGAGTGTCGTCCCAGAAGTTCTCCTGCACGCAGACATAGCAATTGATGCACGGACGCACCTGTTCGGGCGTGCCGGCGGCGAGCTTGTTGACCAGGTCGGGGTCGGCGAGCAGTTGGCGGCCCATCGCGGCGAAGTCGATGCGGCCGTCGGCGATGGCCTGCTCGGCGACGTCGGGCAGCATGCGCCCGACGGCGATCACCGGGACAGTGACGTGCTTGCGGACCTCGGCGGCGAGCTCCACATACGCGCCGACCTTGTTCGGCAACGGCCCATCGGTGAAGTTGGAGAACGGGTTTCGGCCCCAGCCGGTCACATGGATGGCATCGGCGCCCGCCTTCTCGAACATCGTCGACGCCGCGCAGGCCTCGGCATTGGTGAGGCTGCCCTCCTGACCGAATTCTTCGCCCGCGACACGCACGATGACGGCCATCGTGTCGCCGACGGCCTCCTTCACCGACGCGATGACCTCGCAGGCGAGGCGGGCGCGATTCGCCAGGCTGCCGCCGTATTCGTCGGTGCGCTGATTGTCGGCCCGAGCGAGGAATCCGCCGAGGACATAGCCGTGGGCGCAATGGATTTCGATGGCGTCGACGCCGGCCTTCCGGCAGCGGACGGCGGCGTCGGTCCACGACTGAATCAGCCACGCGATGTCGTCGGCGGTGGCTTCCCGATAGCTGCCCTGCTTACCCGCGGTGACCGCGGCCATCTTCATCAGTTCGTCGGTGGTGCAGTCCGCGAGCGCGCTCATGTCGTAGCTGAAGTTCGGTGTGCTGGGCACCAGCATGGCGCGGTCGTCGAGGGTGTCGATACGCGCGATCTTGCCGTGATGGGTGCTTTGCACGCACAGTTTGGCGCCGGCGGCGTGTACGGCGTCGGCGAGCGCGGTCAGACCGGGGATGAACCGGTCGTCGGAGAGTCCGGGCTCTTTGGTACTGGTGGCACCGATCGGATAGGCGATGGCCGATGCCCCGGTGATGATCAGGCCTGTTCCGCCTGCGGCTCGAGCGGCGTAGTGGTCGATGTCGGCTTGCTCGATCTCGCCGTCGACGCAGACGTTCATGTCCATCGCGGGCAGGACCACACGGTTGCGCAGCGTCATCGGCCCGATTCGGCCGGGCTGCAGGATATGGGAATAAGAACGTGTTCTAGCCATGCGGTTGAGCGTACCGCAGATTCAATCAGTGATTGAACAAGTGATGGAATTCGGTGCCCGGACCGTCGGCCCATCGACTGAGCGTCGAGCAGTTCCTTAGCGGTGCGAAGCGTGCCCATCGATTCAGGGGCAAGGCTTTTCCGTCTTGTCCTCTACGCGGCATTCTCACAGGATTGGTCAGTCGGGCAACAGCTGAGAATGGGGTGAGGGTGACTACCGTGTGGACAGCGAGTCCCGAGAATTCGACGAGTACGACAGGGCAGTGCGACGGTGCCGGCCATCGACCGCTGGAGATGCTGCGACGTCGGGCGATGCATCCGCCCGCGGTCGGACTTCGCGGCGGACTGGCCGCGCACCGCACCGCACCGCCGCAACTCAGCCAACGCGAGCGCGAGGTGCTGCGAATGTGGGTGATGACCGATTCGAAGACCGAAGCCGCACAACGACTGTTCCTCAGCACGTCGACGGTGAGCACGCACATCACCCGCATTCGGCAGAAGTACGACGACGTCGGGCGGCCGGCGCGGACCAAGGCCAGCCTGCTGGTGCGAGCCCTGCAGGACGGTCACGTTCGCCTCGATGAGCTGGACTAGCCTCAGATCAGTCGGCTGATCAGGAGGGTGCACCGTGCAGAACGGATTACGTCGAATCGGACTTGTCGAGGACCATGAATCGGTGGCACTCGGACTGCGCGCGATGCTCGTCGACGAGGCTGATCTGGAACTGACGGCATGGGCGCCGACCGTGGGCGAATTGCTCGCCGACAGCGCGGATTTCGCCCTCGTCGTCCTCGACCTGCGACTCGCCGACGGCACCTCGCCCAAGGCGAACGTCGAAGCGTTGCACGATGCCGGACTCGAAGTGCTGATCTTCACCGGCGGAGAGAATCCGTACCTGGTGCGGTCGGCGGCGCGGGCAGGGGTGCTCGGCGTGATCCGCAAGTCGGAGCCGGCGGCGAAAGTGGTCGAGGCGCTTCGAGTCGCGGCGTCGGGCGGTCACGTGATGACCACCGACTGGGCCGCGGCCATCGACGCCGACCCCGACCTGCCCGACGTCGGCCTGAGCCCGCGCCAGCGAGAAGTGCTGGCGTTGTACGCATCCGGTGAGAAGGTCACCCGGGTGGCGCGGTTGACCGGACTCGCCGAGCAGACCGTGAACGACTATCTCAACCGGATCCGGCGCAAGTACGCCGAGGCGGGCCGGCCGGCGCCTACCAAGACCGACCTGTACAAGCGAGCTGTGGAGGACGGGTGGCTGCCGATACCGCACTACGGCGAGTAGCGGCACCACGCCCGCGGACCGGCCTGGCCTGGCGAGTCGGCGTGCTCGACGTCGGACCGGCCGAACGTCGGCTGGCGCGGATGTTCGCCCGGTTCGTCAGCGTCGGATACCTGCTGTTTCTGCTGGTGCTGGCGCCGCAGATCATCGAACAGTCGGCGTGGATGCCCGCGTGGTGGACGCCCACCCTGGTCGTGGTCGTGTGGGCGCCGGCGTTCGCCCTGGGGGCGGTGACGTTCGGCCAGGAGCGGTGGATCGCGCCGACGGCGGCGCTGACCGCGCTGTCGTTCCTGGTCGCGCCGATCAGTTGGCTGCTGATCGCACCCGGTGTGGTGGCGCCCGGCGGGCAGGCGGGAGCCGTCCCGTGGATGGCGCTGATGCCGGGGCTCGCTGCGTTGGCCGCGTCGTTGCCGTGGTCCACTCCGTTCGTGGCGATCCACTTGCTGACCATCTGCACGCTGTGTCAGCTGGTCGCCCACAGTTCGCGGGGATGGAACGGCGCGACCATTCTCGTCCTCGACACGTTGTTCTCCGTCGGCTTCTGCAGTGTGTTCGTCGGCGGTGCGGTGATGGCGATCCGAACGGGTCGTCACCTCGATCAGGCTACGGTGACCGCCCGCCGACACGCTGCCGCGGCCGCCGAGGCCGAGGCGCGGGAGGTGGAGCGCGAACGATTCGACGCGCTGGTGCACGACGGCGTGCTCTCGACCCTGCTGCTCGCCGCGACCACCGGCGTCGACGCGTCCTTGCAGCGCCAGGCCACGCGGACCCTTGCGCAGATTGACGGGCTGCGCCACGCCGATCGCCGGCAGGATCCGCTTCGGACTGTCGAGGCGGTGGCGCTGTTGCGGGCCGCCGCCACCGATGCCGACGAGAACATCACCTTCCGGGTGCTCGACCCGTCGTCGAATCACGAGGTGCCGGCGCACGTGGTCCGGGTGGTGGCCGCCGCGTTGGGTGAGGCGGTGCGGAACAGTGTTCGCCATGCGTCGGGGCCGCTCGTCGCGGCTCGACGCTGGGTGGTCGTCGAGATCTCCGACGGCGCGTTGCGAGTGGTGGTCAACGACGACGGTGTCGGCTTCGACATGAAGCGAATCGCGCACCACCGCATGGGAATCAAGGTCAGCATCCTGGGCCGGATGAGCCAGCTCGACGGCGGGGCGGCCGAAGTACTGTCCGCGCCGACGGAGGGCACCGTGGTGTCGTTGCGCTGGGTGGCGCAGGCATGAGCGCTCGACTCGCCGGGGCCGACGGTGACACCCGGACGCTGCTCGGCCTCCACACGCGGACCGCGTGGTTCATCTTCGGTCTCAACACGGTGGTCAACCTGGCCCTCGTGGTGTGGTGCGGTGACCGGCTGTCGCCGCTGTGGCTGCCGCTGGTCGGGTGGTGTCTGGTGGTGGCGAGCGGCGCGGCACTGCTATTGGTCGGCGGCGACCCGCTGCCGGTCTGGGCGTCGGCGTGCATCGCGCTCAGCGGCCCCCTCGCCGTCGTCCTCACGGTGCCCGCGATATCGATGGATACCTATGACCCGCACGCGATTTGGATGACCGGTCCGGTGACCTGTGTCCTCGCCTACCTGTGCGTCCGCGGCCGATCCGCCTTCGGCTGGTTGGGACTGACCACCATGATCGGGGCGTTGGTGGTTTGGACGTGGCGTGTTGGGATGGGGCCGACTGCCGGATTGGTGCTCGCCGGAAGCAATTTCGCGGCGCTCGGGATGGCGACCTTCTTCGCGTACACGATTCGTCCCGCGGCGGAGTCGATCTACGCCCTACGCAGCCGCGAAGCGCAGCGGGCCGCCGACGAGGCCGGCGCGGCGGCGATTCTCGACGTCCGCGACCGTCGCATCGAACAACTCGACACCGATGCGCGACCCCTGCTCCAACGGATCGCCGACGGCGCCGAACTCACCACCGACGAGCGCATCGAGTGCCGCATGCTCGAGGCGCACCTGCGAGATGGGTTGCGCGGCACGGTTCTCGCCGCGGAACCGGTGGTGACCGCCGCTCGGGCGGCCCGGCTGCGCGGCGTCGAAGTGGTGCTGCTCGACGACGGCGCCATCGCGTCGGTCGACTCGCCGCAGGCCCGCGCGGTACGCGCGACGCTCGCCACCGAGCTCGACGCCGCCCGCGACGGGCGGGTGACCGCGCGCGTCCTGCCGACCGGGCGCGAGCGGCTGGGCACCGTCGTCGCCGACACCGGCACCGGCTACCGCCGACTGGAGTTCGGGCCCACCGGTGAGGTGGTGTCAGTGCTGGTCGACGACGAGTGATCGGCGTGGCTCGTGGGAGGTATGAGCGGTTCTGGAGCCGCTGACTCTTCGCTCCACCACTTTCGGTCGTGCGGAAGCACGAACGCTGGGGCGTATCTGTCCGGGACCGGGGTTCACCGGGCCGACGTCGCGGATCAGGTTTGTGCGGCGGTCAGCCGCCGCGATTGAACGCCACGGCTGCCCGGACCAGATCGACGAACGCGGCGTCGTCGAGCTTGTCGGATTCTTTGAGGTCGACGGCGCGACGCGTTCCGGCGGTGAGGCTGGAATTGAAGATCTTGGTCGGGTCGGCCAGCGCGGCGCCCTGGGCAAAGGTGACCTTGACCTTGTCCTTGTAGGTTTCGACGGTGCAGACGAGGCCGTCGAGCGAAAACGTCGGCACGCCATCGGGATTGGACGGCTTGCGCCATTTGATCTCTTCGGCGACGTCGGGGTCGGCCTGCCGGATCAGTTCGCGGATGTCGTTGACTCGGGTCTCGCGCCAGTCGCTGGTCATCCGCCCACGCTAACCGATCCGGCGGACGACGTCACAGGGACGCCTGGGTCTGCGTGGTCTTCGCGACGAGTTTGCCTGCGTCGTCACGGATTTCGGTTTCGACGACGATGAAGGATCGTCCCGCGTGCAGGGGAGTGGCGGTCGCTGTCGCGTGGCCGGATCTGATCGACCGGAGGAAGTTGGTCTTCGACTCGACCGTCGTCGTCGCTTGTTTACCCTCGGGGAGATTGAGGTAGGCGCAGACGGCTCCGGTGGAGTCGGCCAACGCCATCAAAGTCCCGCCGTGCAGCGCCCCGCCGATCGTGCACAGGCTCTCGTCCCACGCGAGTCGGCTGCGGACCCGTTCTGGCGTGACTTCGAGCGCCTCGACGCCGAGCTTCGCGGACAGGGGCATGGTGGAGTGGAACAGCGCGGTTCCGTCGGTGTCAGTCATGGCCTCGAGGATGCCGGGTGTCGGGGCCGGAAGCGATTACTTCCGAGGTAATGGTGAATTTGCCGGTTGCGCGCGGGTTTACAATTAGTCGGACTAACATTTCGACGTCGTGTGCGTCGACCACGATTGGAGCCCACATGAAGAAGCGAATCATCACCGGTCTCCTCGCGGTGGCCGCCGCAGGCGCCGTGGCAACGGCAGTTCCGACGACCGCATCGGCCGCACCCGTTGAGCCGCACCAGGTTTCGGCGTTCGGTTCAGTGTCGCTGTGCTTCGGAGTTCCGTTGGGGCCGGTCAGTGTGACGGTGTGCTTGTAGGGCATGGATCCTACCTGGATCCACCGACGGCACGCCCCATCCGCTGGTTCGTCGAGTGGCATTGGGCCGAGCGCAAATCGGCCGACCAGAGCGAGTGTGCTGCGGCGTGACTGGCGTTGGAGAACCTTGGGAGACCGCTCTACCTGCACAAACACTGGATCCGATGACGGGAATCGAACCCGCGTATTCAGCTTGGGAAGCTGATGTTCTGCCATTTGCCGAGTAATACCACCAGCCCTTAAGTTTGCGAGATCTCAGCATTCTCGCAGGTGAGAGCTAGCGTATCGCTACCGCCTGCGTACCTGCGGCCACCGCTGAACTAGTGACAGCTTGGCCCCCGGTGGCAGGGGTGGTGCCGGGGTAGGGCTGGGCCTACAGTGGCCGGTAGCCGGGCTGTGCCCGGTCAGCTCCCGTTCGATGCTCCCGGGTGCGTCTCCAATTCCACGTTTCTTGCGCACCTCGGAGCATTAATCGCCTTTCGCAACAGGCTGTGCCTGTTGCATCCCCCGCTCTCGGGTTGAACTCGCGAGCAGTCGGAATCCTCAGTGGTTGAAACCGCGCAGACAACCGGATTCTGCTTCTCTCGCAAAATCAATCTAAGGAGTACCAATGACTCTCACCGATCTTCACGACCTGTTGGCGTACGGCGCGGACAGCGCGCGCGGCTATTCCACCGAAGGCGACGTCCTCGTTTCCCAGACCGGCGACGGCGTCGACCTGAATCTCATCTGGGACGAAGTTGCCGCAGTCGTGGCTCAATGGAACAGCAAGCGTTCCGCGCTGGCCTCGCTCGTCAGCTACCCGACCGTCGTGCCCGGCGACGCCATCCCGCAAACCCTGGGCGGCGACAACTTCGAGGAAGCCAGCGAGTTCGGTGAGCCGAAAGGCATTGCGGCAGAACCAGATGCGCTGATCCTCGGCTACACCCTCAAAGACTTTGACCTCGCCAGCCGCATGACCTGGAAGTTCCTCCGCGCGGCCAGCGCCGAACAAGTGCGCAGCGCCATCAACCGCGCCTTGGAGGCCGACAATCGTCTCGTCACGGGCACGATCCTGCGTCGGCTGTTCGATCCCGCCGAGGGTGCGAATGAGAACATGACTCGCGTGTTCGGGCTGTGGAACGGTACCGACGGCCTGGTTCCGCCGAGCTACGCCGGTCAGAACTTCGCGGCCAGCACGTCGCACTACCTGGTTTCTGGCAATTCTGAACTGGACCCCGGCGACCTGGTCGACGCGATCAATGCGGTACGCAGCAAAGGATTTGGCGTAGACGCGCTATCGCGGCTGCTCGTGCTGTGCCACCCGGCCGAGGCCGAAGTCATCTCGACGTTCAAGGCTGGCGTGGAGACTAGCGGCGTCGAGTCGAAGTACGACTTCGTGCCCAGCGCCAGCGCACCCGCGTACATGACTACCGACAACATCGTCGGGCAGATCGCACCCGGCGAGTTCGGCGGCCTGGAAGTACTGGGCTCGTACGGACCGGCGTGGGTATGTCCCAGCGCATACGTGCCTCTCGGCTACGTCGCCGTCGTTGCGACCGGCGGACCGAACAGCCCCGCCAACGTGATCGGCTTCCGCCAGCACCCCAACCCCGACTATCAGGGGTTGCGTCAGATCGCGGGAACCGTAGCGCGGTATCCGTTGCAGGACAGCTTCTTTCAACGTTCGTTCGGTGTGGGCGTCCGCCGTCGCGGAGCTGCGTGTGTGGTGCAGGTGAAGGCCTCCGGCGCGTATACCGCTCCCACGTGGGCGTGGCGCTGATGTACGACAACGAGCATCAGCCTCGACCGACCGGCGAGAAGGCGCTCGGAGCCGGCGAATACTCCTGGGGACCGGGCCTCGTGCCATCGGGCTTGGAAGACGCACCGCCAAGCCGCGGCGGAATATACAGGGGCACAACGCCTCCCGTCGCCAACCCGTTAGGCCAGCTGGCCGACGAACTGGCTGACCGGCAGGGAGGCCGCCGATGAGTCGCACCTATAAACGCGACCCGCTGGGACGGTTTGCTGGCGCGGGTACGAAAGTCACCTCGGCCACCAAGCGCGCCTACGTGTCGGGCAGCTTCACCAAGAACCTCGCGGTCGGCAAGGGCGGAGCGTACAAGGGTGTGAAGGTCGGCGCCGAGTTCCGCACGCCCAAAGGTCGCGGCGCGGTGGCCAAGGGCATCGTCGGATATCGCGGCAAGCCCAACCGCAAACTCGACATCACCCCGTCGTTGGTCAAGTCGCAGAAGAAGCTGACCGTGACAGCGCGGCCCGCAAGCGTTGACGCGCGCAGCACCCCCCCAGGCACCAGCACGGCGTCGCTGATCCGATAGCGCACCGCTCAGCCCGCTCCAAAGACCTCGGGTTACCCCACTGCCCGAGAAGCCCGAACCCCGTTCACACCTCACTCCGTGAACGGGGTTCGCGCTGCTAACGGCTACGAACCAACCTTGTCAGGCTTGATTGGCTGGCTCTCCGATCCTGCGGCAGCCTGAACCGACGTTCGCGGGCTCAGGTAGTACGGATGCTGCAATTCTTGCTCGCTGACCACGATCGGTTTGTAGTCGCCCACCGTGATTTCATACGCCGATTCTCCGGCCTTCACTCCCTTTATGCTGAACGCCAGGTCGCACAGGTCGGAGGTGGTGTCCACGTGATCCAGTACGAGAGTGCTCTTGCCTAGCAGGCTTCCGTCGGCGCCTTTCAGCACAACCGGATCGCCGGGCTGCAAGGAAGCATCGTAGAACTTGCACAGGCCGCTCGCGTACGACTTGTCGGCCATTCCCGCGACGTGCATGTTGATATCGAAGGTGCCGGACTTCGCCTCCGCCGTAGTTGTCGCCTGGGCCTGCGTTGTGGTGGGTGCGCTTGTGTCGACGCTGTCGCTACACCCGGCCAGGGCGAAGGTTGTCGCTGCCACGACTGCGACGATGCTGCCGATTCGTTTGTTTGTCACATCTGTCTCCTATGTCTGGTTGGACTGACTCATTCAACACCACCAGCGGATACGACGTTTCAGCTCTGGACGATCGCAGTTGGGGCGTATGTGGTTGGTGGCAATGCCCGCCGACCGCAAGCCCGCCACGAACGCCACCCTGGCGGCATTCGGCGACCGCGTACGGCAGCAACGCGAATCTCTCGGCCTGACCCAAGAAGGCGCAGCTGAGGCGATCGGTGTTCACTGGACGTACCTCGGGCAGGTCGAGCGCGGACAACGGTCTGCCCGCGTTGAGAACATTCTGAAGATCGCGCACGGCCTGCGCACCACCCCCGGCGCTTTGCTCGACGATTTGGTCTGAACGGACGCGACGGTTACACGCGTAAGCGGGTTCCTGCACGCCCGCGATGATGGCGGCATGTAGCTCACGCGCTCCTCGTGCCAGAATGATCGAGTGACATCTGCAGAGCGCGAGATTCTCCGAGTACCCGACAGGTTTGAGGCGCTGGCCGCTGAGGACGCTGCGACCCTCCGAGGGGTGGTGACGCCAGTCGAAACTAGCCTCGGCGCCGTCGATCAACGATTCCTTGAAATTCGCTCTGCAGCGCGTGGCGGGCTGATGATCTTGAAAGGCGTGTCAGGTGCCGGGAAGTCGACATTCGCCAAGACTATAAACCTATTTCGAGAAGTTGATATCGCGTCAGTCGACAGTCAGCAAGAATTGCCAGCAGCGTTGCGCGAATTGCCCATGACTACCAACCCTCGGCTCGTCATCGTCGAAGGGCGCGAAGCGCTAGGTGAAGTGGCGCGCGAGTCCATAGAGAGCTACCTTCACGCTGCCAACAACTTCGTGCGGACCGAAGCCGGGCGGACCAGCCTCCTTGTCTGGCCTGTTAACACCGACAGCATGGTGGTACTTCTCGCAGACATAGCACGCAGCGTCGGCGCGAAGGCATTGCTCGGTTTCGACGATGAGTTTCATCTGTTTACAGGGCCACCCAAGTCCGATTTTGTCAAAATCGCAGATCAGACAATCGGTGCGCTCAATCAGGGTGCGTCCATCTACAACCTGGGGTTGAGCGTAGAACGTGCCGAAGAGTTAGTTGCCAGCAGCGAGACAATTGGCGAATTCCTGGGGCATGTGCGAGTTGAACTTCAAAAGAATTTGAAACTAGTGCGGGGTTTGATGCCCCAAGAATCACTGCGAGTTTGGACCATTGTTGTCTCCGATTCGAACGCCGAGGGCGCGGTGAATGCGGTTACGCGTGGTCGCGACGCCTATGCCGATATTGATCGCATGATGACATCAACCAATGCGAACATTGTTGCTGAACTCCAGAGGTTCCCGGACCGGTTGGGAATATTGGGTACGGTGCTGGACGCCCGAGTCGTGTACTTGGATGTCTTCGCTGCGCTAGCTGTAGCACGCACGTTCGCGGACGATAATCTTCGTCAGCTAATGGCAGACAAAGGGATGTCGACTAGCAAGGATTCCAAGGCCCTAGATCGAATTAGAGACTCGACTCTCGCAAAGCTGCTGCTAGGCTCTACGCTCGGTACCGGGCGTAGAGGGGCGAAGGCAAAAGGCAACACATTGTCGGCTTTCTCAAACCTGACGGCGATAGCTTCAGATAACGACACGCTAATAAACAATGCCATCGCAATCGCCCTGAAAGAAGCGGGAGTAATCGCGGATTTTGAAGCCGAGAAACTGTTCGGCAAGGATCGGAAATATTACAGCGATCTCATTGTTACGCTGCCTACTGGGGAATTGATTCGCCTTGAATTTATGTGGCGAAATTCGACAGGATCGGCTGATATATCGAACTATGTACTCAAGAAGCTTGAAATTTACGGAAAGTCGATCGGCCTATTCGATTAGCTCTTCAGTCGAATGACGTTCCCTCCGGTGGTCGGCGTGCCCATCGCAGCCAGGGCGTTCATTGCGTCGGCGTGGTCGTCCTCGAACAGGTGCGCGTACACCGTGAGCGTCGTGGTGACCTTGGCGTGGCCCATGAATCGCGCGATCTCCAACGGCGGAATGCCCGCTGCCACGCACAGGCTCGCGTATGTGTGCCGGAGGCTGTGGAATTTCAGCGCGGGCGGCAAGCCTACGAGCGTTGGCTGACGGTTGGCGCGCAGCACCGCAGGTCGGAACACCGCCTTGTAGAAGTTCTGATGCCTGACGGCCTGGGACCAGTCGAGTTCTATACGTTCCTCGGCCTCTGCGACGGTGAGCGCGGCCAACGCGTCGGCTTGGCGTGCTGGTGCAGATCCTACGGCCCTGTTCTTGACGCCCGTGGGCTTCTGCGCGATCAGCCGGAACGCTGGGAATAGGGGAGCGGTGGGTTCGTCGGCGCGCGGGTGCATTTTCAGGTAGTCGCGGAAAATCTGTGCCGTCGCCGGGGGACCGGTACGACTCGTCGGCTACCGCGCGTCTTGGGAGTGTCGTAAACGGGTTCGCCAGCCTGAATGCGAAGAGTCTGGTCAACTCGTAGCGCCGTCGGCTTGGGGCTGACTTGCCGCGCGGGCAGATGCACGTCGCCCACCTGTAGCCCGGCCAGCTCTGCGGCCCTCAGGCCGCTCCAAGCGGCTACGTGGATCAACACGTTGTACGGCCAGGGCGTGGCGTCCACCAACGCCGATACCTGTTCGGCGGTCAGAAACATGTCTGGGTCGTCGACGACGCCCGGCGTCCCACTCTCGGGGGTGCGCTCGGTCGGCAGTTTGACGTGATCGGCTGGATTGTCGCGCAGCAAGCCGTCTGCCACGGCTTGTTCCAAGATCATCTTCACGACGAAGTAGGCGTGCCGGACGGTTGAGGGCTTCTTACCCGCTGCGGTGAGCGCCTGCACCCATTCCGCGATCTGCTGACGGGTGATGCTGCCGACCGCCTTACAGCCGAACGTGGAGATGACAGACAGGTGCGCGGTGCTCTCGCCGCTGGTGTCCTTATGGGCTTTCACTTTGGGGCGCAACAGATTCTCGTACTCGACGCGGGTGCTGGCCTTCAGGTCGGTGCGACTGGCTAGCCAGGCTTCCGCCGCGTGTGCGAACAGCTTCTCCCGCGGCACCGCGACTCCGCCCGGCTGATGCTTCTCCGCGTTGAGCTGGTCCCGAAAGCGTTCTGCCGCTTCACGATCTACGAAGGACTTCTGGCGACTCTGGTACTTCTTCCGCCCCTCGGGGTTGGTTGGGTCCGCTGGAACAGGCAGCCCGCGTTCGTCGCGCACGGGTTCACGCCAGATCATCTCGTGGCGTTTGATCGCGCGGCCTTTACGCTTCTGCATCGTGTTGTAGGTGCGGATGTAAGCCATGTCTAGTTCGCTTTCTGTGCGATGCGTGCGAGGGCTCGACGCACGGTGGAGTAGTGCCAGGTGTCGCCGCCTGTGGCGGTGGGTACGCCTTCGCGGGTGAGTTGCGCGGCGATCGCCTTCGCGCCCAGACCTTGGTATGCGAGTACCTGGATGCGGCGCTGTGTGCTGGTGTTGATGAGACCGGGCTCGTTGCGCTTTCGCTTGGCGTCCAACGCTTCTCGGGTGCGGGTGCCGATCTTGCGGCGCTCTTCGGCTGCCACGGCCAGTCGTACGTCCGCGACGAGCCGCTGGCTTGGATCGCCGCTGTCGGCGCCTTCCGTGTCCATGAGTCGCCAGCCGTAGTCGTTGGCGCGCTTCATGATTTGGGCTGCGTCCAACTGATCGCGGGTGACCCGGTCCAGAGCGCGGACGAGCAATCCGTCGGCCACGCCGTGCTCGACAGCCGCGATTGCTACCTCGCGGCCGAACATGGCGTCGTTCTTGGCTCCGCTGATCACGTTGGTGGTCACGGTGAGCAGGTCGTGACCGTGCGCTCTGCACCATGTTCGAGCGAATCGCGTTGCGCCTCAAGGCCAAGGCCACTTTCGGCCCTGCCTGTCGGTGCTTACGCGCACATAACCGATTACGCGCATCACAGGCCTCCCGCGTATGGGCGCACGTCGACGACGTACATGCCGGGCAGGTAGTCCGGCGCGATGATCGACTGGGCGACGGCTTGGGCGTCTGCGTTGGTGCTGCCCGAGGGTACGAGCACGTCTATCGCCTCGTACTGCTCGCCGTCGGTGAAGGTCACCGTCCATACGTCGCGGCCGATCGGGACTCGTCCACCGTGGTACTGAGTCATGTCGTCTCCCTCGGGGTCTGAGGGGTGCAGCCCTGCCTGCACCCCTTGCACCCCACTGTACGCAACGTCAAGTTTCCTTGACGTGGCGAATCCTGTTGTCTCGCTTGTTATTTCGCGCTCAGTGGTTGAGATGCCCGGATGGGGCGTGTGGGTGCGCAACACGCCCGGTAACCCGCGTGCGGGGCGCGCAGCAGCGTCTATTTGGGTGCTGTGTGCGCCGTGGGCGGTTGCGCCTCCTGTAGCGTGGCTAAGGCGTCTTCGAGCGACTGCAGTCCACCCGTATTCGGTTGCGCGGGCAAGACTTCCACCGTCTCGGCGTCGATAACGTCTAGTTCTTCGGTGTCGGGCTGCACTGCGCGAGCGCTGGTGTGCTCGTACTCGTCGGCGTCGTCCACAACCTGGGCGGTCAGCTCCTCCTGGACCCACGACAGCGCCGGGTCTACGTCGTCGACTTCCCCTCGCGCTGAACGACTCTTGCTCCGCAGCCCACCGAGGATCTGCTCGAACAGCGGCGTCGTCACCGAGACTTCCACTTCAGACTTGCCGCTCACGTTCGCGCGATCCAGGGCGTCTTTCACTGCAGCCAGCTTCACGTTGGGCGGCAAGTCGGGATCGGTCGCCATACCCAGCAATTCGCGCGCCATGCGGTCGGCTGCGCCTTCAAGCCGAGCCTTGGCCTTGGCTCGCACAATCGGCGATTTTCCCCGTGCGCCGGGCAGACGTTGCCGCCCGCGATGGCGATCCGCGTGCAGGGTTCGCCGTTGGTCCGCCGTGCCGTACACACCCGGTTGGCAGTCAACCCCTGCTCCTCGGTCATGCCAAGGACCGGGAAGTCGTTGTTCATCTGCCTGCGTTGCTTGCGGTTCACTCCGTCGCCCCGGCAACCGGGAGAGCCATCCCCTGAATCCAGTCGAAAAGCGCCTGCGGGCTGGTCGCATTGACCCCTCCCACCTTCCAGACCTTCAATTCGCGGCGCTCGAATCCCCTTCGCATTCGGGTGAAGCTTATGGGCACACCGAAGGTGTCGTTGCAGAGCTGAGCCGCAGCCTCGCGGCCGATGATGACCGGGGTATTGCCTAGCTCGTCGCGATTGATCACGCGCTGCCGGAGGCGCTGATCATCTCGGCCAGTATTCGCGGGCCGGTTCCCAGGCAGGTTGGCGCTAACTCTTTGGCTCATGGCTTCCTCCAGAACTCTCGTCTGGGAAATGGCAGACCCATTCACATCTCGTCCCAGACACGTACATGTCCAGCTGAGGTGCGAAGCTCCGCCTCTACACGACGCCTACCACGAGGAGTCCGCCGCCGTGCTACCCGGCAACGCAGCCACCAGTATGCACACCAACGGCCCATTGCGCAACACCACGGGGCACTAAAGCTGTTCTGCTGCAGTCCTTTTGGTCAACATTCGTATTACATTCGCATAGCCAAGCGTCGCAATTCGCCACCTATCGCGGGTGATGCTGGCGCGACGGTTTCGGATCGGCACGGTCGTCGTCCACTCGGTGACTGTTACGTGCTGCGCGCCGTGCCGGGGTAGTGCCGGGGTGAAAGTACGCCTGATTGGCGGTTGAAGCGCACCAGAGGGGCGCTACCTGCGCCAACACTGGAGCCGATGACGGGAATCGAACCCGCGTATTCAGCTTGGGAAGCTGATGTTCTGCCATTGAACTACATCGGCGTGCGAGGTGACTCGCAGAGCACAGCGTAGCAAACGCGGTGCGGGGTGCTGAACTCAGGCCGTCGTCGTGCACGACGTCGGCGGGCGCGCGCCGTGGAGCATGGTGGCGAGCCACTCGTAGCCGGCCATGTCGTCGCCGATGTCGTGGTTACGACCGTCAAGCTTGCGGTAGGTCACGACCGTGCCCAGCTGGCAGGCTTGGCTGACGGCCGTGGTGGTCGACGACGCCGCGACGACGGGATCGGCGGTGCCCTGCGTGACGTACAGCGGGACGCTGCTTCGACGCTGTGGCAGCGAGTACGACTGCAGGACGTCGGTGAGCGCCGTTTGCGCGTCCGCTGAGTCTGGGATCACGTCGCCGGAACTTATTGCGTCCATGGCCTTTTGGCGGTTGGCATCGTCAGCGGCGTTGCACGACACCAGCAATGCGAGATTGTTCCTGGCCGACCCGCGGATGAAGTCCCAGCGGTTGAGGCTCGGATCAGACACCGACAGTCCGGTGATCAGCATCGGCATCAGCCACTCCTCGTGCGAAGTGTAACTGCCGTCCGATACCCGCCCGAGTCGTCGCAGGTTCACCGCGGGCGCCTGCGCCGACGCCGCGACCAGCTGCAGCTCGGAAGCGTACGCGGGTGCGAATTCGGCTGCGGCCCAAGCGGCTTGGCCACCCTGCGAATGTCCGGCGGCCGCCCAACGGGTGCTGATGCGGCCGGGATACACCGCTCGCATCGCGCGCACCGCGTCGGCGAGGTTGTACGCCGCCGACCGTGGCTCCAAGTACGGGTGACGCGGGTTGTCGGCGGAGGCGTCGGTGCCGTCGGCGGCGATTCCCAGGCCCTGGTAGTCGATCAGCGCGACCGCGAAACCGTCCTTGAGAAGCATTGCGACAGGCGCGATCTGGCTCAGTGTCGCCGGATCGCGAGAGGGGCCGCAGTCCGGTGACAGTCCGGTGGTTCCATGGCCGATGGCGATCGTCGGCCAGCCGCCCGCCGGCGGAGTTCCGCTCGGAACGAAGAATGCTCCGGAGACCTTGGTCGGGGCCCCTGTCGCGCCGTCGGTCGAGCCGTAGACGGCGAGCTTGCCGCGGCCGAGGGAACCGGCGACGGTGTCGACGACGCGCGTCGGCCGGCCGGCCGCTTCCTGTGCCGCGGGCTGTTGGGGCGTGGTCAGCGGCGCGGCCAGCAGCTCGGTGGGTGGCGGCGCGTCGGGGGAGCATGAGGTGAGCGCTGAGCACGCGAGCGCAGCGGCCACGACAGCGGTGAGTAGCCCGGTCAAAGCCGGTCGACGATGGTGCACCCACCTAGGATAGCGATCAGTGCATTATGCACTAGTGATCAAGAAAGTAATCAAGGCTATTGCCTGTCAACTTACTGATAGCGAATACTTCGCACGATGAACTACGGTCCGCCCTTGTGGTTTTCGCGCCTCTACAGTCTTCCGCTGCTGCTCTTGGTGCGATTGGCGGGCATCGGCGACCTGGTCGAGCGCGAGTCGCGACGCTGGGTGCAATGCATGGGCGACAAGACCCTGCTCGACGCGTCGCCGAGGGACCGCTTCGCGGTGCTCGCCACTCGACTGCCGGAGTTCCGAAGTCTCATCCACTACCGGGCGCGCAACGTCTCCTTCTTCCTCCGCGTGCCCATGCGAATGCTGTTTCCCGGCGAAGCGACGCTCAAGTTCGGTTCGGAGAATATCGGCGTCGGACTGTTCGTGCAGCACGGGTTCGCGACTGGAATCGACGCCGTGCGCATCGGCGAAGACTGCTGGATCAACCAGCAGGTCACCATCGGCAACACCACCAAGGGCAAGCCGACGATCGGTGATCGCGTGATCATCTGTGCGGGAGCAATGGTGCTGGGGCCGATCACGATCGGCGACGACGCGATCATCGGGGCAAATGCGACTGTCGTCACCGACGTGCCGCCGGGAGCGGTTTTCGTCAGCCCCGCCGCGGTTGAGCTGCGACGATCCGCCCACGACTGACGGGACCACACGCCGGCAGCGATGCCCGTACTAAACAGGGACCTAACCGTCACCATTCGGTGACGTGTTGAGCGCGCTCACGGGCCGCGTCGTTGCCTATCTTCAATCACTGAGATTTGATCGATAGTTCTCAGTGAAGGATTTCAATGTCGGTGTGTGTGCGCGGTGCGCGGTTGTTTCCTGTTGTCGTCGTCGCGGTAATCGCGCTGTGCGCCAGCGTGATCGGTGTCGTCTTTCTCAATCCGGCGACGGCCCGGGCAGCCACTCTCCAGGCAGATCAGCTTACGGCGACGGGCACCGTCTATCCCTTCAACGACTCGACGGCGACCGGCGGCAAAGCGCTCACGCTGGCGGCGACCGGCAGTGCCGTCAGCTATACCGAAACCACGCCGGCGTTGTCCGGCTTGAGTATTCGAGCACGCGGCGTCAACTGCACCGGCTGGCCGGTGATACAGGTGCTCGTCGACTCGACGGTTCGGACGACGATCACCGTCTCGTCGCGAACCTGGACCGACTACACCGCGAATGTGGCGATCCCGGCGGGAACGCACACCATGATGGTGCGCTTCAGCAACGACTTCTCGTGGTTGCTGTGCGATCGCAACGTGGACATCAACACCATCACCGACATCCCAAGCGCCGCAACGACAACCACCCCGACGACCACGTCCACGACGACGCCGCCCGCAACGACGACACCGACGACAACACCCACCACGACACCCGCCACCACCACCCCGACGACAACACCTCCGACCACCACCACCACGACCACGGCGACGACGACCACGACCACGCCCACAACGTCTGGCTGCCCGACGAACTCGTACCAGGCGCGCTATTTCAACAACACGACGGCGTCCGGGCAGCCGGTGTATCAGGCATGCGGCTGGTCGGTGGGCGGCAACTTCGGCTCCGGCTCCCCTGCGACCGGCGTCAACGCGGCGGGGTATTCGATCGAATACGTTGGCTCCCTTGAATTCCCAATCACGGGCCCGTATACGTTCGCGGCCGATACCGGCGACATGGGTGTCGCGGTGTGGCTCGACGGTGCCGGCGTGATGGATCATTCGGGCGCCGACAACTGGGGCCGCTACGAGCAGGTCCGGACGGTGCAGGCGGGCACCCACACCGTGCGTGTCGTCGTATCGAATACGTCTGGGACGGCGATCGAGAACTTCTCCGTCTCACAGGCCACCCAGGGCACCAAGACCTCTGACGGCCGCTACTTCGCGGCGAACTCGTTCTGGAACACTCCGATCCCGGCGTCGTCGACGGTCGATTCACGTAGCACGACGTGGATCAACGCGCTGCTGACCAACTCGGCGATCACCCAGATCTCGCTGAACCAGAACGCGTGGAGCACACCGATTTATCGGGCGCCGGCGGGAACCCCCACGCAAGCGATCCGAATCACCAACTCCAACAAGACGGTCTCGGTGCCGTACCTGTCGTCGTATGCGCCGAGTCCCGACGCCGATTCGCACCTCGTCGTGATCGATCAGGCCACCGGTTGCCTCTACGAGTTCCAGAGTTTCTCGGCGAACTCGCGCACCGCGATCGCTCATGCGAGCTATCACGCCTACACCGGTTCGGGCGGGCACGCCAGTGGCCCCGCGCATGCGGGTGGCGAGTTCTCCTACGTCGCGGGCATGATCACGCCCACCGACGTCGCCTCCGGAGTCATCTCCCACGCCCTGCGCATCGCCATCCCGCAGACCAGCGGGCTGTTCGCGTACCCGGGTACCCGCTCGGACGGCACCAATTCGGCGGGCATGCCGCAGGGCACCCGGATCCGGCTCAGCCCGTCGCTGAACCTCGACGCCCTGGGACTGACGCCGTTCCAGAAGATGGTCGCCGTGGCTATGCGCGACTACGGCGCATACGTCGCCGACACGTCGTCGGCGTTCTCGATCTATGCCGAGAGCACCATCGACGGCAGCACCTACAGTCAGACGCTCGGCAACCTGCCGAAGTCACTGATCGGACAGCTGCAGGCGCTCGACTCGCAGATCAGCTCGACCAGTGTGCAACTCGACTCGGCGTCGGACACCACCTGTGCACAGCAGGGCTGACGTCAGACGAGCCACCAGATGAGAAGACCGATCGCCACCCAGAACAACAGTGCCAGAACAATCGCGACGTAGAGGCCCCGGAAGAAGGTGCCACGCGTCTCACCAGCCACTTTCGGCTTGGTGAGGCGGGTTCGGTCGTGTGTTCGGATGATCGCTCCTGACGACGTGGTCTTCTCAGTATGAGGTATGCGTCACACTGAATCTAGACGAGTCTGTGAAACCGTCATGTTTGAGGGAAGACGGTAGCAGGCGTCCGCGACGGCTCATCGGCGTGCACGGGTCGCCGTGACGTGCGTGCACGGTCCTAACGTGCGCGGGGGCGTCTGCGGCGTCCGATACGCTGTCGGGCGTGCTGCTCTCTGACCGCGACATCCGCGCCGAGATCGCCGCGGGCGCGCTGGCGATCGACCCCTACGACGCCGCTCTGGTGCAACCGTCGAGCGTCGACGTTCGCCTCGACGGACTGTTTCGAGTGTTCAACAACACGCGCTACACGCATATCGATCCGGCGCAGCGCCAGGACGAGCTGACGTCCCTGGTCGAACCGGCCGACGGTGAACCGTTCGTCCTGCATCCGGGCGAGTTCGTCTTGGGTTCGACGCTGGAGGTGTGCACGCTTCCCGACGATCTGGCCGGTCGACTGGAGGGCAAATCTTCACTCGGGCGCCTGGGGCTGCTGACGCATTCGACGGCGGGCTTCATCGACCCGGGCTTCTCAGGTCACATCACCCTCGAGTTGTCGAATGTGGCGAATCTGCCCATCACGCTGTGGCCGGGAATGAAGATCGGCCAGCTGTGCCTGATCCGCCTGTCCTCACCGGCCGAACATCCGTATGGCAGCGACGCTGTCGGATCGAAGTATCAAGGGCAACGCGGACCGACGCCGTCGAAGGCCTATCTGAACTTCACGCAACCGGATTCCGCGCAGAGTTAACGGCGGTCGACGGGGACGCCAACGGCAACCTTGTGCGCCAACAGCATTCACTTCGACGCCATGTCCGGGCCGCTGCGATGACAAGCTGACCGCGTAGTCAGTTGGTTATGAAGGTGACAGTGATCGGATGCGGATATCTCGGTGCCACTCACGCGGCCTGCATGGCCGAGTTGGGGCACGATGTCCTCGGTGTCGACACCGAGGACGCCAAGATCGCGAGCCTCTCCCGCGGCGAGGTGCCGTTCTTCGAGCCGGGGCTCTCAGATGTGTTGCGCCGCAACATCGATGCCGGACGATTGCGGTTCACCACCGACTACGACGAGGCCGCGGCTCATGCGTCGGTGCACTTTCTGGGCGTCGGAACGCCACAACAGCAACGTTCGCACGGAGCCGACCTCAGCCAGGTGTTCGGAGCAGTCGAGTCGCTGGTGACGCGGTTGCACGGGGAACATCTCATCGTCGGTAAGTCGACGGTGCCGGTGGGTACCGCGGCCGAACTGAGTCGTCGGATCGCGGTACTGACCGCGGGTGATGAGGCGACGAGTATCGAGTTGGCGTGGAATCCGGAATTCCTCCGCGAGGGTTTCGCCGTGGAAGACACCCTCGCGCCCGACCGGATCGTGCTCGGCGTCGACCCGGCCCGGACCGACTCCAAAGCCGAGGGCGTGCTCGGCGAGCTGTATCGGGAGATCTTCGAAGCCGGGGTGCCCTTCGTTCGAACCGATTGGCCCACAGCCGAATTGGTGAAGGTATCGGCCAATGCGTTCCTCGCGACCAAGATCTCGTTCATCAATGCGGTCAGCGAGCTGTGTGAGGTCGTCGGCGGCGACATCTCCACGCTGGCCGATGCCATCGGCTACGACGCCCGCATCGGACGGCGATTCCTCAACGCGGGCTTGGGTTTCGGCGGCGGTTGCCTGCCCAAAGACATCCGTGCCTTCGTCGCCCGCGCCGAGGAGCTGGGTGTCGGCGACAGTCTGGCCTTCCTGCGCGAGGTGGACGCGGTCAACATGCGACGCCGGACCGCGATGGTGGAACTCATCGAGAATGCTTGCGGTGGAAGCGTTCTGGGTGCCAACGTGGCAGTTCTGGGTGCGGCGTTCAAGCCGGAGAGCGACGATGTCCGGGATTCGCCCGCACTCAACGTCGCAGGCCAGTTGGCGCTGCGGGGGGCGCGCGTCACGGTGTTCGATCCCAAGGCGATGGGCAATGCCGGCAAGCTGTATCCGACCCTGCGGTTCGCCGAATCGGCGGCCGCCGCGGCCGCATCCGCCGACGTCGTGGTGGTCGCCACCGAATGGGCCGAGTTCGTGCACATGGCACCCGAAGAACTCGCCTCGACCGTCGCACGACGAGTTATCATCGATGGCCGGCGTTGCTTGAACCCGGAGACGTGGCGGGCAGCGGGGTGGCGATATCTGGCCATCGGCAGCCGCTCGGAGCCGGTTCTGACCGATAGGCAGGCCGGTTTGTTAAGGAAAACAAGCAGTTCGAGATCGACAGGCATGTTAGTTTAAGGCATGGCCCCAGTGCTCCCACCGAACTCGACGCCGCGCGCGCGGCGTGGAGTTCTCGGTGCGGACACCGCCGTCGCCGACGACGTCGCACTGATGACCTACCTGGTCAGCGCCGGTCGCGTGGCCAAGCCGGAGAACGAGCAGTGGCACGATGAACTCCTGCGACTCGTCGCGCAGGCGCGACGCAATCTGGCGCGTTCGGAAGGGACATTCGTCATGGGACACACCCATGTGCGACTGTTCCGTGTCACGCGCGACGATGTGATCTCGGCCGCCGGGAGCGGCTCTCGGCATCGCACCGGCGTCGTCGAGCCCGACGACCCGCCGACGGTGCCGTTCGCCGTGTCGGCGCACCACGTACTGGCCTCCCATCCGGAGTTCACGCCGCGCAGCTCGATCCCTCGCGGCCGGATGCCCACGCCCGCGGATCTGGAGCCGTTGCCGAGCGAGATCCGCCAGCCGATCCCGAAAGTCAAGACCATTCCGACCACACCGTCGCGGGTGGTCTTGGCGGCGGCGTCGGCGTTGCTGGTGGCCGCCGTCGGCACCGTGCTCATCGCGGCCTGGACGCCCGAGTCGGAGCCGGTGACGCAGAACGTCGCGGCAACCCACAGCCAGGTGCCCGCGCTGGCCATCCCCACCACCGAGGTCACCGCGAAGGCGCAGGACGTTTCGATGGCCCGACGTCCGGCGGCGTCGTATGTCGCGCCCCCGCCGAAGATCACCCCGAAGGCGACCGTGCCCGACACGAGTACACGGCGCAAGACGTCGGCACCCAAACGCCAGCATCGACGCACCCTCCCGAATCCGATTCCGGGACTCCCGCCGATCAGACTGCCCTAAGAGGCGCTGATCAGTGCAGACGGTCGACCGCCCCCACCGTTGGTTGAGCCGGGCCGGAGCGTTAGCGAAGGCCCGTGTCGAAACCACGCAAGCCCACGCTGCCAACGCACCAAACACCTAGCGGCAGTTGGTAACTCGTCTCACCGTGGTTTCGACTCGGGCGCGTCTCGCTTCGCTCGTCGGGCCCGGCTCAACCGGCGGGGGCTGGTGCGGTGGTTTCGACTCGGGCGCGTCTCGCTTCGCTCGTCGGGCCCGGCTCAACCGGCGGGGGAGGCGCGGTGGTTTCGACTCGGGCGCGTCTCGCTTCGCTCGTCGGGCCCGGCTCAACCGGCGGAGGAGGCGCGTCTCGCTGCGCTCGTCGGGCCCGGCTCAACCGGCGGGGGAGGCGCGGTGGTTTCGACTCGGGCGTGGCTCAGTCCGACGTCGCGCTCTCGTTGCGGCTGGCTTCGAGGTATTGACTGAGCTGGCGGGCCATGTCCCGATCGAGCGCGCGGTTGAGCATGTTGTGCGACGACACCATCCCGGCTTGCCTCAGTTCGCTGAGAATCTCTGTGGCCCACTGTGATTCGCTCTCGGTCTCGGGGAGCCAGCCGTCCGTGTACTGGTCGGTGATGGCGCGTCGGCCCGACGAGATCAGTGTCGCGGCGATGTCGCTCATCTGCGCGTCCACGCGACCGTGTACTTCGATGATGCCGCTGAGGGCGATGCCGAGTTTCACCAGTCGCGAGTACGCGAAGATGGTGTCGGCGTCGTTGACCCGGTAGGCCGGCGGCGAGGCGTTGGGGATGGGGTCGAGCAGTCCGAAATCGACGAGCCGCTGCATCTGCGCGGGGTTGCCGGTGTTGAGCAGTTCTTTGAGGTCGGCCGCGCTCATCGTGGTCGACGTCGACGACGACCACGGCTCGGTGACCACTTCGTTGAGGCCGAGAACGTCGGCGAGATCGTCGCCGCGCTGCATGCCGAGCAGGAAGTCGCTGATGTGGCGGATCGTGAACCCTCGCTTGAGCAGGTTGTTGATCACCTTGAGTCGCGACAGGTGGGCATCGGTGTAGATGGCGATGCGCCCACGCTTCATCGGGCGCTGCAGTAGGCCACGGTCCTGATATCCGCGTACGTTGCGCGTGGTGGTGCCCGCGGCACGTGCCAGGTCGTCGATGCGGTACTCGGTCATGACAGCCATCTTCTCAGGTCGGCGACAGACGATGCGGGCCGAAGGCGCTACCCGACTCGTGTGGCGGGCGCCAACCCCCGCGCGACTAATGCGATGACGCCCTCGTAGTTCGTTTCGGCGTCGAGCATCTCCGGGAGTCCGCCGCTGAGCTCGAGCGACATCGCGCCGTGGACGCAGGACCAGACCTCCAGGGCGATGCCGTGCGGATCACCGTCGCGGATCACCCCGCCGAGCTGGCCGTAACGGATCACCTCGGCCAGGACGAGGAAGGATTCGTGAGCGATCTGCGCGTCGGGCTGGCAGTCCTTGGCGAACATCAGCGCGTACAGCGTCGGATTGGCCAGCGCGAATCGGCGATACCCGCGGCCGCAGGCGGCGAGGCGTCGTGCGGGATCGTCGTCGGAGGCTGCGATGGTCGCCGCGAATTCGCGAAATCCGTCGGTGACGACGGCGTTGAGCAGGCCCTCCTTGCCGTCGAAGTGGTTGTAGACGCCCATCGGCGCAACCCCCGCGGCCGACGCGACGGCCCGTACGGTCAGCCCCGCCTGTCCGTTCTCTTCGAGGATTCGACGCCCGGCGGCGATCAGTGACGACCGGATCTGGGCGGCTGGTGTGCGGGGCGCGCCGCCGCGCGTGGCTTGACGTTCGTCGGACATGTGCCTCACGTTACAGAACGTTGTTCTACGAATTTCCTTGACAGAGCATATAGTACGGCGTTCTACTGTTGTAGAACAATGTTCTGTAACTGACTGGATGGAAGTCGTCTGATGAAGAACAAATGGATCGCCCTCGTGGCGCTGTGCTTTGCCGAATTACTGGTCATGGTCGACAACACGATCGTGAACGTCGCGCTGCCGACCGTGGCGCGCGACCTCGACGCCGGGATCTCCGGGCTGCAATGGATCGTCGACGCCTACACGCTGGTGTTCGCCGGGCTCCTGCTGACCGGCGGCTACCTCGGTGACCGCTTCGGTCACCGACGGATGCTGGCCACCGGCATCGTCGGATTCGTCGCGGTGTCGGTCGCGGCGGCGTCGTCGAACACCCTCGGAGAGCTGATCGCCAGCCGCGCCGGTCTGGGAATGTTTGCGGCACTGGTCTTCCCGGCCACGCTCGCGCTCATCGTGGCGGCGTTCACCGAGGCCAAGGACCGTGCCGTCGCGGTCGGCGTCTGGGCTGCGACGTCGGGTATGGCGGTGGCGATCGGGCCGGTACTCGGTGGATGGCTGCTCGACCACTACTCGTGGTCGTCGGTGTTCTGGATCAACGTGCCGTTCGGCGCGGTGGCGCTGGCCGGCGCTCTGCTGGTGATCCCGGCCCCGACCGAGCAGCGAATCACGTTGCCGCGCTTCGACATCGTCGGTGTCGTACTGTCCATCGCCGGACTCGGCCTGCTCACCTACTCGGTGATCGAAGGGCCGTCGGTGGGTTGGTCGTCGTGGCGCACGATCGGCGGACTCGTTGTGGCACTGGGCATTGTGGCCGCCTTCGTGTCGCACCAACTGCGCGTCGAGCACCCGATCTTCGACGTCCGGCTGTTCACCAATCGCCGCTTCGCGGGTGCCGCGGGCATGATCGCGGTCGCCTTCTTCGCACTGTTCGGGTTCATCTTCCTGATCACCCAGTTCTTCCAGGCCGTGATGGGCTATTCACCGCTGCAGGCGGGTGTCCGGACACTGCCCTTCGCGCTCGTGGTGGCCGCGCTGTCCCCGGCGGCGATGGCGCTGTCCCATCGGTTCGGTCCGCGGGTCGTCGCGGTGACCGGTGCCCTGCTGATGGCGTCGGGCTTCAGCGTCGTCGAGCTGACCGATCGGGATTCGACATATTTCGGTCTCATCATCTGGTCGATGATGCTGATGGCCGCCGGGTTGGCGATGATCTCCGGCCCCTGCACCCAGGTCATCATGGATGCCCTCACCCCGGAACAGGCGGGAGCGGGATCGGCGATCAACGACACCACCCGAGAGATCGGCGGAACGCTCGGCGTCGCCGTGCTGGGATCGGTGTTGACGTCGGTGTATGCGGCGAATGTGGGTGTGCGACTGCAGGACCTGGGTGTTCCGCAGCCAGCCCGGGAGATCGCCGAGCAGTCGGTGATGGCGGGAGTCCAGGTGGCGATGCGTGCGCCGCAACAAGCCGCCGAGGCGGTTCACGCCGCGGTCGCCGACGTCTTCATCGACGGCCTGCAACAGGCGACCTGGGTGGCGGTCGTAATCTCGGTCTGTTCGGCCGTTGCCGGCGGTTGGGCGATGCGCAGGCGCGCGTCGCACGACGACGATCGACTCGAGTCCGGCGAGACCGTCGCAGCGGAGGTCAATCAGACTGCGACAGCTGAGCTTTCACCTCTGGCTTGAGCACCTTCCCGACCTTGGAACGCGGTAGATCGGGCCACACGTGCACCACCTTGGGCGTCTTCACACTGCCGATTCGTTCCTTGACGAAAGCGGTCACGGCGCTCGGGTCCACCGTGTGGCCCGCTCGCGGCTGTACGACGGCCTCGACGCGTTCGCCCCACTTGTCGTCGGGACGGCCGATCACCGCGCAGTCCTGGATGTCGGGATGGGCGAGCAAAGCCTGTTCCACCTCGACGGAATACACGTTGAACCCGCCGGTGATGATCATGTCCTTCGCCCGATCGACGATGAACAGGAAGCCGTCGTCGTCGAGGAATCCGATGTCGCCGGTGTGGTGCCACCCGAACTCCGACGCCTCGGCGGTCGCCGTCGGGTTGAGGTAGTAGCCGGGCGTCACCAACGACGACCGCACGACGATCTCGCCCCGTTCGCCACGCGGCAGGTGATTGCCCTGCCCGTCCATGATGGCCAGGGTGACCAACGGCGACGGTCGTCCCGCCGACGAGAGCCGTTGTGCGGCAACGGAACCGTCGGGTAGGAAATGATCGGCGGGGGCCATCGTCGACACCATCATCGGCGCCTCGGTCTGTCCGAACAACTGTGCCATCACCGGGCCGATGCGGGTCAGCGCCTCCTCCAGCCGGACCGGTGACATCGGCGCGGCGCCATACCAGAAGCATTGCAGCGCAGAGCGATCCGTCTCGTCGAGCGCCGGATGGGCCAGCACCATGTAGAGCAGCGTCGGCGGCAGGAAGGTGTGCGTGACGCCGTGTCGCTCGAGGTGTGTCAGGAAGTCCCCGACGTCGGGTCTGCGCATGATGACGATCTCGCCGCCCAGGCACATGATCGGAAAGCACAGCACACCGGCGGCATGGGTGAGTGGGGCCAGAGCCAGATAGACCGGACGCCCGTCGAACGGATAGCTCATCAGGGTGATCGCCGACATCGTCTCCAGATTGACGCCGGTGAGCATCACGCCCTTCGGCTTGCCGGTTGTGCCGCCGGTCCCGGCGATCATCGCCAGATCGTCGACGGCGCGGGCGTCGAGCGTCGAATCTGCGCCGGAGGCAAGGAAGTCCGGCCAACTCAGCGCGCCGTCGTCGACGTCGTCGAGGCACACCCACGTGTGCACCTTGCTCAACGCCGGGCGGATCTTGGCAACCAGCGGGGCGAACGACGATTGATAGATCAGTACCGCACAGTCGAATTGGTCGAGCAGCTGCTGATTCTCACCCGCCTCGTTGCGTGGATTGATCGGGCACCACACCGCGCCCGCGCGACTGATGCCGAATACGCAGGTGAACGACGTCGGGTCGTTGGATGACAGGATTCCGACCTTGTCGCCGGGGCTGACTCCTTGTGCGGCAAGGGCATTCGCGATCCGGTAGGACGCCGCGACGACATCGGCGTAGGACACCGACTCGCCGTCGGTCGTGAGGCAGGGCGCCTCGCCGTCGAGCGAGGCGCCCTTGTCGAGGAAGTCGACGATCCGCATGGGTCCGTCAGTTCTCGATCGTCACGATCGGTGCCTGGACAAGTCCGAACGCGCGGAGCACGCCGAGCAGTTCGCGATGACCGAAAGCCTGGCAGCCCGACGCCAAACCTGTTGCGTTGGGCTCCTTTTGGAGCAGCGAGTACGCACCGAACGCCTGCAGCAGGCCGGTTTGCTTGTAGTTGCAGTTGCCGTAGATGACCGTGTGAGCCCGGCCGAGCGGACCGGAGGCGTGTACCGAATCGACCGAGCGGTTGATGCGGGTGTACTCGCGCGGCGGCATCTCGTTCATCACCTGGGCCGCGGTCGCCTGCAATGCCGCCAGCCGCTCGTCGGGGGCCATGTCCTTGGTGGCCTCCAGGGCGCCCGCCACGATCTGCGGCACGCCCAGCATCAGCGCCTTGTTGAACACTCCGCCGAGGGCTTTCACGTTGGCGACGCGCGGGTCCTTGCGGAACCACACCGGGTGCGACGTCCCGCCCCACGGCAGGGCGAGTGCGAGCTCGTGCTGGCCCGGGATGGCGAGGTTGTAGAGGCCGGCCTCCGGATCCCATTCGGAGTACTGATTCTGCTCGAGGTAGTAGGCCTTGGACATGGCGGCATTGACGAGGATGGTCTGCGTGGACGCGATGGTCGGGCTGCCGCCCCAGAACACCGCGATGTCCAGAGTGTCCAAACCCGGTGTCTCCAAGCAGATTTGGGCGGCGATCTCACCGGTGGTGTACATCTGGGCGAGGCCGGGGGACAGCACGAGACCCTTCGCGGCGTAGTCGGCGGCGTATTGTTCGTCGAGCGTGATGAGCCAGTCCTGCTCGCCGGTGGTGTCGAGATAGTGGGCGCCGGCGGCCAGCGCCGCCTGCACGACCTCGTGGCCGTAGGTGGCGAACGGTCCGACGGTGTTGCAGACGACCGACGCGCCGGTGAACAGTTCGGTCAGTGCCTCGACCGTGTTCTCGGTGGCGACGATCTCGTAGTCGGCGGTCTCGATTCCGGGGACGTTGGACTTCATTGCGGCTTCGAGCTTTTCGCGACTGCGCCCGGCGGCGACGAACGGAACGTTGTACTCGCGCAGGTATTCGCAGATGAGACGCCCGGTGTAGCCGGAGGCACCGTAGACGACGACAGGTTTGGTGGTCATGAGTTCAGGCCTTTCGGAGGAGGTAGGAGTCGGTGCGGGGGAGAGTCACATGCCCATGCCGCCGTCGACCGGCAGGCCGATGCCGGTGATGAACTTCGCGGCGTCGGAGGCGAGGAAGACCACTGCGTCGGCCATGTCGTCGACCTGGCCGAGACGACCCCCGGGGGTGAGTTCGATGACCGCCCCCACCGCAGCCTCGGGCGACTCGAAGAGGCCCAGTTCGGCGACGTCGCTGGCCAGTCCGGCGCCCATCGCCGTGGGGACCAGGCCGGGGTAGATGCAGTTCACCCGGACGCCGTAGCCGAGTTTGCCCGACTCCATCGCGGCGACTCGGGTCAGACGGTCTACGGCGGACTTCGTCGCCGAATACACCGCGATGCCGGGGAAGGCGATGGTCGCGGCCACCGAGGCGATGTTGATGATCGAACCGCCTTGCCCGGCCGCTCCGTCGGGGCGCATGGCGCGCAGTCCGTTCTTGATGCCCAGTGTGGTGCCGAGGATGTTGACGTCGAGCATCTTGCGGATATCGGCCGCCTCCACCTCGGTCAGCAGGCTGGTGATCTCGATGCCCGCATTGTTGACCAGGATGTCCAGGCCGCCGAGTTGGGCGACGGTGGCCTCGATCGCCGACGCCCAGTTCGCGTCGTCGGTGACGTCGAGCTTGGTGAAGCCGTGGGCGTCGCCGAGGGAGGCGGCGACGTCGGCGCCGCTGTCGGAGATGTCGGCGATCATCACCGACGCTCCGGCGTCGGCGAGTGCCCGCGCCATCCCTTCGCCGAGGCCCTGCGCACCTCCGGTGACGAGGGCTTTTCTACCGGTCAGATCGATCGAGGTCATGGATGGCTCCTTTGCCTTCGCTGAGGTGAGGTGAGCGGTGAATGTGAGGCGCATCACGTGCGCTCACTCAGCATCGACCCGGTCTTGACAGTTGTCAAGTATTTCCTTGACACTCGTCAAGGAAAGCTTCGATCACGGGTTTGCCGGCGACATCTGGCAGAATGGGCGACAAGTGTGCGCGAAGAAAGGGGATTGGGCATGACTGATCTCGTGCAATCCGATGTCGCGACATCAGATGGTGGAGTGGACCGTTTCGAGCGCGTCGACAAATTTCAACGACGCCGGGGCGAGCTGGCCGACGCGACTCTTGCCACGTTGGGTGAACTCGGCTACGCCCGGACCAGTCTGCGGGAAATCGCCCAGAAGACCGAGTTCAGCCACGGTGTGCTGCACTACTACTTCAAAGACAAGATCGAACTGATCACCTTCGGTGTGCGCCGCTACAAGGAGCACTGCGTCACTCGCTACGACGAGGCCGTCGCGACCGCCACGGACGCTCCGCAGTTGGCGGCGGGTTTCGCCGATGCGTTGGTGGACACACTCGTCGTCGACACCGCGATGCACCGGCTGTGGTACGACCTGCGCACTCAGTCTGCATTCGAAGAAGCCTTGCGGCCCACCGTGATCGACCTCGATCATCAGCTGCAGGACATGATCTGGCGCGTCGTCGTGGCGTACGCGAAGCTGCGCGCAGCGACGGTCGCCGTCGACGAGTTCGCTGCCTACACGATGTTCGACGGACTCTTCGAGAACTGCCTCATCCGCTACGTCTCCGGTGACGGCTCTGTGGTGGAAACCCTACGCGGACAAGCCGTTTGGCTGCTCGACGCCGTTTGCCGCGACTGATCGAACCTAGGTTCAGGCCGGTTCAGGCAGCCAGCAGCCGCTTGCCGAGGAATGCGGCGAACCGCGCGGGGTGCGTGTATGGACCGACCAGCGCGCGATGAACTTCGTAGCGAGACACGTCGGTAGTCGTCACGCCGCCCCAGGTGGTCACCGCATACTCGTAGCCGGCGGCTTCGACTTCTGTCAAAGTCGTTGTGTCGTAATCGTTTCGAGTGCCGTTCGGATACGCGAGGATGGGTACCTCGACGCCGATGCGGTCCTGTAGCAGCCGCTTGGACTCGCGCAGGCTGAACTGCTGATCGCCCGCGGACTCGCGCGAGAGGATCGGATGTTCCATGGTGTGCGACCCGACGGTCAGCCCGGCGTCGGGCAGTGTCGCAGCGGCGTCCCAGTCGAGGAACAGGTCGTCGGTGTCGAAACTGCCGCGCGGCTGCAGGCGTTCGACGAAATCCTCGATGAGCGCAGCACGTTCGGTATGCGTCAGCGTCTTGATGTCCTCTTCGACGGCGCGCTGCGCGGCGATCCGGGCGGTCGTGTCGGCCAGTGGATAGTCGACGCCGTCGTAGCTCAGCGATGGCACGGTGGCCTCGGTGATTGCCCAGCCGAGTCGTTCCCACCACGCGTGCACGGTGCGGTCGAGCAGCCCGGGGACCAGGAAGACGGTGGCCGGCATCGACAATCTGCGGAGCAGGGGAGCGGCAAGGGTGAGGTTGTCGCGATAGCCGTCGTCGAATGTCAGCGCGACGGCGCGCGGCGGCAGCTTCTGGCCCGACCGTAGGGCGTCGAGGGCCTCCCGGAGGTCGACGACGTTAGCGACGCGACGCAGGATCTGCAGATGCTGGGTGAAGGTGCGTACGCCGGTGCCCGCGGCGGCGGGCCAGCACCAGGTGCGCTCGATGTTGTGGAATCCCAGAACGAGGAGGCGATTCTGTGCACCCACCAGTGCGGAGGGGCACATAGTCGACATAACGGACAGAATACCCTGTGCTGGGCGTTTGGTGTGAGGTTGCTGTTACAAATCGAGTACCAGGGTGCCGGACGCGCGTGACACGCAGGTCAGCAGGTAGCCGGCGGCCCGCTCGTCGTCGGTGAGGATCGTGTCGCGATGCTCGACGTCGCCCGACTGTGCCTTGATCTTGCAGGTTCCGCAGAAGCCCTGCTGGCACGAGTACGGCACGCTCGGCATCGCCCGGCGGACGGCGGCGAGCATCGACTCGTCGGACGCGACGGCGACGTCGTCGCCGGTCGACGCCAGGTGCACGGTGAACGGCTTGCCGTTCTCCACCGGCGGCGGGCTGAACCGCTCGTAGTGCAGTTCGACGTCGGGCCGCCCCGACAAGTGGGCGCGCAGGCCCTCGAGCATCGGCACCGGGCCGCACGTGTAGATGGCGGTGCCCGCGGCGCCGTCGCCGACGAGCTCTGCCATGGTGGGCAGACCGTGGTCGTCGTCGGTGCGGATCTGCACTTTGTCGCCGTAGCGGGCCAGTTCGGCGCGAAACGGGATCGAGTCCAGGCTGCGGCCGGTGTAGATCATCGACCAGTCGAGTCCGAGCCGCTCGGCCGAGGCGAGCATCGGCAGGATCGGGGTGATGCCGATTCCGCCGGCTATGAATCGCAGAGTCGTTGCGCTGGAACCGAATCCGGGCAACGCGAGGGGAAACGCGTTGCGCGGACCCTTGATGGTGACGACGTCGCCTACCGACAGGGCGTCGTGCACCTCGACCGAGCCGCCGCCACCGTCGGGGATGCGCCGCACCGCGATGCGATAGCGGTCGGTGTCGGCCGGATCGCCGCAGAGCGAGTACTCGCGCATCCGCCCGGACGGGAGCAGCAGGTCGAGGTGCGCGCCGGCGCGCCAGGCGGGCAGCGGCCCGTCGTCGAGCGCCGCGAACGTGAGTGCGATGACGTTCTGATCGTGAGCGACCTGCTCCCGGCCGATGATCCGCACGGCCATTGTGCCGTCGTTGTGGCGGCGACGGCGCAGCGGCGACAGCGCGCCCCACACCGGGAACCAGGTCTTGAGCAGTCCCGTCGCCAGCAACATCGCGGGGTCGCGTTTGAATCGCCCGGTCAACGACGGTGGCACCGACGTCAGATCGGTGGTGTGCGCGGGATGGTTCGACGTCACGTCAACTCGCCTTCCGGGTGGCCGGTGACTTCGCGAGATACGCGACGGCCTGGGCGGTGTCACCCACTTCCACCGGATCGAATCCCGGGCGGAAGTACGTCAGCGACGCCAGCAGGATGTCGCTGATCTTCGGCACGACGTTGAACCGAACGCCGCGCCGGTACTGCAAGAAGCGGTCGAGTTGCTTAATCGCTCCGCTGGGGTCGTTGAGGGAGATGTAGCGGCCGCCGCGGAACACGACGAACAGCAGCGCGGGCATGGCGACGAGCATGGCCCGGCCGCGACGCAGATAGCTGTCGCCGAAGTACACGGCGACCTCGTGGGCCACCGTGCGATGCTCGACTTCTTCTGCCCCGTGCCACAGGAACAGATCGGCCATGGCGGGGTCGGCGTCGACCTCCAGCCAGGAACTATTCAGCGCGAAATCGCCGAGCACCGCGGTGTAGTGTTCGATCGCCGCGATCAGCCACAGTCGCTCGATGAGGTGCTTGCGCTGAGCCTTCGCCGATTCGGTTCCCTTGGGCGCCAGCAACTTTCGGAACAACCACTCCATCTGGCGGTGGTACGGCTCGGGGTCGATGCCGTGTTCGGTGACGAAATTCCAGACCACCTTGTCATGGGCGTCGGCGTGCATCGCCTCCTGCCCGATGAAACCGCGCATCGACGCCGCGAGTTCGTCGTCGCGGACCAGCGGGAGAGCCTCGTTGAACGTCTTCACGAACCACCGTTCCCCTTCGGGGAGAACGAGATTCAGCGCGGTGATGAGATTCGACGCGTACGGGTGGCCGGGGATCCAGTGCAGATCGACGTCGGCGACGTCGAAACTGACGTTGCGGGCGTGCAGTTCGACGGGGCCGGGGTCGGTGTCGACGGGCGTCGTCTCAGTCGTCGATGGCACTTTGTTGCCGCTCGAAGTCATGTCGCCTCCTGTGGGCGTGGGAAGAGTCGGGGAGGAGTGGTTTCGTGGCTCAGCGCAGAATATCGCCGCGCGCCATCAGGCGGGCGAGCCATGGCGTGAAGCGATACACCCGGTAGCCGAGTTTGGCCTCCGGGGTGACCGGGGCGACGGCCTTGTTGGCCTCCAGCGCGGCGACGATGTCCCGAGCGACCTTTTCCGGGCCGAAGTTGCGGCGCTGGTAGAAGCTGTCGAGCCGGTCGCGGTGCTCCTGCTCGACGGCGTCGTCGTCGAAGCCGGCCAGCGGGGTGTTGGACACGATGTTGGTGTTCACGATGCCCGGGCAGATGGCGGTGACGCCGATCCGATGCTCGGCGAGTTCGGCGCGCAGCGATTCGGAGAACAGCAGCACGCCGGCCTTCGACGCCGCGTAGATGCCCAGCCCCTTTTGGGGGGTGAATGCCGCGGCCGAGGCGATGTTGATGATGTTGCCGCCGATGCCCCGTTCGACCATCTGCCTGCCGAATGCGCGGCAGCCGGTCATGACGCCGCGCAGGTTGATCGCGAGGACCCGGTCGAGCTGCTCGTCGGTGGCCGCCAGGGCGCTGCCGCCGAGGCCGACGCCCGCGTTGTTGACGACGATGTCGGCGACTCCGTGCTTCGCGGCGACGGTCGCGGCGAAGGCGTTGAACGCGGCGACGTCGGAAACGTCGAGGTCATAGGAATGCGCCTGCGCGCCGAGCGCCTTGCAATTGATCGCGGTTGCCTCGGCACTGTCGAAGTCGAGGTCGGCGATGACGATCTCGCAGCCGCGCTCGGCCAGCGCGTACGCGGTTTCGCGGCCGATGCCGCTTCCCGCACCGGTGATCACGGCTAGTTTTCCGGTCAACTTGCCGGGCGTCGACAGCACGCGGGCACGGTCGAGGGTGGCCGGCCGATTACCCGAGCGTCCTTCGAGCGAGTCGATGAAGTCGAGTGCGGTCGCGACGAGATAGTCGGGGTTGGTGTAGGGCAACCAGTGGCCGGTGGAGCTGTTGCGCCGCCATAGGTTCTCGGCGTGGGTGTGGGTGTAGTCGTAGATGGTCGGGCGCAGCGCGACGTCGCGCTCGTTGACGATCTCCAGGACCGGCACCTTGGTGGGACGGGGCTCGGGGTCGGCGAGTTTTTGCCGGATGTTCGCGCGGTAGTAGCGCAGCCCGCTGATGGTGTCGGCGGTAAAGGTGTCACCGAGAACCACGTTGTCCTTCGGGGTGCCCTCGATGCGGTGCAGGAATTCGCGCCACAGGCCGGGGCGGCCCGCTGCGCGCCAGAACAGATTCGGCAGCACGGGGGCCTGGAAGAAGCCGGTGTAGGCCGACGATCCGAGTTGCGAGAACGCCTTGGCCAGGTTCGCCGGCGTCGGCCGGGCGAGATTCTTGCGGGCCCACTCCGAGAGGTAGTCGAGATTGGGGCCGGACACCGACACGAACGACTTGATGCGCTTCTCGGCGCCCGGGGTGGTCACGGCCTCCCAGGTCTGCACCGAGCCCCAGTCGTGCGCGACGACGTGCACGGGAGCGTCGGGACTCACGGCGTCGGCGACGGCGAAGAGGTCGGTGGCGACGTCGGCGAGCCGGTACGGGGCGTCGCCGTCGGGCGCGGACGTCTCGCCGTAGCCCCGTGTGTCATATGCCGCGACGTGATAGCCGGCCGCGGCGATCGCGGGCGCGACGTGCGTCCACAGGTGGTGCGTGTCCGGCCAGCCGTGGACGAGCACGACGGTGGGATTCGACTCGTCCCCCAGCTCGAAAACGGCCAGGTCGATGCTGCCGTTGGACACGGTGCGCCGGCGCCAGTCTGCCATGGTTCTCCCTTGTGAGGTCATAACGATGGATTTAGACGTTACCATCGGTTACACCTAGCCGAAAGTGTGTGCTTTGCCAGCTGCAATCGGTGATAGTTTTTACTGGTGCAGAGGCGAGTGCGGGTATTGGGTGTCGAAGTCACCGATCAATCGATGGATTCCGCGGTCGAGCAGCTGCGTGCAGCCACCTGCGGCGACGTCGTGCGCACGGTGGCCTTTCCCAACGCGTCGACGCTGAATCTCGCCGTCGAGGATCGGGAGTATGCCGAGATTCTCAATACGATGGACTTCGTCAGTGCGGACGGCACCGGCGTTCGATGGGCGGCGCGGATGCGTGGCGTGACGTTGCAGGCCAATCTCAACGGCACCGACGTGATTCCGGCGCTGCTGGCGGCGACACCCGGGCTGCGCGTCTATTTCCTAGGCGGCGACGACGAAGTCAACGAGGCTGCGGTGCAGGCGATTTCGCGAGAATACCCCGACATCGTCGTGGTGGGGCGCCATCACGGCTTCTTCGACCTGGATCGTCCGGACGAGGTGCTGGCCGACATCGCAGCCGCGGCGCCGCAACTGCTGCTGGTGGGATTCGGTAACCCGCTGCAGGAGAAGTGGATTGCCGCGAACCGGGCGAGGTTGTCGGTGCCGCTGGTCGCGGGGGTCGGCGGACTGTTCGGCTTCTGGGCCGGAACTCGTACGCGCGCACCGGGATTCACCCGCAGGATCGGCATGGAATGGGTCGACATCCTGGTGCGTGAGCCGCACAAGGCCAAGCGTTACCTGCTGGGCAATCCGGTGTTCCTGGCGCGCGCGCTGCGAATGCGCAAGCAGGATCTGCGGTCCTGAATAGAGGATTTTGAGGCGCCTTGCAGTGTCGGTTCGAGACGACCTCGCTCCCACCCGCTCGTCGAGTGCCGAAGCGAGGAACGAGCTTCGGTGTAACGAGACGTGGCGCGGCGAGTTCGAGACTCTCCGTCACATCGAGAGTCCTTACTGCACAGTGTCTTTCAGGTCGCCTCCCCCTCGTTACACCGAAGCTCGCGAGCTCGCTTCGGCACTCGGGGAGCGGAGGGGACACGTGCGGTCGCCACGGACTTGGGGAGCGGAGGGGACGCCGTGCGCTTGCCGCGGGGCGCGTTGTTCAGCACGTCGCTTCCCCTCGCTCGTCGAGTGCCGAAGCGAGGGA
>NZ_JABBNB010000015.1 GCF_012933505.1 Gordonia asplenii
ATGCGCGTCGCCGAATCCCCGTTCCCCCGTTAGGCTTTCGGGTCACCAGCCCCCTCGTTACACCGAAGCTCGTTCCTCGCTTCGGCACTCGGGGAGCAGAAGATTGCGACGCGACCGACGTCAATTGCACTCCGGGGGCAGGAACGCTCAGCGTCTCCGAAAGCCGGTTCCCCCGGTCTGCTTTTCGGCTCACCAGTCCCCTCGTTACACCGAAGCTCGTGCCTCGCTTCGGCACTCGGGGAGCAGAGAAGGTTGCGGCACGACCGACGTCGACAGCATTCGGGAAACGATGCACGTCGCCGAATCCCCGTTCCCCTGTGGGCTTTTCGGGTCACCAGCCCCCTCGTTACACCGAAGCTCGTTCCTCGCTTCGGCACTCGGGGAGCGGAGGCGTACGACGCGACCGACAACGTGGACGGCACCCGGGGAGCGGACGGTTGCGGCGCGACCAACAACAACAGCGCTCGGGGAGCAGAAGGTTGCGCACCCGCGGAGCGATGGGTTGCGCACCCGCCGAGCGATAGGTTGCGCACCCGAAGTCCGGCGTCGCGGCGCCCGATCGTCACGCACTCGGATACGGTGGCAGTTCGATGTCTGTCGCGAACCGATCTGTCAGCTTCATCATCAACAGGAACAATGGCGATGCCTTGAAGGTCCAGTTGCGCAAGGTGATTCGTGCTTTCGATGCCGGCGCCAGGAACGGCCCGGCGCTTGCCTTGCGGATCACCTTGGAGTACCGGCGCATCAGGTCGTCGTAGCACGCGAACGCCACCCGATGATCACCGTCCGCTCGAGCCAGTTCGCCCGCCAGCACATACGCACCGACTATCGCCAACCCGGTTCCGAAGCCGCCCAGCGTGTTTCCGTAGGCGGAGTCGCCGACCAACGCCACTCGCCCGCGCGTATAGCCGTCCATGGTGACCCGACCGAACGAGTCGAGATAGAACTCGGGCGTCGCAGACATCTGCTCCAACAATTCGGGAACCCGCCATCCGGCCCCGGCGAAGTTGTGCCGCAACAGCTCTCGCTGCTTCACCTCATCATCACGGTCGTGGCCTCGCTCCGACGAGGCGAACACGTACAACTGCGCGGCCTTCTGACCACCGGTCCACACCAGCCGCCCCGGCTCGTTGTAGCCGATGCCGTGCGCGCGCTGGTCGCTGTGCTCACTCGCGCCGACCACCGCGTAGTAGTACCCGAGGAACTCGACGAACTCCACCTCTGGGCCAAAAGCCAAGCGCCGCACCGCAGAATGAATTCCGTCAGCACCGACGATCAAGTCGAACGACTCCGCAGCCGACCGCGCGAACACCACATCCACCCGGTCATCGCGCTGAGCGAGCTCGGTGATTCGGTCATCGAATATATAACGCGTCGTATCTTTGGTCCGCTCATACAGAATTGCCGCCAGATCTCCCCGCGCGATCTCGACGTCGCCGCCGATGAACTCGCCCGGAATCACCGCCTTCTTGCGACCTCGAGCGTCGACGATCTCCAGATCGGTCTTGCCCGTTTGCCTTGCGTACACCTCGTCGCGAATACCCAACTCGCGTAGCACGCGGTCGTGAACGGCTCCCTTGAAGTCGACGGCCTGACCTCCGGGTCGCAAACCCGCGGCGAGTTCGACGACCGTGACGTCGTGCCCATAGCGCCCCAGGCTCAGGGCCAACGCCGGACCCGCGATGCTCGCCCCGGAAATCAGGATCTTCATTGCTTCTCCCCTAAACTGTGTCTGTAGGACACGGTTTAGAGTAAGTCGAGAACAATGACTGCGCAACCACCCGACGGAGGAGTCGATGCCCGACCACGCCAGGACGCACGAACTCTTGTGGGGCACTCCTCGGGCGCCGCGACGAGGCCCCCGACCATCGATGACGCTCGACGCGATCGTCGAGACCGGCATCGACATCGCCGACCGTGAGGGTGTCGCGGGTGTGACCATGCAGAAGGTCGCCGCCGCCCTCGGCGCGACCAAGATGGCGATCTACCGGTACGTCCCCGGTCGCGACGAGTTGCTCGCGGTCATGCTCGACCGCGCCATCGGTGGCGCGCCGGACCTGAGCACAATCGGCTGGCGCGACGGGCTCGCCGACTTCGCCCGGAAGATGTACGCGAGGAGCGCTGCTCACCCGTGGATCTTCGACGTCGCCAACGGCGTCCGGGTGTACGGACCCAACGAGTTGTCCTGGCTCGAGGCGGGACTCGGCACATTGGCGACGACGACGCTGCCAGGCCCGGCAAGGCTCGACACCATCGTTCTCGTCACGGCGCATGTCCGCATGTTGACCGCACAGCACACGCAGTCGCAGGCAACCGAGACTGAGATAGCCGCCCTGATGGCCAAAATCCTTACACAGCAACCGGATTCGTTCCGACATGTCGCCAGCGTGTTCAGCGACCCGGACCGCGCGGGCCGGGACAACGCCTTCGACTTCGGCCTCTCGCGAATCCTCGACGGCGTCGCGGTACTGGTCGAGCAATCCCATGAGTCTTGACTTTCCAAGCAGGAAAGTAGAGACTACTTTCCACCAAGGAAAGTGAGGGAAACAATGTCCGGTATCGATCATGACCAGGCGCGCAGCGCTCTCGACGCAGCCAGGCGCGCACAACGCAGTGTCGCCGACGAGGTGGGGCTCCCCCGCGGCTATTGGTGGGGAATGGCTGCCGGTTGGGTAGTGCTCGGCCTCCTCGCCGACTTCACCCCGTCGTGGGTCACCACCGTCGCGACCATCGCCTTCTCGTTCGGTCACGCCCTCCTGGCGACCCGACTGCTCGACGGTCGGCACCGGACGTCGGGCATTCAGCTCAGCCGGGAAACCGCCAGCCGCAAGATCCCGCTGATCGTGACCGGGATCCTCCTGGTGATGGTTGCCCTGACGATCGCCGCCGGATTCGCGCTCGGCGCCGACGGCGCCGCTCACTCGGCGTCGTGGGCAGCGGTGATCGTCGGAGCCGTCGTCGGATTCGGTGGGCCCGAGATCTTCTCCGCCGCACGACGTCTGGCGCACGCGTGACACCCGACGGATTCGATGAGTTGATTCATCCGAGCACCAGATTGTCGCTGATGGCGACGCTCTCGGCGGCCGACTGGGCCGAGTTCGCATTCCTCCGCGAGCGGCTCGGCCTGTCCGATTCGGCTCTGTCCAAACAACTTTCGACCCTAGAGGACGCCGGCTATCTCACCACCGAGCGGCAGGCGACGGGGCGACGTCGAACAGTGCGGGCACAGCTCACCGACAAGGGCCGGCAGGCACTCGCCGGACACCTGGCGGCGCTGCAGGAGATCGTGTCGCAGAGCGCGCCCACCCGATGACAAACCTGCCGGATGATCGTTCGACGTATCTGGAGCGATTACATACCGACCTACCCGGCCACATCGTCGACGTGTTCGTGTACACGGTCGTGCTCAATCTCGCGATTCAGTATGTGCCGCAACTCATCAGCGAGACTTTCACGCTGTCGTTGTTCACCGCGATCCTGCTCAAGTTCGTCCTGGAACTGATCGTGTCCGCGAAGACCCGCCTGAAGCGGAACTTCCGGGCGGCTTCGTCGCGGGCGGGCCGCGTGGGCGCCGCGGTCACGCTGTGGCTGGTGCTGGTGGGCAGCAAGTTCTTGGTGATCGAACTGACGCACCTGCTGTTCGGTGACCGCGTGCACCTCGGCGGCTTTTGGTCGGTCAACGGTCTGATCGTGGTGCTGATGCTCGCACGCGGCGGGGTGCGCCTACTCATCACACCACCTGAACTCAGCCCCGAACTTCGTTCTCCACAGCCATCCCCAGCTCCGCCCGCTGACTAGCCACCCACGACGCCAACAGTTTCAGTCCGTCCGCGGCGGGTGTACCCGCTGCGGCGGTGTAGATGTTGAGTTGCAGTCCCGGCTCCGACGGAAGTTGCAACGCCTCGAAGTCCAGATCCAGCTGCCCGACGGCGGGGTGGCGCAACCGCTTTCGACCGCTGCGATGGAAGCGCACATCGTGCGACGCCCAACGCTGACGGAAAAGCTCACTGCGCGTGGATAATTCACCGACCAGCTCGATGAGGGCCTTGTCGTTGGGATTGCGGCCGGCCTCCATTCGCAGAAACGACGCGGCGTCGGCGGCGATGTGGTCGTAATCGACGAATAGTTCGCGGGCCCGCTCCGGGTAGAGGTAGATGAACCGTGTCGTATTCGCCGGGCGCCGCGGGTCGTCGAACACCGGTACATACAGGGCACGCGCGAGATCGTTCATCGCGAGGATGTCGTGGCGGCCGTTGCGTACCCAGGCCGGGGCGTCCGGGATCGCGTCGAGTATCTGCTGGACCGCGGGGCGCACCGTCTGCGCGGTAGCACGCGTGCGGCGTCGACCATGCTCATTCGACGCTCGCGCCAACGACGACAGATGGTCGCGCTCGGCCTCGTCCAGCTGCAGCGCCGCGGCGAGCGAGTCCAGCATGCTGTCCGACGCCCCGGACAGACTGCCTCGCTCGAGCCGGATGTAGTAGTCGACCGACATGCCGGCCAGCATCGCGACTTCCTCGCGGCGCAGTCCCTTGACCCGGCGGTTGCCGCCGTATGCGGGCAATCCCGCTTGATCCGGAGTGATGCGGGCACGCCGTGTACTCAGAAACTCGCGGATCTCCGCACGTAGATTCGCTGAACCCATCACTCCACGGTAGGCCCCGCGCACCGACGAAGGGAGGTACCGCCAATACCCCGAACGATCGTCACTCCCCAGCTCGACGCCGGAGGAGTGAAGTAGAAGGCATGCGAGCAACCTACATGTACGGTGCGGGCGACGTCCGCGTCATCGAAGCGACCGATCCGACCATCGAACTTCCCACCGATGCCCTGGTGCGCGTGGTCCGCGCCTGTGTCTGCGGCAGCGACCTTCATCCCTACCATTCGATGCCCCCGACCCCGGGCGGCTCGACGATGGGTCACGAGTTCATCGGCGTCGTCGAGGAGATCGGCTCCGACGTGTCGACGCTGCAGGTCGGCGACTTCGTGATCGCACCCTTCGCAGTCTCCTGCGGTGAGTGCGAGTTCTGCCGCGCCGGCCTGCAGACGTCGTGCCGCATCGGCGGATTCTGGAACGACGCGCACCTCGGCTCGGCCGGTGGACAGGCCGAAGCGGTCCGCGTTCCCTTCGCCGACGGCACTCTCGTGCCCGTCCCGGTCGACGAGTCCGCCGACGACGCCCTGCTGCACTCACTGCTCACGCTCTCCGACGTCTACGGCACCGGCTGGCACGCCGCGGTACAGGGCCGCGTCCAGCCGGGCAGCACCGTCACGGTGATCGGCGACGGCGCCGTCGGTCTGCTCGCGGTGCTGTCGGCGAAACAGCTTGGTGCACAACGGATCGTGCTGATGGGACGCCACCGCGACCGCACCGATCTGGGTCGCGTGTTCGGCGCCACCGACGTCGTCGAAGAACGCGGTGACGAGGGTATCGCCGAGGTCGTCGAACTGACCGGCGGTCTGGGAAGCGAGATCGTCTTGGAGGCCGTCGGACATCGTCCCGCCTATGATCAGGCCCTCGGTGTCGTCCGCCCCGGTGGCGTCATCAGCCGCGTCGGGGTACCCCAATACGCCGATGCGCCAGTCGGTTTCGCGACGCTGTTCGGCCCGAACATCACCCTGACCGGTGGCCCCGCTCCGGTGCGCGCCTACATCGAACGTCTGCTGCCGGCGGTGCTCGACGGATCGGTGAATCCCGGTCGGGTATTCGATTCTGTTGTCTCCCTGGATGACACGCCGGCCGGCTATGCAGCGATGGATGCGCGCGAGGCACTGAAGGTGGCAGTACGACCGTGACGACCGATCTGCGTGCGCCGACGACGTCGGCCTCACCGGCAAAGGCCGGTGCGATCCTCGCCATCATTCTCGTCGGCTATTTCATGGTGTTGCTGGACAATTCGGTGATCTTCACCGGTCTGCCGAGTATCCGTGCGGGACTGGGACTTTCGGCGGCGCAGTTGTCGTGGGTACAAGACTCCTACGTGCTGGTGTTCGGCGGTCTGCTCCTGTTGGCCGCACGGGCCGGCGACATCGTCGGTCGTCGTCGACTGTTCATCGTCGGCTTGGCGATCTTCGGCGCGGCCTCACTGCTGGTCGGCGTCGCACCGTCGGCCTGGTGGATGATCGCGGCGCGGGCCCTCCAGGGCGTCGGAGCGGCCATCGTCGCGCCGACGTCGCTGGCGTTGATCACCACCTACTTTCACGGCGAAGCGCGCAGGCGAGCCGTCGCGTGGTACGCCGCGGCCGCCGGCATCGGCGCGAGCGCAGGGCTGTTGATCGGAGGCGCCGTCACCGAATGGCTGTCGTGGCGCGCGGCGTTTCTGATCAACGTCCCGATCGCCGTGGCGATGATGGTCGCCGCACACCGGATTCTGGCCGAAACCGACCGTCGGACAGGACGATTCGACGCGGTCGGCGCAGTGGTGTCGACGCTCGGCGTCGGGTCCCTCGTCTACGGTGTGATCACATCGTCGGAGACCGGCTGGGGTTCGTCGCGAGTAGTCGGATCGCTGACCGTCGGTGTGCTCCTCCTCGTGCTGTTGGCGATCAACGAGAGTCGTGCCGACCAACCGATCATGCCGCTGCGCCTGTTCGCGAGCCGAGAGCGCAGCGGAGCGTATGCGGTGCGTTTCCTGTATCTCGGCGCGATGATGGGCTTCTTCTACTTCACGACCCAATTGATGCAGGACGCGTTGGGCTTCACGCCATTTCAGGCGGGGCTGGGCTTTCTCCCGATGACCGCCGTCAACTTCGCTGTGGCGCTGACCATTCCACGACTGGCCCGCCGCTACTCGACGGGAACCTTGCTACTCGCGGGAACTTTCGTCACGCTGGCGGGCATGGCCTGGTTGAGCCGCGCGTCCCTCGACGACTCCTATCTGCTGTCCGTCGCCGCCCCGATGGTCTTGATCGGCATCGGCCAGGGGCTCGCTTTCGCACCGATGACCGGTGCGGGCATCGCACGTGTGTCGCCCGACGACGCCGGTGCCGCGTCGGGCGTGGTGAACACCGCACACCAACTGGGTTCCGCGATGGGACTCGCTGTGCTGGTGGCGATTTCGTCCGGGATCGGCGGACTCTCCACGCCCGACGGTGTCGTCGCCCAGGTGTCGGCAGCTCTGTCCGGCAGCGCCGTCCTATTGCTCGTCGCGACCGTGATCGTCGCGGTCGTGATCGTTCCCGCACAACGCAACCAACCCGAAGGAGTAGTGCGATGACTGTTCCCACCATCACCCTCAACAGCGGAATCACCATGCCCGCCTTGGGCTTCGGTGTCTTTCAGACTCCGCCGCAGGAGACCATCGACGCGGTCACCACCGCGCTCGATGTCGGCTACCGCCATATCGACACCGCCGCAGCCTATTTCAACGAGCGCGAGGTAGGCGAGGCGTTACGACGGTCGTCGTTGGATCGCGACGAGATCTTCGTCGAGACCAAAGTGTGGATCAGCGATTTCGGCTACGACGCCACGCTGCACGCGTTCGACAAAAGTGCGGGAAAGCTGGGCATCGAGCACATCGATCTGCTGATCCTGCACCAGGCGCTGCCGAGCCGATTCGATCTGACCGTCGGCGCCTACCGCGCGCTGGAAACGCTTCTCGCCGATGGGCGCGTGCGAGCCATCGGCGTCAGCAACTTCATGCCGGATCACTTGCGAAACCTCCTCGACGCCACGTCGGTCGTGCCCGCAGTGAACCAGATAGAGGTGCACCCCTACTTCCGGCAGACCGCGGTGCTCGACGCCGACGCCGCGCACGGCGTCGTGTCGCAGGCATGGTCACCGATCGGCGGAATCACCTTCTATCGCGACAGTGGGCACTCGTCGACGCTGACCGACCCGGTCATCGGCGCGATCGCCGCCGCACACGGGAAGTCCGCGGCCCAGGTGATGCTCAGGTGGCACCTGCAACAGGGGCGCCAGGCGATCCCGAAGTCGGTGACGCCCGCTCGCATCGCGCAGAACTTCGACATCTTCGACTTCGAGCTGAGCGAAGGAGAATTGGCGCAGATCGATGCGCTCGACACCGGCAGCCGGGGCGGTCCGGAACCTGAGCAGATCACGCTGGAAACCTTCGGTCGGGAAATCCCCGAGGCGTAGGGCGGCGTCGAACAGCCCGGCGTCGAACTAGAACGTGTTACAGTTCCCGGTGATACCGTGCGTCTGCCCGAGGAGGGTTCCACCGTGGGACAGTTCAGTCGAGCCGAACTCGAGGCCGAGTTCCAGCTTTTCGAAGATCGCGCGAATACCGCTGCGGTGACTCATGATTGGGATCAGTGGGCAGACCAGTTCGCGATCGACGCCGAGTATGTCGAACATGCGATGGGCAACTTCGGTGGTCGCGAGGAGATCCGACCGTGGATCAAGAAGACGATGAGCCGCTTCCCCGGAAATCACATGACGTCGTTTCCGTCGCTGTGGCATGTCATCGACGAGGACACCGCTCGGGTGATCTGTGAGATCGACAATCCGTTGCGCGACCCCGGCGACGGTTCGGTGCACTCCGCCACCAACATCACCATCCTGACCTACGGCGGTGACGGCCGATGGGCGAAGGAGGAGGACATCTACAACCCGATGAAGTTCCTGGAATCGGCCAAGGGCTGGTGTCTGCGGGCGCGCGAACTCGGCACCATCACCGACGAAGCCGCGACGTGGTTCGACCGGATGGGACGCTTCTAGCCGAGATACGCGCGTATCAACTCTGCCGGAACCTCTGGTTCCGGATCGTTCGTCGTGCTTACCTGAGATACGAAGGTACAAACAGCGTTAGTTTGTATCTCCGGAACGAAGGGGACACATGATGGATCACAGCGCAGTCAGCAGGCGCGACGCGCTGAAGCTCGGTGGGGGAGTGCTCGGCTCGGTGGGCGCGCTGTCGCTGCTCGCGCCACCGGCCCGCGCCAAACCGTGGACGTGGTCGCCGGCCGGATCGGTCGCCGGATCCGGATCCGGAAAGGACCCGCGCACCAGGTGGGATCCGGAAGCCGACCCGGTGATCGCGAATGTCATCGAGCACCACGATGTGCCGAGAATCAATGCGGCACTGAGGAGTTGGGTACGCAACGATCAGCAGCTGCCGGCCGGTCTGCCGAACGAACTGCGCGATTTCATCGAGTACGCACGCGTGCTGCCGCCGTGGACCGACCAGGGCAAGCTGGCCGCCGGCTTCGAGTACACGAAGAAGCACGGGACGATCATCTCCGCGCTGTATGCCTTCGCGAGCGGCATGATGTCGACGGTGATCCCGCACGAGGCGCGGGCGGTGTACTACTCGCAGGGCGGCAAGTACTTCAAAGACCGGATCGCGAAGACCGCCAAGCTCGGATACGACATCGGCACCGTCAACGCCTACGGGCCCGGCGGCGAGATGATCGTGACCTGCGTGAAGACCCGGATGATCCACGCGGCCGTGCGTCATCTCCTGCCGCAGGCGCCGTATTGGCCGGCCAACGCCGTCCCGATCAGCCAGGAAGATCTGATGATCACCTGGCACAGCCTGCCGACGACGATCATGCAGAACATGCTGCGGTGGGGTGTGCCGACGCCGGCCGACGAATCGGTCGGCTACCTGCACACCTGGCAGGTCTGCGGGCACCTGCTGGGCATCCGCGACGAGTACATTCCGGCGTCGTGGAGACAGGCCGACATTCAAAAGCGCAAGGTCCTCACGCCGGTTCTCGCGCCGACGCGGGAAGGCAAGGCCTTGGCGCAGGAGTTGTTGAAACTCGGCAACGACCTCGACCTGACCCTGCTGTCGAAGCCGATCCTCGGCGCGTTCACCCGGTTCATTCTCGGTGACCGCATCGCCGACTGGATCGACATTCCCCGCGAACCGGTCTGGAGTCCGCTGCTCGAAGTCAGCTGGGGGCCCTACATCGCCGTCCGCGAAGGTGTTCTCGGCGCGATTCCGCCGACCGACAACGCCTATTGGTTGTTCGACGAATTCCTCCGGCAGTTCGTGCTCTGGTACATGTCGGAACTGCGCATGCCGATCAGCATCGAGATTCCGACTATGAACCGGAAATTCTGAGTACCCACTCACCGTCGATTTCAGGAGAAGACAATGGCGTTCTACTTGATGATTCAGGACTGGCTCAATCGGCTCGACGTGGGGTCGTCGGGGTACGGTCCTTGGTGAGGTTCGCGGCGAGTCGCCGCTGGATCACACACAGATGCTGGACCGACGAGGAGGTACCCGGTGGAGTCCACGACGGGCGTCGACGCCCAGGCGCCGGGATCGGCGGCGATGCTCGCCCGTGTACTCACCGACGTGATGAGCGGCTCCGACGCCGACGACCGGCTGCGTAAGCGCATCGTCGACGCCGCAAGCGAACAGTTCGGGCAGATCGGCGTGCGGCATTCGACGATGGAAGATGTGGCGCGTCGGGCCAATGTCGCGCGAATAACCATCTATCGTCGCTTTCCCACGAAGGACGCATTGGTGGAGGCGGTGACGGCGCGCGAGTTCCGGAACTATTTCGCGCAGTTTCTCGTCGATATCCGGCGAGCCGAGACGGTTGCCGATCGAGTGGTCCTCGGATTCGTGAGTTCCCTTCGGGCGATGCGTAACAATCCGGTACTGGGTGGATTACTGTCCGTCGATCCTCACTTATTGGCGAGCTCGATGATCGGCGACGGCGGAGAAATGGTGTCGGTGGTCCGGCAATTCGTCGCCGGCCAACTTCGGCGCGAGCAGACCGCCGGACACGTCGCACCCGACGTCGACGTCGACCTCGTCGCGGAGATGATGGTGCGGGTCTCGGCGTCGTTTCTCGCCATCCCCAGCCGCGTCGTGGATCTCGACGACGACGAGCAGCTCGCCGATCTGGCTCGCTGGGCTCTGGTACCACTGCTCGCCGGACGCTGACCGCCCGCGATCTGTCGCGAATGTTCAAGCCTCGCCGCGACGCCCCGCGATAGCGTGGGGGAATGGAAACGATACCCGTAACATACTGCGCCGCTGGAACTTTCAGTGTCGCGGAGATGACTCCGCAAGCATACGAATCATCGGTGACGACCGGCACGCCGACCGGCTTCGCTCTGATGCGCAAGGAATTCGACGGCGCGATCGACGGTTACGCCGAGACCCTCTTCGTCTACGCCTACGGTGAGACCGTCGGCGGCACCTACGTGGCGCTCGAATCGTTCGACGGAACTATCGACGGACGCCGCGGCACCTGCAACATCGCACACAGTGCCACGACGTCGGGGACCGATCGCAGCCTGGAGATGCTGGTGATCGTCCCGGGCAGCGGCACCGCTGAGTTGCGCGGAATCACCGGTACCGGGACGATCACCATCGACGCCGATGGGACGCATCACCTCCGCCTCGACTATTCGGTCGACGAGAGCACGTTGTCCGCGTAGAACGCCAGATGGGCACGGGCGGCAGCCTCCCAGGTGAGGGATTTCGCCAGCGCCCGCCCGCGTTCGGCGCGGCTCGCGGCACCGCCCAGCGCCTCGCACAGCCCGGCGGCGAGCGCCTCGGGGTCGGCTCCGTAGGCCACGGCATCGCCGAAAACCTCACGCAGAATGGGCAATTCGCGTGCGACGACCGGTCTGCCCGCCGCCAGGGCTTCCATGGCGGCAAGGCCGAAGCCCTCCTTGGTCGACGGGAAGGCGAACACGTCACACGCGGCGATCACCGAGGCGACGTCGGCATCGCGCAGCGCACCGAGGACGATCGGCTGCACCTCCAGTTCGGCGGCGACCCGGTCGAACTCCGCCCGGTAGTCCCGATAGTCGAACAGCGTCTCCCCGCCGCCGAAGACGAGTTTCACGTCTGGATACTGTTGGCGCGCAACGGCATACGCCCGCACCAGGTCGATGCTGCCTTTGCGCGGTTCGATGCCGCCGACGGCCAGCACGAAGGGACCGAACTCGTCGTGCCAGCGGCGCCGGGCGGCAACGGCGTTCGCGTCACCCGACGCTGCGTCCGAGAAACGTTGATACTCAACACCATTGGGGATGACCGTGGGAGTCAGTCCCCACCCGGCTTCCACTTCGCGCGCCACCGCGCGCGACACGCAGATTCGGGCGTACGGGTTGACGATCGCCTTCTCGTGGCATTCCACCAGCACCGGGGTCGTGAATTGATCGAGGTGGTGGATCGTGCGGATGCAGGTACCGACGGCGTTGGCGCTGATGCAGTCCTGCGCATGCACGATGTCGTAGTCGTCGGCGGTGAACGCGGCGCTCATCGCGTCGATCGATCGCACGATGCGATCGGTGACGGTCTCACCGTCGACGTCGGGGAAGGGGATGAGCCGCACCGTGACCGCGTCGTCGACGTCGCGGAAGAAGCCTGCGTCGCCGCCGCGGGCGAGCGACCAGACGTCGACTCGCACTCCCAGTTCGCTCAGCGCCTCGGCCAGGTTGAGGGTGTGCACCACACCGCCGCGGGGCTTCGTCGAATAGGTCAGCAGAGCGACTCGCAGGCCGGTCATCGACGCACCTGATCCTGCCCGGCGAGCCGGTACACCTCCGGGCGCAGCTCACCGAGGTGATTGAGAACCCTTCGGGCGCGGCCGATTTCGGCTTCGACGTCGACTTCGGCCGACGCCAGCCCGCCCTTGGACCGCGTCGTCGCCAGAATGTCGCCACCGGGCCCGACCACCTTGGCCTGCCCCAGAAAGCGCAGCGAGCCGGTCACGCCGGTCAGATTGGACGACACCAGAAACACCTGGTTCTCCGCGGCCCGCGCGCAGTCGTAGAGGTCGAACAACCGGGCCTGGCGGTCGGCGGGAAGCCGCGCCGCGCGATCGGTCACACTGGCCGGCCAAGCGGAGAGGGCGGCCAGGATGGTCGCACCGTCGAGGGCGAGGGTGCGCGCGGACTCGGGGAATGTCTTGTCGTAGTCGATGAGCATGCCGATCCTTCCGACCGGAGTGTCGAAGGCGGCGAACCGATCACCCGCCCGGTACGCCGCGGATTCGCCCGCGGGTTGATGAACTTTGCGATGGATGCCGAGCACACCGTCCCCGGACAGGCACACCGCGGTGTTGTAGTGGTCACCGCAGTCCTGTTCGGTGATTCCGATGCAGACGGTCATGTCTCCGGCGGCGTCTGCGATCGCTCTCAGTTCGGGACCGTCGGGGTCGATGGCGGGTGGCAGATCGTCGGGATCGGGATGCGCGAGGTCGCCGATGTAGCCGCCGAGCGTCGCATCGGGGAAGACGAGCAGATCCATCCCGTCGCGCGACGCCGAGGAGACGATGCCGACCGCCTTCTCCACGCCCCGTGCGACGTCACGGCCGAAATGTCCCGCGAGCGCACCCATGTAGACCGTTCCCATGTCATCGCACCCTACCCATCAGCGGACCCGTCTGTACTGCTCACGCCGCTGGCACTGCTCACGCGGTGCCCAGTCCGGTGACCGTGGAGGCGACGGCGGTGGTGACCGCCCCGTCCGGCCACCGCAGGCGTACACCGGCGTCGGCCGTCAGTCGCCCGCACGCGGCGGAGGTCGCCGGACTCCGATGCGGTTGCCGTGGTTCCCGATCGGCGGTCAGCATCGCGAAACCAGGGAAGCAGGTCAGCCACGCACCCATCGTGACGTCGCGTGGGCGCGGGATGGCGGCGACGTCGAGCTCGGCGCCCGTTCCCGACGCCTCGGCGAGCATGCCGAGGGTTCCCGCCAGACCGGCCATGCTGACATCCTTGACCGCCCGCGGTCGCAACTGTGCGACGAGTGATCCCATGGCCACGAGCTCGTCGCTGGTCCGGGAGCTGGTGCTGTCCCACTGGCGGTCGGTGTAGCCGGGCCGCCACGATCCGCCGAGGTCGGCGGTCAGCGACACCACGTCGCCAACCCGCCCACCACCGGCGGGCAGCGGCGCCGGGGTGGTTCCCAGCGCGGTGACCGACAATGCCGACGGCACACCCACCTGCGTATGACCGCCGAGAACCGGTGTGCGCCAGGCCTGTGCGGCTGCCGCGATACCGTCGATGATTCGACTCAGGTGCGCGGTGGTGGGCGCACCGACGGCATCGAGCAGGCCCACCGGGCGCGCACCCATCGCGGCGAGATCGTTGAGGTTGACCAGCACCGCGCACCATCCCGCCCACCGCGGATCACGCTCGACCATCGACGGCAGGATCGCGTCGCAGGCCGCGACGATCTCACTGCCGGGGACGGGGACACCGTCGTCGCCGCGAAAGCCCGCCGGCCCGAGGCCGCCGGGTTGGCGAGACAACGGTGCGAGCGCCTGGGCGAGAACCGATTTGGTTGCATCCACCGTCGCTTGGATGCGTCCGATCGGCCACCGCACCTGGCGGTGCGCACGACCGCGGAGGGTTTCGCCCGGGCCGCAGTCCGCCCAGCCGAGGGAGCGAAAGAGCCCCGCGTACCGATCTTGCACGCAGGCGTCGAATCGGAGCGCACCCGCCGACTCGACGAAGGCGCACGCCGCGTTGATGAGCGCGGCGCCGACTCCCGATGTCGCGGCGCGCGGCGTCACCACCAGCCGACTGCCCGACCACCACCCGATGTCGAGTGGCGTGCACGGGGCCACCCGGACCCCGCCGATGGCGGTGCCGTCGCCGGTCACCGCCACGAGCACCACGGTGCGTGGGTCGGCGTCGACGTCGTCGAGGTCGGTGTGGTCGAAGAGTTGTTGCCGCTCGACGAACTCGGTGTGCCGCAGCCGTCGGTACGCGCAGGTCAGCTGATCATCGGCGGTGACGATCAAGTATTCGCGCGGCGGGGCCGCCGGTGTCCCGGCGAGGATGGACAACTCCGGCGCACCGCTGCGACTCCGGGCGACTTTCGGTGCGGGCGACCAGGTTTGGGTGTCGAGCATGTCATCCTCCGACGTTCTGCAGGATGCTGCACGCACCGCACGCGGCGCATCCTGCTCGTTGATCGTCACCCGCCATGCCGATCAGCCGGAGGTGGTGGGCCACCTCCCGACTGATCTTCTCCACGACGGCGCGCTCCGGGCCGACGGCATGATCGACGTCGACGGCCAGGGTGCCCTGTTGCGGTCGGAACGGCACGATGAAGGGGTACACCCCGGTGTCGGCGAGTTCTTTTGCCGCGGTGATCATTTCGTCGGCGTCTTCACCGAGACCCACCAGCAGGTAGGTGGAGACCTGATTGCGGCCGAAGACTCGGACGGCTTCGGCCCAGGCCGCTCGGTAGTCGCTCAGCGGCACCGACGATTTGCCCGGCATCCAGCGGCGCCGCACGTGGTCGTCGAGCGACTCGACGTGGATGCCGATGGCGTCGGCACCCGCGGTGCGCAGGTCGGTGATCACCGCGAGATCGGCCGGCGGCTCGCACTGCACCTGGATCGGCAAATCCGGCACGGCCGCCTTCACCGCGCGGACACATCGGGCGAGATGCTTTGCGCCCCGGTCTTTACCGGCGGACGTGCCGGTGGTCATCACCATCTGCGTGACGCCGTCGAGGGCGACGGCGGCCCGCGCGACCTCGGCGAGCTGCTCGGGCCGCTTGACCGCGACGGTGGTGTCGGCTCGCAGCGATTCCTCGATCGAGCAGAAGCGGCACCGTTGGTCCTCGCGGTAGCGAATGCAGGTCTGAACAACGGTGGTGGCCAACACATTCCGACCGTGAAGGCGAGCGATCTTCTCGTACGGCACACCGTCGGCGGTTGTCAGGTCGTAGAACTGCGGCCGCGCGATCGGCTGCACGTCGACGCCGAGGTCCGCACCGTCGCGAAGTACTCGATCACCGTCGAAGACGAAGGGGCTCTGCGGGTTTCGGGGAATCGCCGCATTGAGTCCATCGATGACGAGGTGGCCGTCGTCACTGGGACCTGCTCCGCCGGTCCGGCTGACCGGAGGCGTGCCGCGGATACCGAGCAGGGCGAGGTCGACACGGGTGGAGGCGGTCATCGTTCTTCTCCGTTCGGGGGTCTTCGCTACTCGCCCGAGGCGAGCCGTAGGCGGGTGTCACCGAGCGCGGCGACGACGGTGTCGGCGATGTGCCGGGCGTCGTGGTCGATCCCGAGGAATCGGCCCGAACCCCAGGTGTGCATCCACGGGAGTCCGATGAAGCTGAGTCCGGGAACCTCTGTGACACCACGGGTTTGGATGGGGCGGCCCCCGCCGTCGAACGCGCTGACCTCGAGCCATCGATAGTCGGGGCGATAGCCGATGGCCCAGATGATGGTGGTGATCCCGGCGTCGAGCAGATCGAGCGTCGTCGGGTCGGCGGGCGGTTGCCACACGGGCTCGTAGCGCGACGCCGGAGGCGCGGCGACGTCGTTGGCGTCGATGTAGCGGTCGATGTCGGCGCATATCGAGTTGTACACGGCATCGGCGGCGTCGAGTGATTCGGTGAGCGTGGGGGCGAAGGTGAGGACGGCGTCCTTGCCCGACGTCAGATGTCCGTAGAGTTTCATTCCCTGCGCGGCGAAGGTACGCAGATCGACGTCACGTCCCCCGTCGCGGCCGGTGACGTAGTGATTCGTCTTCTCTTGGGCTGCCCGGCCGCCCGGATACTGTTGTGCCGGTGTGTCATACACGCCCATGTCGGCCAGCCAGGTCATGCAGTCGCGGCCGCGGTAGAAGCGTGCGACCCGCGGTGCGTTGCCGATCGCGAGGTGCACCTCGCGCCCGGCCAGGTGCAGATCCTCGGCGATCTGGGTACCGGATTGGCCGGAGCCGACGACGAGTACGGCACCGTCGTCGAGCTGCTCGGGGTTGAAGTACTCCTCCGAATGAATCTGTGCGACAGCGCTATCCAGCGCCGGAGCGTATGGCGGCAGTACCGGCAGCGGGTATCCGCCGGTGGCGATGATCGCCTGGTCGCAGGTGATCTCCTCACTGCCGCCCGCGGATTCGAGCGTGAGGAGGAATCCCGTCGCGGTGCGCTTGAGGCGAGTGACGGTGGTGCGGGTGCGAATCGGGACGTCGAATGTCGCCAGCCAGCCGTCGAGCCATTCGACGACTTCGTCGCGGGTCATGAAGCCGTCCGGATCGTCGCCGGTGTAGCTGTAGCCGGGCAGGCGGCAATGCCAGTTGGGTGTGACGAGGGTGAAGTTGTCCCAACGTTTGTCGGCCCAGGCGTGGGTCGGGGTGTGCGATTCGACGACGAGGTGATCGATGCCGGCGCGGCCGAGATACCAGCTGACCGAGAGACCGGCCTGACCGGCGCCGACGATGACGACCGGGACGTGTGCGGTGGAGGTGGATCGGGGGATGGTGTCGGTGGTGCTCATGGTGGCTCCAGGAGGAATTGCATCGGAGGAACTTCTAGGGAATTGCCCGGGGGACAGGGTGATTGAGGTCAGCGCGCGGAGGACAGCGGCGGCCGCAGGTCGAGAACCTCGACCGTCGACGTCGGACCGTAGGTACGCGCGGCGTCGACGATGTCGTCGGCGGCCGCCGCTGCCGAGGTGCAGGCGAAGCCGAACTTCTCACGTACTCGCTCGGTTGCCTGCGCCAGGGCTTTCGTCGAGCGCGCGGTGAAGTCTTCGACGGTGTAGCTCGCGCCCGCCGTCAGGAAGTCGTGCATCACCAGACTCGGCGAATAGTACTGCCGCACTTGGCCGTCGGGCCAGCGCACGCTGAACGTCATCTCAGGCATGAGCGAGGTCCCGCCACGGTGCCGTTCCGGTGGCGTCGAGCTCGGTCAGTTCGGCATAGACGTCGGGCCGCCGGTCGCGCAAGTGGAACATGCCCGCCCGCATCGCGGTGAAGGTGCCCGCGATGTCGACGTCGGCGACGGCGAGGCCGCTGCCCAACAGGGTGGTGTCCAAGACGTTGCCGCCCGGATCGACGATTTTCGCGTTGCCGACGTAGCGTAGCGAGCCGAAGGTTCCGGATTGATTCGACGCGATCCAGAACACCTGATTGTCCAGTGCGCGAGCGGTGTCGAAGAGGTTGAATCGGTACGTCCAGCGGTCGTCCTGGAGGTTCTCGGCGGTCGCCGTGCGGGCCGCCGGCCACGCCGACATGCTGGCGATGATCTCCGCTCCCCGCAGCGCCATCACGCGTGCCGCCTCGGGGAATGCTTTGTCGTAGCAGATCTGCAGCCCGACGCGGCCTACCGGAGTGTCGAAGACACCGTAGTCGGAGCCGGAGGCGTACGACATGTTCTCCCCGAGGGGCTGATGCACCTTGCGGTAGCTGCCGTAGATCTGCTCGCCGTCGATGACGGCCGCCGCGTTGTAGCGGGTCTCGCCGTCGTCGGCGAGTTCGCAGAAGCCGATCGCGATCACCAGGTCGCCGATGATCGACTGAACTCGTGCGATCTCTGGGCCGTCGAGCGTAATCGCCGGTGGCAGTGAGCGTTTGGTGTTCTTGACGGTGTCACCATGATTTCCCAGCGACGACAGGTAGCCGCCGATCGCGGCTTCGGGGAAGACCAGGAAGTCGACGCCGGCGGCCCGCGCCCGCGCGACGTAGTCGGTGATCACCGCGTAGTTCTGTTCGAGGTCGCGGGTAAAGTTGGCCGCGACCGATCCGAGCGTAGTCATGCGTTCCTCGATGTGATCTGTTGTCCCACAGTTCGATTCAGACCATGTAGGTGGAGTTGATGATGGCGCCCTTGCGGGCGAAGTGGATCAGCGCGTCCTGAACGTCGAGCGGGTGTGCCGGGATGACGCCCTCGATCAGATCTTCTTCCCGGCCGCCGTGCAGGGCCAGCCCGAAGCGGCAGCAGAAGACGGTTCCGCCTTCGGCGATGAACGTCGCCAGCGAGTCGTTGATGTTCTGCTCGCCCGGGAAGCCGGAGTCACCTGTGGTCGGAAAGCCCCGCGTCGCAAGGCAATTGATGGCGCCGGGTCCATAGAAGTAGATCGCTGACTCGAATCCTTTGCGCAAGGCGCGAGTGGCCTGCAGGACTGCGACGAACGACACCGAGGACTCGTGGGCGATCCCGTGGACGAGGGTGAAGTAGCTTTCGCCGTCCTCGGCCTGGTAGTCGGGGAAGATCTTGGTTCCGCCGTAGATGTTGGAACCCTTCGGCAGCGACGGGTGGGGGATCTCGGCGACCGATTTGGCGATGTTGGCTGTGATGGTTTCGTCGAATACAGCGGACATGGGTATCCTCGTGTTCAGCAGTGCCCGTGGCGGCGGGCGATGTGTGGGGGAGTGGGCGGCGTTGCCCGGATGTGAAAGGTGACAGGGAGACCGAGTAGGTATCCGGCTCTTGTTCGATCACCTGGTACCCAGTTCACCGCCGACTGATTTCCGAGTGGTTACCGACGGAATAACTGATCGACGAATTCGTGTAACAAAGGGCCCGACGCCGCTTTCGCGGTTTCCATCCCCATCACGTTGTGCACAGTCCGGCCACGTCAATGCACATATCCACAGATTTCGCCAGATTTGTCAGTTGCACCCGAAAAATGCAGAACATCCCATTACTGTCGTCGCATGACTCGGGGGGACAACGATCATCGCAGTGACGAGCAGCTGCTCGACGCGCACATCGCCGGGGAGCCCGATGCCTTCGCAACGCTCATCGAGCGCCACCAGACGAGGCTGATGGCCATCGCCTATCGCACCACCAACTGTCCCGAAGACGCCCACGACGCGTATCAAGAAGCACTGCTGAACGCGCATTGCATGGCAACTCACTATCGGGCCGAGGCCAAGGTGATTTCCTGGCTGCACCGCATCGTGGTCAACGCGTGCCTTGACCGGATCCGGCGCAACAAAAATCAACACACTATTCCGATACCGTCCTTCGATATCTTGCCGCTCGCCGATCCGCGCGACCGCACCACCGACGTCGACCTGGCCATCTCCGTCGGCCAGGCCCTCGATTCGCTTCCCGCCGATCAGCGCGCGGCGGTCATCGCCGTCGACGTCGAGGGACTCTCCGTCCTCGATGCCGCCACTCGCCTCGGCGTGCCGACCGGAACCATCAAGAGTCGTTGCGCACGAGGGAGACTCAAACTCGCGACACTGCTCGGGCATCTGCAAGAGTCGGTGTGACGCTAGAATCCGTTACACCACAACGACTTACCGAGTATCGGCCCGTTTGCGGTGGTTGAGCCGCGCTGATGTCGCCGTCCTGGTCTGCACCGACTCACCGAAATCCGTTGTGTCACCGTGGTTTCGACACGGGCTTGCGCTAACGCTGCGGACCGGCTCAACCGGCGGACGGGGTCGGCTGTCGCTGGACCCAGGCTCAACCAGCCGTGACCGCTGAGACTCGCTCGGAGAGCGGAAATTGGTCGATGAAATGTGGAACCAAACGGGCTCCGGCTGCGTCGTAGAGTGAGAGCATCGAATGCTCGCACACCGCGTCGACGAAAGCATGGGATATGACTCCATTCGAGCCCGGCACCCCGTCCGCCGGGGCAACGGGTCTACCTGAACCGCCGTACTCGCCGGAACTGCTCGCCGACCTGCATGCCGATGCGCTGGAGCCCGACGTCGCAGCACACGTGCGCGCACGCATCGTCGACGACCCGGCGGCCCAGGAGACCCTTGCATCACTCGATCGCACCCGCGCGATCCTGCGACGTCTGCCCGTCGTCGAGCGCGAGCTTCCGCCCGCGGTACGTGCCGCCACCGACCGCACGCTGGCCACCATCGCCGCAGACCAGCGTCGTCGATCAGCTCGTCAACGTCGGGTCCGAGCCGTCGCCGTCGCGGCGTCGCTGCTCATCGTCGCCGCGATTGCGCCCACCGCATGGCGAGTCACTCGCTCCGACGATCCCGCAACACCCGTCGCCCGTCCGTCGAGCGTCAGTCCGAGCGAAGCCGCAACGGCGTTGTCGTTCGTCGGGCGCAGTACGACGGCTCCGCTGACCATGACCGCCCTGCGTCGATGCACGGCGGCCAACGGAGTGCCCGCTTCGACGCCGGTCGTCGGCTCCGGGGAAGCCCGCATCCGCGAGCAACCATCGATCGTCATCCTGCTCGCGACGCGTCACGCGGGCCGGTTCGACGTCCTCATCGTCGCACTGGACTGCGATACCGGAAATCCGGCCACGATCGCGCGATCGACCATCGGAGCGTGAGGCGACTCACGCACCCGGGAACAACTGTCTCTACCCTTGTGTTGAACAAGCGGAACGAGCTCGGCGCCTGAATCAAGACTTCTGCCGAGCCCAGGTGAAACCCGGAGGACGAATTGACCGACAACGACCAGATCCACGACATCATCATCATCGGATCCGGACCCGCCGGTTACACCGCGGCCGTCTACGCCGCCCGCGCCGAACTGTCGCCGATCGTGTTCGAAGGCACCCAGTTCGGCGGCGCGCTGATGACGACCACCGAGGTGGAGAACTTTCCCGGCTTCCAGTCCGGCATCCAAGGGCCCGCACTGATGGACGAGATGCGCGAGCAGGCGTTGCGCTTCGGCGCCGACCTGCGCATGGAGGACGTCGACGCGGTACGCCTGGCAGGCGACGTCAAAGAGGTCGAGGTCGACGGTGAGATCTACCGTGCTCGTGCCGTGATCCTCGCGATGGGCGCCGCCGCCCGCTACCTGGACGTTCCCGGCGAACAGGAATTGCTCGGCCGTGGCGTGTCTGCCTGTGCCACCTGTGACGGGTTCTTCTTCAAAGATCAGGACATCGCCGTCATCGGTGGCGGCGACTCGGCTATGGAAGAAGCGACCTTCCTCACCAAGTTCGCCCGCAAGGTTTACCTGGTGCATCGCCGCGACGAGTTCCGTTCCTCGCGCATCATGCTCGACCGCGCCCGCGACAACGAGAAGATCGAATTCATCACCAACGCCGCAGTCGAATCGGTGCACGGTGAGACCGGCGTGACCAGCCTGACGCTCCGCAAGACCGACAACGGCACCGCCGGAGACGAGACCGCAACCCTCGACGTCACCGGCATGTTCGTCGCCATCGGCCACGATCCGCGTAGCGAACTGGTCCGCGGCCAGGTAGAACTCGACGACGACGGCTACGTCAAGGTCTCCGGTCGCACCACCTACACCTCGCTGCCTGGCGTTTTCGCCGCCGGCGATCTCGTCGACCACACCTACCGACAAGCGATCACGGCCGCGGGCAGTGGTTGTTCGGCCGCCATCGATGCCGAACGCTGGCTCGCCGACCAGAAGCACGCCGCACCGGTCGCCGCAGCCACCGTCTGATCATTCACCCCCTCATTAAGGAGACAGCCATGGGAAACAACACCATCGCAACCACCGACGCCACCTTCTCCGCCGACGTCATCGAATCCGGCAAGCCCGTCCTCGTCGACTTCTGGGCTACCTGGTGCGGCCCGTGCAAGATGGTCGCCCCCGTCCTCGACGAAATCGCCCGCGACTACGGCGACAAACTCACCGTCGCCAAGCTCGACGTCGACCAGAACCCGGTGACCGCCCGCGACTTCCAGGTGATGTCGATCCCGACGATGATTCTCTTCGAAAACGGCAAGGCGACCAAGACCATCGTCGGCGCAAAAGGCAAGGCAGCGCTGCTGCGCGAGCTGAGCGGCGTCGTCGAAGCCAAGTAGTGCGACACGCCTGAGTTCAGGCGTTCTGTGGGGGTCGGACGCCCCCGACGAGATCATGCGATAACTCACGATCATTTGTCTGGCGGCGTCTACCCCTGCAACAATCTTTCTGCACGGTAAGCTCGTCTTGCCGTCGTCCGTACCAAGCCAGAGTCACCGAGGAGTACATGGATGCCGTCGTTCAGGTTGGGTGACCACGGCTCAGCAGTCGCTGAAGTCCGATCCATCCTGATCAGCCATGGGCTGTTGGCCGGGTCCGCGGCCACCGACGTCACTTTCTCCAGCAACGGCTGGACCAGCCCCGACGCCGTGTTCGACGCCGCAACCGACCACGCGGTGCGAGCGTTCCAGCAGCAGCGCGGTCTACTCGTCGACGGTGTCGTCGGGCAGGCCACCTACCGGGTGCTGCGCGAATCGTCGTACCACCTCGGAACGCGCGTACTGCTGTACCGCCTGTCTGCTCCGATGGTCGGCGACGACGTCGCCACACTCCAATCCAGGCTGCAGAACCTCGGGTATTACACGTCGGTCATCGACGGCATCTTCGGTGAAACGACGCACAATTCGGTTTGCCTGTACCAGAGTGAGTACGGGCTGTCGTCGGACGGCATCTGTGGTCCGGCAACGCTGCGCTCCCTCGAGCGCCTCGGCACCCGCATCACCGGTGGCTCGCCGCACGCCATCCGCGAGGAAGAGCATGTGCGCGCCTCCGGCCCACGATTGAGTGGCAAACGCATCCTCATCGACCCGGGATCCGGAAACGGTCAGCCGTCCACCGAACTGGCCGACTTCGAAGCCCAAGTGCTGTGGGATCTCGCATCGCGCCTGGAGGGCCGCATGTCGGCTGCAGGCATGGAGACCTTCATCTCGCACGACGGCCGCGGTCGACCCACCGACCAGGAACGCGCCCGCGTCGCCAACGCCGTCGACGCCGACATCGTGCTGGCCCTGCGGTGCGCCTCGAGCGCGAGCTACTCCGCCAACGGCGTCGCGACGTTCTACTTCGGTAATTCACACGGGTCGTCGTCGATGATCGGACGCAACCTGTCGAGCTTCATTCAGCGTGAGGTCGTGGCACGTACCGGCCTGGCCGACTGCCGAACCCACGAGCGCACCTGGGACATCCTCCGACTCACTCGGATGCCCGTGTCGCTGATCGACGTCGGGTACCTCACCAATTCGAACGATGCCGCGATGCTGGCCGACGCGGCGACGCGTGACGTGATCGCCGAAGCGATTCTGGTCGCGGTGAAGCGGCTCTACCTCCTCGGCAACGACGACCGGCCCACTGGCACATTCACTTTCGCCGATCTGCTCGCGGCGGAGAACATCGCCAACTGAGCAGTCCGACGCGCCTTGCCGGGAAGATGTCATCCCACCGGCAGGGCGTCGATCTTTTCCTGACGTGAGGTCAGTTCCAGCGCCGCTTCGACGACCAGCTTCTCCAGCGCGCCTTCGACGGCTGACTTCCAGCCGAGGCCCTCATCGAGCTCTAGACGGAAACGTGGGAATCGTGGGTGAGGCGCCACGAGGTCGAAACCGGAGTCTTTCAAGAAGTCGGCGTCCATCATGCAGTTGGTGCAGAGGTCGGTGACCAGCTCCGCGATTCCGTCGTCGGCGCCGATGATGCCGAATGCTTCGATCGCGCGAACACCGCGCTGCATGAGATCGGACACCACGGCGTCGAGCAGTATCGGTGCGGCTTCAGCGAAACCCGCTTCGGCGGTGATCGACGTGAGCAATACCGCGTCGGGGCTGACCGGGGAAGTGGGGAAGTGGCTCGCGCGCGGCACTCGAGCCGGCGGGGCGTAGAACGCGGTGCCGACGACGGTCTGCAGCGTCGACTCGACGGCGAGCTGCGCACACGTTCCCCATTCGAGGAGAAGGCCCGATACCCACGCTTCCTTGTCGAATTCACTTTCAAAGATCGCGGTCGTCGTCGATGCCGCATCGGCGAACATCGGGGTGGCCAAGCTCTGCTCGACGGTGGCTGGATCCACTTCCCAGTAGACACATCGTCGAGTGTGTGACGGCAGATTCTCGAATCCGGGGAGATCGAGGCGGACAATGGTCAGTCCCATAGTCAGTTCACCGAGTCCTAGCCACGCGGATATGGAAATCGTTGTCCCGCAATATCTTTCGCAAGATATCCAACTTTCTCCGCTTCAATCGTCACGGTGACGTAATTATCCGGTACTCGGGCCTAGGGAAAATCGCGGCTATCCGCGCCCCTGTTCGGAGATCATCTCGACAATCCGCTCGAGGTCGTCCACCGAGCCGAACTCGACCACGATCTTGCCTTTGCGCTTGCCGAGACTGACCGTCACGCGAGTGTCGAGCTTGTCGGACAGCCGCTCGGCCACGTCCTGCAAGCCCGGCATCTGCATCGGCTTACGTCGTCCCGGCGTCGGGGACGTCGGAGCGTCCTCGCGATTGGCTAGCGTGACGGCTTCTTCAGTCGCACGAACCGACAGACCCTCGGCGACGACTCGAGCGGCCAACGCTTCCTGCGCATCGCTACCGGTCTCGAGGGCGAGAAGTGCACGCGCGTGCCCGGCGGACAGCACCCCCGCCGCGACCCGGCGTTGAACCGGGATCGGCAGCTTCAGCAGGCGGATCATGTTGGTGATCAGCGGCCTCGAGCGGCCGAGCTTGGCCGCGAGTTCTTCGTGTGTCACGTTGAACTCCTCGAGCAGCTGCTGGTACGCGGCAGCTTCTTCGAGCGGGTTGAGCTGCGCCCGGTGAATGTTCTCCAGCAGCGCGTCACGCAGCATCGCGCTGTCGCTGGTCTCGCGCACGATCGCCGGAACAGCCTCGAGGCCGGCTTCCTGGCTGGCTCGCCAACGACGTTCACCCATGACGATCTGATAGCTGATGCCGTTCGCTGTCGGCTTCGCCAACGGGCGGACGACGATCGGCTGCATCAATCCGAACTCGCGGATCGAATGCACCAGCTCGGCCATCGCCTCTTCGTCGAATACGGAGCGGGGCTGATGCGGGTTCGGCTGGATCTGATTGGGTGCGATCTCGCGATAGACGGCGATGTCGCCGGACACCGACGAGCTATCTCTGTCGAGGTCGGGCACGGCGGTCGGTCGGGGAGTGGCGACGTGCGTCGAGCCGCCGCCACCTATCAGTACATCCGCCGCGGCGCTCCCGAGCTTCGGGGCGTTGATTCCCGGTGCGGCGGCCGTTTCCTCCGGGGGAGTGGTCGGAATCAGTGCCGCGAGCCCGCGGCCCAGACCGCCTCGACGCTGTGCTTCCCGACTCATTGGACACCCTCCGCGGCGACGGCTTTGAAGGCGAACTCACGCGCGGCGTCGAGGTAGCTCATCGCTCCACGTGAACCCGGGTCGTATTCGATGATGGTCATGCCGTATCCGGGCGCCTCGGAGACCTTCACACTGCGCGGGATGATCGTGCCGAGCACCTTGTTCCCGAAGTGATTGCGCACCTCTTCGGCGACCTGATCGGCGAGTTTGGTGCGGCCGTCATACATCGTCAGCAAAACCGTCGAGACATGCAATTGCGGATTGAGGTGCGCCTGCACCAGCTCGATGTTGCGCAGCAACTGACCGACACCCTCGAGGGCGTAGTACTCACATTGAATCGGGATGAGGACCTCACGCGCCGCAACCATTGCGTTGACCGTCAGCAAACCGAGCGACGGCGGGCAATCGATGAGGACATAGTCGATGCCGAACTCGGCCAGCGTCTCATGTGCAATCGCATTGCGTAGGCGATTCTCGCGCGCCACCAGCGACACCAGCTCGATCTCGGCGCCTGCGAGATCCAGCGTGGCCGGAACACAGTAGAGGTTCTCGTTGCTGGGCGACTTCTGGATCGCCTCCCGCAGACTGACTTCCCCGAGGAGGAGTTCGTAGACCGAGGCGATGTCGGGTCGGCGATGGTCGATCCCGAGCGCTGTGCTCGCGTTGCCCTGCGGGTCGAGGTCGATGACGAGTACACCAAGCCCGTGCAGCGACAGACCCGCTGCCATGTTGACCGCAGTCGTGGTCTTTCCGACGCCGCCCTTCTGATTGGCGACCGTGATGACTCGCAACTCTGGCGGGCGGGGGAGGTTACCGCTTGCGCCCGGCGTCAGAACCTGGCTAGCGCGGGCCGCGGCAGCGGCGATCGGCGTGTCATTGAAGTCCGGCTGCTGCGGTTGCCTCGCGGCGTCGGCCGTTGTTTCACGTGAAACAGTCGGTCTTTTGTGGGCCACGCTGGAGCTCCTCGGGTCTTCACTCAGTGAATGTGAATCGACACTATCGGTGCCCACTGACACTCGTTGGTCGCGATCTCTATTGTGCGCTTTCCGGCGCCTCCAAGCCAACTTCAGCCCCTCTCGGATCCGCGATGTCGACGTGGCTTCGAGTTCTTCGCACCACGCCCCTTGGCCGCGATCGTCTTCTCACCGATGATCACGATCGTGGGCGTCGACAGTACCTCGGTCCCGCATTCGCGCACCGTCAGTCTCTCGAGACCGACCCGACGTGCCGCGGCGGCGTGGGTGGCGATCTCTTCCGCGGCTGACGAGCCTTTGAGTGCAACCAATCGTCCGCCGCTACGGATCAGGGGAGCGGACCACCGCGCCAAACGGTCGAGCGGCGCGACTGCTCGCGATGTCACGACGTCGGCACCACCGGCGCACTCGATGACCGACGGCTCCTCTGCTCGACCACGGACAACGGTGACGTCGAGGCCGAGGTCGTCGACGACCTCTTGTAGGAACGTCGCGCGCCGCAGAAGTGGTTCGACCAAGGTGATTCGGACGTCCGGGCGTGCGATCGCGAGCGGTATCCCGGGTAGACCCGCGCCACTCCCGATATCGACGACGCGCTCCCCGGCGTCGAGGCATTCACCGACCACCCCGCAGTTCATGATGTGACGTTCCCACAGGCGCGGAGTCTCGCGTGGTCCGACCAACCCGCGTACCACTGCGGGCCCCGCCAACCAGTCCCAATACTTTTCGGCCGTGGGTACCGCTGCACCGAAGATCTGCTCCGCGAGCTCGGGCGCATTGCGGGCCACCGTCGGGTCCAGTTCTATCGGCTCGTCAGTGTCGTGAGCCATTGATCGATCCCTTCGTCGAAGACGATGTTTCACGTGAAACGGCGTCAAGTCTGCCGTCACCGTTTCACGTGAAACATCCGGTCGAGGGGCGAATGACACAGATGTGATTTGACCCCGAAACCAAGAAATCCCGGCACAGCACCGGGACGCTACTTCCTGGATATGACTCTAGTGCGTCACCGTCGACGTCGGCGCGAGAGACCGGACTGAGGTCAAAGCTCACCGCGGGGGAGGGGAGGGGTTCATGAGTTGCGCACGCCGTCGTCGGCGTATGTGGGTCTTCATCGGGGCGAGGATGTCGCCGGGTTTCGACTCGCTGCGCTCGCTCAACCAGCGAGAGGATGCCTCGGTCGTCTGTGTGCCGCAATCCTCTCTGTGCCGGCGAACCGCGGCTCCTCCACCGCCGGTTGAGCGAGCGCAGCGAGTCGAAACCACACCGGCCTACAGGCTTCACATGGCCTTCGCAGCCGACCCTCCGCCGCGGATCAACCACGCGAACCGCAGCACTCCTCCGCCGATTAAGCGAGCACAGCGAGTCGAAACCACACCGCCTACGGGCATCACATGGTCTTCCCAGCCGTCCGTCCTTGTGCGTCTCGATGCAAACAGGACCGCCGAAGCGCGCTGAGTCACCGTGATTTCGACTCGCTGCGCTCGCTCAATCGGCGGGTTGTTTACGACTCGATCCTCAGCCAGCGCTCGGTCCGGGAACGCTCCCGCTGACGCCGCGGCCACGTAGCTGGCGCAGACCGTCCGACAAGACCCCATATTGGATCACCCCTACGAACAGTTTGCCCCGCTGCCTCGGACGCTCAACGTCTCCAGCGTCGCAACGACCGGCACACAGTGATCGCCGGCGGTGTGGCTCGTCGTCGTGGTTTCGACACGGGCCTACGCTTGCGCTTCGGCCCGGCTCAACCACCGGCGTGGGCCTCGGCTTGCGCTTCGGCCCGGCTCAACCACCGGGGTGAGCCTCGGCTTGCGCTTCGAATCAAAACACCGTCGATTGAGCGAGCGCAGCGAGTCGAAATCATGGCGACGCGAGGACCTCGATGAGTTCGACTCGGCCTCGCTTCGCTCAGCCGGCAGGACAGCGCAGCGAACGCCAGCTCAACCAACGGAGAACTTCATCGACGATGTTTCACGTGAAACCCCCGCTAACACCAATGCGCGCAGTTGAGCACTGACGGTGTTGCCGCTCACCCCTACGAGACGAAGCGAGCATGGAGCCGACCCCCTTGGCCGGTCGAATAGCAGACGTGCGAGCGCAGCGAGCCCCGCCTGCATATCTCGAGACCCAGCGACACGAACTCCGATCACCACCGGAAAAGCGCAGCAGCAACAGAGCAGAACTCACATGACGGAGAACTACGACCGCAAGTGGTGGGGTGCGTCGAATACCGCGTCTCACCCGATCTCGATACGCCGACGAGCTCGTTCACTTCGACTCGTTCCTCGCTCAGTCCGGCGCCTCACCCGACGCCCACTCGATCAACCAGAGACAGCACCCCCACCACCGCAACAGCGCCTACTCGATCAACCAAAGGCAACACTCCGACCAACCGCAGCAGCGGCCTCAGCTGAACAGCATTGCCAACTAACGCAGAAGTGGCCCCGACCTTCGGCCGGGACCACTTCATGTCATCGCCGCGAAGCGGAGACGCCTAGCTCGTCTTGATCACCACGACGTGCCGCTTGGGCTCGACGCCCTCACTCTCACTGACGACGCCGTCGACGGCCGCCACAGCGTCGTGCACGATCTTGCGCTCGAACGGGGTCATCGGGTCGAGCGCCTCACGACCGCCCTTCTCCGCAACACGATTGGCGACCTCGGTACCGAGCCGCGCCAGCCGGTCGCGTCGATCGGCGCGCCAGCGGGCGATGTCGAGCATCAGCCGACTGCGATCGCCGGTCGCCTGCTGTACCGCGAGGCGAGTCAGCTCCTGCAGGGCGTCGAGCACCTCGCCCTTGCGCCCGACGAGCTTCGACAGATCGTCGCCGCCGTCGATGCTCACCACCGCACGATCGCCGTCGACGTCGAGGTCGATGTCGCCGTCGAAGTCGAGCACGTCGAGCAATTGCTCGAGGTAGTCGCCGGCGATCTCACCTTCTTCTACCAAGCGATCTTCGTCGTCCGGTGCCTCGGCCGGGGCAGCGGTCTCGGTGGGGGAGGGGACACCCTCGGACTCCACACCCTGCTCGGCGACCGTCTCTACCGCTTCCTCTGCGGCTTCGGGCTGTGCGGCGTCGTGAGCCGCAGCTTCCGTAGTCATCTCATTCACCTAACTGTCATCCGTCACCCAGCGCCGAGGAACGCTCAGTCGCGTCGGATCCGGCTTTCTACAACGTCTGCGGGGGGCGACGGCTAATGCCGTCCACCCTTGCGCTGGCCCTTGCGGCGATTCTTGTTTCCGCCGCCCGGTTGCGGCTTTCTCGACTGAGCCGCTGACTCACCGGAGGCGGTGAGCTTGTCAGACGCACCGTCGGAGTCTTTGACGAGGCTCGACGTCGACGGCGGTTCCGCACTCTCAGCAGCCGACTCGCGCTTCGTTCGATCCGGACGAGCACCCGGCTTGGGCGCATTGGCCTTCAGCTTCTCCTGTTTGGCTTCACGGGCAGCACTCTCTTCGCGCTCGATGCGACCGAACACGATGTGTTGCTGGCCGTAGGTCCAGACGTTGTTGGACACCCAGTAGAGCAGGATGGCGACCGGGAAGAACGGACCGGTGACCAGAATGCCGAGCGGGAACACGTACTGCGACAGCATCGTCATGAAGCGTGTCTGCGGGTTCTCCAGGGCCTCGGCGGTCATCCGCTTGGCCGACGCGCGAGCGTTCATGTAGGTCGCGAAAGAGGCGATGATCATGATCGGGATGACGACCATCGCGATGTTGGCGCGGGTGAAGTCGATCGCGTCGGTCGGGTGGGCCATGAAGGCTTTCCACTCATTGACCGGTTCGGTGATGAACGACGACAGCGGCACACCGAAGAAACGAGCGTCGAGGAAGTTCTGCACCTGGTCGACGCTGAAGAAGTAGTTCGGATGCAACCGGGTCTGTTCCGGCGTCATGCCCAGCTGACCCACGCCGGTCGCGGTGCGGTTGAACGATCGCAACACGTGGAACAACCCGATGAAGACCGGGACCTGCAACAGCATCGGCAGACAGCCGAGGAGGGGATTGAAGCCGTGCTCGCGCTGCAGCTTCTGCATCTCCTCGGTCATCTTGACCTTGTCTTTGGCGTACTTCTTGCGAACCGCCTGCATCTGCGGCTGAATCTCTTGCATCTTCTTCGTCGTCTGAATCTGTTTGACGAAGGGCTTGTAGAGAATCGCACGCAGGGTGAACACGAGGAACACCACCGACAGGCCCCACGCGAGGCCATCCCAGCCGGGACTGCTGGGGAGCACGGCGTCGAACAGCCAATGCCACACCCACATGATTCCCGACACCGGGTAGTAGATGAAGTTGAGCACTTCTTAGGAACCCCTCACTGCTTCGCTGACTCGGGCCTGTGGCACCGGGTCATATCCAGGCTTGTGCCACGGCCCGCATTTCGCGAGTCGTACCAACGACAGCCAACTGCCATATAGAAATCCGTGGGTGTCCAACGCCTCGACGGCGTAGGCACTGCATGTCGGCTCGAACCGACACGTTGGGAGCCGCATCGGGGAGATCCACGTGCGGTACAGCTCGATGATGAAGATCAGCGTTCGACGCGGCGACCGATACACCGCAGACCACCAGGAGCGCTCGGTCATGGCCGCACCGCACCCGACGTCAGCGAATCAGACACCGGCGAATCGGCGCCGACGACGCCGGCTTTGGCGAACGCACGAACGAGCTGCTCACCGAGTTCGACGCTGCTGCGTTCGACGACGCTGGGCCGGGCCCGGATCACGACGTACGTCTCGCCGAGGTCGACGGTGTCGGCAAGATACGCAAAAGCCGCCCGCAACCGGCGTGCCACACTGTGGCGCACGACCGAGTTGCCGACGGCTTTGCTGACTATCAATCCGAACCAGGGACCACCGGTGAGCGCGACGTCCTTGCGCACGCCGGTCTCGTCGGGCCAGTCGGAACCGACCTCGAGGAAGTGGATCGTCAGATCGCGACTACCCACTCGTGCGCCGGATTTGATCGTGCGGCCGAACTCGCCGGACCGAAGTTTCCCGGCTCGAGCACTGCTGCGTCCCAATCGGCGCGAAGACTGCTGTGCATTCATCCACGCCTCGCCTCACGCGACCCGATCCGGTGGATGTCTCATCCACCGATTCGCCTGCGCCGACGCTGCGGTCGGTTCAGCCGAAGTCCAGGTCAGCTACCTGCCCGATGAGACTCAGGCGGTCAGCTTGGCGCGGCCCTTGCTACGACGACCGTTGACGATCGCGCGGCCGGCGCGGGTGCGCATACGCAGGCGGAATCCGTGCACGCGGGCACGACGGCGGTTGTTCGGCTGGAAGGTACGCTTGCCCTTGGCCATGGGGTACTCCTCGGTTCAGGCCATCGATGCCGGTCACACACTAAGTGCACCCGTCAGCGACAGCATTTGCAGTCTTGGCGGTCCGGGGGATGGTGCCGAGCGATCTCGGTTCGACCGAACTGCAAAATTCCGCGCAGGCCAGTCCGCAAATCCACACCCTGGTAGACCGCTCGAGACTACTGACCGCGCGGTGACAAATCAAACCGCGCCGATGTACACCACGTCACCGCGACACGCCCGGCGTCATAGCGAATTTCAGATTGTTCTTCCGCGAAGAACGTTTGCTCTGTTAAGTTTCTCAACACGGCCGCAACGACGCCGCCGGCGATCTTCGCCGTCGCCGACCCGACGCGTCGATCCGCTCGCAGGCTGTCGCGAATCCGAGGAACGCTCCACCAGTTGTTCACACCTGTGGATAAATTGTGTGGACAACTTGGCACTGGGGCCCCGTAGGTGGCAACCTCACTGCAGACCAAGTCGTCGATCTGCGCCATTCACAGGGTTATGAAGGACATATCCACAGCCCCGACCGGCACCCGCGGACCGACGCTCCCGAACTACCGCACGTGCAGGAGGGCCAGTCCGAGATGACATCGGAACGTGACTCATTCGGCGAGGTGTGGACGGCTGTCGTCGCCGAACTCAATGCCAATTCCGACGCCATCGACCACCATCCACTCTCGCGTCAACAAAAGGCGTGGCTGTCTCTGGTAGAACCCTTGACTCTCGTCGAAGGCTTCGCGCTGTTGACGGTTCCCAACCCGCTCGTCCAAGAGCAGATCGAGCGGACGCTGCGCGAACCGATCCGGTCCGCATTGTCGCGCCACCTGGGACAACCCGTCGAACTCGGCGTCCGGATCGCCCCGCCGACCAAAGAGCCGGCGCCGGTCGAGGCCCCGCCCGAATACGACGCACCGCCGCCGCACGCGATCAGCGAGGGTCATCCCGGCCGCCGACGATTCTCCGGCCGCGACGAGCCGGAGAGCAGTTCGCGCGGCGACTGGTCGAGTTTCTTCAACAACGACGTACCCGACGCAGGCGCCACCGGTCCGACGGCGCGCAGTCTGCACCCGCGCTACACCTTCGACACCTTCGTCATCGGGGCGTCGAACCGCTTTGCGCACGCCTCGGCGGTCGCGGTCGCCGAGGCGCCCGCCCGCGCCTACAACCCTCTGTTCATCTGGGGGGAGTCGGGACTGGGTAAGACACATCTGCTGCACGCGGCCGGTCACTATGCGCAACGTCTCTTTCCCGGCATGCGGGTGAAGTACGTCTCCACCGAGGAGTTCACCAACGACTTCATCAACTCGCTGCGCGACGACCGCCGCGTAGCCTTCAAGCGTCGTTACCGCGACGACATCGACATCCTGCTCGTCGACGACATTCAGTTCTTGATGGGCCGCGAAGGTATTCAGGAGGAGTTCTTCCATACCTTCAACACCCTCCACAACTCCGGCAAGCAGATCGTCATCTCCTCCGACCGGCCGCCCCGCCAGCTCGCGACTCTCGAAGATCGCCTGCGCACCCGCTTCGAGTGGGGACTGATCACCGACGTTCAGCCGCCCGACCTGGAGACCCGAGTCGCGATCCTGCGTAAGAAGGCGCAGATGGACGAGATCACCGTCCCCGACGACGTGCTCGAATTGATCGCGTCGAAGATCGAGCGCAACATCCGTGAGCTCGAGGGTGCGCTGATCCGCGTCACGGCATTCGCATCGCTCAATCACACCGAGCTCGACAAGGCGCTCGCCGAAGTCGTCCTGCAGTCGCTGCTGCCGGAGACGAATGCCATCGAAGTGAGCGCGGCGCGCATCCTTTCAACCACCGCCGATTACTTCGAACTGTCGGTCGACGAGTTGCGTGGCCCCAGCCGCACCCGGGCGATCGCTCAGGCCCGGCAGATCGCGATGTACCTGTGCCGTGAACTCACTGACCTGTCGTTGCCGCGGATCGGTGAGACCTTCGACCGTGACCACACCACCGTCATCCACGCGGACAAGAAGATCCGTGGCGCGATGGCCGAACGTCGCGATATCTACAACCACGTCCAGGAACTGACCGCCCGCATCCGTCAGGGCGCTCAGGGCTGACCCGCCACACCCTCGAGTGACACCCGAGGGTTCCGGCGAGCGGTCGTCGTGCTCGAGCGCACGTGGCGAATCGCTGTGTACAAGCTCCGGATAACCGAACCGAATCTGTGGATAACTCGGGGACGGCCGGAGAACACTGAATCGACTGTGCACAGCCGTCCACAGCTCGACCAGAATTCGTCCACCACCGGCCAACACCCCGAAAACCGTTCCGAACTGGGAAAAAGCCGGTTCTCCACAGGCTCCACAGGCCCTATGACTACTACTGAGTTCTATCTAGGAAATCTCTTTAAAAGTAGATCTGTGCACAACGTCGCCTCGCGTGCGCTCGTCACGAGCGCACAGCTCGACGAAACCAGCCCAAGCCACCCCCGCCTCGGCGTCGCGTTCTACAGTGGAAGCCCAACCCGAAGAAACGACTCCAGGCGAAGGTGACTCCCAGGCATGAAATTCCGTGTTGCTCGCGATGACTTTGCAGACGCAGTTGCCTGGGTTGCCCGCAGCCTGCCGTCGCGCCCACCGGTTCCCGTCCTCGGCTGTGTGCTGATCACCAGCACCGACACCGGTCTGACCGTCTCCGGCTTCGACTACGAGGTCTCGGCTCAGGAGAGCCTTCCCGCTGAAATCGCCGAACCCGGAACCGTCCTGGTCTCCGGGCGTCTCCTCGCGGACATCACCAAGGCATTGCCGAACAAACCGGTCGACGTGGTACTCGACGGCTCTCGAGTCGCCATCACCTGTGGCAGCGCCCGTTTCTCGTTGCCGACGATGCCGGTGGAGGACTACCCGCAGCTGCCCGACGTCCCGAGCGTCACCGGCACTGTGCCCTCGAGCGTGTTCGCCGAGGCGATTTCGCAGGTCGCGGTCGCGGCGGGTCGGGACGACACACTTCCTATGCTTACCGGCGTACGCGTGGAGATCGACGGCGACAAGGTCGTTCTCGCCGCCACCGACCGATTCCGCCTCGCCGTCCGTGAGCTCGAGTGGCAACCGACCGATGCCGGCGCCACCGGCGCCGTGCTCGTCCCGGCCAAGACACTTTCTGAGTCGGCCAAGACCGCGGGTTCGGAGACCGGGTCCGACGTCTCGTTGGCATTCGGCACCGGCTCAGCTATCGGCGGCGAGGGCATTCTGGGCATTCTGGGCTCGAGCAAGCGCACCACCACTCGACTGCTCGACGCCGAGTTCCCCAAGTTCCGTCAGCTGCTGCCGGCGAGTCACACGGCGGTCGCCAGCATCGAGAGCGGTCCGCTCCTCGAGGCCATCAAGCGTGTCGCCCTCGTCGCCGAACGCGGCGCTCAGGTGCGGATGGAGTTCAGCGAGGGATCGGTTCTGCTGACCGCGGGCGGCGACGACGCGGGCAAGGCCGAAGAAGAACTGCCGGTGAACTTCTACGGCGAACCGCTGACCATCGCGTTCAACCCGGCGTATCTGCAGGACGGCCTCAACGCCATCGGAGCCAACGCCGTCGACTTCGGCTTCACGACGCCGAGCCGCCCAGCCGTGCTGCGTCCGGCTACCGGCGATGAACCCGTCGCCGACGAATCCGGCGCATACGTCGCACCTGATTCGGCGTTCAGCTATCTGCTGATGCCGGTTCGACTCCCCGGCTGACCGGCCCCAGGTGTTCGTCCGCGAGCTGACCCTCCGCGATTTCCGGTCCTGGCCACAGGTGTCACTGTCGTTGCGGCCCGAAGCCACGATCTTCGTGGGCCGCAACGGATTCGGGAAGACCAACCTCGTCGAATCACTGTTCTATCTGACGAATCTGCGGTCACATCGGGTCAGCTCCGACGCCGTGCTCGTACGGACCGGCGCGGCGGATGCACAACTCACGGCCACCGTCGAGCATGCCGGTCGTGAGCTCACTGTCGACCTGACCGTGCGTAGCGAAGGCTCCAACAAGGCCGCCATCAACGGCCGTCCGGTACGACGAACCCGCGAGGTCGTCGGAATCCTGCGATCGGTGCTATTCGCACCCGAGGATCTGGCGCTCGTCCGCGGCGAACCCGCCGATCGGCGTCGATTCCTCGACGAGATCGTCGCGAACAGGGGCCCGGGGGCCATCGCCGACAAAGCCGACTACGACCGCGTGTTGCGTCAACGATCCGCATTACTCAAATCCGCAGCCGCCGCCATGCGGCGAGGTGGCAGCGAGGCCGCGTCGATCATCTCCACTCTCGATGTCTGGGATGCACAACTCGCGGGCTTCGGCGCCCGGGTGACCGCCGCGCGCATCGACGACGTCGCAAAGCTGAATCCGCTTTTCACCCAGGCGTATTCGGCGATCGCACCGCATTCGCGCCCGGCGTCGCTGACCTACCGGTGTTCGCTGGGACCGGAGGTGATCAACCCCGACGGCAGCGCCGTCGACACCGCGGCCATCGAAGCGCTGATGATCGAGAAGCTCGCCGCCGTCCGTGGCAAGGAGATCGATCGGGGCCAGTCGCTGCTCGGCCCGCATCGCGACGACCTTGACATCGTGCTCGGCTCCGACGTAGCGAAAGGCTTTGCCTCCCATGGAGAATCGTGGTCGCTGGCGTTGTCGTTGCGGCTGGGGACAGTCGAGCTGCTGCGGACCGAGGGCATCGAGCCGGTGATCATGCTCGACGACGTGTTCGCCGAGCTCGACGCCGCGCGACGTACCCACCTCGCGACCTTCGTCGAATCCGCCGAGCAGCTGCTGATCACCGCCGCCGTCGCCGAGGATCTGCCGGACGGGATCGGCGGGCGCATCATCGGCGTCGATATCGAGGACAATGAGGGTGAACGTCGTTCCCAGATCCGCGAGGTGAGCCATGAGCGGTGATGCACAGTCGTCGGCATCGGCGTCGGACGGGCTAGAGGGCCTGTCCGGCTACGAACTGGCGCGCAAAGCGCTCGAGCAGGCCCGTGCGCAGGGGAAGGTCGTCGGGAAGGGCAAGGCGTCGCCGGTCCGACGCGGCGCGGCCGGCGGTCGGACCCGCAAGCGGTGGTCGGGACCCGGACCCGACGGTCGGGATCCGCAATTGTTGGGCGTGTTGACCGGCCGGCTGGCCAACGACCGCGGCTGGAAACCGAGGATCGGGGAGGGAACGGTCTTCGCGCGATGGCCCGACATCGTCGGTGAGGAGATCTCCGCCCACGCCACCCCGACGTCGTTGCTCAACGGAATCATGCAGGTCCAGGCCGAATCGACGGCATGGGCCACCCAGTTGCGCTACGTGCAGGCGCAGATTCTGGCGAAGATCGCGGCTGCCGTCGGCGACGGAGTGGTGACGTCGCTGCGGATCACCGGGCCCAAGCCGCCGTCCTGGCGCAAGGGCGAGCGCCACATTTCCGGCCGCGGTCCACGCGACACCTACGGGTAGTCGCTGACAGCCTGCTGAGCAAGATTTTCGTTCCACACCCACAATCGGACCGCGATCACGTCTCGTTCGTCGTTCTGTGCGCAAATCAGCGTGGCGCAGCGCTACCTCTAGTTCGTTCACCAAATGACCAAGTACTATGTAGGGGTGCCCCGTCGAACACTCGGCGCGGGGCCCATCACCTGCGGGGTAACACCTGGTCTGTCCCAGACCTAAACGTGCAACGACGCCGATGCGTTCGCGTGCGGTGAGCAGCGACATAGAACAGGAGCGGACGCACGTCGTGACCGACACCAACAGTTCCGACTCGTCAGCCAGGGGCTCGAAGAAGAGTTCCGATTACGGCGCCGATTCCATCAGCATTCTGGAGGGCCTCGAGGCCGTCCGCAAACGCCCCGGTATGTACATCGGTTCTACCGGTGAACGCGGTCTGCACCATCTGATCTGGGAAGTCGTCGACAACTCGGTCGACGAGGCGATGGCCGGCTACGCGTCGCAGGTCGACGTGACGTTGCTCGCCGACGGCGGTGTCCAGGTGGTCGACGACGGTCGTGGCATCCCCACCGACATGCACAAGACCGGAGTCCCGACCGTCGAGGTCGTGATGACGCAACTGCACGCCGGCGGCAAGTTCGACTCGGACGCGTACGCGGTGTCGGGCGGTCTGCACGGCGTCGGTATCTCCGTGGTCAACGCGCTGTCGACCAAGGTGGAACTGTCGATCAACTACGGCGGCTTCCACTGGGAGCAGTCCTACGACCACGCCGTCCCCGGACCGCTCGACAAGGGCGCGGCCACCCGCAAGACCGGTACCACCGTACGGTTCTGGCCCGACGCGAACATCTTCGAGACCACGACGTTCAGCGCCGAGACCGTCGCGCGCCGGCTGCAGGAGATGGCCTTCCTCAACAAGGGCCTGACCATAACCCTCACCGACCAGCGCCTCTCCGACGAGGCCGCCGAGGCCGAAGCCGAGATGGGCGGCGACGGTGACGACACCGCCGAGAGCGTCGGCAACAAGGAAGACAAGGCCAGCCGTGTCGCGCGGATCAAGACGCGCACCTATCACTACCCGGACGGCCTCGTCGACTACATCAAGCATCTCAACCGCACCAAGAACCCGATTCACAACTCGGTCATCGGCTTCACCGGCAAGGGCACCGGCCACGAGGTCGAGATCGCCATGCAGTGGAACAACGGCTACTCCGAGTCGGTGCACACCTTCGCCAACACGATCAACACCCACGAGGGCGGCACCCACGAAGAGGGTTTCCGCGCGGCGCTCACCAGCACGGTCAACAAGTACGCGGCCGACAAGAAGCTGGTGAAGGAGAAGGACGGCAAGCTCACCGGCGACGACATCCGGGAGGGTCTCGCCGCGGTCATCTCGGTGAAGGTCGGCGACCCGCAGTTCGAGGGCCAGACCAAGACCAAGCTCGGCAACACCGAGGTCAAGGGCTTCGTGCAGAAGATGTGCAACGAACATCTCGCGCACTGGTTCGAGTCCAATCCGGCCGAGGCGAAGATCATCATCAAGAAGGCGTCGGACTCGGCGCAGGCGCGCATGGCCGCACGCAAGGCGCGAGAGTTGGTGCGCCGCAAGACCGCAACCGACATCGGCGGCCTGCCCGGCAAGCTCGCCGACTGCCGCAGCAACGATCCGTCCAAGTGCGAGGTCTACATCGTGGAGGGCGACTCGGCGGGCGGCTCGGCCAAGTCCGGGCGCGACTCGATGTACCAGGCGATCCTTCCGCTGCGCGGCAAGATCATCAACGTCGAGAAGGCCCGGATCGATCGCGTTCTGAAGAACGCCGAAGTGCAGTCGATCATCACGGCCTTCGGCACCGGCATCCACGACGAGTTCGACATCTCCAAGCTGCGCTATCACAAGATCGTGTTGATGGCCGACGCCGACGTTGACGGACAACACATTTCGACGCTGCTGCTGACTCTGCTGTTCCGCTTCATGCGGCCCCTCGTCGAGCACGGGCATGTCTTCCTCGCGCAGCCGCCGCTGTACAAACTCAAGTGGCAGAAGGGCGCGGCACCCGACTTCGCCTACTCCGACCGTGAGCGCGACGCCATGCTCGAGGCCGGTAAGGCAGCGGGCAAGAAGATCAACACCGACGACGGCATCCAGCGCTACAAGGGTCTCGGCGAGATGAATGCGAAGGAATTGTGGGAGACCACAATGGATCCCGACGTGCGCATCCTCCGCCAGGTCACCCTCGACGACGCCGCGGCCGCCGACGAACTGTTCTCCATCCTGATGGGTGAGGACGTCGCCGCGCGCCGCAGCTTCATCGCGCGCAACGCCAAGGACGTCCGCTTCCTCGATGTCTAGACGATCCGCCCCCGACGACGCGCGCCGAATCGACATCGCGGTGAAAACTGTTGGGGCACAACATTGTTACGGCATCACTGACTTCGAAGGTGCGAAACTTCAATGACTGACACCACTTTGCCACCCAGCGGCACCGACGACGACGGCGGTCGCGACCGCATCGAACCCGTTGACATTCAACAGGAGATGCAGAGCAGCTACATCGATTACGCGATGAGCGTCATCGTCGGTCGCGCGCTGCCGGAGGTCCGAGACGGCCTCAAGCCGGTGCACCGACGCCTGCTCTACGCGATGAACGACGCCGGCTTCCGCCCGGACCGCAGCTACGTCAAATCGGCGAAACCCGTTGCCGAGACGATGGGTAACTACCACCCGCACGGCGACACCGCGATCTACGACGCCCTGGTGCGTCTGGCGCAGCCGTGGTCGTTGCGTTATCCGCTCGTCGACGGCCAGGGCAACTTCGGCTCCCGCGGCAACGACGGCGCTGCCGCGATGCGTTACACCGAAGCCCGGCTCACGCCGCTGGCGATGGAGATGCTGCGCGACATCGACGAAGAGACAGTCGATTTCATTCCCAACTACGACGGCAAGACGCAGGAACCGACGGTGCTGCCGTCGCGCATCCCCAATCTGCTGATCAACGGTTCGGGCGGCATCGCCGTCGGCATGGCCACCAACATCCCGCCGCACAACCTCAATGAGGTCGCCGACGCGGTGTTCTGGGCGCTGGCCAACCCCGAAGCCGACGAAGAGGCGACGCTCGCCGCCTGCATGGAAGCGGTCAAGGGCCCCGACTTCCCGACGGCCGGTCTGATCGTCGGGGGACAGGGCATCAAAGACGCCTACACCACCGGCCGCGGTTCCATCCGGATGCGCGGCGTCGTCGACGTGGAGGAGAACAAGGGCACCACCACCCTCGTCATCACCGAGTTGCCCTATCAGGTCAACCCGGACAACCTCATCGCGTCGGTCGCCGAGCAGGTCAACGAAGGAAAACTCAAGGGCATCAGCCGAATCGAGGATCAGTCGTCGGATCGTGTCGGCATGCGCATCGTCGTCACGCTGCGCCGCGACGCGGTCGCCAAGGTCGTGCTGAACAACCTGTACAAGCACAGCCAGCTGCAGACCAACTTCGGCGCCAACATGCTGTCCATCGTCGACGGCGTGCCGCGTACCCTGCGCCTGGATCAAATGATCCGGCTGTATGTGGCGCATCAGATCGACGTGATCGTCCGCCGGACCCGCTACCGGTTGCGCAAGGCCGAAGAACGCGCGCACATCCTGCGCGGCTTGGTGAAAGCCCTTGACGCACTTGACGAAGTGATCGCGTTGATCCGAGCGTCGGCGAACACCGACGAGGCCCGCCGCGGGTTGATCGACCTGCTCGACATCGACGAGATCCAGGCCGATGCCATCCTCGCGATGCAGCTGCGCCGACTGTCGGCACTCGAGCGACAGAAGATCATCGACGAGTTGGCTGACATCGAGCGCGAGATCGCCGACTTGAAGGACATTCTCGCCAAGCCGGAACGCCAGCGCGCCATCGTCCGCGATGAGCTCGCCGACGTCGTCGACAAGTACGGCGACGAGCGTCGCACGAAAATCGTTGCGGCAGAAGGCGATGTGACCGACGAGGACCTCATCGCACGCGAAGACGTCGTCGTCACGATCACCGAGACCGGCTACGCCAAGCGCACCAAGACCGACCTGTATCGCAGTCAGCGCCGCGGCGGCAAGGGTGTGCAGGGAGCCGGACTCAAGCAGGACGACATCGTCGCGCACTTCTTCGTCTGCTCCACGCATGACTGGTTGCTGTTCTTCACCACCAAGGGACGGGTCTACCGTGCCAAGGCATACGAACTGCCCGAGGCCAACCGCACCGCGCGTGGTCAGCATGTCGCGAATCTCCTCGCGTTCCAACCGGAGGAGCGGATCGCGCAGATCATTCAGCTCAAGTCGTACGCCGACGCGCCGTATCTGGTGCTCGCGACCCGCAACGGTCTGGTGAAGAAGTCCAAGCTGGAAGATTTCGACTCCAACCGGTCCGGCGGCATCGCCGCGATCAACCTGCGCGGCGAGGACGAACTGGTCGGCGCACAACTGTGCAGCTCCGACGACGACCTGCTGCTGGTCTCCGACCACGGACAGTCGATCCGCTTCAGTGCCACCGACGAGGTGCTGCGCCCGATGGGCAGGCAGACGTCGGGCGTGCAGGGCATGCGATTCAACGACGAGGACAAGCTGCTCTCGCTCAACGTCGTCGTGCCGGACACCTATCTGCTCGTCGCGACGTCGGGCGGCTACGCCAAGCGGACCGCGATGGACGACTACCCGGTGCAGGGCCGCGGCGGCAAGGGCGTGCTGACGATTCAGCACGATCGTCGCCGTGGAAACCTCATCGGCGCGCTCATCGTCGACGACGACACCGAGCTGTACGCGATCACCTCCGGTGGCGGGGTGATCCGCACCGCGGCCAAGCAGGTCCGCAAGGCCGGCCGACAGACCAAGGGTGTCCGCCTGATGAACCTCGACGAAGGCACTACGCTGTTGGCGATTGCCCGAAACGCGGACGAGCCCGACGAGGAACTGTCGAGCGACACGACCGGTAAGAAGTAACGTCGGTACCGTGAGATCAACGTCCGCGCACCGCGCCGGACCCACCGCCCGCATCGTCGATTCAAGGAAATGTCATTGAGCACAGCGAATGAGCCAGATGAACACAAGGTCGACGGTGCGGGATCGTCGTCCGGCGGCCAGGCGGCCCGGGCCACGGTAGTGCCGCCGTGGCAGCGCGGCCAGGCGGCCACGGCAACCGAGTCGTCGGAGACCGAGTCGGGCGAGCGCGGCGGCCCGCCACCGCGCGGCGTCGTGAGCGGGACGCCCAGGGGCGAGGCGAGCGCGTCCGACGATGCCGATGCGCCGACGCCGACGACCCCGCCGGCGTCGGGGGAGCGTAAGCCGGACACATTCGTCGAGTCGCCGACGCGCCACATCGACCGGTCCAATGTGGCGACGCAGAATCTGCCGGATCTCGATGCGATCCACCATGCGGAAAGCGCCAAGGCGGCCAAAGCGGTGCCGACGTCGACGCGTTCGATTCCCGCGCAGGTGGGTCCGGGGCGCGCGCTGCGGGCGTCGGTGCAGATCCGTCGGATCGATCCGTGGGCGATGTTCAAGATCTCCGCGGTGCTGTCGATCGTCGGATTCTTCGTGTGGCTGATCTCGGTGGCGGTGCTGTATCTGATCCTCGACGGCATGGGTGTCTGGGATCAGGTCAACAGCTCGTTCGGCACGTTGACGACGGCTGACGGATCGTCGGGCGGTGGTGACATCTTCGGAGCGGGCACCATCTTCGGCTGGGCCGTCGGGCTTGGGGCGATCAATGCGATTTTGCTCACAGCGTTGGCCACCATCGGAGCGTTCATCTATAACTTGTGCGCCGATCTGATCGGTGGCGCGGAGGTCACTCTCGCCGACCTCGATTGATTCAAACCGGGTGTGACCTGCGCGGATGCCACCGTTTTGATTATTGGTGGCATCCTGCGGTAATCTCACTTCTCGGTTCAAGGGCCTATAGCTCAGGCGGTTAGAGCGCTTCGCTGATAACGAAGAGGTCGGAGGTTCAAGTCCTCCTAGGCCCACCGCGAACGTCGAAGAGATTCGGCCGACGCAACCCGATGAAGTCCGGGAGACCGGAACGGGGCCTTAGCTCAGTTGGTAGAGCGCTGCCTTTGCAAGGCAGATGTCAGGAGTTCGAATCTCCTAGGCTCCACAGCAAAGACACCTGAAAGCGACCGTCGATCGACGGTCGCTTTCGTCGTCCGCGGCGCCGATCGCCTTGCGACGCTAGTCAGCCAGCCACGCCCCGTGCAGCCCGGCAGGAACCCGCTGTGGCATCGCGATCTCCGCTATCGGTCCATGATCCAGATCGTCGGCCGCGAGTATGACGAACCCCGACGTTCCGTCTCGCGGATCGTTGGTGAAAGCCCCCCAGTACTCGTTCTTGGTTCCCGGCAGGAAGATCGGTTCGCCGTAGACCAGACCAGGCTCAGCGACCAGCTGATCGGCCCCAGTATTCATGTCGAAGAACCGCAACGCATTCATCGGGCCTGGACCGTCGTCGACCTTTCCGACGGTCGAGATCCACCGATGTTCGCTGGTGCTCAGCCGGTCGTCGATGCGGGGAAACTCGATGTCGTGTGACGCTCGGGCGTCGCGGGTGATGTCGCGTGTCGCGGGGTCTATGGTCGCCCGAACGAGTCTCGACGTCGCCGGTTGCCCAACATCGGCGAAGCCGCCGGGGTAGGTCCACTCGACGTAGTCGACGACGACGGTGCCGTCGGTGCCGTCGAAGGCGTTCGCGAAATGCCACACCCAGAACGCGTCGGTGTCGAGCCAGGTGATCGGCGACCCGTCGCGAGGTATCAATGCGATGCGAGTCCCGGCGTCGGGGCGCCAGTCGAGCACCGAACCACCGGTCATCGCAGCGGCGATGTCGAAGACCAGGGGGCACAAGAACAAGACGACGTAAGTGGGCGTGAGCGCCATGTCGTGGATCATCAGCGACTGCGTAGCGCCGGCCACTGGCGTCGGAGGACGGCTGCACGTGCCGTCCGGCGCGACTACCGCCCACGTCAGATACGGCGCCTCGAGGAGATAGTTGAACAACACCAGCTCGCCCGTCGTCGGATCGAGTTTGGGATGCGCGGTGCTGCCTACTGCCATCGCGCCGTCGCAGGTCTCCCGTCCCAGCGTCGCGAGGTCGGCGGGATTCAGCCCATACGGCGGAGCCGATTCCGCCATCGCGAGTAGCCGCCCGCCGTGGCGCACGATATTGATGTCGGGAAGGTCACGTGTGGTGCCCGCGAGTGCGGGCCCCACCTCGTCGGCGTCCGGTGTCCACAAATCGGTCACGCCCGGCCAGATGGCATGGCCGACCTTTTCCTCTTCGACGACCATCGGTGTTCGAACGAAACGATTGACGTAGTCTGCCCGCCCCTCCCGAAAGGTCAGCCGATGGACCATGCCGTCGCCGTCGAGCGGGTACACGTAGCGCCCCAACGGGTCGAATCGGGGGTTGGGTCCGTTACGCAGATAGGCGCCGTGCAAATCGGCGGGTATCTGCCCGGTGACCGCCAGGTCGTCGACCGAGATCTCCGTACGCTGTGGCGCGAAGACCCCGGTCAAATGACTGTGGTGGGCGACGTCGACGGGTGTGGGGCGGGCGAACGGATCAGCAGTTGTGGGCATCTTGAAGACTCCCGACTCGAAGGTTCCGGTGTTTACCGTCACAACGCGACGTCCCTAATGCTACAAGTTTTCGTTGTGTGTCGGTGATTCTCTGATCCACGCCGGTCGTCTGAGAAACGGGTGCTGCAATTGTCCAGCAAGACGGGTGAAGTCATCACCGAGTCCTTCGACTACGACGGTGGCCGCTGTGTCAGCGTCTACGTTCCGCGGCGCGCGGTGGAGGCAATCGTGTTCGCTGGGGACGGCCAGTTGATCGCGTCGTGGGGCGCGGAGGTGGAGCGCGCCGGTGCTCCGGCGACGATGGTCGTCGGCGTGCACCGACCGGCGGACGAGACGGAGCGTCTGCGCGAATACTCGCTCGGCTTCGATCCAGAGCGATTCACGGCGCACGAACGGTTCTTCACCGACCAGGTTCCAATTTGGATTGCCGCGGCGTTCGGAGTGTCGATGCCGGTGAAGCGCACCGCTGTAATGGGGGTCTCGGCGAGTGGCGAACTGGCGGTCGCCCTGGGCCTGCGGCATCCCGAGTTGTACGGGGCGATCCTGTGTGCCTCTCCGGGAGCCGGCTATCGCCCGCCCGCCGAGTTGTCCCCTCCGATTCCACACGCCTACTTCGTGGCAGGCGACCAAGAGCCGTTCTTCCGCGACAACGCCGCCCGCTGGGTCCACGCGTTGCGAGCGGCCGGCACGGAGGTCGTCGCAACCGAACGACGCGGGACGCACGGCGGCCCGTTCTGGCGCGAAGAGTTCCCGTTGATGGCCAAGTGGGCCTTCGGGACGTAGCGCCGCCACGCGACTGGTCGTGAAACCGGATGCCGTGGCCGCCCGAGGAAGCAACCACGGTCGTATCCGGGTCGGAGATGCGGATCAGTCTCGCGACCTGCGCGCCTCACCGTCGACGATGGTGTTCGTGAGGATCCCGAGACGGTCGACTTCGACCTCGACGACGTCGCCGGGCTGCAGGAGCCAGGCGGGGGTTCGGGCGTAGCCCACGCCCGACGGTGTGCCGGTCGCCAGTAGGTCGCCGGGCCGAACGGTGAACGTGCGCGAGATATGCGCGAGTGTGTCGCCGACGGTGTAGACCATCTCGTCGGTGTGAGCGTCCTGCACGGTCTCGCCGTTGACGCGTGTGCTGATGTGCAGTCCATCGCGCAGGTCACCCACCTCGGCGGCGGGCACGAGCGGACCGACTGGGCCGGATCGGTCGGCGTTCTTACCCAGAATCCACTGCGAGGTGAGCTTCTGTGCGCGTCGGGCGGTGAGGTCGTTGAAGGTGGAATACCCGACGACGGAGGCGAGCGCCTCGTCGGGAGTCGCGTCGATGAGTTCGGCACCCACCCAGGCCATCACTTCACCTTCCCAGTCGAGGCCGTCCTCGTCGGCAGGCACGGGAACGTCATCGCCGTCGACGGTCAGCGACGTCGACCAGCGGGCGAAGAGGGTTGGGTATTCGGGCAGGGGTTCGGACCGATAGCTGCCCTCGGCCACGTGTTTGAGGTAGTTCAGTCCGATGCAGATGACTCGGGCGTCCGGGAGCACGGGCGGGACCAGCGTCACGTCGTCGCGCCGGAGGACTTCACCCCCGCCGCGCGCGATGTGTTCGCCGGCGGCCGACCAGAAGTCCGACAGTTCCGCGAGGACGGAGAGGGTCTGCCCGTCGTCGGCGAGGTCCGCGACCTCGACGAGGTCTGAACCGGTGCGGGTGATTCCTACGAGTCGCATGTGTGCTCCTGAGATTGATCAAAATAAAACTTACAAACCCTTCTAAACCTTCGCAGGTTTATGGTTCTATGGAGACTATGCCTGAAGAGACACCACGTAAGCAAGGGTCACGCGCCCCGCAATCCAAGGTGTTCGTCGCCCGTGCGGGGGCCTTCGCTCAACGCACCCGCGCCGAGGAGTTGGCTGCGGCGCTCGATGACCGCATCCGTTCCGAGCGTCTGGCGGTCGGAGAGCTGGTCGGCACGCTGGACTCGTTGCGGGCCGAGACCGGCTTCGCGTACTCCACCGTCAGTGAAGCGGTGCGGCTCCTACGCGATCGCGGAATTCTCGAGATCCGCCCCGGTCGAAACGGCGGATTGTTCGTCGCCGAGTCGGGCCCGGTGGTCCGGATGCGACACACGCTGCTCAACGTGTCGGAAGCGCCGGAAACGGTTGCCGACGCGATTGAACTGCGTGATCACCTCGAGGCGTTGATCGACGTCAGCGCCGCACGACACTGCACCGACAGCGATGCCGCGGAACTCACCGGGCTACTGGAAACCATGCGCGCGGCGTCGACCTGGGATGACTTCCTGCACGCCAATTGGGCGCTGCACGAGCGGATCGCGGCGATCTGCCCCAACGAAATGGCTCGCGCCGTCTACGTCGGAACGCTCGGGCACCTGGGGAGCACCTCTGCGCGAATCGATGACAGCGACGCCGACGAATACCGCCGTCGGAGAACACAGATTCACGTCGATCTCGTCGACGCCATAACTCGTGGTGACGAGCAGGCCGTGCGCGAGGCCGTCGCCCGCCATAACAACACCACCGTGTGAAAGGAACACTCATGACCGCAGAATTTCGGCGATATCTGTTCGCCGACGATCATCCCCGGCTCGCCGACGTGCGAGGAATGGACGCCTACACCTACCGGACGGCCGCTCGCGAAGAGGGAACGTTCACCGGCGACCTGGTGGTGGGCTGGACCCCGCTGTACCTCAACGAGTTCCGGGGCGTCACCGAAGACGGAACGCTACGTGACGGTGTCCACCCGTTCGAACCGGCCCGGCCGGGCGAAGAAGCGCCGGTCGCCGCGATGGTGTCGGCCGCCGAGGATCTGCTCGCCGCGCTCGACCCCGATGCACGTGCCGCTGTCTCCTTTGCCGTCGACGCGCCCGAATGGCAGACCTGGGCCAACCCCGAGTTCATGCAGTTCGACACCGGACTGCGCCTGGAGTTTCAATCCGCCGACGTCCAGCGCAAAGCATTGGCGCTGATGGCGGCGTCGTTGAGCCCGGAAGGCTACGACCTGGCCCACAACATGATGCTGATCAACGGGTTCCTGGGGGAGGTCGTCGGACTGCAGAGCATTCTCAATGAGTTCAGCTACAACATCGCCATCTATGGCACCCCGGATCTGACCGCTCCATGGGGCTGGCAGATCTTCGGACATCACATGGCGGTCAACTGCCTGGTGATCGAGGGCCGCATGGTGATCAGCCCGGCATTCCTCGGCGCGGAACCGAACGAAATAGACGAGGGCGACCACGCCGGCGTCGAATCATTCACGCCCCGTATCGATCTCGGTATTCGACTCATGGGTGCGCTGACCGCCGAACAACGGACTGCGGCAACGACGTACGAGCAGATGGTCGACCCCGCGATGCCGCCGGGACGGGTCCACCCGGGCGATGAGCGACACCTGGCCGGTGCGTTCCAAGACAATCGGCAGATACCCTTCGAAGGGGTCCGGGTCAGCGACCTGTCAGATGACGCCCAACAGCTGGTGCTGGCAATCGTCGAAGAATTCGTCGGGTTGCTGCCCGAGGGTCCACGCGCGGCGCGGATGCGCGAGGTCCGCGAAAATCTCACCGAGACATGGTTCTCCTGGATAGGGGGGCACGCACCGGGCGATGTGTTCTACTACCGCATCCAATCGCCGGTCATCATCGCCGAACTCGATCATCACTGCGGCGTCTTCCTGGACTACGACACACCCAAACCGTTCCACATCCATACCGTTCTGCGTACGCCCCACGGCAACGACTACGGGCGGTCTTACCTGCGACAATGGCAGCAGGCGCACTCGTGAGCACCGATGCGGACAGCTTGGCAGGCGCCGTCGCACGACATCACATCGCCAACCTGCTCTACACCTACATCGACATCGCCGACCGCAAGGACGTAGCCGCCGCAGTGGATCTGCTGGGCGCTGCCCGGGTGCGGTTTCCACACGCCGGCTACCACTCAGCCGACGCCGCACCGTCGTTCTTCACCGGCCTGTGGGCCGCGCCGACGGCACATCGACACGACGTCACCAACCTTCAGGTGCATCGGGACCGGGGTGACCTTTGGCGTGCCGACGCCCACTACACACGCTGGATCATCGCCCCCGACCCGGTCCTGCACACGCTCGGCCGCTACACACTGACGGTCGACAGCGAGACCTGGTCGATCACCGAGCTGATCGTGGACCGGACGTGGACGAGAGGGTGACGCGATGGCCGACATCGGTCGAGCAACGCTGATCCTCGACGCGATCGCCGAGGGACGAGAACCGCTCACCTTGACCGAGCTGGCCACCCGCACCGGACTGCCGAGATCGACGGTGCACCGCATCGTCCAAGCGCTCGAGCAGGAGTTGTTCGTCGTGCGGGTTCCGGAACGGCGCGGCTACACACTCGGACCCGGCTTGCTCAAGTTCGGTATGAATGCGCACCTGCGGCTACTCGGCAGCAACCGCAACCAGATGGCCGTTCTGGCACGCGCGGTGAACGAAAACGTCGAACTGGCCGTTTTCAGCGGCCGAGAGGTCGTCGTCGTCGACCAACTCGCTTCGCCGGACCGGCTCCGCGGGGTCACCAAGGTGGGAAAGTCGTTCTCGTTGCACGCCAGCTCCATCGGCATGGCGTTGCTGGCGCATCTGCCCGACGAGCAGGTAGCCGAACTCCTGCAGACTCCGCTGACCCGGTTCACCGCGAACACCGTCACCGACCTGACACAGGTCCGGCACCGGCTCGACGAGATCCGCCGGTCGCACATCGCCATCGACGTCGAAGAGCACGACCTCGGAATCTGTGCGGTCGCCACCGGCTTCGTCGGTCCCACCGGTGCCCTGCAGGTTGTGTGCGTGGTGATGCCCACCGGTCGCTTTGCGGATAAACGTGCGCAAGCGATCGAAGGCCTGCAACGAATCAACCCCGCAATCGTCCCGTCCGCGGTATCGCTGCGCCGCTGATACAACGTGGATCCGTTCGCTGGTTCGGCGGGGAGAAAATCGTCCGAATAGTCGGTCGCCGAGGGCATTTTGCCCTTGCTCACCAGCAGTTTTCCTGTTTTTCCGGCCCGTGTGGCATGTGTATGTCTCGCGCCGGGACGGTCGCAAGGGTGTGTGTGTGTGCGGCTGCGGTCCTGCGTTGACGCAGCGGTTGTCGAGCTCCCGCGGCGGCAATCGGTTCCCGCGGACGTAACCCCCTCTGCGCATTGCGTTCCTCTGCCGTTTGAGCGAGCGGAGCGAGTCGAAACCCCATCGGCCGGGCAAGTGACGCAACCCGCAGCGTCACCGTGGTTTCGACTCGGCTTCGCCTCGCTCAACCAGCAGGACGCGGCGAAGCAGGGTGAGCGCAGGATATCAATAACATTAGGCGCGACGCGCCGCTAGCCTCACCGAAATCCGTTGTGTCACCGTGGTTTCGACACGGGCCTGCGCTAACGCTCCGGCCCGGCTCAACCAGCAGACTGCGGCCCGGCTCAACCAGCGGAAGGGGCATACGGTCGGTGAATCCAGAAACAAAAAATCGGCGGTTCGGTGCATCATGCACCGAACCGCCGGTTCTGTTCGATCGGTTACGCGAGCACCGCGTCGGCCGACGGTGCGGGCATCACCGACAGCTGGTCGGAGAGCGTTGTGTTGCGGGTATGGGCCGCGCGGTCGGCGAAGTACAGGCTGATCACCGCGATCAGGCAAATGGCTGCAGCAGCCGCGAACGTCGAGAACAGGCCGCTCGCTCCACCCGCGGCGATCGCGCTGCCACCCAGCACAGGGCCGAGGAACGCGCCGATGAACGACGTCCCGTTGGACCAGCCCAGCGCGGTAGCACGCACCGGCAGCGGAAAGATGTCGGCGGTGGTGGTGTGCACCAGGTTCATCGTCGAGTGCCCGCCGATGCCCATCAGCGCCACGCAGACGACGGTGGTCTCGATCGACAGCGGGACCACCACCATGCCGATCAGGCCCACCAGTGTGCAGGAGCTGGTCACGATCGCGATCAGCGCCGAACCACGCCGGTCAGCCGCCCAGGCGGTGACGAACGATCCCAGGACGGCTGCGCCGGTGAGGGTGAAAGTGACTATCAATGCCGTGTTGAGGGAGTAGCCGAGATCGACCATGGCCTTGGTACCCCACACATTGAGGCCCTGCCAGGCGACCATGTTCGCAATCGCACATCCGGCGATGACGAGTGTCGCGATCATGCCGCGGCCGGAGAACATGACGCTGAGTTTCTGACGTGCCGACCACAGACGGCCGGCGAGCTCCTGCGGGGTATCGGTGGGCAGGGTCATCCGGGCGACCGCGATCATGATGATCACCGCGGTCGCCGCACCGACGAAGAACATCGGCCGCCAGCCGAACGCGGGCAGCACCGGAATGGCCAGCAGAGCTGCCACCACACCGCCGAGCGGAATGCCTGCCATCGTGATCGTGACGACCAGTGACGCGTGCTTCGACGCCGAGCTGTTGCGTGCGGCGGTCATCGCCGTGGTCAGTGATCCACCGACGCCGAATCCGGTGATGAAACGCGCCAGCGCCAGCATCGGCACGCTGATCGCGGATCCGGTCAAGATCCCGCCGAGCGCGAACAACCCGATTGCGCAGAGCAAAACTCGCTTGCGGCCCATCCGGTCGGCCAGCCACGGCACGCTCACCGACCCGAGGATCGCCCCGATGTAGACCAGCCCGCCGATCAGTCCGGTCTGCTGATCGGTCAGGCCCAGCCTGGCGTCATCCAGCAGCAGCGGAACCACCGATCCGTACACGATGAGGTTGAACCCCTCGATGACGGTGATGAACATGCACAGGGCGATGACCCCGGGATGCGACCGAGTCTCGGCGGCCTGTGGCGAAGTGGTCAATTGCATGGGATGTCTCCAGGTATATCGGGCGGGGTGCCGGCTCGATGTGAAGTGGCAAGCGTCATCTTGAAGTGCCCGATGTGGTGCGGATAACCCCATCGTCCCGGAAACCGGGACACCTCTGTGACCGACACCACGTTCCGGGCGGGCCGAATTGCCAAGGGCCCCAACGTCGAGAGTTTCTGTCCCGGAAATCGGGACGCCGACAGTGACTCGGGCCACACGAGGACGCATGGTCGTTTCCAAGCGCTTGCACGACGTTGATCGAGACGACCTCAGCTAGAACGGACCCGCTATGAACACCAGCCACGCACCCTCACGTCGAATGACCACCGAGGTACTGATCGTCGGCTTCGGACCGGTGGGCAAGCTGCTCGCCATCAAACTCGGCCGGCAAGGGCACACGGTGATCGTGATCGACCGCAACGCGGCCGCCTACCCCCTCCCACGGGCGGTCACGCACTGTTCGGACTTCGCCCGCATCCTGCAGTCGGTCGGGCTGGCCCCCGACACCATCGGGCACATCACCGAGCCCTACGACGACATGTACTCCTGGCGCAACGGCGACGGCCAGACGTTGGTGGAGGTCGACTGGAGCGGACGCGGCGAATCCGGCTGGTACAACACCTATTTCTTCAACCAGCCTGCCCTCGAGGATGCCCTCGACGCGATCGTCGCCGACCTCGACAACGTCCGGGTGATGCGTGGGTGGGAGGCGATCTCGCTGACTCAACGAACCCAGGACGCGACGGTGGGTGTGCGCACCGCGACCGGGGAACAGGTGTCGGTCACCGCCGACTGGGTCGTCGGCGCCGACGGCGCCAACAGCAAGATCCGCAGCCTGGCCGGGATCGACTGGCACGACGACGGCTACTTTTTCGACTGGCTCGTCGTCGACGTCAAACCCCGCGCCGGAATGGAGTTTCCGCACATCGCCGTCCAGAACTGCGATACGCGACGTCCCTCGACGATGGTGCCCGGCGGCCCCGGTCGTCGACGCTGGGAATTCATGCGCCTGCCACACGAGTCCAAGGAGGAGCTCAACCGGGCCGACAAGGCGTGGGAACTGCTTGCGCCCTATGGCCTCTCGGCTGCGAATGCGCAACTCGAACGGCATTCGGTGTACACGTTCCAGTCGTGCTGGGCCACCGAGTGGCGGCGCCGGCGGGTCGTGATCGCCGGAGACGCCGCACATCTGATGCCACCTTTCGCCGGCCAGGGTCTCGGGGCCGGGGTTCGCGACGTGATGAATCTGTCCTGGAAGCTCGACGCCGTTCTGCGTGGGCAGGCCGATGACACTCTGATCGACACCTACGGTGCCGAACGCGTCCATCACGCGGTGGCTTTCGTGAAGTTCTCGACTTCGCTGGGTCAGGTCATCTGCATCACCGATCCCGCGGAAGCCGCCGAACGCGACACTCGGATGATCGCCCAGTGGGCGGCCGGGATGAAGCCGCCCGCGCCGCCGCGCCCGGGTCTCGGTGCCGGTGTGCACGTCGGCTCCGCCGGTGGTGCGCTCGCCCGCCAAGGACGGGTACGCGTCGACGGCGGCCACGACGTCGTGCTCTTCGACGACGCCTTCGGCGGACCGGGCGCCGTCATCACGCGCACCTCCACCACCCTCGCGACCGTCTCCGTCGACGCGCGAGAAGCACTGTCGGACCTCGGAATCACACTGGTCGCGCTGTCCGGTCCCAGCGGCGTCGACTCGATCGTCGACGACGTCGACGGCACTTATCATCGATGGCTCGACGAGCTGGGTGCGGATACCATCGTCATCCGCCCCGACTTTCATCTCTACGGGTCCAGTGCGGCCGCCGGGACCGCGGACCTGATCGACGGGTTCTTGTCCCGGGTCGGCAGCCGATCCGCCAGCGCGGCCCACGCCGGTTAGCCACCCGGCAGACAAGGAGAGAATCATGATCTTCACCGACGTAGATCAATTGCTCGATCCCACCCCGTTGCCCCTGGAAACCGGGTACGAACGTCTCGCGGACGGGTCGTTGCACGTCGCGGTCCGCACCGACATGCACGGGTGCGTCGGCGCGATGCTCGAATGGTGGTTCCGCTGGCGGTGCGACACACAGAAATACATCTGGTGGCATCCCATCGACCACATCTCCAGCAACTGGACGGGCAATCTCGCACCCGACACTCACATCGGCAGCGAACACATCGTCGTGGAGAGACTCACCGAGATCGACACCGCCGACCTGATCGTCCAGTTCCGCGATCCCGAAGAATTCCTCACACCGCACCTGTACCGCAAAGCCCGGGAGAACGCCGACGTCAGTTGCGCCGTCACCGGCCGAATCGCAACCAGTCACACTCCACCGCGCACCGACGACGGGCAGGTGCTCGGCGGGCGGCTCATGCACATCGGGCGTGACACCCCGTGGGGTCTCGCCCTGCGGAGCCACTTCTTTGTGGGCACCGACCTGCCGGCCGCAGGGCTGACGCCCGCCGAGGTGGAGCAGCAGGTACCGACTGCGTTGGCCGTCGGATTGCTGCAGCACGCCTACAACGAGTTCACGTTTCTGTCCCGGATACTCCCCGGTCTGTACGTCGCCGAAAACCGCGACGACATTGCGCCCGTCGCCCCGTGGTGACCACCACGTCGCTCGCACGTCTGGCAGAAATCGGCAGATAGTCGGGGTGATGAGGCGATGTGCCCTTGTCGGACCCATGTGGTTGATTAGACAGCGTGAACGTCCGGTGGGGAAACGATCAGGTGCTGACCCTGGCGCCCGACGCTGCCTCCGTCACGGCGGGACGCAAGATCGCCTCCGCGGGGTGGTCGGACGAGGGAGCCACCGAGTCGGCGGTGTGGGGACTGTGCAAGGGCAGCGGCAAGAACCCCTATCAAACGATCGTCGACGTCACCGGTCCCGCGTACAAATGCTCCTGCCCATCGCGCAAGTTCCCCTGCAAACACGCGCTCGGCCTGTTGCTGCGGTGGAGTGCTGGAACGGTGCCCGACGCCGAACGGCCGGCACCGTTCGCGGCGACGTGGCTCGACGCCCGCGCGGCGAAAGCGACGGCCACCACCGATACCGCGAAGAAGCCCCGCGACCCGGAGCAGGCCGCGAAGACCGCCGCGGCCCGCCGCGCCCGTGTCGACACCGGCGTCGCCGAGTTGCTGATGTGGGCCGACGATCAGATCGCGTCGGGCCTGGCCGGCGCCGACGTCAACCCGTACGCGCGCTTCGATCCGATGGCCGCGCGACTCGTCGACGCCCAGGCGTCGGGGTTGGCCCGCCGCATACGACGCCTCCCCGAGGTGATCACCGGAGCCCACTGGCCCGCCGACCTGCTCACCGAACTCGGGTCGGTCTGGGCGCTCGCTCGCGCGCATCAACGCCTCGACGAGCTCGAGCCCGCACTGGCTGACTCCGTCCGCAGGCATGTGGGCTATTCCGTCCCGAAGGACGTCGTGCTCGCGACCCCCGGCGTCGAAGACACCTGGGTGGTACTGGGAACGCTGGATACCGAGGAAGATCGACTGCTCACCCGGCGTACGTGGCTGTACGGTCGGCATTCGCAGCGATACGCCCTGCTCCTCGACTTCGCCCCACCCGGTGCGTCCTTGCCGGGCAGGCCGCCGGTGGGGGTGGCCGTGACCGCGACGCTGCACTACTACCCCGGGGCCGTCGCACAACGAGCAGTACCGGCCGGCGAGCTGACCGCGGTCGACGCCGTACCCGCCGCGCCGCTCGGACTATCCGCGCGCGCGGCCCGCAACGTCCTCGCGCAGGGCGTGGCAGCCGATCCGTGGCTCGCCCTCGTGCCGGTCGCCGTCGACGGTCGGCTGGGGACCGCGGGCCAAGCGCATGTCGTGATCGACGACGCCGGGGACGCACTCCCTCTGCGGGTAGGTGACTGGGCGAGTGCCGTCGCGATCAGCGCAGGTGCCCCGGTGGTCGTGTTCGGCGAGCTCAGCAGCACCGGACTCAAGGCAATGTCGATGACGGTCGACGGACGGGTGTGGCCACTATGACCACGCCGCAATCGCAAGGCGCACAACACCAGTGGGACTCGGTGGTCTCGGCGGCGCTCGTCGGTGTCAGCGGACGCACGGTGAATGCCGTCGGTGCTGACCCGGCCATCGTCGAATATCTCAGCGGCACAACAGATTCTGCTCAGCTGGTGTTGGAGACCGCCGCACTGGCGTCGACGGCGGCACGGGCCACCGTCGACGTGATCGGCGAGGCCGAACCAATCGAGAGCGCGCCGCCAGACGACCGACCGCCGATGACTCCGACCGCTGCCGAGATCGCGATTCGCATGATGGACATGGGCGGCGAGATGAACGAATGCGCACGGGAGCTGCTGCTGCGCTCCGGCCGCGCACCCACGCCGACGCTGCTGCCGGTTCTGTTGCGGCAGACGAGATCTGCGACCCTTCGAGGTGACTCGACGCAGCTCGCCGACATCGTCGGGCCGCGAGGCCGGTGGCTCAGTGGGCGAGTTCCCGAGCTCCAGGCGATGCTGCCGAGCGCCGAATCACTCGAAAACCGTGATGCCGCAATTCTTTCCGACGACGCGACGTGGAGACTCGGAACGCTCGACGATCGGGTGAGATACCTCGAAGCCCTGCGACGAGCCGACCCGCGGCGCGGCGTCGAACTGCTGTCGGCCGGGTGGAGAGGGGAGTCGGGTGAGGACCGGGAACGACTGATCCTCGCACTCGCGATCGGCGAGGCACCCGACGACGAGCCGTTTCTCGAAGGCGCGCTCGACGACCGCCGGGGTGCCGTACGACGCCACGCGGCACGACTGCTGACCGGGCGGCCCGACTCGGCGTTGGTGGCTCGGCTCGACGCCGTGCTGTTCGGCATCGTCACCGTGGCTCGCCACGGTCCGCTCGAGTTCGAAATCGACCGGACCGCACGTATTCCCGAATCTCTGGCGCGCGACGGGATAGTCGCCGGGCGGGCCCGCGGTGCCATTCGCTTCGACGATGCGCTGAACCAGCTCATCGGAGCAGTTCCGTTGTCGCACTGGGAGTCTCGCTTCGGCGGTACTCCCGCGGAGATCTTCGCGGCCGTCCCCGACGATCCCGCTGTCTATCGGGACGCGATGGTCGCAGCCGTTGCCGTCCAGCGCAACCGGGAGTGGGCCCGCGCCATCGCGCCGTCGCTCTCGTCGACGGAGCACACCGGGCTGATCCGCGAGCTGATCTCCGATGAGCAGCTGCTTGCGGCCGCAGCTGACGAGCTCGACCGCATCGACGCCGCCGGGAACCTGTCCATGCTCGCGGCGGTGCCCCGACCGTGGCCCACCGAACTGTCGCTGCGGGCGTGCGGCCTGCTCCGGGCGGGAGGCAGCGCCGCGCGATCACGCACCCTGCTCGGCTTCATGCGGACCGCGCTCCCGGTCGACGACGCCACCGCCGACTCTCCCGGTCGGTGGATCGTCGAACTCAACCGGATCCGCGAGCAGGCCCACGCGCAACTGCAAGCACCCATCGCCACCACCGTCGAAGCCCTCCAACTCCGAATAGCACTCACAAGGGAGCTCTCGTGACCGACAATCTCCTTCGCCCGCACGCCGAGCAGACTTTCGCGGCCGAACTCGCGGCCCTGGCCCGCGCGGACACCGCCGCCCGGCCGGCGAATTGGAACCTCTCGCCGACCGCGGTGGTCGACTACCTGATCGGCACCACCCTCGACGACGCCACCGTCATCACGCCGAAGTACATCGGTCCGCGCCGGATCATCGAGGTGGCGGTCGCAACGCTGGCCACCGACCGTGCACTGCTCCTCCTCGGTGTGCCCGGAACCGCGAAAACCTGGGTGTCCGAACATCTTTCGGCCGCCATCTCGGGACGGTCGACGCTGCTCGTGCAAGGTACGGCCGGTACGCCCGAGGAGGCGATCCGGTACGGCTGGAACTATGCCCGCCTCATCGCCGAAGGGCCCAGCGAGGCCGCGCTGGTCTCCTCGCCGATCATGACCGCGATGCGTGAGGGCAAGATCGCCCGGCTCGAGGAGCTGACCCGCATTCCGTCCGACGTCCAGGACGCCCTCATCACCGTGCTGTCCGAGAAGACCCTGCCGATTCCCGAATTGGGCACCGAAATCCAGGCGACCCGCGGATTCAATCTCATCGCGACCGCCAACGACCGGGACCGCGGCGTCAACGATCTCTCGTCGGCGTTGCGCAGGCGTTTCAACACGGTGGTGCTTCCGCTCCCGGCGTCGGCCGACGAAGAGGTGGCGATCGTGACCCAGCGGGTCGCCGACCTCGGCGCGGCACTCGAACTTCCCGAACTGCCGTCGCCCGCCGACGAGATCCGGCGGGTGGTCACCGTGTTCCGCGAGCTGCGCTCCGGTCTCACCGAGGACGGCCGCACCAAGGTGAAACAGCCCAGTGGCACACTGTCGACCGCTGAGGCGATTTCCGTTGTGACGCAGGGGATTGCGATGTCCGCGCATTTCGGTGACGGCGTGCTGCGGCCCGCCGACGTCGCCGCGGGTATCCATGGTGCGGTGATCAAGGACCCGTCGTCGGACGCGGTCATCTGGACCGAGTATCTGGAGTCGGTGGTCCGCGACCGCGACGACTGGGCCGACTTCTATCGAGCCGCCCGCGGCGCGCTGAGCTGAGCTCGTGGTGTCCGGCTCCGACGTCGTGACGACGCACATCCTCGGGATCCGCCACCACGGTCCCGGGTCGGCGCGCGCCGTTCGTGCCGAACTCGACCGACTCGCCCCCGACGCCGTGCTCATCGAGGGGCCGGCCGACGCGTCGGCGCACATTCCGATGAGCGTCGCCGACGGGATGGCGCCGCCGGTCGCACTGCTCGGCTACGTCGCGGCCGATCCCCGCCGCGCGGCGTTCTGGCCGTTCGGAGTCTTCTCCCCGGAATGGCAGGCCATGACGTGGGCGGTGAAACATGGTGTGCACGTGGAATTCTGCGATCTCCCGACCACGATGAGCCTCGCACCGGAACCGGCCGAGGAAACCGTCGGCGCCGACGATGACGCACCTGACACCGATCCCAGCGGCCCGGGCGACTATCTCCGCCGCGACCCCATCGCCTTGCTGGCCCGCGCCGCCGACTACGACGATCCCGAACGCTGGTGGGACGACGTCGTCGAAACACGTTCCGGCGGTGGGGGATTCGATGCGATCACGGAGGCCATGACGATGCTGCGCGAGCGGGTCGGCGACACCATCGGTGACGCCGCCCGAGACGAGCGGCGAGAAGCCTATATGCGCCAGTGTCTGCGTAAGGCGATGAAACGGGAAGGCGTACAACGTATTGCGGTCGTGTGCGGAGCCTGGCACGCGCCGGCACTCGTCGGCAGACTGGGGCCGGCGGCCGCCGATGCGCGGCTGCTGACCGGAACGCCGAAGGTCAAGACCAGCGTCGCATGGGTCCCCTGGACGCATTCGCGTCTGGCCGTGTCATCCGGTTATGGTGCGGGCGTCGTCTCCCCGGGCTGGTATCACCATCTCTTCGTCACCACCGACGACGTCGTGATCCGGTGGCTCACCGATGTAGCAAATCTATTGCGCGCCAACGATATCTCGGTATCGTCGGCGCACATCATCGAAACGGCACGCCTCGCGTCGACACTCGCGGTGCTGCGCCGCCGTCCGTTGGCCGGACTCGAGGAGATCCGTGAGGCAACGCTCGCGGTGCTGTGCGACGGCCGCCCGGAGCTGCTCGCACTCGTCGAACGCGACGCGGTGGTGGGGGAGAAGCTCGGCAGCGTCCCCGACGACGCGCCGATCGTGCCGCTGCAAGCGGACCTCACCGCCACCGCGCGCAGTGTGCGACTGAAGTTCGACCCGGCGTCGAAGGAATTGGTACTCGACCTGCGCCGCCCCGCCGACATCGGCAAGTCGCACCTCCTGCATCGGCTCCGCGTACTGGGAATCGACTGGGGCACAACGCAAGCGGTCCGCGGGACCGGAACGTTCAAAGAAGGCTGGGTGATTTCCTGGCAGCCCGACTTCGCCGTCGACGTCGTCCTCGCATCGGTGTGGGGCACCACCGTAGAACAGGCCACCGTGGCCAAGCTCGTCGACGCGGCGGCCACGGCGTCGACGCTGGCCGACATCACCACCGCTCTGGAGAGGGCGCTGCTGGCGGCCGCGTCGGGAGCGGTGAACGACATCATCTCCGCCCTGCACGACCGAGCAGCGCTCGACCGTGACGTCGCACATCTCATGGAAGCCTTGCCCGCGCTCGGTCGGGCCCGGCGCTACGGCGATGTCCGTGGCACCGACACCGCCGCCCTGGCCACCGTCGCGAGTGGCCTGCTGGTACGTGTCTGCGTCGGATTGCCTTCTGCGGTAACGAGTCTCGACGAGACCGCGGCGAGTGAGCTGAAACTCCTCGTCGACGGCGTGCAGGACACGGTCGGGTTGCTCGACGCCGAAGATCGCGATCGCTGGTACGCGGCGCTGTCGTCGGTGTCGCGGCGCAGCGACGTGAACGGCATCCTCCTCGGCCGGATCGTGCGACTGCTGCTCGATGCCGGCGTGATCACCAGCGACGACGCGGCGCTGCGTCTGACGCGGGCACTGTCCGCAGGGGCGACACCCATGGAGAAGGCCCGCTGGGTCGAGGGCTTTCTCGGCGACAGCGGGATTCTCCTCGTCCACGACCGGGCGCTGCTGGGCGTCGTCGACGAGTGGCTGAGCGGATTGCGGGAACAAGACTTCACCGACGTTCTGCCGTTGCTGCGCAGAACATTCGGCTTGTTCGACGCCGGGGTGCGGCGCAACATCGCCGATCGACTGCGCTCCGGTGCCGAAGGCCGCGCACCGCAGCGAACATCGATGTTCGACGCCGAGCTGGTCGCCCCGGCGTTGGCCACGATGGCCCGGATCCTGGAGTTGCCCCATGTCGGATGACATCGAACGCAATCGACGTTGGCGGCTGGTCCTGGGTGACGCGGCCGACGACCGGCTCGGTGCGGTGTCGGTCGGTGGCGCGGGCCTGAGCGGCGCCGATCTCGGCATGGACGGTGCGCTGAGCAAGTTGTACAACGCCGAGAATCGAGATCGTCGGGGCGGACTCGGATCGTCGGCACCGTCGGTCGCCCGATGGCTCGGCGACATCCGCAAGTACTTCCCGTCGACCGTCGTGCAGGTGATGCAGCACGACGCCGTCGAGCGCCTCAACCTGCACAGTCTGCTCGCCGAACCGGAGCTCATCGACTCGGTAGAACCGAACATCGACATGGTCACGACGCTGATCGCGCTCGGGAAGGCGATTCCGGAGACGTCGAAGTCGTCGGCCCGGATTCTGGTGCGGCGAGTCGTCGACGAGGTGGAAAAGCGAATCGCGCAGCGCACCCGCGCCGCGGTGACCGGAGCCTTGAACAGAGCTACCCGGGTACACCGCCCGCGGCCGGGCGACATCGACTGGAACGCGACCATCGGCCACAATCTTGCGAACTACCTGCCGGAACAGAAGACGATCGTCCCGCAACGGCTCGTCGGATACGGCCGGCGAAAGTCCGCGGTGGGCAAGCACGTGGTGCTCGCGATCGATCAATCAGGATCGATGGCCGAGTCGATCGTGTACTCGTCGATCTTCGGTGCGGTGCTCGCGTCGATGCGCTCGATTCGGACGTCGCTGGTGGTCTTCGATACCGACGTGGTGGACCTCTCCGACCAACTCGACGATCCGGTGGACGTGCTGTTCGGAACCACCCTCGGCGGCGGCACCGATATCAATCGGGCCATTGCCTATTGCCAGGGATTGATAACTCGTCCGAACGACTCGATTTTCGTTCTGATATCCGATCTTTACGAAGGCGGAGTTCGCGAGGAAATGCTCAAGCGTGTCGTTGCGATGGCGGCCGCCGGAATACAGGTGCTGGTTTTGCTGGCGCTGTCCGACGAAGGTGCCCCGGCGTTCGATCGCGAGATCGCAACCGCGTTGTCGGGCATGGGAATTCCGGCATTCGCGTGCACCCCCGATGCGTTTCCAGAGTTGCTGGCGGTGGCCATCGAGCGCGGTGACATCGTCGGCTGGGCCGATCGGAATGAGTTGGCGAAGCGCGGAATGGCCGACGAGAGTTAGACGGTAGTTAGCCTGCATAAATGCTGTGCGATGACAACCCTGAGAACTTCCCCCAAATCAACCCGGACTTTGATGGCGGATATCCGGGTGCGGCGTGTGATCAGATAGTCTTGGGCACATGTTTGTCGCTCGGCGCCACAACGATGGCCGCCGCCGGTCAGTCGTGGCCGCCGAATGGTTGAGTGTCGCAATAGTAGCGACGGTGTCTGCTGCGCTGTGCCTGATCGCGGCACCGGTCGCTTCCGCGGCGCCGGTGAGCGCGACCAAGGAAATAGCGGTGGGTAATGCCCTGTGGCATTCCGAGCGCATTCCCAGTACCGGCGGGGTGACCCTCTACGCCGATGTCCTGCGTCCGCGGAATCTCCCGGCGGGCGCCCGGACGCCCGTCATCATGGCGATCGGACCCTACTTCAATCACTACGCGGCCAAGGGGCAGCAACCCGTCCTGCGTGACAGCATCGGGCAGGGGCTGGTTCCCGCCGGCCGATACGACGACCTGATCGACGGAGCCAGACTTCTCGAACGCGGCTACACCATGGTGATGGTCGACCTGCGCGGATTCGGCGGCAGTTCCGGATGCCCCGATGCGAGCGGTCCCGGCGAACAGTCGGATGTGGCCGCGGCGGTGCGCTGGGCGGCCTCGCAGTCGTGGTCGACGGGCAAAGTCGGGCTGTACGGCAAGTCCTACGACGCGGTCACCGCGCTCATCGGTGCGGGTCAGCAGGTACGCGGATTGTCGGCGGTCGTCGCCCAGGAGCCGGTCTACGACTGGTATCGCTACCTCTACGGAAACGGCGTGCCGCGGGTCAATCGGCTCGGTACCCCGCTGTCGTTCATCTACCAGTCGTCGAACCCGGGATTCAAGCCGACGCCCGGCATGGATCCGGCTGCTTATGCCGACCGCACCTTCGCCAACGTCGTCAATCCGCTCTGCCAGGGATACAGCGTGCTCTCCCAGCTCAACGGGCAGAAATCCGATGCCTTCTGGCGTGCGCGCAACCTGATTCCCCGGCTGCAGGGCTCGCGGGTTCCGCTATTTCTCAGCCAGGGCTTCATCGATCAGAACACCTCGGCTGACGGACTTCAGCAAGTGCTGTCGGGAATGCGTGGTCCGGTCCACGCGTGGCTCGGCATGTGGGACCACGTGCGCGGCAACGACACCGACATGACGGCTCCGCTCAACTCCAACACACCCAAGCGCCTGTCCACGGGACGCGCCGGCTACCTGGACGAGGTCGGGCGGTTCTTCGACCAGTACCTCATGGGCAAGCCGCCCGCGGTCAAGGATCCGGCGATCGTGATCCAGGACAACACCGGCCGCTGGCGCGCACAGCCGGTCTGGCCGCAAGACATCGCCACCAGGCGCGTCGCCTTGCGCAGCGGGGCGTACACGTTCGACGGTCGGCAGACCGCGACGAAGATCTTCTATCAGGGTCAGTACTACGGAACGCAGATCGACTCGGTGGCGCCCGGCGGAACCAATTTCCAGGTCGCCAAGACCACGGATTCCGCGTCCAACGCCGTCTGGACGGTGCTGCCCGTCGAGAAGTCGGCGGTGCGGATCTCGGGAACGGTCGAGGTATCGCTGACATCGCGTGACCCCGATTCGACGCCGGTCGCGGTCGATGTCTACGACGTCGACGAGACGGGCATGGGAACCCTGATCACCCAGAACGCCGCACGACTGACCGCGGGTGTGACCACACTCGAACTGTTCAGCACCGACTGGCTGGTCGCGCAGGGGCATCGGATCGCCGTGCGGGTCACCGATTCCAACAACGGCCGTTGGGCGTATGACCATCCCACCGGCCGGCGGGTCGTCGTCGACGGCGGCACCGTCGTGTTGCCGATGGCGGCGGCCGACGCCGGGACGCCCACGTCCGGCGGTTCCAACTCGAATCTCGAGGGATATCTCGGGTCGTACCGATATCCGGTGCCCAAGCAGTCCTGACCCGGGGCGCCGGACCAGGTGCGGTTGGTCAGGCGATCATCAGGTAGACGATGATGCCGGTGATGGTGGCCGCGGCGTACAGGTAGCCGATCCACAGCGCGGCGCTCGCGTAGGCACCGCCCAGCTCCCCGGTGCGCGCGATCTTCGATCGCGCGATGTGCGCACAGATGATGCCGACGAGCCAGGTGATGCCCAGGAACGACAGCACCAGGGAAATGACCGCTAGGCGGTTTGTGGACGGCACCGATGTCTCCTGAGGCATGGGTCGGCTGGGTGAGGACGGCGTGGCTCGCGGCGCGGCCGGTGCCGGATTGTCGACCCGAGAGTAGGCAAGCGCCGCCGGGTTAGCCGAATTAGATTGTGGTGCAGTACTTTTCGCCGGAGAGGGAGCGACAGGTGTTGCGCCCGGGCGTGGTTGCGGGGCCGGCCGGACACCTGAGTTGCCGGGTCCCGGACCAGCGGCCGGACGCGGTGGCCCGTCGGGTCGAGCGTTGACGGGTGGGCGATTGCCGCCGATTCCGGGTTGCGGACCGCTGCGGGGGCCGGGAGCGAAACCGGGGCCGGTCACCTGACCGGGTCGCGGACCGGGTGCGTTCTGCGGCCGCGGAGCAGGACCCGACTGCGGCCCGGCCGGAGGCGGGCCGGGCGTCGGTGGTCCGCCCTGCGGTGGCCCGGGCGGCGTCGGAGCGGGGCCGCGGCGCGGAACCGCCTGGGGGCCGGTCACCGGGCGGCCGGTGGGCCCGCGTTGGCCCGCGGATTGGCTGGGGCGGTCCCACGGAGCAGGCGGGTTCGGTTGGGATCGCACGCCGGGCCCGTTCACGGCGTCAGCTGCCCCGTTGTCGGTTGTCATCGGTACTAAATTACCTTCTCGTCGACGTCGCGGGTGCCACGTCGTCGATGCGCGGCGGTGCCGGTGCGACCGGTGGGAGCTCGACCCGGCTGCGTCGGGTCAGGGAGAAGGCCGCGGCGCCGACGGCCAACAGGGCGGCGACGACAGCGGCGATGACGAATTTCGAGTGCATCCCTATAGCGTGCCAAAATGATCCCCCAGTCGCCATTTCGTGACCTGATCCCGGGTCCGACGAACGCGGGTCGCGCCAGGTGGTTGGATAGAGGACATGAGTGATAACCAAACTGCGACCATCCGTACCAACCGTGGTGACATCGTCGTCGAACTGTTCGGAAACCATGCACCCAAGACCGTTGCGAACTTCGTCGGTCTGGCCGACGGCACCAAGGAGTACTCCACCAAGAATGCCGCGGGCGGCGACTCGGGACCGTTCTACGACGGCTCGGTGTTCCACCGGGTGATCGACGGTTTCATGATCCAGGGCGGCGATCCGACGGGCACCGGCCGCGGCGGCCCGGGCTACCAGTTCGCCGACGAGTTCCACCCGGAGCTGCAGTTCAACAAGCCCTACCTGCTCGCCATGGCCAACGCCGGACCGGGCACCAACGGGTCGCAGTTCTTCATCACCGTCGGGCCCACCCCGCACCTGAACCGGCGCCACACCATCTTCGGTGAGGTCACCGACTCCGCGTCGCAGGCCGTCATCGACGCCATCGCCACCACCGCGACCGACCGTCAGGACCGCCCGCGCGACGCCGTCGTCATCGAAAAGATCGAGATCAGCTGACCGCGCCGATGGGCCGGGCATCGACCACCACGGTGGCCGGTGCCCGGCCGTTGGTCACCTACACACTCATCGCGATCAATGTCGCGATCTACGGGATCTGCGCGGTGCAGGCGAAGTCGACGGATATCGCCGCCACACTGCCACCCCTGTTCGACCGATGGGCGCTGTCGGGTCTCGACCTCGCCAACGGAGAGTATTGGCGCCTACTGACCTCCGGATTCTTACATCTCTCGCTGATCCACATCGGCGTCAACATGTTCTCGCTCTACGTGCTGGGCCGCTCACTCGAGCCGGCGCTGGGGTCGTCGCAGTTCACCATGGTCTATCTGACCGCATTGTTCGGTGGTAGCGCCGCCGTCGGGTTGTTCGCCTCGCCGCTGGTATTGACGGCGGGAGCGTCGGGCGCGATCTACGGCCTGATGGGTGCGTTGCTGGTCCTCGTCCTGCGTGCGCGCGCCTCAGTTGGGCCGGTGCTCGGGATCATCGCCGTCAACATCGTGCTGTCGATCACCCTGCCTGGAATCTCCATCCTGGCTCATCTCGGCGGCCTCGCGTTCGGGGTGGTCAGCGCCGCGGTGTTCGTCTTCGTTCCGGGGTTGATGCTGCGCGACCCGACGTCGAGGACCGTCGCGGGTGTCACGTCGGCGACACGCGTCGCCTGGGCGGTCGCCGGTGTGGTCTTGGTGATCGCCGTCGTCGCCGGAGTCTATGCGGGCCGTTTGCCGCTGATCGAGTCTCCGCTCACCTGATTTCGAATCGACGCAGCGGTCAACGTTCCACGTGAAACCCTGCGGCGTCGAGTGCATCGGCGACGTCGTGTACGTCGACGCCGAGCTCCCAGCGGCCCATGACGACGATCCGTGAGTCGTCGACGTCGGATTCCGACGCTTGCGTCTCCTGTGGATCGAACTCGAATTCGAGGTGCCCGATCTGACGGCCCATCCGGCGGAATTCGAGGATGCGAATCCGCTGAACGTCGGTCGCCGCGTAGGTCTGGGCGCCGAAAATGGTGCGTACGGTCACCGTCGGCGACGCCCCGGTCGATACCAGGCGGAGTCGGGGCCGGATGATCGCCGCCACGACTCCGAAGCTGAACATCAGGAACGCGGCGATGATCATCAACACCGCCCCCGCGATGTCGTCTCGAGTTATTCCAGCACCTATCAACAGGGCGAGGCCACCTATCACCAGTCCGAAGGCGAATGGTTTAGGGGATGACCAGGACTGTACATGCAGGTCAGACATACTTATCCAGAACTTATCCACAAACATTGTCCACAATGTGGATTACTTACACACATGTAATTTCCACAGTGTGGATAACTTGTCAACAAAACTGTGGGTATCTCGCTGCTCAGCGCCACCGCATGGTCATCAGCAGGCCAACCACCATCGCGGCGAACCCGATCAAGAAGTTCCATGAGCCCAGGTCAGCCATCCACTGCAGCCAGGAGACCACCGGGCTGCCGCCGTTGGCGCCGATCGTCAGGTAGTACACGACCAACCAGGCCAGGCCCACGATCATCAGACCGAACATGATCGCCAGATACCAGACCCCGGACGGACCGGCCTTGACCTTCACGGGTACCCGGCTGGCCGGATTGATGGTGTAATCAGTCTTCTTGCGGACTTTTGACTTCGGCATAACTTCCTCGGTTATCGGGACGCCAGGTGCTCTGGGCACGTCTGAGCGCAGGTAGGTCTTTGTCCCATGGTAGTCAGTCGACGACAGCGGACCGTCGCCACGTCGTGGATTGGCAGTATCGTTATGCGGGTGACCGCCACGCCCAAGATCCTCGTCATCGACAACTACGACAGCTTTGTCTACAACTTGGTCCAGTATTTGGGTCAGCTCGGTGTCGTGGCAGAAGTCTGGCGTAACGACGATGCGCGCTTGCCCGCCGATCCCGCCGAGCTGGCCGACGTGGTCGGCGGATTCGACGGCGTGCTGCTGAGCCCGGGTCCAGGAACACCGCAACGCGCGGGGGCGTCGATGCCGATCGTCGAGGCCGTGCGGACCACGCGCACACCGTTGTTGGGTGTCTGCCTGGGCCACCAGGCCATCGGCGCAGTGTTCGGCGGGACCGTCGACCGCGCTCCCGAACTGCTGCACGGTAAGACGTCGCTCGTCACCCACACCGACCAGGGCGTGCTCAAGGGGCTCCCCGATCCGTTCACCGCCACCCGCTACCACTCGCTGACGGTGCTCCCGGAGACGATCCCCGACGAACTGATCGTCACCGGCCGCACCCACAACGGCATCGTGATGGCGATGATGCACCGCGACCTGCCCATTCACGGCGTGCAGTTCCACCCGGAGAGCGTTCTCACCCAGGGCGGTCACCGCATGCTGGCGAACTGGCTCAACGCCTGCGGCGTCGACGTCGACGAGGCGCTGGTCGCCACCCTCGAGGCCGAAATGGCCGCGGTGATCTGAGGCCTGCTGCTGGTCTAGTCGAGCGCCACCTCGCTGGTTGAGTGGAGCGTTCCCTCTCGTTGGTTGAGTGGAGCGTTCCCTCTCGCTGGTTGAGCGAGCGCAGCGAGTCGAAACCCCGCGCGGTGGTTTCGACTCGGCCTCGGCTAGCGCCTCGCCCGGCTCAACCAGCGAAAGGCGACGCCACCCCTGCTGGTTGAGCGAACGCCACCCACCGCTGGTTGAGCGAGCGCCACCCCCGCTGGTTGAGCGAGCGCAGCGAGTCGAAACCCCCCCGCCGAACGGACCCTAGCCCGGAAGCAGGCTCATCTGGCCGACGCCGATCGTCATCGCGTCGTCCTTGTTCGCCCTGGCACCCGGTGCCGGACTCTGGGATACCACCTTGCCGCTGTCAGGGCTGCCGATCGGCACGCCGCGCGGTGTCTGCGTCAGAGTCGTGTTGTTCCACCCGGCCCGGGTCAACGCCGCCTGCGCCTGCGCAGGCGTCTTTCCGCGCAGGTCAGGCATGATGAACATGTTTCCGCGGGATACCACGACGGTCACCGTCGAGTCGCCGTCGACGGTGGTGCCGATCGCCGGCGTGGTCCGCACGATCTGCCCTTCGGGTAGCTCGGAATCGCCGTCGATGGTCGCCATCTTCAAGCCGGCCTGGGTCAGGATGGAACGGGCCTGATCGACGGTGTCGCCGGTGACGTCGGGAATGGTGACCTGCTTGGGGCCGTCGCCGATGTGAATCACCACCGCGGCGTTGACCGGCGTCGACGTTCCGACGGGCGGCGTCGTGTTGATCGCCTTGCCCTTCATGTCCACCGTCGAATCGACCTTGTCCGACTTCACGTTCGTGAAACCGAGTTTGGCCAAGACGTCCTTGGCCTCGGCCTCGGTCTTGCCCTTCAGATCAGGGATGCCGTAGCGCGGCGGACCGATCGAGATGTAGAGCGTGACCTCAGAACCCTCGTCGGCGCGGACGTTGCCGCCGGGCGCGGTTCGCGTGGCACTGCCCACGGCGACGTCGACACTGTTCTCGTCGAGCTGTTTGATCTGGAAACCGGCGTGCTGCAGCGCATCGCGTGCCTGCGTGGAGGTCATTCCGGTGACCGCGGGCACGGCGACCTGCTGGGCCGGCTCCGACGACCACGGATGGAACACCACGAGGGTGCCGAGCAGCAGGATCAACACGGCCGCGATGGCCATCACCGAACGGCGTCGATACCAGCGCGGACCCGACGGCGGCACCTCGTCGTCGTCGGTGTCCCGGCGTCGAACGCGCGGCGTCTTCGGGTCGGTGCGCGACAGTGCACGCGGACCCGTGTCGATCAATCCGGTGCGCTCGGCGTCGGACATGATCATCGGCGCCGACGGTTTGCCGCCGGTGAGGACCTTGATGCAGTCGCTGCGGAAATCGGCCGCCGACTGGTACCGGTTGGCCGGATTCTTGCTCATCGCCTTGAGGATCACCGAGTCGATCTCGGGTGACAGGTCGCCCCGCAGCGACGACGGCAGCGGCGGATCCTCGTGGACATGCTGGTGCGCGACGGCGACCGGCGAGTCGCCAGTGAAAGGCGGCTGGCCGGTGAGCAGCTCGAACAGCACGCAACCCATCGAGTAAATGTCGCTGCGCGGGTCGACCTTGATGCCCCGGGCCTGCTCGGGCGACAGATATTGGGCGGTGCCCATCACCGCGGACGTCTGCGTCATGGTCGACGTCGAGTCGTTCATCGCGCGGGCGATGCCGAAGTCCATCACCTTGACCGCGCCGGACTTGTCGATCATGACGTTCGCGGGTTTCATGTCGCGGTGCACGATGCCGTTGCGATGTGAGAAGTCCATCGCGGCCGCGACGTCGGCCATCCAGGTCAGTGCCTGCCGCGGAACCAGCGGACCGTCGGCGCGCAGAATGTCGCGCAGCGTGTCGCCGTCGACGTACTCCATCACGATGAACGGCAGCGGGCCGTCGTCGGTCTCGGCTTCGCCGGTGTCGAAGACCTGCACGATCGTCGGATGATTCAGCTTGGCCGCGTTCTGCGCTTCGCGGCGAAACCGCAGGTAGAACGATGGATCGCGGGCCAGATCAGCGCGCAACACCTTGATCGCGACGTCGCGGTGCAGCCGCAGATCGCGTGCGAAATGCACTTCGGACATGCCGCCGAAGCCGAGGGTCTCGCCGAGCTCGTATCGTCCGGACAGATGGTGTGGCGTCGACATCGCTCAGCCCACTCCGGGAACCGGAATGCCGGGGATGAGCGGCGGAATGGTCTTCGCGCCCGGATCGACCGGCAGATCTTCGGGATTGGTGCTCTTGGTCGTGGTGGTCGGCGACGGCGTCGTCGTGGTGGAGTCGTCGGTCGTCGTGTCGTCGGTGCTGGTGGTCGACGTCGAGGTACGCGTGTGCCGGGTCGTCGTCGACGTCGGGGTATCCGAGGTGGTCGTCATCGTCGTCGGGATCACCGAGGTGCCGATCGTGGTGGTGGTCGACGGCCCGGCCGGCGTGGACGAGTCCTGATTGGCGAGCCAATAGCCGATGAGGCCGAGTGCGGCGAGCAGCAGCAGCACCGCGACCGCGGCGAGAGCCTTCTGGCCGCCGGTCCAGCCGCTGTTGGGCGCCGGCGTCGGCTTCGACGGCGGACGCGGCGTCGTCGGCGGCCGAGTGGGAGGAGGTGTGGACGTCCCGGTCATCGCCCGCGTGGCCGACCGTGGGGCGACCGCAGCCGCGCCGGCCACGACGGCGGTGGTACCTGCGCCGCCGCCCGCTGTGACGGGACGTGGTGGGCGTCGACCGGCACGCACCGCTGCGACGGCGTTCGCGAACTCGCCGCCGTCGGCGTAGCGCTGCTTGGGCTCCTTGGCCAGGGTGATCTCGATGAGTTCACGCACCCCCGACGGCAGGTTCGCCGGCAGCGGCGGCGGTGTCTCCCGGATGTGCTTCATCGCGACGGTGATCGCGCCGTCGCCGAGGAACGGTCGACGACCCGTCAGCGCCTCGTACCCGACGACGCCGAGCGAGTACACGTCCGATGCCGCGGTGGCTTCGTCGCCGGAGGCCTGCTCGGGCGAGATGTACTGGGCGGTGCCCATCACCATGCCGGTCTGGGTGACCGGCGCGGCGTCGACCGCCTTGGCGATGCCGAAGTCGGTGATCTTGACCTGGCCGGTCGGGGTGATCAGGATGTTTCCGGGTTTGACGTCGCGGTGCACGTAGCCCTGCTCGTGTGCGGCCTGCAGGGCACGGCCGGTCTGCTCGAGCATGTCGAGGGTGTTGTTCAGCGACAGGCGGCCCATGCGGGAGATCACCGAGTTCAACGGCTCGCCGTCGACGAGTTCCATCACCAGGTAGGCCAGTGCGTCGCCGCCGCCGCGGTCGGGCGTTTCGCCGTAGTCGAAGACGCCCGCGATGCCCGGGTTGTTGAGGCTCGCGGTCGTCTGAGCCTCGGTTCGGAACCGCGCGGTGAACTCCGGGTCGTTGGAGTACTCGGCCTTGAGAACCTTCACCGCCACCCGGCGATTGAGCCGGGTGTCCAGCCCTTCCCACACCTGACCCATGCCGCCCGTTGCGATCAAGCGCATCAGTCGGTAGCGGTCGGCGATTATCGTGCCACTCTGAAGCGTCATCCGTTACCTCCTCCGACTAGTGCGTTTATGACTGCTCGCCCGATGGGCGCTGCGATGGCGCCGCCGGTCGAGGCGTTGCCGAGTTGCCCGTTCTCCACTATCACTGCCACCGCGATTTTCGCATTAGCCGACGGTCCGAATGCGATGTACCACGAATAGGGCGTCTGACCAGCGCACGACGCCGCCTCGCAGTGTTCGGCGGTGCCCGTCTTGGATGCGATCGGAATCGATCCGCCGGAGCCGGCCGTGTGCTGTTCGGAGTCGATCATCAACTGCGTCAGCGTGGCCGCCTCGGTGGACGTAATGGGTTCGTTGATGGTCGTCGGCTGTGTGGTGTAAAGCGTCCGCAAGTCCGGTGCCTGCAGTTTCTCCACCAGATAGGGCTGCATCCGCACGCCGCCGTTGGCGACGGTCGCGGCGATGATCGCATTCTGCAGAGGGCTCATCACCACGCTTGCCTGCCCGATCGACGCCTGACCGAGAGTCGCGAGTCCGGGGATGTCGCCGGTCTGCGACGTTGCGCGGACCGGAATCGGGATTCCCGGCTGCGACTGGTTCATGCCGAATTTGGTCGCCATGTCGATCAGCGCGGACGTCGCATTGCTCATCTTGTGGATCGTGAGATCCGCGAACGCCGTATTGCACGAATACTGGAACGCCTGAGTCAGCGAGACGGTTCCGCCCGACGAGTCGGGGCACGTCTCCCCGGCGTAGTTGGTCATCGGTTCGGGCGAGTCGGGCAGCTGCAGCGTCGGCGACGCGGTGAGCCGGATGTCGGTGTGGATGCCCGCACGCAGTGCTGCCGCCGTCGTCACCACCTTGAACGTCGAGCCCGGCGGATACCGCTGATCGATCGCCCGATTCAGCATCGGTTGGTCGTTGGAGTTGTTCCACCGGGTCCATGCGCTTTCGCGGACGTTCTGATCGTGGCTGGCGAGCATGTTCGGGTCGTAGCTCGGCGCCGACGCCAACGCCAAGATGCGGCCGGTCGACGGCTCGATCGCCACCACCGACCCGCGGCATCCGCCGTCGCAGCCGTTGCGCAACGCGTTGTAGGCGACTTGCTGCAACTTGGGGTTGATGGTGGTCACGACGTTTCCGCCGCGCGGATCGCGGCCGGAGAACATGTCGAGGAAGCGCTGGCCGAATAGTCGGTCATCGCTGCCGTTGAGGATCGGGTCCTGGTTCTTCTCAATGCGTTCGCTGGCGAACTGATACGAGAAATAGCCGGTGACCGGCGCGAATGCGGCTGCGCTGCGGTTGGGGTAGACCCGCAGGAACTTGAACCGGTCGTTGGTGGCGACGGAGTTGGCGATCACCATGCTGCCCGCCGTGATCAGGCCGCGCTGGCGAGAGTATTCGTCGATCAGCACGCGGCTGTTGCGGCTGTCGTTCTTGAGCGTGTCGGCCTTGAACACCTGAACGTAGGTCGCGTTGCCGATGAGGATGACCGCCATCACGACGACGACCATCGCGAGCCGTTGGATCTGCTTGTTCATCGGCCCCGCCTCGGCGCCTGGTTGACGACCCGGGTGGGCAGGTCGTCGACCGCTGGGGTGGGCTTGCGTTTGACCGGATCGGGTTCGCGGGCCGCATTCGATATCCGGACGAGCAGCGCGACGAGGATGTAGTTCGCCAACAGCGACGATCCGCCGTAGGACATGAACGGTGTGGTGATGCCGGTCAGCGGAATCAGCTTGGTGACGCCGCCGACGACGACGAAGACCTGCATCGCCATGCTGAAAGCGAGCCCGGTGGCGAGGAGCTTGCCGAAGCTGTCGCGAACGGTGAGTCCGACGCGCAGACTGCGCACCACGAAGACCAGGTACAGGCAGATCACGGCGGCCAAGCCGAACAGTCCGAGTTCCTCGCCGATCGACGCGACGATGAAGTCGGTGTTGGCGAACGGGACGAGATTGGGGCGCCCGGATCCCAGTCCGGTCCCGAACAGACCGCCGGTGGCCAGGCCGAAGAGACTCTGGGCCACCTGATAGCCGGTATTGGCGTAGTCGGCGAACGGGTCCTGCCACACGTGCACGCGCACCTGCAGGTGGGGGAACAACTGGTAGGCGGCGGTGGCGCCGACGACGAACAGCGTCAGGCCGATGATCACCCAGCCTATTCGGCCGGTCGCCGCGTACAGCAGCGCCAGGATGGTGCCGAAGATCAGCAGCGGTTCACCGAGGTCGTTCTGCACGGCGAAGATGGCCAGGGTGACACCCCAGGCGACCAGCAGCGGCCCCAGATCGCGTAGCCGCGGCAGGTCGACGCCCATGAAGTGTTTGCCCGCGGTAGTGAACAGATCGCGTTTCTTCACCAGCAGCGCGGCGGTGAAGATGACCAGCAGGATCTTTGCGAATTCACCGGGCTGGATATTGAAGAACGGGGTCCGGATCCAGTTCTTCGAGCCGTTGATCTCCGACATCGACGCCGGCAGCAGTGCCGGAATGGCGAGGAAGACCACACCGACGAGACCGAGGGTGTAGCCGTAGCGCGACAATGTCCGATGATCGCGGATGAAGATCAGGACCGCGGCGAATACGACGATGCCCAGGCCCGCCCACAGCAGCTGCTGGTCGGCGTTGTGGGTCGCCTCGCTCGCGGCGTCCATCGACTCGTCGGTACGTGCGGTACCGAGGTCGAGTCGGTGGACGATCACCAGACCCAGCCCGTTGAGCACCGCGATCAGCGGCAGCAACAGCGGATCCGCATACGGCGCATAGCGTCGAATCACGAAATGCGCGCACCCGAACAGCGCGACGTAACCGGCAACGTACTTCGCGAGATCCCAGGTGATGGTCTGTTCCTGGGCGGCTTCGACGATCAGCAATGCGACGGTGACCAGGCCGATCGCGAAACCCAGCAACACCAGTTCGGTACGACGTTCAGTGCGTTTGGGTTCGGTGCGGGGCGCTGCCGTCGGACCGGAGGTCGGGGCCGAGGGAGCTTGAGTCATGACGACGACTTTCGGCAGCCACGGTTCTCGCCGGTGGGCGACGTTTCCGGAGCGCGCGTCGGAGCGGCCGTGAGGGTCGACGTCGGGGCCGGCGCGGGTGCCGGGTTACCCGTCGGTGCCGGTCCGGGCGCGATCGTCTGCCCGGGCTGGGTCTGGCCGGGCGCGGGAACCGGAGCGGTCGTCGTCTGCTCGGCGCACAGTGGCAGCAGCGTCAGGTCGCGTACTTTCTGCTGGGCGTCGGGCAGCGAGAAGTTCTTGATGGCCCCGGATTGGATGGCGCCGCGACTGACCTCGTCGAGGACGCTCACCGGCAGTCCGGTGCACGGTCCTTCCGAGTTCACGTCGACGAACGACAGCTTGGGCGTGTCGTCGGTGAGGTCGCTGGCGCAGACGCGCTGGTAGGGCGAGCCGAGCGACACGAAGAGAATGCTGTCCGGAGTGCCCTGGAAGAGCACGACGTCGCCGTTCTGCTCGCCGACGTAGTAGTTGCTGTTGATCTTCGACCGGGTGATCAGCAGCGCGGCCACGATCACGGCGATCACCGCGACGACCGCGCCCACGATCAGCCAGATCCGCCACGGGGAACGCGTCGGAGTCTCCGGTTCGGGTTCGGTGATGGTCGGACGTTGCGGAGGCGCCGCCGGCGGGCGTAGCGCAGCGGCGCGCCCGGCCGCCGTCGACGGATTGGGGACGTAGCCTTCCTGATCGTCGCCGCCTGCGGCACCCCCGACGATGGGTCGGGAGTCGCCGAGCTCGTCGGCGACGACGTCGGCGACGACGACGGTGACGTTGTCGGGTCCACCGCCGCGCAGGGCCAGCTCGATGAGCCGGTCCGCGCAGGCGCGATGGTCGGAGATGGAGCCGATGGTCTCCGACAGCGTCTCTTCGCTGACGACGTCGGACAGTCCGTCGCTGCACAGCACGTATCGATCGCCGACGCGGGCCTCACGCATCGTCAGCGTCGGCTCGACTTCGGTGCCGGTCAGAGCGCGCATGATCAGCGATCGCTGGGGGTGGGTGTGCGCCTGCTCGGGGGTGATGCGGCCCTCGTCGACGAGGGTCTGCACAAAGGTGTCGTCGCGGGTGATCTGGGTGAGTTGACCATCTCGGTATAGGTAGCCGCGGGAGTCGCCGACGTGGCACAGGCCGATTCGCGGCCCGGCGAAGAGGATCGCGGTGAGGGTGGTGCCCATTCCGTCGAGCTCGGGTGAGCGCTCCACCTGAGCGGCGATCGCGGCGTTGCCTTCGGCGGTGGCGCGGGACAGCTTGTCGAGGAGGTTGCCGCCGGGTTCGTCGTCGTCGAGGGTGCGCAGCGCACCGATGACGAGCTGACTCGCGACTTCACCGGCGGCGTGACCGCCCATGCCGTCGGCGATGGCGAGCAGGCGGGCGCCCGCATACACCGAGTCTTCGTTGTTGGATCGCACCAAGCCGCGATCACTGCGCGCGATGTAGCGCAGAACGAGGGTCACGGGCGTAACTCAATCACGGTCTTGCCGATGCGGACCGGGGTATTGATCGGAACGCGTACAGCTGTGGTCACTTTGGCACGGTCGAGGTAGGTGCCGTTGGTGGAGCCGAGGTCTTCGACGTACCAGTCGTCGCCGCGGCGGGACAGCCGCGCATGACGCTCGGAGGCGTAGTCGTCGGTCAGAACCAGCGTCGAATCGTCGGCGCGGCCGAGAAGTACCGGTTGCTCGCCCAGGGTGATCCGCGTGTTTGCCAACGCACCGTGGGTCACCACGAGATAACGGGCCGAACCCTTCCCGGAGCTCTTGCGATCGCGACGTGCAGCGCTGGTCAGCCCGGACAGGCGGCCGCCCAGGCCGATGTCGGAGCGGACGGCGCGAATCACTGCGAACACGAACAGCCACAGGAGCACGAGGAACCCGATTCGGGTCAACTGCAGCACAATGCCCTGCATGACTGGCGTTCACCTCCCGCCGCTTATCGGCTAACTCAGCGTCGGACCCCTTCGGGGCGACGGTCACAGGAAAAGATGGAGGCCGCGGCAGCGCGGTCTCGAATGAATCCTATTGGGAAAGAATCTGATCCCATCGGAGCGCCATGTGACAGTTCGGTATCGACTTGCTGGGAGTCAGTCGAATCGCCGACGACGCATGGAGCCCTTGACTATCCGAAACGAACCGAAATGTCGGAGTGGCCGACGCGGATGCGGTCGCCGTCGTGCAGTTCCCAGCTGCTGACGGTCACATCGTTGACGGTGGTGCCGTTGGTGGAGTTGAGGTCGGTGAGCATCGCGGTGCTGCCGTCCCAGCGGATCTCGACGTGACGTCGAGAGACGCCGGTGTCGGGGAGGCGGAACTGCGCGTCCTGGCCTCGGCCGATCACATTGGAGCCCTCGTGGAGTGAGAAGGTGCGGTTGCTGCCGTCCTCGAGGAGCAGCGTGATCGACGACGGCGCGTAGCCCTGCTGGCCGTAACCGCCCTGGTAGCCGCCTTGCTGGCCATACCCCTGCTGGCCGTATCCGCCCTGCTGACCGTAGCCCTGCTGGTCGTACCCGCCCTGGTCATAGCCTTGCTGGTAACCCTGCTGGTCGTAGCCGCGTTGGTCGTAGCCTTGCTGGTAGCCCTGCTGGTCGTATCCGCGCTGATCGTAGTTCTGTTGGTCGTATCCGCGCTGGTCGTATCCGCCGCCCTGCTGATTACCGCCCTGCTGGTAGCCCGGCTGCTGGCCGTAACCCTGCTCGTAGTGAGCCTGGTCGTCGTAGCCGCCCTGCTGGTAGCCACCCTGGTCGTATCCGCCCTGCTGGTAGCCGGCATCCCCGCCGGGGCGACGGTCGTATGGGGGATTCTGGGACATGTGAGGGGCTCCTACCTGTGCGTTTTCGCCTTGTGGGTTCTGCGGTTGCGCCTGACGGATCGGACGCGGTCTGGCATCGGGATTGACAGTGCCACTGGCGTGGAACTTCCCGGTGTGCTGGTTCGCTTCTTCGAACTCTACGACTACGGCGCCATACGTCTGCCAACCATTGTCGCTTATGAAGTTTTCCAGATGTTTGGAGAAGGTCTTGCGATTCAGTTCATATTCTTCGGTGACGTGCTGAAAATCGGACGGACTCAACAGCAGGGTGTAGCTGTTCGCCGCGAGGATCGCGCCGTCACCGAGGTCTTCGAGGGAGTCCTCGGCCGCCTGACACAGCTTCTGCTCAATCTCCTGGGGCTCGACTTTCCCGCCGAACACCCGGGCGAAGCTGCCGTCGACGGCGTTCTCCAGCTTCCGTTCGAAGCGGCGTAGGCTCTTCACCGGGCACCTCCCTTCAGTGCGTAGATATTCTCGGCGTGTCGGTGCGACCCCGGATCGATGTTCGATGATACCGAAGAGCACCGCCGCAAGTCGGGTCGCGGGCGGTGCCGTCCAGCGGATTTACGTTTTGCGCGCGCACCGTGCTAACGTCTTCGAGTCCTTAGCGGACAGCTCACCGACTGCGGTGGCCACGGGCGAGTGGCGGAATGGCAGACGCGCTGGCTTCAGGTGCCAGTGTCCTTCGGGACGTGGGGGTTCAAGTCCCCCTTCGCCCACAGCGAGCAGTTCAGCTCAGAACATGAGGTCAGGTTGCGAAATGCGGCCTGACCTTTTGTTGTGGGTGACTCTTTCGGTTGACTTGGAAATATGCTTTGGGCATTGATTCCCTGCTCAAGTCGCATGTGGTGCGCTTTGCGGACAGCGCCGACCGAACGGGATTTTCTAGCCTGTTGCGGGCGAGGTCAACCCGGTCACCAGATAGTCAGCTAAGGGCGCCGCAAAGTCGATCTGGTGTCCGATCCGATTTGTCCGAATCACCGACGTACGCGTCATGTAGCACGATCCGACGCTCGACGATGTCGAGGGACTGGCGACTGGCTCGCGATCTCATCAAGGCCGGAGATTTACCGAGTGCGCTCGGTCAGCGCGACGTCCTCGTCGCGCACCAGCTTGCCGGGACCGGGGAAGGAGGCTGGCCCGACCGCTGCCGGCACCTTCGTGCCCGTAATATCCGGTTCTGTTCTTCGGTGTTTCGGAGGACTTTCAGCCTGCAAGTCAGACAGGCTCTCGGGAGACGGCGACCGCCGAGTCAGATACTTCTCGATCACTGCACCTGAACGCTTCCGGCCCGCAGGCACGGGGGTCGGGCACGCCAAGTAATTACGTGTCTCCCAACCACGTCGACGGGCACCTTCGTGGACGATTCGACCCATGCGCACGGAAACGTAAGCATGTGCTACGGCAGGTTCATCACTCGTGGTGGCGTCGTGGTGGCGATCGTCTGGTCCGACACGCTGTCGTATGTGATGAGGCAGGAACTCGATGCCAGAGCCATCCAGCACTTCTCGCTGGGCAACATCTCAACGAACCAGGCATAGGACATCGGCGGCAACTTCCAATGGAACCAGCGGAAGACCGAACTCGGGTCCGACTCATGGATCAGCGGCCCGGACACCGTAGAGATGAATCCCTTCGATGTCGGTGACGTCCAGATCGAGGCGTACTATCCGTCGCCGAGTGAGGGCACGTATCATCTCACGCACGATCATGTAACGGTACACATCGTGGAAGGACCAAGCCTGGGAGCCACGTTGACGGCGCATCCCAATTGCGGATGCCCGACTTTCAATGTCCGGCCATCAGTAGTGGTCAACGTCATTTCTAGTCACATCCGCATCTCGGGGGAGATAAAAGAAAGGCCGTACCATCGCTATCACACTGGAAGACACGTTGGCCGCCGTCAGTCTTCTACTCAACGCCGAATCGTGTTCACGCGTCTCCGGCACTGCCGAATACAAGTCTTGGGGCAAGAGTGAGCTGATCGGACCGCCGAAACGTGTCAACACCGTGGAGTTTGTTGTCGACAACCAACTTGGCAGTTGGTCCGAAGACGCCGTCGGGTACGGCGAAGGGCGTCGTTACTCGAAGGACACCGGGCAAGAGTACGTCGATAATGGCGGCGAAGTAATTGAGTACCTCGCCGGAATTTCGAATTGGCCACTCCTCATCAAGATGTTGAGGCCGAGCAGATTCGAAATCTGGGGACGGATCGGAGACAAGTGGCGACCTAAAGGTGCGGAGTCCGTTGATCACGGATATCTTCTGCACCTGAACCGTGACACATCGCCGGCAACCGCCGAATTGTTCATCGATACCACGTTTTCGTTACCTACTAGGTGGACCGAGATTCACCCTCCCGGTCCCACCGTCGGAGCGAAGAGGGAGGTCGAGATCAAAGGCTTGCATATCCCCCCTGAGTGGAAGCGACTCACGGGAATGGACATGTCCGAGAAAGGTGAAGACCTAATATCTTCTATGGTCAAAGACAAGAAAGACGACGGACTTGCCTTCTGAGTTAGTGTCGAATTCGGTCGGACGGTGCGCGACATAGAAGACATAGAAGACATAGAACGAAGACGGGATATGCCACGACGTTTTGGGGGTCTCGACGCGAATAGGAGCGGGAACCTGGCTATTGCGCCGCGCCCTGGTAGTAGTCGTTCAGCTGCCTCACCCGAAACGGGCTGGATGAGACGAAACGATGAGCAGCTGTCGGGACTCGGCGACCCGCGAGTGTCGTTGAGGACGACGAGATCGACACCGACCGTGTAATCGCGGCGGTTACCTGAGACTGCGGCACCGGGAGCGAGTAGGGACGGCGTGGCGGTCACGGTCGGCATGAGTGCTGATGGGCGCTTCCCCGATGATCCAGAACGGCATGCGGCTGAGTTGGTGTTCGGCGAATCGGGGCAATAACTCTCACTTCTCAGCGCCCAGTCTTCGAGTGGGAATCTCAGAACGTGTCGCCGCCGCGGGATCCGATCGGTGTTGTCGTCGACACGCTGATCGTCGGTCAGCTGGAATTGCTAGTTCGATCGGCGGGGCGAGTAGCAGATACTCGCGGCTTCGCCGGAAACTGGCGGTTCGCCGTCGCGAACGGATTGTGGGGGAGGCGCGCGCTGTCGGACGTCGAAGCTCGTTGGGGTGGAAGCGGCACGACGTATAGCAAGAACGTATACACGCGGGCGGCCGAGGCGTCCTGCGACGACATCAGTCGATCACCTCGTCGGGTCGTTGAGTATTTAGTGGCACCGCTTCTGCGGGGTCTCGATGCTCACGAACGCTGGTCCGACTACTTCGACTCGTGACCAGCGCCCGGTGCTGGTTCACCCTGTGGGAGGAAGTCTGAGATCGAGGTGGTGATGTTGTTGGCGATCCAGTCGCGAAGGCCGGTGAGTGTCGTTCCGACGGTATCGGAGTGATGTCCGTCGGGGGTGAATAGTCGTGGTTCGTCGATGCTGAGTTCGGCGAGCATATCGGTGGCCAATTGGTAGGTGGCTCGGGCGATGCTCGGGTAGTCGCGGGTGGCGCCGAGCGGGACGGTGACGGTTAATGGGGTGAGATGGCCGGCGGCCAGGGACTCGTCGTTTCCGTAGTAGCCATAGCCTGGGCCGGGATCGGTGTTGGGGACGCACATGCCCGCCGATGAGCGGGCGGGGTGAAGTTGGGCGATCACTTCGAGTTCGCCGGTGGCGTCGGTGTCGAGGGCGTGATCGACGAGTAGTGCCAGGCTGGTGAACATTGCCCATTCCATGCGGTCGGACGACACCCAGACCGTCGCAGCGCCACCCTGAGCGGAGACATTGGCTTCGGAGCGGACGGCTTGGCCGATGTAGCCGTTGCCGGTGTGGCCGAGTTCGATGTGTAGGTTGTCGCCTGCGGTCGCCGCGCCGCGCCAGCCGTGTGAGGTGAAGATGGTGCGGCGCACCGCGGTCGACGGCGTGTCGAGCAATGGGGATGACATCCTGGGTGCCAAGGCCGGTCGGTTGGCCTGCCATGTCTTGAGGAAGGTCTGTTCGGCGAGGCGGGCGTCCGGCCCGGGTGGCCGGGCGCCGGGTTGGGTGGGGGCGCAGGCGACGGTGAGCCACCAGTCGTCGGTTCTGCGTTGCCGGGCAACCCCTTCGGCGTGGACGGTGCGGGCGCGGGTGGCGACGTCGACGCGAGCTGCGAAGCGGTCGCGGTAGCGGGTGGCGAGTTCGGCTTCATGGAGCCAGCGGGTGGTGGTGGCGTCGCGGACGGGGAAGGCGGGCTGCTTCTCGGATCCCTGTTCGATGGCGTGGGGTGCGCTCGGGCTGCGGGGCACTACAATGGCCGCGAATCGGCGGCCGGTGTTGTTGTCGGGGATGTCGAGGACGCTGATGTGTAGGTAGGGGCGGATGCGGGCAGAGCAGGCGGTGCGGATCTGGCGGTGAAGGTCGTCGAAGTCGTCTGTAAACGGGATTGCGGCGCAGGCGCGGGCGGCATCGTCTTCGTCGACGCCGAGCACGATGATTCCGCCGAGGTGGTTGGCGAGGGCGGCGACGTCCTTGGCGATCTCGTCGCCTTTGCCGGAGGGGTAGGGGCTGCGTTTCCAGTCGAGTTGTTCGTCCTCGGTGATGCGGTTGTCGATCGCTCGGCGGATCGCCTCGGCGTCGAGTCGGGTGATGGGAGTTCCGAGGAGGTCTGAGAGGCGCGCGAAGGTCGGCATCTGACCAATTGTCACCGATCGTGGATCCGGCGAGAGTGTGGCTGGGCGGCGTCGCCTTGCAGTGGGCCGATGGTGCTGTACAGGAGCAGGCGCTCGGTGGCAGGAGCATGACTCGGCCAGAAATGCGGGCAGGGAACGTTTGGTGCCTCCGGCTATCGAGGGGACCTGCCACTCCTCCGCAGCTGCTCGATTTTCCGCGGTTACGTTCCCTCCGAGATGACGTAAATCTGATGGGAATCAACACCTACGCGCGCAACGATCACCTGCTTCCCACTTCCAACGAGGTCACCCGTACCTTTCCCGTCGTTGCGAATCACCATCAGCGGAGTTAATCCTGCACAGTGCAGACCCATCTTCGACACCAGCGCATATCTGGATAGTTCGCTACCGCAGTTTGTCTGCAGAACTGGCCCGAACTCACGACTGGAATTCATCTCAGCTAGCACACGCAAGTCCACTTTCCTCGGCTGATCATATCGGAGGTAATAGGCGAATCTCCCCGAGAATGGAGGTGCAACGGAATATCCTGCAGTAAACCGATATTGCTCAAGGAGAACAACCCTAATTGACAACAAAGCCTGATCAGCCTGGGGCGTTTCAATCACGCGCGCTGTACGATCTCGCTCAAATGAATCGCTACAACCGATCAACGAAAGTGACGACGCAATAGCCAAGATACACATTACGGGTGAAAGTCGAGATCGCTTCATCTATTCACAATACAACCGGCGACCACCGACTTCAGTCTGCATGTTCCCACCTGCCCACGCCAGCTAGCAAGCGCGATCGGCTATCGAATCCCGCCAGGCCGCTCGCAGCGACAGCATCAACGTCTGCCATGCACCGGCCGCCGCAGAGAAGCGGAGGCATTCGCCTACTTTGCAGCACCGATCTCGATGGGGCAACGGTCCGAAAATTCTGGAGGCCGCCCGGCGCCGACGGCGCCGACAGCGTCGCGCAGACTCAGTACCCGCCGATGTCCCCTCAGACACGAACCGGCTCGGACTAGGCTCAGCGCGCCGGCGTCTTTTCGCACGCGCACACGTGGCTACGCCGACGATCCGCTAGACTGAATGGTCTAGATGCACTGCTCGACAGGAGGTTCTGCCGTGACCACGGACGCTCGCGCCGAGATGTCGCACCGGGACCGGTTGCTGCGGTCGGGGGCCGCACTCTTCTACGAGGCTGGTTTTCATGGCACCGCGGTCGATGCCGTCTTGGCCGACGCGGGCGTCCCGAAGGGGTCCTTCTACCATCACTTCGGGTCCAAGGAGGCGTTCGGCTTCGCCGCGCTCGACCGCTACGACGAGTTTCAGCGGGGCATTCTGACCCGCTGGGCCGAACGCGACGACCTCACCGTGCCTGAACGGCTCCGCGCCTATCATGCGGAACTCGCTGAACGGTTCGTGTCGTCGGGCTGGAACCGGTCGTGCTTGGTCGGCAAACTCTCCAACGAACTCGCCTCGAGTTCCGAGTCCTACCGAGTGCGACTGGCGCAGAGCCTCGCCGAATGGCGCGAGTCGCTTCGAGAGTTGCTTGCCGCCGGGCAGGCGCGCGACGAGGTTCGCCAGGACATGCCCGCCGAGGAATTGGCAGACGCGGTATTGGCAATGGTTCAAGGGACGTTCGTGGCGGCGCTGGCGTTGCGCGACCAGTCGTTTCTCGACGCCTCCACACGTGAGATCGAACGAATACTGTTGCCGAAGAACGCCTCTCGCGAGTTTGCATACGATTCGACGCCGCTGTCTCCACCGTCGGAGCCCGAGCCGCCGGTCGCCAGCAGGCGTCGAACGCACCGAGACAGGTTGTTGGACAAAGGGATTGAGCTGCTCTTCGAACGCGGCTATCACGGCATGACGGTCGACGCGCTATTGGCCGCCGCCCAGGTCCCGAAGGGATCCTTCTACCACCATTTCGGGTCGAAAGAGGCGTTCACTCTCGCCGTGCTCGACAATTACGACGATTTTCATCGAAAGACCTTGGCCGCGTGGGTGTCTGGGCACGACGAGTTGCCCACAGCTCTGCGTCTGCGTGGCTACTATGATGAGTTGGTTGCGATCTTCGTTGCTTCCGGTTTCCGACGCAGTGACCTGGCCGGCAAGTTGGCGACCGAGGTCGCGACCACGTCGGAACCTCTCCGCAGTACCTTGGCGACATTGATCCGCCAATGGCGTAGCCAGTTGGAGGTCGTGCTCGCCGAAGGGCGCCTACGCGGTGATGTGCGCGCCGACGTCAGCGTCGAAGATCAAAGTGCCGCACTGCTTTCGCTCATCAATGGTGCGTTCGTCGTCAGCTCGTCGACGCGAGACACCGTCGCACTCGACTCCGTGGCGGACGCCATCGTCGCAGTGGTGACACCGTGACGACGGCATCGGCTGGGAAGGGCACGAGCAGGTTGAGCCTGGGTTCGCCGATCAACGCGGGGTGATCCGACTGTGCAGCTTGTTGAACGACGGTGGCTGGCCGGGGATCGTGTCGAACGCCGTGGATTGAGCGAGCGTGGCGAGTTGAAGTGGCGCCGGCTGGGGATCGTGTCGGTAATCCCGTGGATTGAGCAGGCGTAGCGAGTCGAAATCACGGTGGCGCAACGGATTTCGACAAGTTTGTGGTGGCGAGCAGTGCGCGCGCCGTCGGCTGAACTGTCGTATGTGCTCGGTGGATGCGCGACTGGAGGAGATCGCTGCGCTCAGCCTCTTCCGCTGGTTGAGCCGGGCCGGAGCGCAAGCGTAGGCCCGTGTCGAAACCTCGCAACCAAGATGCCCCGACGCAACCAAACAGGTTGAGACAGGCCAGAATTTGCCTCGCCAAGGGTTTCGACTCGCTGCGCTCGCTCAACCAGCGGGGAAGGTTCGCCGTTGTAAGTCGGCGGGGGGAAGTTCCGCCGTTGTAAGTCGGCGGGGGAAGGTTCGCCGTTGTAAGTCGGCGGGGGAAGGTTCGCCGTTGTAAGTCGGCGGGGGAAGGTTCGCCGTTGTAAGTCGGCGGGGGAAGGTTCGCCGTTGTAAGTCGGCGGGGGAAGGTCGCCGTTGGAAGTCGGCGGAGGAGGGCAGCGGCGTAACTCGTTGCCCTTGGCTGCTCCCTTCACTTCGACTGACGCTAGACTATTGAGTCTAGACCAAATAGTCAAAGACTCTTGACCTATCGGTCTAGACGATTTAGTCTAGCCTCAAGTCGCCGACGCGACGTCAGCGACGGTCCGCCAATTTTATTGTCCTACAGGTGATTTGGTCAGTCGTGCAGATGCGGGTAGTACGGGAAAGGTCGCCTGAATCATCAGCGATCGATCACCCACGTCGACCCGTGCTCCCTCGTGGCCCGTGACATCGCGTGGTCAGAAGAGGCCCTTAATTCCCAACCAGTTTCAACCGATGGAGGTAAGAAATGTCCACGATCGATCAGCTGCGGGTCGCAGTTGAGGAACGAGATCTGGAGGCACTCGACGCACTCTTCGCCGACGACGCGCGAGTGTTCAGCCCGATGAAATTCTCCCCGTTCACCGGCCGCCCGGTAATCAAAACCCTGTTCGGAGTGCTGTTGACGAAGGTCTTCGACGACTTCCGGTACGTCGGCGAGCTCGCGGGCACCTGCGAGATGGCCGACGGCGAGCGCGCGCCGACGCATGCGTTGGTGCTGAGGGCGTCGGTCGGGGAGCGTCAGATTCACGGCATCGACCTGGTGCAACTGAACGAGCAAGGCTTGATCGAAGAGTTCACCATCATGTTGCGGCCCAGAAGCGGGCTGGATGCGGTCGCCGAGCGAGTCAACGCTGGCCTGATCGAGTTGGGAGTGCTTGCCCCGCGGTAGCCGACCGGAAGCAAGTCCCAAGTCAAACAAGTCCCCAGTCAAGCAATCCCCAAGTCAAACAAATCACCACCACCACAACGGAATTGGAGAAGACAATGCCGAATATCGATGTGTTCATCCCGGAGGGCGCGCTGAGCCCGCAATCCGAACAGTCGCTGATCGCCGACCTGACCACCATCGTGCTGCGCCACGAAGGAGCCGACCCCGACAACGAATTCGTTCAGTCGATCGCCTGGGTGGCAGTCCATCGGCCGCAGGTGTACGTGGCCGGGCGGCCGGCCGACGCGCCCCGCTACCGGATCTACGCGGCAGCCCCGGAAGGGCAGTTCACGCCCGAACGACGACAGGCGTTGGTCGCCGACGTCACCACTGCGGTGCTCGACGCCGAGGGCGGCGCATACCCGCGCGACCCGCAACGCGTCTGGGTGTTCACGCCGTCGGTTCCCGAGGGCACGTGGGGTGCGGGAGGCACCGTCGTACATCTCGCCGACCTGCTGACGCTCACCGTCGGTGATCCGGTGGTGGGTCGCAAACTCGCGGACAAGGCGCTGGCGCGCAGTCGGGCGGAGCGGTGAGCGTTGCGGCGGTGTGACGACCCGGCGTCGGCTGACCCGATCGACTGACGATCCGTGCCAAGATCGTCGCGTACCGTGCCATCGGGTCGCGCGGCGTCGTAAATCGTGTGCTCGGCGAAATACGCTGCATTCCATGAGCCGAACAGTTGGTGGAATCGTGGGCCCGGGACAACCGGCGTCGGGCGGACAGGTGACGGGCGACGCCGGGACGAGCGGCGCCAACCCGCTCTCGTCGGTACGTGTGCGCGGGGCCCGCGAGCATAATCTGCGCGACGTCGACCTCGACATCCCGCGTGACGCGTTGGTCGCGTTCACCGGGGTGTCGGGATCGGGGAAGTCGAGTCTGGCGTTCGGCACCCTGTTCGCCGAATCGCAGCGCCGCTACCTGGAGTCGGTGGCCCCGTACGCGCGGCGGCTCATCGACCAGGTCGGGGTGCCCGACGTCGACTCGATCGAGGGGATGCCGCCCGCGGTGGCACTCCAGCAGCAGCGCGGCGGAACGAGCACGCGGTCGTCGGTCGGTAGTATCACCACGTTGTCGAGCCTGCTGCGCATGCTGTACTCCCGGGCGGGGACGTATCCGGCCGACCAGCCCATGTTGTTCGCCGAGGACTTCTCGCCCAACACGCCGCAGGGTGCGTGCCCGGCGTGCCACGGCATCGGCCGGGTATACGAGGTCACCGAAGCGCAGATGGTGCCCGACCCGACGCTGACGATCCGGGAGCGCGCCATCGCGTCGTGGCCGCCGGCCTGGTATGGCCAGAACCTTCGAGACATCCTGGTGTCGCTGGGCTACGACGTCGACACGCCGTGGCAGGACCTGCCCCGCGAAGACCGGGACTGGATTCTGTTCACCGAGGAACGACCGACCGTGCCGGTCTACGCCGGGTTCACCCCGGCACAGACGCGTCGGGCGATCCGCGACGACATGGAACCCAGCTACCAGGGCACCTTCGTCGGCGCGCGCAGGTACGTGCTCGACACTTTCGCCGGCACGAAGAGTGCGGGCGTCAAGAAGCGGGTGTCGCGATTCGTCGGCAGCGGACCGTGCACGGTGTGCCACGGCAAGCGGCTCAAGCCCGAGGCGCTGTCGGTGACCTTCGAGGGTTACGACATCGCCGACCTCACTCGGCTCACCCTCGATCAATTGGCCGACCTCTGCGCCGTCGTGCTGGCGCCCGACTGGTCGCCCGCGATGTCGGGTGGCGTCCTCGATCGTCGGGCTCGGCAGTCCGCGGTCGACGCGCGGGTCGCGGCCGGTGGCGCCGAGCACTCGGCCGCCCCCGACGTTCGGACGACGCCGAACATGTCGGCGGAGAAGCGTTCCGCTGCACAACGTCTGATCGCCGACCTCGCTGAGCGGCTGCAGCCATTGCGCGACCTCGGGCTCGGCTACCTGTCGCTCGCACGCAGTACGCCGACACTGTCCGGGGGCGAGTTGCAGCGCGTCCGGCTCGCGACACAGCTGTCGTCGCAACTGTTCGGCGTCGTGTACGTGCTCGACGAACCGTCCGCGGGCCTGCATCCGCGTGATCGCGATGCGTTGCGTGGCATCTTGGCGGGACTCAAGCGCAACGGCAACAGCGTGTTCGTCGTCGAACATTCGCTGGACGTGATCCGGTCTGCGGACTGGCTCGTCGACATCGGACCCGGCGCGGGCGAGAACGGCGGGCGAGTCCTCTACAGCGGTCCGCCGCAGGGGTTGGCCGACGTCGAGGAATCGGTGACCAGGCGCTATCTCCTTCGGGAGGGCGCCGGTGCCGCGCCGCGGGTGCCGCGGGATCGTGGCGACTGGCTGCAACTGACCGGTATTCACCGCAACAATCTGCATGATCTGTCAGTCTCGGTTCCGCTGCGTTGCCTGACCGCCGTCACCGGCGTGTCTGGATCGGGAAAGTCGAGTCTGGTCTCCCAAGCGTTGCCCGAGCTGGTCGGTGACTACCTCGGCCGACCCGTGCGCTTCGACGATGCCGACGACGACGATCTCCTCGCCGAGACCGTCACCGAGGTGGGCGGAACCGTCGTCGGCGACGTGGCGGGCATCCGTCGCGTGGTGTGCATCGACCAGAAGCCGATCGGTCGCACTCCGCGCTCGAATGTCGCGACGTACACCGGGATGTTCGACCACATCCGTCGGCATTTCGCGAATACTCCCGAGGCTCGTCGTCGGGGGTACAAGCCCGGCCGATTCTCGTTCAACGTCGCGGGCGGGCGGTGCCCGACGTGTGAGGGCGAGGGCTGGGTGATGGTCGAACTCCTCTTCTTGCCCAGTGTCTACAGCCCGTGTCCCGACTGTCATGGTGCGCGCTACAACGCCGAGACACTGGAGATCACGTGGCGAGGACGCAACATCGCCCAGGTGCTGGAGTTGAGCAATGCCGAAGCGCTCGAGTTCTTCGAGGGTGAGGCGGACGTGATCCGCCCGCTCGACGCCCTGCGCGACGTCGGGCTCGACTACCTGCGGCTCGGACAACCGGCGACCGAGCTGTCCGGCGGGGAGGCCCAACGCGTCAAACTCGCCGGCGAGCTGCAGCGCGCTCATCGGGGCGATACGCTCTACCTCCTCGACGAACCCACCGCCGGTCTCCACCCGGCCGACACCGATCGCCTGCTCGCGCACCTGCACCGACTCGTCGACGCCGGCAACACGGTCGTGGCCGCCGAACTGGACATGCGGGTCGTCGCACAGGCTGATCACGTCATCGACATGGGGCCCGGTGCAGGCGGTGCGGGCGGGCACGTCGTCGCCGCGGGTACTCCCGCCGACGTGGCGGCGTGCGATGCCAGTGCAACGGCCCGGTATCTGTCCGCTGAGCTGCCACGATGATCAGCGTGTCCAGTCAGTGCGATCGACTGCTTTTCGAATCGACGGAAGGACGAACATGCGGCAGCAGGTGCACGAAGCTCACGGGATGAAGGACCGGGTCGCGTTCTTTCTCCGACGAGAGTCGGGGTCGGCGGTAGTGCTCGCCGCCGCGACCGTGGTGGCGCTGGTGTGGGCAAATTCGCCGGCCTCGGCGGACTACTTCGCGTTATGGCAGCGCGAGGCCGGCTTCTACCTCGGATCGGTGGGCATGCACATGAGCCTGCATCACTGGATCAACGACGGGTTGATGGTGGTCTTCTTCTTTCTCGTCGGCCTGGAGGTACGTCAGGAATTCGCCCACGGTTCGCTGCGCGATCCGGCGCGAGCGAGCATCGCACTGGTCGCGGGAGTCGCGGGTGTGATTCTTCCGGCGCTGATCTACCTCCTCGTGGTCGGCGGCGATGGAGTCAAAGGCTGGGGCGCTGTCGTCGGCACCGACACCGCGTTCATGCTCGGCGCACTCGCCATCGTCGGCCCCCGACTCTCGGGTCAGCTGCGCGTGTTCCTGCTGACGCTGACGGTCGTCGACGACTTCCTCGCGGTATCGATCATCGGCGTGGTGTACAGCGAAGATATTCGCTTGGTACCGCTGCTGGTTTCCCTTGCCTGCTTGGTTGCCCTGTGGCTGCTGGGACGATCGCGACAATGGCGCGCCACTCCATATCTGTTGATCATCGTCGTGCTGTGGTTCAGCACCGTCGAGTCCGGTATCCATGCGTCGCTCGCCGGGATGGTCGCCGGATTGCTCGTCCCGGCCTATCCCACGCAACGACACAAGGTCGTGGAGGCCAAGCAACTGTTCCGGGACTTCTGGCAGTCGCCCAGCGCGGCGTCGGGCCGGGAAGTCGCTCGTGGCCTGGCGAAGGGAACCGCGGTCAATGAACGGCTCCACGAAGACCTGAGGTTGCCGACAGCTCTGCTGGTGGTGCCGCTCTTCGCGCTCGCCAACGCCGGCGTCGACCTGCGGGGCGGACTACTCTCCGACGCCGTCGGATCGAGTGTCACGTGGGGCGTTGTGCTGGGGCTCGTCCTGGGCAAGTTCCTCGGCATCGGCCTGGCAACCGTCGCCGCGGTGCGGTTCGGGGTGGGACGACTGCCGCAAGGCGTCGGCATGGGAAGCGTGTTCGGTGGCGCGGCGCTGTCGGGGATGGGCTTCACGGTGTCGCTGCTCATCATCGGGCTGGCCTTCGGCACGACGTCGGAGTTGGGCCGGCAGGCGACCGTCGGAGTTCTGGCGGCGATGGTCCTCGCCGCATTGCTCGGTTGGGCCATCTTCCGGGTTGCAGCGGCACGATGGGGCGAAGACACCGCCGATCTTCCGATGGTGCTGTCTCCGCCGGTCGACCCGGAGGTCGACCACATTCGCGGGCCGGAGGACGCCCAACTCACCCTGGTCGAGTTCGTCGACTTCGAATGTGCGTTCTGTGCCCACGCCACCGGCGGCTGGGAGGACCTGCATGCGCGGTTCGGCGACGACTTGCGCTATGTGGTGCGCCATCTGCCGCTCACCGATGAGCACCCGCACGCCCTGCTGGCGGCCAAGGCGGCCGAGGCCGCCGCGCGGCAGCAGATGTTCTGGCCGTGGCTCGATCTGGTGTTCACCCGACAGACCGATCTCGAACGCGCGGACCTGATCGCCTACGCGCGCGAGCTCGGCCTCGACGTCGCCCGATTCACCAAGGACCTCGACAGCGCCGAGGTCGAGGCACGCGTCGAGCGCGATGTGCTGAGCGCCGGGTCCAGCGGCGCCCGGGCAACCCCGACCTTCTTCATCGACGGCTGTCGTAACGTCGGGGCGTACGACGCCCGCGCGCTGTCCGCCGGACTCGAACACAGCCGCCGGGGTACGCGCACGCAGGATCCGGTCTAGCTGGTCCATTCCGGTGGTTGAGCCGCATACCACGGTGGTTGAGCCGCATACTCCGCTGGTTGAGCCGCAACTCCGCTGGTTGAGCGCCACCCCGCCGGTTGAGCCGCATACCCCGCTGGTTGAGCCGGGCCGAAGCGCCGACGCAGGCCCGTACCCCGCTGGTTGATCCGCACACCCCGCTGGTTGAGCGCCATACCGCTGGTTGAGCGCCACCCCGCCGGTTGAGCCGGGCCGAAGCGCTAGCGAAGGCCCGTGTCGAAACCACGTACGCCGACGATGTCAGCGCACCCCGCGCAGCACTCAACCTCACTCAACCTGGATCCACCGCACACGGACTCATTTCGCCGATTGAGCGTGCGCAGCGAGTCGAAATCAGAGTGAGTACCACCGGTGTTCGCGTGGCATCCGCCGTCGAGTTCCAAACCGTGGTGATCCCCTCGGGGTGTGCAACCAGCAGGCGCATTTGCGGTCGGTCGGTCTCGGCTTCCGCCCAGCATTGACTCACCGAAATCGGTTGTGTCACAGTGGTTTCGACACGTTAGTCACTTCGACTCGGCTAGCGCCTCGCTCAGTACGGCGCGCTAACACTCCTCACGGCTCAACCAGCGGGGATAGGCGGCTCAACCGCCGGGGTGGAGCCGCTGTCGGTCGATCAAGGCTGCGACCCGCGTCGGAGCCGGCCCCGCTCGCGGCTGAGCAGACACCTCGCTTGAGCCCTGCGGCGCGTAGGATGCCAACGGCGACCCAAAGCGAGCCGAGGAGGCAACCGTGCGCGTGGGAGAGGATGCGTCTGCGCCGCCCAATGTCGCCCGAACCTGGTCGACCGACGACGTCGCCCCAGAGTCTGCCGTAGATTACTGGCGCTCGGTCCGCCGCCACGTCTACGCCGACGTGTCCACCGAGCCGCATACCGGTGAGTTCACCGGATCGATCAGCAGCGCTTGCTACGGGGAGTACTCGGTGTCGACTAAACGCGCCAGCGGCGAGCGCGTGCTTCGGAGCGGTCGACTGATCGGACGCAGCACCGACGATCCCGACTATGTCTTTGCGGTATTACCCACGCGCGGAACGGGTTTCATCGAGCAGGCGGGCAACTCCGCCCGGTTCGGCCCGGGAGAGATGATCTGCTACGACAGCAGCCTTCCCTTCGAAATGAACTACGACGGCGGCTTTGAGCAAGTCGTCGTCCACCTGCCCGCGGACCAGGCATTCGCGACGTCGGGTGTGCGGCGCGGCGCGGAGTTGCTGGCCACACCGATAGCGCTCGACGGAGCGCTGTCGTCGGTGGCGTCGTTCTTCTTGAGTCTCGCTCACACGCAGTTGGACGACCCGGTCGGCGCCGCGATCCTGGCGCCCCAGGTCACCGGTCTCGCCGGTTCGTTGCTCGCCTACGCCTCTTCGACGATGGGCGAACAGGATCTACCACTGCTCCTGCGCCGCGAGCAGGTCGTCGAGTACATGCGCCGACATCTGAGCGACCCCGACCTCGACATCCAATCCATTGCGGTCGGATGTCATGTGTCTCGTCGGAGCCTGTATCGCATTTTTGAGGGAAGTGGCCAGAGCGTGGCCGGTCGACTTCGACTGCTCCGCGTCGAGGCGGCGCAGAAGCTGTTGGCCGCTCAGGGAAACGTTTCGATCGGGTCGGTGGCCCGCCACGTCGGATTCTCCAGCGAGGCGCAGTTCTACCGCACCTTTCGATCGATCACCGGCGCGACCCCCGGTGAATACCGGCAGCTCAGGAGCGGGGCGGCGGTGTTCGGCCGAGACGGTCGGCCGATCGGATCACCATCGCTCGACGGTCGGCGAGCGGTGGGATAAACCGGATCGGCTGACTCCGGGCAGCGGGTAGGGTCGAGTCGGGCCTGCTGAAACCCATTTGAACGAAGCCTCAATTGCCCGTACGTACGGTTAGGCGTAGCCTTGAAGTCAACCCGACGTCCCCGGCATTCGATGAGGAAACCATGACGGCAGTACAGCCTGCCCGCGCCGCCCGGAAGCGTGCCGGAGCCAGCGCGCGGCCCAGCAGCCGCGATGAGATTCGCGACGCCTTCACTCGCCGCGTTGCCGAATCCGGTTACGACGGAACCAATTTCGGTGCCATCGCCGAAGAGCTAGGCATCAGCAAGGGGACCATCGTCCATCATTTCGGGACCAAGGAGCTGCTCTTCGCCGACGCGCACGAGCGGTACATGGAGAATCGCCTCGCCGAGGCGAAAGACATCGTCGCGCGCCTCGATTCACCCGTCACCCGACTCGCCGGTCTCGTGTGGGCATTCGCGATGTATCAGACCTACGGGCGCACCGAGACGGTCGCATTTCAGCGCGAGATCATCCGATTCAACGACGCACCGTCGATGCAACGCTCCCGCGAACTGCGCGACGAATACCTCGATTTGCTCAAGAACGTCCTCGTCGAAGGCATCGACGCAGGCTTCTTCCACGACGGCAACGTGTCGATCTGGGCACTGCAGATCTTCGGCGGCACCCAGTGGATGTGGACGTGGTTCAATCCCTCGGGAAGCGTGTCCAACGACGACGTCGCACAGTCCTACGTCACGCTCATCCTGCGTGGTTTGTTGCTCGACGCAGGCGTCGTCGACGCGCTGATCGCCCCCGCCGGAACCGTGCGGATCGCTGTCTACGAGGTGCTCGACGCCGCAGCGCAGGCGCTCTGACACAAACTCACAAGTAAACCAGAGTAGACCGAAGTCATTGCGCTGCAATGGCTTCGGGCCGCATTGCGTTCACGTGTACGGCAGGCCCCTAGGGTGTGTCCCCCCATTCCCTTTGCGGTCCTCGGCGGCCCGCTGACCGCCTGGCTGCGTTGTCGCCGGTCACGATAGCTGCCGCTATCGCTCCCTCCTCCGCCTTGCCAGATCGGCCACCGACGAAATGCCCCGTCGCTGCGCTCGCCCCGGCGATGCCTTGCAGAAGAATTGGGAGACACACCCAAGCAACGCGGACTGGAAATTCACTATTGACCGTACAGGCGGTCAATGAGATAGTCGTCACAGCGCGCATGCATCTCACACCGCACCGACTCGTGGTTGGACGGAAAAGTTCCGTTCGGCGACATCAATCACAGACTCGTCGACTTCGGGCCGATACTCCGATCAACCCGCGTCGACCACTGATCGAGACCCGATCGAAGGAAACCCAATGAGCAGAACCGAATTCATCACCGATTTCTTCGGGCACGTCGACGCCACCGATTTTGACTGGTGCCAGGACTATCTGGCGCCCGACTGTCGTATCGAGGCTCCCGGATTCTCCCAGCAGGGCGGCGAGGTGGTGATCTTGTGGATGGCAGGCTTCTTCGCGGCCTTTCCCGACCTCAAGCATCGCCCGTACCAGGTTGCGTCAGAAGGAGATTCATCGGCATTCCTCGTCGAAGTCACCGGCACTCACACCGAGGACCTCGCCCTCCCGGACGGTGGCGTCGTGCCGCCCACCGGCAGGCAGTTACGGATGATCCTCGGCGAATTCTGGACCTTCGACGCCGAGAAGGTCACCGAGTACCGCGTCATCTACGACCAGGCCGAATTCATGACACAGCTCGGCCTGATGTAGCGAGCGCGCTCGGCCGAACGAGCGACACCGTTGGCTTCAGCCCGGACTCACCGATGGCCGCCCCATCGCTGCTGGTTGAGCGAGGCGCAGCCGAGTCGAAACTGCGCGACGTAAACTTCACGCCTCGGAATCCGTTGTGTTGCTGTGGTTTCGACTCGTTCTCCGCTAGCGCTCCGAGCGGCTCAACCAGCGGTTGGCCGACCCGGTCACCACGGCTCAACCATCCCTGCTGGTTGAGCGAGGCGTAGCCGAGTCGAAACCTCCCGTGGGTGTCTCCACGGCTCAACCGTCCTGCTGGCTGAGCGAGGCGAAGCCGAGTCGAAACCCCACAACACTGACTTGCTCCGCACGCCCAACAAATACTCCCAAGCTCTTGAAACTGACCGCACGTACGGTTAGTGTGAGTGCCATCACCCGCAACACCCCAAGGAGAATCCAATGTCACAAGCGCCCCGCTACACGATGTACATCGATGGCCGGTGGGTGGATTCGGCGGAATCCACCGAGGTTCGTGCGCCCGCCGACGGTTCGCTGGTCGCGACCGTTGCCCGGGGCAATCTCGACACCGTCAACCAGGCGGTCGCCGCCGCGAAGGCCGCCCACGAGTCGGGCGTATGGCGCGACAAGTCGCCGAATGAGCGCGCCGATCTCATGGACGCCATCGCCGACAATCTCGCCGCCCGCCTCGAGGAGCTGACTGTTCTGCAGGTGCGGGAGAACGGTGCGACAGTGCGCGGCGCAGGAACCTTCCTGATCGGCTACGCGATTGCGAACCTGCGCTACTTCGCCTCGCTGGCAAGGACATTCGCCTTCGAAAAGCAGGGCGAGCTGATCGAAGTTCCGACGCTGGCGTCGGGTCTCATCCGCTACGAGCCGGTCGGCGTGTGCGGCGCCATCGTCCCGTGGAACTTCCCGCTGCTGCTGGCGGTATGGAAGCTGGGCCCGGCACTGGCGGCCGGCAACACCATCGTGCTCAAGCCCGACGAGCAGACACCGCTCACTCTCCTTGAATTGGCAAGGGCCGCAGACGAAGTAGGGCTGCCGGCGGGCGTGCTCAACGTTGTCACCGGACCGGGCAGCGTCGTCGGAGCGCGACTGTCGGAGCACCCTGACGTCCGCAAGGTCGCCTTCACCGGCTCGACCGACGTGGGCAAGACCGTCATGCGCGCGGCCGCCGACAACGTCAAGAAGGTCACCCTGGAACTCGGCGGCAAGGGCGCCAATGTGGTGCTCGACGACGCAGACATCGACCTCGCCGTCGACGGCTCGCTGTTCGCATTCCTGCTGATGAGCGGCCAGGCCTGTGAGTCGGGCACCCGCCTGGTGCTCGCCGATTCCATCTACGACGAGTTCATGAGCAAGCTCATCGAGCGCATCTCCACCATCACCCTCGGCGACCCGTTGTCGCTGACGACCGACATCGGCCCGCTCGTCTCGGCGAAGCAGAAGGACCGCGTCGAGAAGTACATCGCACTCGGCCAGGAGGAAGGGGGCAAGGTCGCCTTCCAGGGGGCGATCCCCACCGATCCCGCTCTGGCGCAAGGACATTGGGTCGCACCGGTCATCCTCACCGACATCACCAACGACATGCGCATCGCCCGCGAAGAGATCTTCGGCCCGGTCCTCGTCGTCATCCGCCACACGGGCGACGACGATGCCGTGGCCATCGCCAATGACAGTGAATACGGCCTGTCGGCCGGTGTGTGGAGCCGCGACAACCAGCGCGCACTCGCCGTCGCGCGCCGCCTCGAGGCGGGCACCGTCTGGGTCAACGACTGGCACATGGTCAACGCCCTGTACCCGTTCGGCGGCTACAAGCAGTCGGGCATCGGCCGGGAACTCGGCCCCGATGCGCTCAAGGAGTACGTCGAGGCGAAGTTCATTCACGTCGACCTCACCAACGACGTCAACAAGCGCGCCTATCCCGTCGTCGTGTCGGCGCCGCGCTCGTGACCCGCACAGGAGCAACGACAATGACCATCGCACCGATCACTTCTCACCTCGACCGCTGGGCCGACGCCAAGCCCGACGCCCGCGCGGTCAGCTACGGCGACATCGACTATTCGTGGAGTCGGTTCCGTGCTCGCGTCCATGCCAACGCGGCCGCACAGTGCGCCACCGGCATCGAGCCGGGCGACCGAATTGCGTTCCTGGACAAGAACAATCTCACCTGCCTGGAGACGACGCTGGGCGCCGCGCTGACCGGAGCGGCCAATGCCGTCATCAACTTCCGGCTCTCGGCCGCCGAGATCGGCTACATCATCAACGACGCCCAGGCGAAGATCGTGATCGTCGGGCCGGAGTTCGCCGAACTCGTCGACGGCCTGCGCGCGAGCCTTCCGACCGTGCAGCGCGTCATCGTCACCGGCGGCGACGACGATGAATATGAAGCATGGCTGGCCGCCGGCTCGGAGGCGTTCGAGCCCGTGGCGTTCGACCCGGACACCTGTTTCCTGCAGCTCTACACGTCGGGAACCACCGGTCATCCTAAGGGCGCGATGCTGACTCATCGCAGCCTCGACGCGCACAACGCGGCAGCTGTCGCAGGCTTCAACTTCACTGCCGATTCGGTGAACATGGTCGCCATGCCACTGTTCCATGTCGGCGGGTCGTCGTGGTCGCTGGCCGGTATCTCGGTGGGCGCGCAGACCGTGGTCGTACGCGAGGTGGTTCCGACCGCTGTGCTCGACGAGATCGAAGCCCGCGGTGTGACGCACGCGTTCTTCGTGCCCGCCGTCTACGGATTCTTCCTGGCCGAGCCGCGCGTCGCCGACCGTGACTACTCACGGGTCCGCTGCCTGGGCTACGGCGGCTCGCCGATGCCGCTGCCGACCATGCGTGCGTGCCTTCAGACCTGGCCGCGCGCCGACTTCTACCAGGTGTACGGCATGACCGAGATGTCTGGTGTCTTCAGCGTCCTCGGGCCCGACGATCACCGCGACGCAGCCCACCCCGAGCGACTCGTGTCGGCGGGACGTCCGCTGCCGGGAACCACGGTGAAGGTGGTGGACTCCGACGGCAACACGCTGCCGGTAGGTGAGGTCGGCGAGTTCTGGACGCAGTCACAGCAGCACATGCTCGGCTACTGGGGTCGGCCCGAAGCCACGGCGGAGGCACTCGTCGGCGACGACTGGCTGCGCACCGGCGACGCCGGACGAATGGACGACGGCGGTTACCTGTTCATCTCCGACCGGGTGAAGGACATGATCATCTCCGGTGGTGAGAACGTGTACCCCGCCGAAGTGGAACGCGTCGTCATCGAGCACGCCGCGGTCGCCGACGTCGCGGTGATCGGTGTGCCCGACGATAAATGGGGAGAGACCGTCAAGGCCGTCGTCGTACTGGTCGACGGTGCGTCGGTCACCGAAGCCGAGCTGATCGTCCACTGTCGTGCGCAGTTGGCGGGGTACAAGACACCGAAGTCGGTCGACTTCCTGTCTGAGCTGCCGCGCAACCCGACGGGCAAGGTCCTCAAGCGCGAGATCCGCAAGAAATACTGGGAGGGACGCACACTGCACACGTAGGACGTGCGGGTAAGTCGGGGGTGGCGGATCTGTTCACGTGCGTGGCGTGATTATTCACGCGCGCCACGGCCGTAACGGGTCATAATCGTCACCGAAGGCGTGAGCTGGGATGCTCAGGAGAATTGAGGCGACGAGATGCCGGCTGCAAACGACTCGTTCCGGGTCGACGCGACAGGCGCCGATGGCCGGCATGAACAGTGGCAGTCGATGCTGTCGTCGACTCACCTCCCCTGGGCGACCCGGTTGAGCCCAGCCGACGCGCCGTTCGAGGCGTCGGTCAAACGCTGGTGGATCGATGATCTGGCATTGGTGGACTGCGACTGTGGCCCGTCGTCGGGCACAAGGCAGCGTCGTCAGATCGCGATGACCGACGGAGACTTCTTCATCGTCCTGATGAAGAAGTCTGGCAACGAATCGGTCACCCAGAACGATGTGACGGTGGATCTGTCGCCGGGTGACGCAATCGGCTGGGACAGCACCCGGCCCGCGCGATTCACTGTGTGGCAGCAGCTTTCGAAACGGAGTCTGATCATCCCACGGTCGGCGATCGAGGAAGTCGGCGGCGCACCGTGGGCCCGATCCGGGGTCAGGCTCGAATCCACCTGTCCCGCAACACAGTTGCTGACTATGTATCTAGATTCGCTGAGTACCAGCCTGCCGATGCTCAGCCAGTCAGCCCTGTCCGCCGCCCGCAATGCGACTCTGGAACTCCTCATCGGCGCCCTGCGCCCAGATACGGTCGGCGTGAGTTCGTGGGCCCGCCCAGCGATCCGTGATGCGATCGACCGCTACATCGAGCAGCATCTGCTCGATCGTGAGCTGTCGCCCGGATCAATCGCGCAAGCGCACGGCGTCTCGGTCCGCACGGTCAATCGAGTCTTCAACGCGACCGGCCAAACGGTCAGCGACGTCGTACGTGTCCGTCGGCTGGCCCGCGCTCGCACGGATCTCGCCGAGACGTCGAGTTCGGTTGCGGCGATCGCCAACAAATGGGGGTTCTCCGACGCGAGCCACCTGAGTCGGACGTTCAAGGCGCACTATGGTGCCTCGCCTCGTGACTTCCGCTCGGCGCAAGCAGCGGCCGCGAATTGACTTGAGCCGTCGGGTTCCTCGGCGTCGAGTCCGCGACAAGCCTGAACAGGCAAAGTGGCGCACGGATCCATCACCGTGGCGCATGTGTTCATTGAACCGCACCTCTTTCCCGATGAGACTGAGATCACAGCGCGAGATCGCACCGGCCTCGTCCGGCGATCGGCTGAAATCATCTATCCCAGAAGGAGATTCGACTATGACACGACGCGACATCGAGTTCGGCGCCGAGGGAGTCACCCTGCGCGGCTGGTTCTACCCGAGCGAGGCCGCGGGCGAATCGCACCCGACTATCGTTATGGCGCACGGATTTTCGGCGGTCAAAGAGCAGTACCTCGACCGGTATGCCGAGGTGTTCGCGGATGCGGGGCTGAACGCGTTGGTGTTCGACAACCGGAACTTCGGCGACAGCGACGGCGAGCCCCGCCAAGAGATCGACCCGTGGCAGCAGATCCGCGACTACCGTCACGCGATCACCTACGCGACGACCCTCGGGGAAGTCAATGACGATCGGATCGGTGTGTGGGGCTCGAGCTACTCCGGCGGCCACGTTCTGGTCGTGTCGGCGATCGACCGACGCGTGAAAGCGGTTGTCAGCCAAGGCGCGATGGTCGACGGTTACCGAAACCTGCGGCGATTGGTACGCCCGGATTTCCTCGGCGGCTTCCGTGCGCAGTTCGATGCCGACCGGTTGGCCCGGTTCAACGGCGACGCTCCGGCGACCGTTCCGGTCGTCGACGAGAACCCACTTGCTCCGTCGGCGTTGCCGACCGCCGACTCCTATCAATGGTTCACGCACAGCGGCAGCACCATCGCCCCGAACTGGCGCAACGAAGTGACTCTGCGCAGCGTCGAGATGTTCGGCGAGTATGTGCCCGCCGACTTCGTCGAATACATCAGCCCCACCCCACTGCTGATGCTTCCCGCCGTCGATGACGTACTCACACCGACCGATTTGGCGATTGAAACCTACGAACGTGCCCGCGCGCCGAAGCGCATCGAGATCCTGCCCGGCGGCCATTTCGACATCTACACCGACGGGTTCGCTCAATCGAGCGCACTGGCCTGCGACTGGTTCGTAAAGTATCTCGTCGGCTGACGCTTACCGAGGTTCCACCGGCGGTGCTGACGAAGCGGCTCGACCCGCGGCGGGAGCACCATCTCCGCTAGTGAGCCGTCCCATTTCCGCTGGTTGAGCCGTGAGGAGCGTTAGCGACGAGCGTGTCGAAACCACGGTGAGACAGCAGATTTCGGTGAGTCGAGGCTGACCGGGGACGGCGACATCAGTGCATCCGTCGAATGCACCTGCTGGGTGCATTCGACTGGAGAAGATCACACGATCGGAGCGCGAGATGAACGGTCGCACGAAACCTGTTGAGTCATCGGGGTTTCGACTCGGCTTCGCCTCGCTCAACCAGCGGAAGGGATGGCCCACTCGTGACGATCGGTGAATCCAGGTTGAGCCGCCTCATCTCCGCTGGTGAGCCGTCCCATTTCCGCTGGTTGAGCCGTGAGGAGCGTTAGCGACGAGCGTGTCGAAACCACGGTGAGACAGCAGATTTCGGTGAGTCGAGGCTGACCGGGGACGGCGACATCAGTGCATCCGTCGAATGCACCTGCTGGGTGCATTCGACTGGAGAAGATCACACGATCGGAGCGCGAGATGAACGGTCGCACGAAACCTGTTGAGTCATCGGGGTTTCGACTCGGCTTCGCCTCGCTCAACCAGCGGAAGGGATGGCCCACCCGTAGCGATCGGTGAATCCAGGCTGAGGCGCCCCATCCCTGGTGGGTGAGCCGCCCCATCCCTGCTGGCTGAGCCGGACCGACCGGTCCACGCGATCGGTGCAGGAGAATCCGCGAAATCGTTGACTAACCGTACGTGCGGTCAGTACGATGAGTCTCGTGACCCAGACCACTTCGAAACACCGCACTTCCATGGATCCGCGCGGCCGCACGCTGTCGGCGTGGCTCGACATGGTTCATTGGCCGACCATCGCCGATCGCACGCCTGAGCAGGCCCGCAGCGACTATCAGGTGCTGGTGTCGACCACGACGCGACGGACCGTCGGCGGGTGGCGTCGTTCGACGCGCGCCATCGTCGACGACGGTGTGCAGGTTCCGGTTCGCGTCTACTGGCCGCGGCGGTTCGACGTTCGACGCTCCGCTCGGGACGACCGACCGATCGTCGTGTGGTTGCATGGCGGTGGATTCGTGGTGGGGGACCTGTTCACCGCGGATCAGATGTGCCGCAAGATCGCCAACTACTCCGGCGCCGTCGTCGTCTCGGCGGACTACCGTCGTACGCCGGAGAGTCCGCTGGCCGCCGCACATGAGGATGCGCGGACCGTCGTGCGGTGGGCCTACGACCACGCCCGTGTACTTGGCGCCGACCCGCGGCGGCTCATCGTCGCCGGCGACTCGGCGGGCGGAAACCTCGCGGCTGCCCTCACCCAGCACTTCCGTGACGATGCCACCGCGCGCATCGCCGGACAGGTATTGGTCTATCCCGCAACCGATTTGACTCTCTCGCACATGGACGACCACGCCGCGAACGGCTTCTTCGACGTCAACGCCATCGACTGGTTCGGCACGCATTCGCTCGCCGGCGTCGATCGCACCGACCCGGCGATCTCGCCGCTGCTCGCGGCGTCGCACGCGAATCTGCCGCCCGCGCACATCGTCGTCGGCGGCGCCGATCCGTTCTGTCCCGACGGCCGTGCATACGCGGAGGCGTTGGAGAAGGCGGGCAATGAGGTTGTGTGCGAGGAGTATCCGCGTCAGATCCACGGCTTCGTCGACATGGATGCGATGTTCCCCGCCGGTCACGCCGCGCTGGCGAGTATGGCCCGCACCATCTCGATGATCGCCCCCGTCGCCGAGGCTCCGGTCCCCGCCGAGGCGTCGAGCCCGATTCGCTGGTCGTCGTCGCTCATCGAGGCGGGTACACGGCTCGACGAAGCGTGGCTGCGCACCCCGATGGTCAACACCGGGCGCATCATGTCGACGCTGGCCGCCGAGTACTGGCGCCGGCCACCGGTCTCGGCGGCAGGAGCGCTCACCAGCGTCGCCCGCAGCGTCCGGCTCGGCTCCCGGCCCAAGCGCACCGAAACCCCGCGCATCGAGACCTGCGGCGTCGAAACCCGCGCCGTCGAGACCCGCAGTACCGCAGCATCTTCTGATTCCGCCCCCAACTCGAACACCCCCGCAGGAAAGCAGGACTAGTCATGGCAACGATTCCCGATTTCTTGGATCCCGGCCTCTACACCGACGGAGTGCCCTACCAACTCCTCGACGAACTGCGCGAGCAGGCACCCGTGCAGTGGGTCGACGAGCCGGCGTCGGGATCGTTCGACGGCGGCCCCGGCTACTGGCTGGTGCTGTCGCATGAGTTGGTCTCCCAGGTGTCGCGCACCCCGGCCGACTTCTCATCGAGCCGAGGCACGGCCTTCCTGCGCGAGCAGCGACCCAGCGACATCGCCGTGCTGCGCCGAATGATGCTGCACATGGATCCGCCCGATCACACCAAGCTGCGCAAGATCGTCAACAAGGCGTTCACTCCGATGGCGATCCGCAAGACCCTCTTCGACTCGATCACCCACCATGCTCGTGAGGTCGTGAACACGGTGTGCGAGAAGGGATCTGCCGATCTGCTCGGTGAGATCGCCGCGGAGATGCCGCTGTTGATCCTGGCCGAACTACTCGGGGTCCCCGCCGAAGACCGGCACTTGCTGTACTCGTGGACCAACGCACTCGTCGGCATCGACGACCCGGAGTACGGCGGCGACCCGCAGGTCTTCCTCGATGCCTTCGCGCAGATGTTCGCTTACGCCCGGGCGAAGACCGCCGAGAAGCGGGCCAATCCCACCAACGACGTGTGGAGCACCGTCGTCAACGCGGAGGTGGACGGCGAGCGGCTCTCCGACGGTGACCTCGATCGCTTTTTCCAGCTGCTGATGATCGCCGGTAACGAGACCACCCGCAACCTGATCGCCGGGGGCATGAACATGCTGTTCACCCACCCCGACCAGTTCGATCGGCTGCGCGCCGACATCTCCCTGCTGCCCACCGCCATCGAAGAGATGTTGCGGTTCAATCCGTCGGTGATTCAGTTCCGCCGCACCGTGACCCGTGATCTGGAGTTCGGCGGTGTGCAAATGAAGGAGAACGACCGCGTCGTCATCAATTACGCTGCGGCTAACCGTGATCCGGCTGTCTTCGCCGATCCGCACACGTTCGACATCGGCCGCGACCCCAATCCGCACAACTCCTTCGGTGACGGCACCCACTTCTGCCTCGGCTCCAACCTCGCGCGACTGCAGGTCCGCGCCCTGCTCACCGAACTGCTCACCCGACTGCCCGACATCGCCCCCGGCGGCGACCCCGAGCGGATGCGCTCCAACTTCATCAACGGCATCAAGCGGATGCCGGTGGTGTTCACGCCGTCGGCGAGGGTTGTCGGGGTCGACGTCGAAGAGGCAGCCGCGCAACAGGATTCAGCAGATGTCGCTCCGGCGGCGTCGACGCCGGAAGCCGCCCCCACGCACCAGACGCCGCTGCACATCTTCTTCGGGTCGAACTTCGGTACCGCCGAGGAGACTGCACAGATCATCGCCGACGAAGCGAAGCGTCGTGGTTTCGCCCCGGATCTGGCCGATCTCGACGACGCCGCGAACGGATTGTCGAGCGACGGTGCCGTCATCGTCGTCACCGCGACCTACAACGGCACCCCGCCCGACAACGCGGGAGTCTTCGCGCAGGCCATCGAATCGAGCAGCTTCTCCGCGACGGGAATCCGCTACGCGGTATTCGGTTGTGGAAACTCCGAGTGGGACAAGACATTCCAGCATTTCCCGCGTGTGGTCGACGCTGGGCTCGCAGCGGCCGGCGGCACTCGCATCGGCGAGCGCGGTGAGGGCGACGCCGACGGCGACTTCGATGAAAGCTTCGAGACGTGGCTGGAGAGCCTGTGGCCCGCACTGGCCGCCGCGGTGGGGCTGTCGGCCGACGACCTGAGCGCGACGTCGCGCACCGACCGCTTCCGCATCGAAGTGGTGTCGCCGACCCGGCCGGGGCCGTTCGTCGAATCACGCGGGGCGGTGCCGATGCGCCTGACCGACGCTCGCGGGCTCACGCGCCAAGTCGGTGATCTGAACATCAAGACGGTGCGCCACATCGAGTTCGAGCTGCCCGCGGGCACCACCTACGCCGCGGGCGATCACCTCGGTGTGATCCCGCACAACGGTCCCGACCTCGTCGCTCGCGTCGTCGATCGATTCAATCTCGATCCTGCCGCGGTGATCGTGATCCGCGCCGACGACGCCGAATCGACCTTCCTGCCGGTCGGTGAGCGGATCAGTCTGGGCGATCTGTTGCGCGACTACGTCGAACTGCAGGGGATCGCGTCGCGCCGCAACGTCGAGGCGATGCTGGAGCACACCCGCTACCCGTGGACGCGCGACGCGTTGTCGGGATTGTTGGAGTCACCGGAAGCTTTCCGCGTCAATGTGATTGACCGGCGTAAGTCGGTGCTGGACCTGCTGGAGGAACATCCCGCATGCGAGCTGCCGTTCGAGTCGTATCTGGAATCGCTTGGACCGCTGGCGCCGCGCTACTACTCGATCTCGTCGTCGCCGCGCAGCGGGCCGGGGGTGTGCTCGATCACCGTGGGTGTGCTCGCCGAGGACGCGCGGTCGGGGTCGGGTCTGACCTACCGCGGGGTGTGCTCCAACTTCCTCGACGGCAAACGGGCAGGCGACGACGTATACGCCTTCGTCAGAGACACGTCGACGACGTTCCGGTTACCCGCCGACCACTCGGTGCCGGTGATCATGATCGGCTCCGGAACGGGGCTGGCGCCGTTTCGCGGATTCCTCGCCGAGCGGGCCGGACTGGCCGCCGACGGCGCGCAACTCGGCGAGGCCTTGGTGATCGCCGGCGCGCGTCATCCGCAGGCCGACCTGCTCTATGCGGACGAGTTCCGCGAGTACGGCCGCAGGGGAATCGCGCGCATCGAGCACGCCTTCTCCCGCGTCCCCAACACGCCGAAAGTCTATGTGCAGGACCGTGTTTCCGAACTCGCCGAGGAGATCTTGAGCAAGGTCGACGCCGGGGCGCACGTCTACCTGTGCGGTGCCAGCGCCATGGCCGACGGCGTCGGCGACGCACTGATCGCCGCCTTCGCCAACCGGGGTGGCGTCGACGTGGACATCGCCGAGAAGTGGTTTGCCGAGCTGTCGGCGTCGCCGCGGTACCACGTAGATGTGTGGGCGGCGGGTTAGGAACGGCCTCGCACTGCTGCGCGAAGGCGCTTCGCCCGCTCCCCGGGTGTCGCACTGCTGCGCGAAGGCGCTTCGCCGTTGCGCGGAGGCGTTCCACCCGCTCCCCGAGTGCTTCGCCGCTCCCCGGGCGCTCCACCCGCTCCCCGAGTGCCGAAGCGAGCTTGCGAGCTTCGGTGTAACGAGGGGTCGGCGACCCGAACCGCCCAACGTACCTACCGCACGTCGTCGAAATGCCCAGGCATACAAAGTATTCGGGGCCCAGCTGAATGCGTCGTCGCAGCGCCCCAACTCACCCCGAAGTTCGCGTCTCACTTCGGTACTCGGGGAGCGAAGGGGCGCGGCGGGCACTGTCAACAACCAAAGGAACCACCAAATGAAACTTCCACTCGAATGGGTCGGCGACCCGAAACTCGCCTATTTCGCGCTCGAACGCAAGGTCTCGCCCGGCCTGGAAGAGTTCGTACGCACCGACGCCTTCCTTGACGCGATGACCGCCGCGACGTCGATTCAGCGATTGGTCGGGCACGCCGTCCGCGGCGCCCAGGCGGCGATCGCCGGATCGCTGGGATTTCCCACCGGGCGTCAGGTCGAACGGTTGACCCGCGCCGTCGAGCAACTCGGTGAGCAGCTGTCGCTGCCGCCGGCCGAGCGCGTGGTCACCTCACACGTAGTTCGCGAGATGGAGGACCGGTCATGAAAGCTCTCGGCGTCGAGATCCCCGAAGCGATCACCGGACGCCTCGACCGCACCCGGTTGCGCGCGGTCAACGGGCTGCGTCTGCTCGCGGGCCTGGACCGACCCGGCGTCGGCTGCACGCCGCACACCGTCGTGTGGTCCGACGGCCGTGCGACGATGCGGCGTTACCGCGCCGGTGTCGGAAACGGGTCACCGATTCTATTGGTGCCCAGTCTGGTCAACCGCAGCTACATCTGGGATCTGCGTCCCGGCGACAGCGTCGTCGAACTGCTGATCGCAGCGGGACACGATGTGTATCTTCTCGACTGGGGCGAGCCCGACGCACGCGACGCGTCGGCGTCGATGAGCCGCTACACCGATGATTACCTGCAGCAGGCGTTCGACCGGACCGTCGAGCTGTCCGGGGAGGTGCCTATCGTGATCGGGCACTGCTTCGGCGGTCTGATCGCATTGTTGTGGGCGGCGTCGAATCCGCCGCAACAGCCGCGCGCGCTGATAACCATTGCGGCGCCGACGAATTGGTCGGAGATGGGGCCGCTGTCGTGGCTGACCCAGCAGGGCCGGATCGAGCCGGAAGACATCCTCGACGACACCGGCAACGTACCGCCGGACGCGATGTTGCGGGCGTTTCAGATGATCCGGCCGCTGGGCGACGTTACCGGTTACGTCACGATGATCGACCGGTTGCACGATCGTCAAGCGACACAGGCGATTTGGGCGTTGACCCACTGGGCGCACGACCATGTGCCGTTCCCCGGTGGAGTGTTCGTGGAGATGATCCGCGTGCTCAACCGGGACAACGCGCTGGTGACCGGCAAGGTGATGCTGGGCGGCAAGCTTCGTTCGCTCGACTCGATCACCACGCCGTTCCTAAACATCTACGGCACCACCGATCACGTGACACCGCCTGCGTCGGTGGCGCCGTTGACGGCGCTCGTCGGCACCGGCGGCGACGAACGGGTGCTCAAGGCCGGTCACGTCGGCCTCCTCGTCGGTGGATCAGCCAGGAAGAAGACGGTGCCTGCGATCGTGGAATGGTTGGCCGAGAAGGGAACGTAGGACGGCTTCAGGACTGAAAACTGTCATTTCACCGCCGCCCAGGGACATCTTCTCTGGGCGGCCATGAGAGTGCCGAGTGCAATCTGCCTCGGCACGGTTCTTATCTCAGCATATTGACCGTACGTGCGGTCAGCACTTACAGTGATCTGCATCGCATCATCGCGCCGCGCGGCGCGTCGGTCCCACCCTCGACAGGAGCATCACATGACGACCGCATCCGTTCCCGGCGGCATCGCCGATTGGATCGTCCGACGCGCACAGCGCTCGCCCGACCGTATCGCCGTCGTCGACGCCGACGGCGGTTCCGAATGGACCTACGCTCAGCTCGCCGACCGAATGCACGGCACCGCAACGGGTTTGCGTGATCTCGGGGTCCGCAGCGGTGACCGGGTGCTGATCGTGTTGGACAACTGCCCCGAGTTCATCGAGTACGTCTTCGCCGTCGCGTCGGTCGGCGCGATCGCGGTTCCGGTCAATTTCCGGCTGTCGGCGGGTGAGATCGCCTATCTGATCAGCGACGCACAGCCGGTCGTCGTCGTGCACAACGAACGATTCGCCGGACTGACGAAAGACGCACTCGACGGTGCCGCGCTGTCACCGCGCGTCGTCGACGTGGACACGGCACCCGCGTATGTCCCCGGGCACTCGCGCACGGTGGCGGCCGTCGATGACGACGACGTGTGCATGATCATGTACACCTCGGGAACTACCGGACGCCCCAAGGGCGCGATGATCACCCACGGCCATCTGCGGTGGAACACTTTCAACATCCTCACCGTCGACGGCGGCGTAAGCAGCTCCGACGTCACCCTCAGCGTCGCGCCGCTGTTTCACATCGGCGCATTCGGACTGCTGACGCTGCCGCTGCTCTACGTCGGCGGAACCGTCGTATTGCAGCGGGCCTTCAGTCCGCGTGAGACGCTCGCCGCGTTCGAAAGGCACTCTGTCACAATATGTTTCCTGGTTCCGGCGATGTGGGCGGCACTGGCACAGGTTGCGGACTTCGACAGCTTCGACGTCGCCGCCATGCGGTTCGTGCTCAGTGGCGGCGCGCCCTGCCCGCTCCCGGTCATCCGCTTCTTCCAGGGCAAGGGCTGGGCCTTTCTGGAGGGCTTCGGCATGACCGAGTTCGGGCCGTCGACGCTGCTGCTCGACGACGCCCACGTCGTCTCGCACGCCGGGACCGTCGGCCGGCCGTTCCTGCACACCGATGTCGCCATCGTCGACGAGTTCGACCGCCCGGTCCGCGACGGCGACGTAGGAGAGCTCATCCTCCGCGGCCCGACGACCTTCGCCGGATACTGGGGACTGCCGGACGCGACGTCAGAAGCGTTGCGCGGCGGCTGGTTTCATTCCGGCGACCTCGCGCGCAGCGATGCCGAGGGCTTCGTCACCATCGTCGACCGCAAGAAGGACATGGTGATCACCGGCGGTGAGAACGTCTATCCGGCCGAGGTGGAGCACATGCTGCGTGAGCATCCCGAGGTCGCCGACGTCGCGGTCATCGGTGTGCCCGACGAGCGGTGGGGTGAGGCGGTGACCGCGACGTCGTGCCCACCGACGGTTCGGCGGTGACGGCGGCCGATCTGATCGCGTTCGGCCGAGCCGACATCGCACACTTCAAGGCACCCAAATCCGTTGTGCTGCAAAGCGAATTACCGCGCAGCGCAACCGGAAAGCTTCTCAAGCGAACACTTCGCGAACAACTGACCGGCAACGCAGAGGCGGTAACACGATGAGCACGCAACAATGGACTACTCCCGAACGGATCGCATTGCGCGAGATGGTGGACGCCTTCACCCGTAAGGAGATCGTCCCGAACATCGCCGGCTGGGAACGCGACGGCGCGCTGCCGAAAGAGTTGCACCGCAAGGCAGCCGAACTCGGGCTGCTCGAACTCGGCGTCGCGGAGGCGGCGGGCGGCATGGGCGACTACATCGACTTCTTCATCGCCAACGAGCAGATCATCCTGTCCGGCGGAAGCAGCGGGCTGTGCTCGGCGCTGATGACGCATTCGATCGCGACGCCGCACATCGTTGCCAGCGGCGACACGCACCTCATCGACAAGTACGTGCGCCCGACGATCGCGGGAGAGATGATCGGATCACTCGGCGTCACCGAGCCGGGTACCGGGTCCGACGTCGGGGCCATCGCGACCCGAGCGGTGCGCACCGGCGATCACTACGTGGTCAACGGCGCCAAGACGTTCATCACGTCGGGAACCCGCGCGGACTTCGTGACCACCGCGGTGCGGACCGGCGGACCGGGCCACCGTGGGGTGTCGTTGCTGGTCATCGACACCGACAGCCCCGGCTTCTCGGTGACGTCGAAGCTGGACAAGATGGGCTGGCTGTGTTCGGACACCGCCGAGTTGTCGTTCGACGACGTGGCGGTGCCCGCCGAGAATCTCGTCGGGCCGGAAGGGACTGGCTTCCTGCAACTGATGCGACGCTTCGAATCCGAGCGGCTGCTGATGGCCGTGCAGGCCGTCGCCACGGCGCAACGATGCCTGGATCTGACCGTCGACTGGGCGCACAATCGCGTCACATTCGGTGAACCGCTGGCCGCGCGGCAGGTGATTCGGCATCGGCTCGCTGAGATGGGCCGACAGGTCTGCGCGGCACGGGCCTATGTGCGCGACGTCGTATCACGTTGGGCCGCAGGCGATGACGTGAACACCGAAGTCGCCATGGCGAAGAATACCGCGGTCTACGCATGCGACTTCGTCACGAATGAGGCGGTGCAGATTCACGGTGGGATGGGATTCATGCGGGAGTCCGAAGTGGAGCGGCACTACCGCGACGAGCGTGTCCTCGGCATCGGCGGCGGCACCAACGAGATGATGAACGAGATCATCGCCAAGGACGTCGTGGACCGGGCGAAGGGCGCGATCTGAGTCACTCAGTCGCCGACGCAGGTCGAAGTCAGCAGAACTGTGTTGGGATTCCAGCCGGCGAATTCGAATGCCTGCGCCCGGGCAGCGGTGCGGGTGGGTGCGTAGGCCCACCAGAAGGCGTTGGTGGAGGTGTTGCGGACGAGTGCGCCGCAGTTGTCGTTCAAGGTCATCACCTGGCAGTCGGACTGGCCGCACTTGTCTTTTGCGACGTAACGCGCGTCGCCGGCCGATGAGAAATTGATGGCGGTGCCCCATGCGTGGGTGCTGGGGGAGTAGGAGATAGCGCCCCAATGGTTGCTCGCCGCGGAGGCTTGGGCGGGAACCAGCATGGCACCGCTTGCGGCCATCGCGAGGAGTCCGCCGGTCAGTGCGCGCTTGATGTTGAGGTTCATCGTGTTGTCCTTCTCGTGGGTGGAGCGCCGGAAGAGTCTGTAACGGCGACAACACAATTCAAAGCGAAGATCTACTCGATGCCAATGGGGAGTACTACCCACCGGCAGGGGAGTACTCCCCTACGGTTCAGCGCTTGACCGTACGGACGGTCAAACATATGGTGGAAGAGAAAGGAGCTGTCATGCACATCAATGCTGCTGTACTTCGTGATCTGGAGTCTCCGCTCGCAATCGAGACACTCGACCTTCGGGACCCCGGTTCGGGTGAGGTTCTCGTCGAGATCGCCGCGACCGGACTGTGCCACACCGACCTGCTGCCCCGGCGTCGTGGATTCATGGCGGCGCCACCGATCGTGCTCGGCCACGAGGGCGCCGGGGTCGTCCGGGCGATCGGCGCCGGCGTCGACGCACTCCAGGTCGGCGACCACGTCCTGATCTCCTATGCGTCCTGCGGGAACTGCCGCAACTGTGAGGCCGGCGAACCGTTTAACTGCTACCGGTTCTTCGCCCTCAACATGACTGGGCGACAGGGTGATTCGTCGGGACCCATGCTCGACGCCGACGGTGACCCGGTGGCGTCGAGCTGGTTCGGGCAGTCATCGCTGGCAACCCACACGGTGGTCGCGGCGTCGCACGTCGTCGCGGTCGACCGCGACCTTCCGTTGGAACTGCTCGCACCGCTCGGGTGTGGCTTTCAGACCGGTGCCGGCGCGATACTGCGTGCGCTGCGGATGCCCGCGGGGTCGACAGTCGCCGTCGTCGGAGTGGGGGCCGTCGGGCTCGCCGCGGTGATGGCCGCCCGCGCCGCCGACTGTGCCGAGATCATCGCCGTCGATCGCAACCCAGCCCGGCTATCGGTCGCGGAAAAGGTCGGTGCCACAAGGTCATTCGATTCGACCGTCGAGAACATCGAGCGCGCTGTCCGATCCGCGGTCCGCGGCGGCGTCGACGCCGTGGTCGACACCACGGGCAGCGCCGACGTCGTCGAAGCCGCAATCGGCGCGGTTCGCCCCGGTGGTCGGGTAGCGATGATCGGGACGGCGGATCGTGCGCTGTCGATCGCACCCGGTGCGCTCGCCGCGGGCAAGTCGCTCATCGGCGTCATCGAGGGTGGCGCCGTCCCGGGCGAGTTCCTCCCGGAACTGATAAAGCTCTGGCGCGCAGGCAAATTCCCCATCGACGACCTCGTCTCGGTGTACCCCCTCGACGACATCGCGCAGGCCGAGGCGGACCTTCGCTCCGGCGCGGTCGTGAAGCCCGTCGTCGTACCTTCGAGAAACTGACTGGAGTCACCATGCCTACGACCACCGCATCCGCCCTCGACCCCGCGTTGACCCACCGCGACCTCCTCTACCTGGATGGACGGTGGGTGCCCGGCTCGGGTGGGACCTCTGTCCTGACCTCGCCGGCCACCGGCGCGACGATCGGGCAGACGCCGGTCGGTTCCGTCGTCGACGTCGACGCCGCGGTATCCGCCGCCCGCTCGGCATTCCCCGATTGGGCTGGTCGGACGCCGGTGCAGCGGTCGGTTGCCCTGCATCGGCTTGCCGATGAAATCCAAGCGCGCGCAACCGATGTCGCCGCCCTGGTGACGCTGCAGAACGGCATGCCGATCACGTTGTCGACGCCGGCCGAGGGACACGGCCCAGCCGCGATGCTGCGCTACTACGCCGACCTGATCGTGACCGAGGAACTCGAGACGACGCGCCCGGCCGTCGGCCGGCCAGGTAGCACCGTTGTGCGGTCGACGCCGGTCGGAGTGGTAGGCGCAATCGTGCCGTGGAATTTCCCGCAGTCGCTGGCGATGTTCAAACTCGCGCCCGCGCTCGCCGCCGGGTGCACCGTCGTGATGAAGCCCGCGCCCGAAACCCCTTTGGACGCTTTGGCTCTCGCCGATGCCGCGCACGCCGCCGGGCTGCCTTCCGGGGTGCTCAATGTTGTGCCGGGCGACGTGGAGGTGGGCCGGGCGCTGGTCGCACACCCCGGCGTCGACAAGGTCGGATTCACCGGTTCCACGGCCGCGGGTCGCGAAATCGGAGAGGTATGCGGGCGGTTGCTGCGCCCGGTGACCCTGGAACTCGGCGGCAAGAGTGCCGCGATCGTCCTCGACGACGCCGACTTGCCCGCGATGGCGAAGGGACTGGCGTCGGCCAGCCTGCTCAATACCGGGCAGACGTGCTACTCCTCGACACGAATCCTGGTGCCGCGCAACCGATACGACGACGCGGTGGATGCGATCGCCGAGATGGCGCGGTCGTTGCCGATCGGCGATCCCTTCGATCCGACAACGCGTGTCGGACCGCTGATCTCTCGCCGCCAGCGTGACCGAGTGCTCGAGTCGATCGGCTGGGCGGTCGCAGCCGGTGCGGAGATAGCCTGCGGAGGTGTTGTGCCAGAGGGATTCTCAGCGGGAAACTATCTGGCTCCGACGGTGTTGACTCAGCTCGACAACAGCTTCGCCATAGCGCGCGACGAGCTGTTCGCCCCCGTGCTGTGCGTGATCGCCTACGACACCGTCGACGACGCCGTCGCAATCGCGAACGATTCCGACTACGGGCTGGGTGGAACCATCTGGACCAGCGATGAGCAGCGTGCCCTCGACATCGCACCGCGAATCCAGACCGGCGCGGTCGGAATCAACTTCTTCAGCCTCGACATCGGGGCGCCCTTCGGCGGCGTGAAGGGCTCGGGTCTCGGTCGAGAGCTAGGTCCGGAAGGCCTGGGGGCCTACCGTCGGACGCAGTCGATCTACCTGCGGCCGCCCCGGAAGTGAGTCTCCCACCAACCCCGATTCTGCACGCCGCACGACGAAGTGAGGGATGAGATTCGGTATTACCAGCTCCCCGCACGCCGAAGCGAGCAACGAGCCTCGCCACCGGCTCCCCGAGTGCCGAAGCGCCCCTCTGCTGGTTGAGCCGGGCCGAGGCGCTAGCCGAGGTCCGTGTCGAAACCCCTGTACCACAACGACTTTCGACGGTCCGCGCCAATGTCGCGATGTCACCCGGCAAGTGTCTCGTGTGCACCCTTCGGATGCACACGCCTCAATGTTCGACTCCATCACAGTTCGCCAAGTGCGCTACCATCAAATGCATTGTGGTAAAGGGGTTTCGACACGCTCGTCACTTCGACTCGGCTAGCGCCTCGCTCAGTACGGCGCGCTTGCGCTCCTCGCGGCTCAACCAGCAGATGCAGTGCCCCGACCGGTGAAACCAGGCTCGGGGAGCGGGGTGACACCGACGCTCGTGCCTCGCATCGGCACTCGGGGAGTGGACGGCTGCGTCGCGAAGACTCGCGCTTCGTGATGTTTCCCCGCGCCGATCCCTACCGCTACACCTCGATGGTTCCGTCTTCGTGCCACGACCTCAGTTGGCGTTTGTCCATCTTGCCGACCGTCGTCTTGGGAATCTCCGGCAGAAATGCCCATCGCTCGGGTAGCCACCAGCGGGCCACGCGTTCGGACAGGAACGCGACGAGCTCGTTCTGATCAAGCACCGCACCGGGTTTCGCGACGACGCAGGCGAGCGGGCGTTCCTCCCATTTCGGGTCGGCTACTCCGAAGACGGCGACCTCGGCGACGTCGGGATGCTCCGACAGTGCCGCTTCGAGCTCGACCGTCGAGATCCATTCGCCACCGCTCTTGATGCCGTCCTTGAGGCGGTCCTTGATGGCGATCCACCCGCCGCGGGCGATCACCCCCAGGTCACCGGTGCGCAGCCAGCCATCGTCGAACGCATCCGCACCGTCGCTCCCGACGTACCCGCCGGTGATAGTCGCACCGCGCAGCTGAATCTCGCCGACCGACTCACCGTCCCAAGGCAATTCGGCTCCGTCGTCGCCGACGACGCGCGCCCGTACTCCGGGCACGATATGACCGGTCATCGCCTGCCTGGTAACGGCGTCTTCTGGCGATGTTCCCGGTTCCGACCGCGAAAAGGTCAGCAGCGGACTGGTTTCCGTCATTCCCCACCCCTGGGTGAGCGTCACGCCGTGGTCGGCGAGCTTGCGCACCAACGACGCCGACAGCGGCGATCCGCCCGACACCGCCAGCCGCAGACTGGAGTAGTCGACGACGTTCTCGCGCGCATACGTGTCCAAACCGGTCCACAGGGTCGGCACGGCCGCCGTCGCCGTCGGTCGCAACTCGGTGATCACCCGCGCGAGATGGTCGACGCGGAGGTGACGATCGCCCAGCACGATGTCGGAGCCGGCGACCCACGCGGCATGCGGCCAGCCCCACGCATTGGCATGGAACATCGGCACGATGGGGAACACCCGGTCGGCGTCGGAGAAGCCGAATGCGCTGCCGGTCGAGATCTGCAGTGTGTGCAGGTACATCGAACGATGGCTGTACGCAACGCCTTTCGGATTTCCGGTGGTGCCGCTCGTGTAACAGAGTGCGGCCGCGGTGGTCTCGTCGACGACCGGCCACTCGATCTCCGCACTCGCCGCGTCGAGCAGATCCGCGTACCGGTGCACCCGGATGGCAGCGGGCAGCCGAGGCGTCGCGGTGCCGACGACGATCACGTGCTCGACGCCGGACAGCCTGCCCAGTTCGCCGACCGCAGCCAGCGTGTCGACCAGCGTCGAGTCGACGATGATCACTCGGTCGCCTGCGTGTTCGACGATGTAGCCCAACTGATCTCGGTGCAGTCGTAGATTCAGGGTGTGCAGCACAGCACCGATCGACGGCACCGCGAAGTACGCGGCGAGATGCGCCGGTGTGTTCCAGCACAGCGTCGCGACGACGTCGCCCGGGCCGACTCCGATGTCGCGCAACGCATTCGCCAGTCGCACTACGTCGTCGCCGACGGCGTCGAACGTACGCTCGGTGACAGTAGTGTCGTCGTAGTGCACGACGACGCTGTCGGGATGCACGGTGCGGCCGTGCTCGAACAGTGCGGAGACGTTCAGGGGAACGTCCTGCATGGTGGCCTTCATGGCGGTCTCCACTTCGTTGGGGCTCTCGTCAGTCTAGACCGTACGTACGGTCAGTGCTAGTGTTGAGTTCAAGCCACTGCGAAAGGCCCGTGGCAATGCCGTCACTGCTGGTACGCCGGTGACCCTGACGATCGACACGTTCGACGACGGCGAACCCGTACCCGCGTTCGAGGCTGGTCGCTAGCGGAGTGTCGCGCCTAATGGTATTGATATCTTGCGCGCACCCTGCTTAGCCGCATCCTGCTGGTTGAGCGAGGCGAAGCCGAGTCGAAACCACTGTGATGCGACGGGTTTCGCAACTGTCCGGCCGGTGGGGTTTCGACTCGCTCCGCTCGCTCAACCGACAGAGGAACGCTGCCGCAGCTGCATCGCGACGCCAGTGTCCGACGCACGCCGGGCCTCCCCAGACGCCCAACATCCCCGCATCCCCAGGGTCTTTGCAACCGACACCGTGATCGGCGCGCCACCCACGCCGAACACTCACCTACAACCCCGACCGCAGGAGCCACACAGCCCTCATCCGCCCCAGCAGTGACAACGAATCGATTCACCCTGCGACAGCCCCCACATCACCATCGCATCGATACCGGAAACGAGACGCGACACTCCACCAGCCTTACCGCGACTATCCTCGATGCGGTGAAGCCGCCTTCCGACGACACCCGTGGCATCATCGCGCCCACGCGGATGATGCGGTTCGTCGACTTCGCGCGCTACCCCGCGCCAGCCGAGCTCGACGGCCTGGTCAGTTGGTTCTGGTCGGTGAAATGGGACCTCCCAATGGGATTCGTGCACCCGCAACAGGTGTTGGCTCATCCGGGAGTGAACATCAGCGTCGGCGTCGCGCCGCCGCCCGGTGCCGATCCGCCGCCCGGACCCTATCCGTTGGGAGCCTTCTTCAACGGAGTCACCACCACATTGAGCACGCGAACGTTGTCCGGGTCGGGGTGGAACATCGCAGGGCTCACCACGCCGGGAGCGTTCGGCGCGTGGGTCGACGACGTCGGGGCGTACAACGACACGCACCTGCCACTGTCCGATGTGCTCCCGGTCGCCGCTGATCTGGCGGAAAATGTCGCTGCTCAAGAGTTTTCGGTGGCCGCGGAAACGATCGGCGAGGCGTTGATCGCGGCACTCGCCCGACGCCGGGCCGCGCGGATCGCGTCGGCCCGCGAAGTCGCGCGGATCACCGTCGCCGCGCAGGACGACCGATCGATCCGTACGACGGGGCAGCTGGCGGCGCTCGCCGGAGTCACCGAGCGCACCCTGCAACGAATGTTCGCGTCATTCGTCGGGGTGTCGCCCGCGTGGGTCATCCGCCGGTATCGGCTGATCGACGCCGCGGAGCACGCCCGAGCGGGCGGCCCGGTCGATTGGGCAGAACTCGCCGTCGACCTCGGCTACGCGGATCAGTCGCACCTGACCCGTGACTTCACCGCCACCATCGGCATCTCCCCAGCTGCGTATGCGACACAGCAGACCGGCGAGGAATCATGACGAGTCCTCGCCGGTCTGACGGGTGACGGATCCTGACTGCTGAGTACACGGCTCGACCCGGTGTGCTCAGCTGTGTTGGTGATCAGTCGACCGATTCGCGTCCACCGACGACCAGCGCGGCGTTGTGCCCGCCCATGCCCAGCGAGGTCTTGAGCGTGAGGCCGGACTCCATCGGCGTACGGCCGTCCAGCAGCCGCGACACCCGCGGCGTACTCGTCTGCGGGGTCGCCGGTATCTCCGAGTGCTCGTAGCCAAGAAGGGTGGCCGCCAGCTCCACCATGCCGGCCGCCGCCTGGCAGTGCCCGGCCAGCGGCTTGACCGAGAACACGTCGGCATTCGGCAGCATCTCCGACGCGATGGCGCCTTCGGCGGCGTCGCATTGCCGGGTTCCGGGGCCGTGAGCGTTGAGATACCTGATGTCGTCACCGGTGACCCGGGCAGTCGACAGGGCCTGTTCCACGCAGCCGCGAACGTGCGTCAAGGACGGGTCGACCGAGGTGGCGTGATACCCGTCATGGCTCAGTGCGCCGCCGAGTACGCTGCCGTAGCGGTCCACACGGGTGCCGCGTGAGAGCGTCATGGCGATCGCGGCTTCACCGAAGATGAATCCGCTGCTGTCCTCCTGGAAGGGGCGGCAGGCGCTGAGCGGGTCGGTGTCGGTGATCGCGACGCCGAGCTGCACGAACATCGACACGACTTCGCGGCGTGCGGACAGGTCGACGGCGACCACGACGACGTCGTCGACCATGTCGGAGTCGAGCCAGGTCTTCGCGGTGATGACCGCTGCCGACCCAGACGTGCACATTGCCGAGACAGTCATGGCGGGTCCGTGGAACCCGTAGTCGGTCATCAGCGTCGACACCGGCGTCGACGGTGTGACGGCGACGTACTGCCTGCTGCTGAAACCGCTCGCACCCGGTGTCACCATCGAGTACATGTCGAGGTCACCCAGGACGCTTGCCACGATCAGGCCGACGCGGGCGCCGGGGTTCCAGCCTCGTTCGAGCGCGTCTTCGATCGCTTCCCGTGCGGCCGATCGCATTGCCCGGGCGAACGGAGTCACGCCGTCGGCGGGGTCACCGAGGTCGGCGATACTGGCGACCCAGCCCGGATCGTCGAGTGTGCGTCCGAATCCGGGGAGCAGGGCCGCGGCCGACTTGCCGGAGATGAGGCCGTTCCAGAGGGCCTGGCGGCCCCAGCCGTAGGCGCTGACAGCGCCGAGACCGATGATGTGTGCGGGGGTTGGGGATGTCATAGCGGATTTCCTTCGTGAAACTTAATCGGGTTGTGCCGCCGAACAGTTCGGCTGGCAAATACAACGATCGACCACTTCGGCTAGTCCGGCTAGACTCTCGATCCGACAAGATTGGACGATTGTCAAGATGAGTTTTGAGGCCGGGCATGGAAACATGGCTAAAGTCCTTGACCGAGCGCACATCGGAGATCCTGCTGAACGGTTACGGCAGTGACTGAAGTAAACAATCTCGGCATCGCCGAGCGCTACCGCCTGCTCACTGAACTGAGCCCCGACGCGATCGCCATTCATCAGGACGGCATCGTCGTCTATGTCAACGGTGCGGCACTGCGTTTCGCGGGTCTGGCGACTGCTGACGAGATGCTGGGCCGACCGATCCTCGACTTCGTTCACCCGGACTCGGTCCAATCCATGGTCGAGCGTCTCATCGCCATGGGGACGCGCGAAGGCGCGTCGACGGCGCCCGAAGACGTCTTGATGATGGACGACAAGAAGGTCCCGCGGCTGATGGAGGTGACGTCGGTCCGGACGGTATGGTCGGGCCGGCCCGCCTACCAGGTGATTCTGCGCGACATCTCCGCCCAGAAGCGGATCGAATCGGCCGAACGGCTGCGCGTCGCCGTCGTCGACCACGTGACGAATGCGGTCGTCAATGTGGACCCTGACCTGCGGATCCGGTCCTGGAACCCGGGTGCGGAGCGCATGTTCGGCATCTCTCAATGCGAAGTCCTCGGGCGGTTGTGGACGGAGGTGACCGCGTCGGATATCGAGCTCGATGCCATGGTGGGCAGCGTCGAGCAGGTCACCTCGGTGTATCGGCGTGCCAGTGGGCGCCGATTCCTCGCCCGGTCGGCGGTCACCGCCACCGACGCCGGGTACCTGATCGTCATCAGCACGGCGGGGCGTCCGCTGATGGAACGGCTCGACTCGATTCTGGCGGCGCTTCATCAGGCGGTGATCGTCGTCGACGCCGACGGCGCGGTGGAACTGGCGAATCCAGCGGCACATTCGATGTTCGGCCGGGCCGACGAAACGCTTCTCGGCGTGTCCGCGGAATCGTTGCCGCTGCAGTTTCCCGGAGCGCGCTCGCCCATCACCGACTGCCTGCAGGATGGAACGGCCGCGGCCGATCGGGTCGCCGCACTGCCCGACGCCGCGGGTGACCGGTGGGTGTTGTGCAGTTGCCGGTGCCTCGACCCCGAGGAGCCGGATTCGTCGGTGCTCGTGTCGATCGTCGACATCTCTGAACAGCATCGTCGGGTGGTCCAGCTCGACTGGGAGGCGAACCACGACACTCTGACGGCGCTCTTCAACCGTGCCGGGGTCATCCGCGAGATCGGGCGTCGGCTCGGCGAAATGGAGTCGGATCACACGATCGTCGTATGCTGCCTCGACGTCAGCGACTTCAGCGCACTCACCGACCTCCTCGGCTTCCAAGAGGCCGACGACGTCCTGAAGGTGATCGCTCAACGAATCGACGATGCCAGCGGGCACGCGTCGGTCGGCCGGATCGGCGACGCCTCCTTCGTGGTCGTGACGACGACGACGGTGCCGGCGTCGTATGTGCCCGAACTGGTTGCGAACGTGCACACAGCGGTCAGTCGACCCATCGTGCACGGTGCACGCAGCGATCAAGTCGTACTCGACGTCGGGGTGACCATCGGCAACGCCACTCCCCGAACACCGGCCAACCTCGTCGTCGACGCCGCGATCGCGGCGCGGGTGGCCCGGCAGGCCGCGCGGTCCCCGTTCGTCGAGTTCCGTCCCGAACATCGGGAGGAGCTGGAGCGTCGACGCGAGGTCGAGCGGGAACTGCGCGAGACGCTGCGGACGGACCCGGCCCGACTGCGCGTGGTCTACCAGCCGATCGTGCAGATCGACAATCGGCGGGTCACCGCGGTCGAGGCGCTGCTGAGGTGGGATCACCCCGAGCTCGGAACCATCCCACCCGACTCCTTCATTCCCATCGCCGAAGAGTCCGACCTCATCGATCTGATCGGGACGCATGTGCTCACCCTGGCCGTCGAAGAGTTCGTCGCGACGCCGTGGACGTCGGAGATGATCCTGTCGATCAACATGTCGAGGCGACAGCTGACCGATCGTGAGCTGCCCGGTCGGATCGCCGAATGCCTGCGGCTGCGGGGCCTTCCGGCGTCGAGGTTGTGCGTCGAGGTGACCGAGAGCTCGCTGACCGACGTGTCCGCGGGCGTAGCCGAGATCAGAGAGCTCGGTGTGCTCATCGCGCTCGACGACTTCGGTACGGGAGCGTCGACGTTGAGCCAGCTGCAGCGGCTCCCCGTCGACTTGGTGAAGACCGACAAACAGTTCGTCGACGCCGTCGTGGAGGAACGCAGCGCCCGAGTGACCCTGGCCGCCATCGCGAGCATCACCGAGGCGTGCGACATGCAAGTGATAGTCGAGGGCGTCGAGACCGCCGAGCAGGCGGCGATAGTGGCGGAGTCGGGAGCGACCTTCGCGCAGGGCTACCACTACTCGCGCCCGACGTCGCTGGAGGCGTTGGGGGAGATGCTCGCGGACGGCGGGTCGTTGTAGGGACCGGTTTCCGGCTCGCGGAGGATCCCGACACGACATGCAAAGAAACTTTCGATGTCGCCGTCACATGTAAAGTTTTCGGCCAAAAGTTTACATGTGAGGGGGCGGGTGTAAGACTGGCGCTATGCCTCGTCGTTGGGATCCGAACACACCGTTCAACGCACTTCCGCCACCTCCACCAGCGGATTTACTTGAGACACGCCGAGTTCTCAAGGCTGCGATCGGAGCGAATGCGGCGGTCGCGAAACTCAATCAGGCGGCGAAATCCATCCCGAACTCAACGGTCCTCATCAACACGATTCCGATGCTGGAGGCCCAAGCGAGCTCTGAGATTGAGAACATCGTGACCACGACGGACGATCTGTTCCGCTTCCTGGATGACGAAAGCTCTGCCGATTCAGCTGTTCGGGAAACCCTTCGCTACCGGACTGCGCTGCGCGTCGGGTCAGAGCATGCGCGCGAACGAGGATTGACAGCGGCGACGGCGACCGTGGTGTGTAGCGCCGTCAAAGGGCGAGATATGAGGGTCCGGGATCTTCCGGGGACGCGTCTGGCCAATCCGGTCACAATGGCTGTGACATACAGTCCTCCCGAAGGCCGCGACACGATTCTTGACAAGCTACGATCGTGGGAGGAGTTTCTTCATCGCGCAGACGAACTCGACGTGCTCGTCCGAATGGCGGTGGCGCACTACCAGTTTGAGGCGATCCACCCGTTCAGCGACGGCAACGGACGAACGGGCCGGATTCTCAATATCCTGCTGCTCCAGGAGGCGGAGCTGCTGCACGCTCCAATCCTGTACTTGTCGAAGTACATCATCTCCACGAAGGACGAGTACTACCGCAGGCTTCTCGCGGTCACGTCGCACGGTGAGTGGGAGGAGTGGATCCTCTACATGCTGCGTGGAGTCGAGGCTACGGCGCGATCGGCGGCGCGAAAAGTCGAGGCCATCAGTGACCTTCAACGAGACTTTGCGCTCCAAGCGCGCGCGGTGACTCGGGGCGGTGCTGACTCAGAGCTGCAGTCTGTGCTGTTCGAGCAGCCGTATTGTCGAATCGGCATTGTGTCGCAACGATGCGGGGTCTCCCGGCCTACTGCTACCTCGAGGCTGACCGCGCTCGCAAAGGCCGGTCTTCTGCAGGATGTCAAGGCCGGGCGGGACAGGCTGTTCATCAACCGGCAGTTCCTCGACCTGTTGGTTCGACGGGAACTAGCGGACTGATCAAGCGATATCGCGATCAGAACGTGACGCCTAGACCGCCTGAAATCGGACATGCAAAGAAACTTGCTATATCGCCGGCACATGTAAAGTTTTCGCCGATTTCTTTACATGTCCGCCGCGAGGCCGCCCGTCGGCGAGCGCATGCGCGACACTGTTCCCATGACCGACCTCGACAACCTCGAAGCCTCCCTCATCGGCCGACGCCGCTACACGCGCGAGCAAGTCGCCGAACAGTCCGGCGTCCCCGCCGACCGTGCCCGCCAGATCTGGACGTCCCTCGGCTTCCCGTCCATGGACGACGGTGTGGTCGCCTTCACCGACGCCGACGTCGCCGCTGTGAAGACATTCGCCGCCCTCGTCCCCGAGACCGACTCGAGCACCCAGAGCCAGGTCGACGCCGGGGCACGCTCCATCGGGCAGGCGGCCGCGCGTCTGAGCGAATGGCAGGCCGACCTCATCGCCGAGCATCTCGCCGACGATGGCGCTCCCGACGCCGAGCAGACCATCGCCGCGCTCTCGGCATTGCAGGACTACACCTGGCGACGACATCTCGCCGCGGCCCTGTCCCGTTCGATGGATTCGCACGGCACCACTCGGTCGCTGCTCGTCGGGTTCGCCGACATGGTCGGCTACACCCGACTGACGCGTCATCTCGACCTCACCGAACTCACCGATCTGCTCACCGCGTTCGAGTCGGCAACGACCGCGGCAGTCGTCAGCCATGGCGGGTGGGTCATCAAGAACGTCGGTGACGAGGTCATGTTCGCTGCCACCGACCCACGCGACGGTGTGCAGATCGCGTTCGCCATGCAGGATGCCATTCATGAAGCGGCGCAATCGATTTCCGACATGCCAGAGATCCGGATCGGTCTCGCTTACGGCCCCGTCCTCACTCGTTTCGGCGATCTCTACGGTCCCGTCGTCAACCTCGCCGCACGCCTGACCGGCGTCGCCCGCCCCAACACGATCCTCGTCGACGACGATGCCGCCGCGGTCCTCGACGCCGATGCCGATCTGACCACCCGGCATCTCCGCAACGTACGCGTCAAAGGCATTCCGCGGCTGCGCCCGCACGTGATCCGGCGGCGTAAGACGAAGGGCTGATACATCAATTCATCTGGTGCACAGCATTATTCGGTTGACTCGCTGCGCGCCGATCCCCACCGGGCGAGCGCAACACCCGCGAGCACGATCACGACGTAGCAGATCAACTGCGTCGCGAAACCGCCGGGCAGCCAGGTCAGAATTCCGGCATTGTGATGGTCCACGACCAACCGTATTCCGCCCTGCGCACCCAACACCAGCAGTGCGACACCGATCACCGTCGCGATGGCATTTCGCATCGTTCTTCCTCCCTGACGAGCCCGCCATGTTTGTGGTTCACTCGCACCATAACATGTTTTGTTACGATCGCACCACAACGTTGAGCAGGAGATAGATGCCGCGCCAGGTGAATCACGATGAACGACGCCGCCAGATCGCCGAGGCCGTTTGGCGGTTAGCCATGCGCGGCGGACTCGAACAAGTCACGCTGCGCCAGGTGGCCACCGAAGCGGGTGTCTCCGCGCGGCTGCTGCAGTACTACTTCGGCACCCGCGACCAATTGCTGCTCGGTGCACTCGAAATCTTGAACGCCGACGGCGAGCAGCAGGCCAAGGACCGCATCGCGAGCCTGGGGGAGACCCCGACGATGCGGGCCGTCGTCCGCGGTGTGTTGCTGGAACTACTGCCCCTCGACGAGCAGCGCCGCGATCGCCACCTGGTCTACGCGGCCTACTTCGTCCGATTCCTGACCGAACCGGCCCTCGCCGCGGTGGCGCGAGACGCGCCGTCGGCGCTTGCCGATCTGGTGGCGGGCCTGATCGCGCGGTCTCAGGAAATCGGTGAAACACCGCCCGACGTCGACGCCGCACCGGAGGCTGCCTTCCTGACCGCCGCCGCCGAGGGGTTGCAGGCTCGAATTCTGTTGGGGCAGTGCACATCCGACGGGGCCGTCGAGCTCATCGACTGTCAGCTCGAGCGTATCTTCCCGTCGGCCCGATCCACCTAGGAGAACGCTGAATCCCATGGTCGGTGCCCCGCCGAAGCGCCCATCACCCCCGTGGTTCCAGGGCTTTGCGACTGACACCGCGCTCGGCGTGACACCGACACCCACGCCGAACGCTCACCTGACAACCCGACTGCAGCAGTCACGCAACCGTCATCCGCCCCAGCAGTGACAACGATTCGATTTGATCTACCTCGTCGACTGACCTACTCCGGTTTCGGCACCGGAAACTGGGTGCGCATTGCCAAGTCCCACACCACATCTGGGGTCAGCTGCCGTTGCAGGATGGTCAGCGACGCACTCGGTGTGACGGTGTAGCGCGCCTTGGGCTTCTTGGCGTCGACGGCCTTGCGAATCACCTTGGCGACTGCCTCGGGCCCGCCGCCGGCGATCTTCGCGACGGCGCTGTTGTAGATGTCCGCGGTCACCTTGCCGACGCGGGCGTTGAAGTCGGCGTACGGTCCCTCGCCGGTGAGGTCGCCGACCGACCCGACCGCGGTGTCGGCGAACTCGGTGGTGATCAGCCCCGGCTCGATCAAGACCACCTGTATTCCGAAACCTTGAACCTCGAATCGCATGGCGTCGCAGATGGCCTCGACCGCGTACTTGGTCGAGTGGTAGATCCCGCCGCCGGGGAACGTCAGTTTGCCGCCCATCGACCCGATGTTGATGATCCGGCCGACCCCCGCCTCGCGCATCGCGGGCAGAACCAGTTGACTCATCCGTATGAGACCGAACACATTCGTCTCGAACTGTTTGCGGATGTCGTCGAGCGGAATCGACTCGACGGCGCCCGACTGCGAGTAGCCGGCATTGTTCACCAGCACGCCGACGGAACCGTGTTCCTTTTCGACGGCGGCGACGGCTGCCGCCATCGACTCTTCGTTGGTTACGTCGAGAGCCAGTGTGCGGCAACCCTTTTCGGCCAACTCGGTCAGCGTCTCGGGGCGTCGGGCGGTGGCGTAGACGGTGTGGCCGTCGGCCACGAGTTCGGCGGCGGTCGCCGCTCCGATGCCGCTGGAGCAGCCTGTAATCAAGACGACGGTCATGCTGGCAAACTGTACGCCCCATATGTTGACGGTGATTACACTTTGGAGATGTAAGCGATGCAAACTTCTGATACCGTCGACGTATGTCGTCGAAAGCCCCATACCACCACGGCGACCTCCCGACCGCCCTCGTTCGCGCCGCGATCGAACTCCTCGAAGAGGGTGGTGCGACCGCGTTGTCGCTGCGTGCCGCCGCGCGGCGTGCGGGAGTGTCGACCGCCGCGCCCTATCGGCACTTCGCCGATCGGGCCGCGATCCTGTCCGCCGTCGCCACCGTCGGGTACCAGGAACTTCTGGCCGACCTGATCGCCGCGTCGCCCGACCCGTCGACCATCGACGATCTCGCCGACATCGCGATCGCCTACGTACGCTTCGCGCTGAAGAAGCCCGGTCTGTTCCGGGCGATGTTCACCGAACAATGCGACATCACCAGCCCCGACCGGGTGACCGCGGTCGCCGAGATCACCACGTATCTGCACACCATGGTCACCAAGGTGCGCCCGGCGTCGGACTCGGGCTCGATGGCCATCGCCATGTGGAGCCTGGTGCACGGCCTGGCGTTCCTCTTCCTCGACGGAAAGCTGGATTCGTCATCCGACGACGCCGTCGAGACGCAGATCCGCGGTGTCGTGGCGACACTCACCGCGAGCGTCCCCGGCTGATTTCACCGCTTCTCCAGCGTCACCACGGAGATCATCCGACTGGTTCGCGCGTCGTATTCCGCGAACACCTACGTCGCGGCGCACAAGCGCGCCCATACGGCGTCGCGCTGCGTACCGACGACCTCCTGAGCGTGCACCTCGACGGTTCCACCTGGTTTCACCGGTCGGGGCACTCCATCTGGCTGGTTGAGCCGGACGAGCGCCGTGCTGAGCGAGGCGCTAGCCGAGTCGAAGTAGCGCTAGCCGAGTCCGTGTCGAAACCTCTCAGCCACAACGACTTTCGACGGTCCGCGCCTCGGCGACTTTCACCCGGCAAGTGTCGCGTGTGCACCCTTCGGATGCACACGCCTCGATATTCGATTCCATCACAGTTCGACACGTGCGCTACCATCAAATGCATTGTGGTACAGGGGTTTCGACACGCTCGTCACTTCGACTCGGCTAGCGCCTCGCTCAGTACGGCGCGCTAGCGCTCCTCGCGGCTCAACCAGCAGATAGGCCCCCGTCGTCGGTGGATCCAGGTTCCATCGTCGGGGATTCATGTCGGCCAGTATGAGCTACGCCATCTCGACGCAGTGTTGACAGCGCTAACATCGATACTTAGGCTTGGCATCACGGCACGACGCCGATCCCGACCCACCTGAGGACACTCCGATGACAAAGCGCATCTTGCATGTAGTCACCAACGTCGCCCATTACGACGACCCGAACGAGCCCACCGGCCTGTGGCTCTCGGAACTCACGCATGCGTATCACGTCTTCGAGAAGGCCGGGTACGAGCAAGACATCGTCAGCCCGCAGGGCGGCCTCTCGCCGCTCGAGCCGCGCTCGTTGAAGTTCCCCAACTATGACAAGACGGCCAAGGCCTGGCGTGCCGACGACGCCAAGATGGCGTTGCTGGCCAACACCGCCGCACCCGCCGACATCGACTCGTCCCGCTACGACGCCATCTATTACACCGGCGGTCACGCGGTGATGTGGGACTTCCCGGACAGTGAAGGGCTCCAACGGATTTCACGGGAGATCTTCGAACGCGGCGGAATCGTGTCCTCGGTGTGCCACGGTTACTGCGGTCTGCTCAACGTCAAGCTGTCCGACGGTTCGCTGCTCGTCGACGGCCGCAAGGTCACCGGCTTCGCATGGAAAGAGGAAGAACTCGCCAAGGTCGACAAGCTGGTGCCGTACAACGCCGAACAGGAAATGAAGAACCGCGGCGCACTGTACGAGAAGGGCATGATCCCGTTCACGCCGTACGTCGTCGCTGACGGCCGGTTGGTCACCGGCCAGAACCCCAACTCTGCGAAGGCAACCGCGAAGAAGGTCGTGAGCCTGCTCTGAGTAGCTTGGGCTACTCTTGCCGACGATGAGCTTCTCCGCCTACCGGGCGATCAGTGACCTACTGGCCCAGCCCACGCCGGCGCCGCACAAGCTGTACGCGGCAGCGCAGGAACTCGCCGAAAGTTTCGCCGCCGACGAATACACGATCGAGTATCTGCCACCGGATGCCAGCGACCTCATGATCCGCGCCTACCAAGAGGCCGCCGGCGCGGGCATCGCCGACGCGTACCTTCGCCTGGCGCTGCTGTACCGATATGGCGGCCGGGCGACGATGGCGGTCGGCGTGGACAACGATCAGCGTCGCGCGATCGAGTATTACCGATTGGCGGAGTCGGGTGGGTTGGCGGTCTCGTTCCAATTGGCCGAATCCGCCTACTACGCGCGGCTCGCCGACATTGCGCCCGAAGCGGTTGCGCGGGTCGAACGGCTTCTGCGCGACGACCCCGTCGACGCCGACGCCGCAGTGCTGTTGGGCTACATGCATGATCAGGGCTACGGCATGGAACAGAACTCGCAGGCGGCCGTCGTGCTCTTCGAACGTGCGTCGGCCGGAGGTAATCACGACGCCGCGTTCGAGATGAGTCTGCTGCATTTCTCCGGCCGGGGAACGCCGGTCGACGACGCCGAGGGCCTGCGTTGGACGCGCCTCGCCGCGGACCTCGGCAGTGACCGCGCCATGTACAACCTGGGTGCCTTCTACGCGGTCGGTCGGTACGGACTCGTCGCCGACGCCGAGACAGCCGTCGAGTGGTATGTCAAAGCCGCCGAAATCGGCCACGGCAAGGCTGCGTTCACGGCGGGGCTGATGCTCTTGCGCGGCGACGACGGCCTCGACGTCGACCTTCTGCGCGCGGCGCAGTTGTTCGAGATGGCCGACCGCACCTACGGCGAAGTCGACTTCCGGCTGGCGAGTATGGGACTGGAGCGGCCCTAAGACCTGCGCCGACGTCCGTTTTGCTGCCGCCCGGCGGCAGAAATGGCAGAGTTCATGACGGACTCAAACCAACGTCGACGAGGTGTCTCATGGCGATCGCAACCATCAATCCGGCTACCGGCGAAACGGTGCAGACGTTCGACGCCGCGACCGACGACGAAATCGAGCGCGCGCTCGCGCTGGCGAGTTCGTGCGCGGCGTCGTACCGCTCGACGACCTTCGCGCAGCGCTCGGCCTGGATGCAGGCCACCGCGGATCTGCTCGAGGCCGAAGCCGATAACGTCGCCGCGATGATGACTCTCGAGATGGGCAAGACGCTGGCGTCGGCGAAGGCCGAAGTTCTCAAGTGTGCCAAGGGTTTCCGCTTCTACGCCGACAATGCGGAAGCGATGGTCGCCGACGAGGAGGCGAACGCCTCCGCGGTCGGGGCGAAGAAGGCTTTCGTGCGCTACCAACCGCTGGGCGTTGTACTCGCGGTGATGCCGTGGAACTTTCCGCTGTGGCAGGTGGTGCGCTTCGCCGCGCCCGCGTTGATGATCGGGAACGTCGGGCTGCTCAAGCATGCGTCGAACGTGCCGCAGTCGGCGCTGTATCTCGCCGACGTCATCCGGCGCGGTGGCTTCCCGGAGGGTTGTTTCCAGACGCTGCTCATCGGGTCGGGCGCCGTCGAGGGGATCCTTCGGGATCCCCGAGTCGCCGCGGCGACCCTCACCGGCAGTGAGCCGGCCGGTCGGTCCGTCGCCGCCATCGCGGGCGACGAGGTGAAGCACACCGTCCTCGAACTCGGCGGCAGCGATCCGTATGTCGTGATGCCGTCGGCCGATCTCGACGCCGCGGCCCGCGTCGCCGTCACCGCCCGCGTGCAGAACAACGGCCAATCATGCATCGCCGCAAAGCGTTTCATCGTGCACACCGATGTCTACGATGCCTTCGCCGCGAAGTTCGTCGAGTTGATGAGCAACCTCACCGTCGGCGATCCGACAGACCCGGCCACCGATGTCGGGCCGCTGGCCACCGAGCAGGGACGCGTCGACGTCGAGGAGCTGGTCGACGCCGCCGCCGCCAAAGGGGCGTCAATTCTGTGCGGCGGCAAGCGATCTGACGGACCGGGGTGGTTCTACCCGCCGACCGTCGTCGCCGACATCACCACCGACATGGATATGTACCTCGCCGAGGTCTTCGGCCCGGTCGCCTCGCTCTACCGGGTCGCCGACATCGACGAGGCCGTCGCCGTCGCCAACGCCACCACGTTCGGGCTCGGCTCCAACGCCTGGACCACCGACGAAGCCGAGCAGGAGCGGTTCATCAACGACCTCGACGCCGGACAGGTCTTCATCAACGGAATGACCATCTCCTACCCCGAACTCCCATTCGGCGGAACGCGTCGGTCGGGGAACGGGCGTGAACTGTCGGCGCACGGCATCCGCGAGTTCTGCAACGTGAAGACGGTCTGGGTGGGGTAGGCGGCTGTAAGCGCCTCGCCCGGCTCAACCAGCAGAGGGGCGCTTCGGTCGGTGGATCCAGGTTGAGCCGGGACCTACCGACGGCAGGCTCCCTCCGCTGGTTGAGCCGGGCCGAAGCGCTAGCGAAGGCCCGTGTCGAAACCACGTAACCCAGCACTGTTAACTCACCAAACACGTAGTGACAGTTGGCAATTCGTCTCGCGATGGTTTCGACACGCTCGTCGCTTACGCTCCTCACGGCTCAACCAGCGGATAGGGCTGCCGTCGGTGGACCCAGGCTCAACCACCGGCCGGGTAATGGACTGCTTGAGGTGGTTTCGACTCGGCTGCGCCTCGCTCAACCAGCAGTAGGGAACGTCGGCTGCTGATGACCGTTTCGACCAGGCAGTTGCCGGGCCTTATGAGCCGAACGGCGAGCTCGGCAGTCCGCCCGTGCTGACCGGTCCCAGAACGACCTCCAGGTCTGCGTTGTCGTCGACGGCTGGGCCGTAGTCGCCGTGGCAGACGATGTTCGAGAAGTCGAGGCAGCTCGCGGAGACTTCGCGTCCACGGCCGGCCGTTCCTGTTGTGACATAAAGGCTTCCGGTACGAACAACCTGCGCCGGGGTCGTGATCCGCACCTGCCAGGTGGCGTGTGAGGTGCTCCAGCTGCATTCATCGAACACATAGATCGGCGGTACGCGGAAAAGGACGTGCCGCGTGCCGACTGCCGAATAGACCGTGTCATTCCAGTTGACTTGCCCGGGAGTGAGAGCCTCCAGGCATTGACCCGAGCCGTGTACGAAGAACCATTCGATTCGCGTGCCGTTCGGCAGGGAGTAGTGGGGAACCAGTGTGACGGTCCACCCGTCGTTGTTGCCCTTCGGCGCCGCGGATGCGGTGCCGGCAGATATCGACGGAATACCCAGCATGAACGTGCCCACCAGTGCGGCGCTGAGGATGGCGGTAATTGCACGATGCATACGAGTCACCTGACGGAGTGGGGGTAGTCGCGAGCTCACCTTAGTCCGCGAACTGTCCCACGGGGTGTTATTGCCTCGATGATCAGACGTCCGCTTCGGTGAGCAATCTCGTCGATGCCGACGGATCATTCACCAACCGCTCGGCCTGCCGCTCGATCGCCTGCTCGAAATGGGTGCGGACCACCCGTCCATTCCCGAAGTCAGCGCTGCGGGCGGCATACAACTCCGCGAAATGCCGATGAACGGCGTCGTGTGCTTCGAGACTCAACTCCAATCCGGACTCATGACAGAACCGAACGAAAATGGCAGTCAGCTCGTCCGGGGTGTAGTCCGCAAAGTTCAGTTGCCGCGTGAAACGTGAGCGCAATCCGGGATTCGATGCGATGAACGCCTGCATGAGGTCCGTGTATCCCGCGACGACGACGGCCAGCCGATCCCGGTTGGCCTCCATCGCGGGAAGCAGCGTGTCGATCGCCTCCTGACCGAATGAGTGTTGCGATCCATCGTTCAACAGGGTGTACGCCTCGTCGATGAACAGCACGCCGTCGAGCGCCTTGTTGATCGCCTCGGTGGTCTTGGCGGTGGTCTGGCCCACGTAGCCGGCCACCAGGTCGCCGCGCTCGGTTGTCACGACGTGCCCACGGGCCAGGAGTCCGAGTCCGGCGAGGATCTCGCCGACGATGGTCGCGACCGTCGTCTTGCCGGTTCCTGGATTTCCCGCGAAAACCATGTGCAGGCTGACCGGGATGGGGCTCTGTCCCTCCCGTACTCGCCGCTCGTTCAGACGGGCCAGATTGACGAGCTTGCGAACCTCGGCCTTCACCTCGGCGAGTCCGATCATGGCGTCCAGGCGGGTGAGGAGTGCGTCTATGTCGGAGACCATCGCAGGGCGCTCGGTGCCTGGAACGTCCTCGGAAGTGATTGTGTCCCATGAACTCTGGCCGGCGACAGTGCCGCCGGCGAGGCGTCGGGCCTGGCGTTGGACCAGGGCTTCGAAGAGTTTCCGTGCCTCTCTTCCGTTGCCGAACCGCTCATCGCGATTGCGGTACATGTCGTTGATGACAGCCGCGATCGCGGCATCGGCGTCCGGCGTGGTGGACAGGTGATGCGAGTGCAGCATCGACGACAGTATCTGCCCGAGCTCGACGGCGGAATAGTCGGCGAATTCGACGTAGCGAGTGAAGCGGGACCGCAATCCCGGGTTGGCCTCGATGAAGCGCCGCATCGGCGAGGTGTATCCGGCGACCACCACTGCCAGTCGGCTGCGCTTGTCCTCCATGGCTTTGAGCAGAACGGTGATGGCCTCGCTGCCGAAGTCTGGCCCGGAGGATCCGTCGGATTTCTCGACGAGACTGTAGGCCTCGTCGATGAAGAGCACGCCACCGAGCGCGTCCGCTATCACTTCGCCGGTCTTGATCGCGGTCTCGCCGACATGAGCGCCGACCAGCGAGCGACGTTCGGTCTCCACGACGTGCCCGCGGGCGAGGAATCCCAATCCGGCGAAGATCTCACCGAGAAGCCTTGCAACCGTGGTCTTTCCAGTTCCCGGATTGCCCGTGAAGACCATGTGCAGGCTGACCTCGATCGGGTCCTGGCCATCGCGGCGTCGACGCTCGTTGAGGCGAACGAGGTCGACCAAACGGTGAATCTCCTGTTTCACACCGTCGAGGCCGATCATGGCGTCGAGTCGGGCGAGCAGGGCGTCCACGTCGGCGACCGTGGCCGTCCGTTGCTGCGGGACGTCGGCCTCGGTGATTTGTTGCAGCGCTGCGCGATCCGGCTCCGACGTCGAAGCGATGCGCCGTGCTTGTTGCTGGACGATCTCTTCGAAGAGTGATCGGACATTGCGCGCATTGCCGAATTTCTCGTCGCGGTCGCGATACATATGGTCGATCGCCTTGGTCAGTTCGACTTCGGCCGCCGGTGTGGGGGTCAGGCCGTCCTTGGCTAGCATGCGCGCGAGTATTTCGCGCAGTTCGACCACACTGTAATCGGGAAAATCGATGTATCGGGTGAACCGAGATTGAAGTCCTGGATTGGCATCGATGAAGTGGCGCATCGGCGAGGTGTATCCGGCGACTACTACCGCCAACCGATCGCGCTTACCCTCCATCGCGCGCAGCAGCGTGTCGATGGCCTCTCGCCCGAAGTCGGGGCCATCGCCACTGGGTGCGGCCAGCGAATAGGCTTCGTCGATGAAAAGTACGCCGTCGAGTGCTTTCTCAATGACTTCGGAGGTCTTGGTCGCCGTTTGCCCCACATATCCCGCGACGAGATCAGCTCTTTCGACTTCGACGACGTGGCCCGATTTGAGCAATCCGAGTCGGGTGTACACCTCGCCGATGATTCGCGCCACCGTCGTCTTTCCGGTGCCGGGATTTCCGGTGAAAACCATATGAAGGGTGGTACCCGAGATCGCGAGTCCTTCCCTCTTACGGACGGATTGAATCTCGGCGAAGGCGATGAGTTTTCGAACTTCGTCCTTCACCCCGGATAGGCCGACTAGCGACTCCAGTTTCTGCAGCGGATTTCGGTCGCCGAACGGACCGTCGTCGATGGGAGAGTCGTTGAGCCGGCAGCGTCGTAGATGTGCTTCGCCGCGTCCCTCGACGGTGATCGCGGCGTCGAGCGACTTGGCGACGAAGGTCGTGTCGCGCACCATGACGTTGCCCGCGGCTCGCAGTAGACCCTCGGTGCAGCGGGCGAGTTCGCAGTCTCGGATCTCTGCCTCGGAGTCCTTCTGGGTGGCGACGCCGATCTTGTCGGTGTCGCTGATTCGGGTGCGAGTGATCTTGAGTGTGGCGCCGTCTTCATTCCAGACGGAGGCGTGGCCGTCATTGCCGCAATGGTCGATTCCGCATTGATCAAGAGTGCCGAGGGTGCCCGTTCCAATCAGTCCCACCGCGGGAAGCGCTGTGCCGGTGAATCTTGACCCGGTGCAATGGGTTTGGCTCTTGGAATTCGCGTATATCCCGTTTCCGCGAATGTCATGGATCTTCGAGCCGATCAGCCACGCGAGCGAGCTCTCCGTCACCGCGATTGCCGAGACCATATCCCACAGGGTCGATTCGCGCACCTGCACTTCACCACCTTTACTCACGCTGATGCCATTCTTGGCAGTAGCGTGCATCGTGGTTCGCGTGAGGAATCCTTTGGCGCCGTTGCTGATCAGCACGGGCCGGTCCCCGCAATTGGCGATATGGCTGTCGGTCAGATGCAGCACCGAGTTCTCGGTGATCTCGAATCCGGTGAACGGGATATCGTGAAGTCGGCTGTCTTCCACCGCGATAGTGCTGCCGCCTTCGGCGAAGAATGCGGGCAGGGTCGTACCGGAGGCGGTGAGATCGCATTCGCGCAGGATCGCGGTACTGTAGTTTCGGGCGACTAGCAGATTGCCGCCAGGATTCCTCAGCTGCGCCTGGATGATCTCCAGCGTCGATACTCCTGAGACATTGATCCGGCCTTCGAAAGACAATCCGATGATTCTGGCATTGCCGTCGAATACAGCGTTTCCCCTGATCGACGCGGTGCCGGGCTGCATCGCGATCATCGACACGCTGTGCAGCGAGATGTCGCCTACGACGTGCACTCCCGGGCCGAACTGCAAGGTGTCGCCCTGACTGAGTCGCGACCACACCCCTTCGAGGTTCGGATGGAACCCCGGGCCGGTGCCAATTCTGTGAACCGCCATGCCCGCCACTCTCGTTCTTTCAGACCCGTCGGCCGATCGTACCGCCGAGGTCCGCAGCGCAGCCCGGGATCGTCCTACCTCAGTTCCTCCACCCGCGCGGACGCCCGAACTTCGTCTCCGACGATGAACCACGCATCGATGCCGACCCCGTCGGCGACCGAGGCGATCGTCAGATCGTCGGCCAGCACCAGTGATTTCGCATATTCGACGACGGTCCGGAACGGTTTGTCGGGTGTCTCCACGAGGTCTTCGACGGCGGCGAAGTAGGCGGCGTTGTTGACGTGGCCCAGCCAGTCCAAATCCGTTGTTCGTAGCGGGTATTCGCGCGTCAGGGCGTCGTCGGCCGCCGTCGTCGGCAGTGCCGCCTTCCAGCGCAGGCGGTGTTCGGTGGTCGTAGCCAGCATCGGCTCCAGAAAGGCGTCGCTCATCCGTGCGGGCAGGCCGGAGTCCATGTCGAAGTGGATCAGGAAGGCTTCGGTCTCGACGAGTCCACCGTCGCTGCCGTCGATGCGCACTCGCATGTTGCACCATCGGTTCGACGTCGCCGCGCACCAACGCCGCAAGGTGACGTCGGCGCCGAACTCGATGGGCCGGATCACGTCGATGACGTTGCGGCGCACCACCCAGCCCTGGTGCACCTTGCCGTCGGGAGTGTGGTCGAGATGCTCGAATCCGATGTCCTGCATGTAGCGGGCGATGGCGTCGAGCCGCAACCGACGATGCTGATCGGTATCGGCGAGGCGGACCGGCCACGACGTCGTATACGGACCCCAACCGCGTTCGACGACGAGCGGAGTTGCTTCGGGAATGTCGGGCAGCGGCGTGGCGATGACCATGGGTGTCATGGTGCCATGGCCGACTGAGTCGGCAGAAATACCTCATTTGCTTGCGTTCACCCCGCGGAACACGCGAGGTGGATGACAGTTAACGGGGTGGATTGCGGGTCAGCCTGTCGGTTCTACCGCACCAGCGCCGCAACCACCGCCCGCACCTGTGCGACCGCGACCGTCACTTCACCGCGGGGTTGCATCAGGTGGCTGACGGTGAGCCGCACGAACACCTCGTCGAGTGTCGCGGTCAGAGTGTCGTCGAGGCGCGACCCGTACTGCGCTCGCAGCAGCCGCCCGACCGCGTCGATCGCGCGCCCCAGCACCGGTTCGGAATCGGCGGTGACCAGCGACAACAATTCCTCCGGCTCGCCGGCGAGGATCGTTCGTAACAGTTCGTTCGTCTGACCGGTCCGCAGCGTGAATTCCGCTGCGGCGGCGAGACCTTCGACGATGTCGTCCGGATGCGCGGCAAGCGCCGCGGCGTTCCCGGCGAGGAAGCGGTCGGTTTCGCGTTCGATGAGCGCGGTGGCCAACTCGTGCTTGGTCCCGATCTCGTTGTACAGCGCCGGCCGACTCACTCCGACCCGACGCGCGACCTGGGACATGTTGACGGCGTTCCATCCCTCGCCGACGACGAGGTCACGGGCCTCGTCGAGGATCCGGTCGCGCAGGACGATGCGCATCTCCGCTTGAAAGCTCAGTTGGTCCGTCACGTCGTCGACGATACACGATGACTACTTCCGTAAACACTATTGACAACTAACTCAAAACTGTATTGACTATTTACAGTTCATCACAAGGTGTCAGGACGATTCACCTCAGCCCAAGAGAGACGCACATGACCACGCCAATCGCGGATCTGGACCTGGCCGGCCTCGACCCTGCCGACCTGCAGTACTGGCACGCCGGTCCGCCCTACGAGCTCTTCGCCCGCCCGCGCGCTGAGGTGCCACGCAGCGCCCCCAACGTCCGTGCCCACCGCGCCGCAGTGCATACCGGCCGGATCGCGTTGTCGACGGTCGACGACGAATCGCGCCGCTGACTCCGACCGCCTCGAACCCACCCCCACCCGTCCAGCCCACGGAAGAGGAACACCATGTCTGAAATCCCGCAATCCCCACCGACCGACTACGACGTCCTGATCGTCGGGTCCGGTTTCGGCGGCAGCGTCACCGCGCTGCGACTCGTCGAAAAGGGTTACCGCGTAGGCGTTTTGGAAGCCGGACGGCGATTCGCCGACGCCGACTTCGCCAAGACCAGTTGGGACGTCAAGAAATTCGTCTGGGCGCCTAAGCTCGGCGCATACGGCGTACAGCGCATTCACCTGCTGCGCGACTGCGTGATCCTCGCCGGCGCGGGCGTCGGCGGCGGATCGCTGAACTACGCCAACACGCTGTACAAGCCGTCGTCGAAGTTCTTCGACGACCCGCAGTGGTCGCACATCACCGACTGGGAAGACGAGCTCACGCCGTATTACGACCAGGCCCGGCGGATGCTCGGCGTGGTGCGCAACCCGCACATGACGCCCGCCGACGAGATCATCAAGTCGGTCGCCGACGACATGGGTGCCGGCGACACCTTCATCCAGACTCCGGTCGGAGTGTTCTTCGGCGAACCGGGCAAGACCGTGCCCGACCCGTTCTTCGGCGGCGCGGGCCCGGAGCGCACCGGCTGCATCGAATGCGGCGAATGCATGACCGGCTGCCGTCACGGCGCTAAGAACACACTCGTCAAGAACTACCTGGGACTCGCCGAAAGCGCTGGGGCACAGGTGCATCCGATGACGACCGTCGAATCGCTGACACACCGCGACGACGGTGTCTGGGAAGTCGAGGTCTCGCGCACCGGCCGGTGGATCCGCAAGGGCCGCACGACGATGACCGCCAACCACGTCGTCATCGCGGCGGGCACCTGGGGCACCCAGAATCTGCTGCACAAGATGAAGGACTCGGGCAAACTGCCCTACCTGTCCGATCGCCTCGGCTCGCTGACCCGGACCAATTCGGAGTCGATCCTCTCGGCGATCGGGCACTCCGTCGACGAAGAGCTGGATCTGACGAAAGGCGTCGCCATCACGTCGTCGTTCTACCCGACGCCGGACACCCACGTCGAGCCGGTCCGCTACGGCAAGGGCTCCAATGCGATGGGCATGCTCCAGACGTTGATGACCGACGGCGGCGGACGCCTTCCGCGGTGGCTGAAGTTCCTCGGCGCCGCACTGCGCCACCCGCTCAACCTGTTGCGTGTCCTGGTGGTTCGCGGCTGGAGTGAGCGGACGGTGATCGCGCTGGTGATGCAGACCCTCGACAACTCGATCACGACATTCACCAAGCGGAGCGTGTTCGGTCGCAAGATGTCGAGCAAGCAGGGCCACGGCGAACCCAACCCGACGTGGATTCCCGCCGGCAACGAGGCGACCCGTCGCATCGCCGAGAAGGTCGGCGGCGTTCCAGCGGGCACCTGGGGCGAGGTCTTCAACATCCCGATGACCGCGCACTTCCTCGGTGGTTGCGCCATCGGCGATTCACCCGAGACCGGCGTCATCGACCCGTACCACCGCGTCTACGGCTACCCGACCCTGTCGGTGGTCGACGGCTCGGCGGTCTCGGCAAATCTGGGAGTCAATCCATCGCTGACCATCACGGCCCAGGCCGAGCGGGCGGCGTCGATGTGGCCCAACAAGGGGACCGCGGATACGCGTGCGCCGCAAAGTCGTTCGTATGTCCGCGTCGCACCCGTGGCGCCGGTGAAACCGGTCGTCCCGACCGACGCTCCCGGAGCACTGCGGTTGCCGATCGTGGCGATCACGTCTTCGGGACGAGGGGTGTCGAAGGCCGGGTGACCGGTGCGCGGCACGCGGGTCGTGCGCGGCGTCGTCGACGATGCCGACGTCGTGCACGGCCTACGCGCCCAGCGGGATGCGCTGTCTGCGCGGCGTGGCGATCATGCCAGAATAGTTGCCGATGGTGCACCCGCACTTCACCGATAGCGAAGGAATCCGATGCCCGCACGTCACTCGTTCACCCGCCTCCTGGGGTCGGGTCTACTGACCGCGCTCGCCGTGGGCGCACTGACGGTTGCCGCGCAGCCGGCCACCGCGATGCCGGGCATCACCACCGTCGATTCGAGCGTCTATGCGACGCCGGGCGGTCACGGAAACTTCCGGTGGCGCTATGCGGCCGGACCGGGGCACGAGTGCCGGATCATTCCGGTCGGACGCACCGTCGCCGTCGAATGCGACGCCACCTTCCCGACGTCGGTGCGCACGGCGTCGTCGACCGTCAAGCCGAATGCGGTGCGCCTGCTCGGGCGGACCGTCACCGCGACGACCAGTACTTCTCATTGGGCAGGCGCGAAGCAGATGGCGCCGTACCGGCAGATCTCCGTCGAAGGAGTCACCTGCACTGTTCTGGAGCACGCCACCGTCGACTGCCGGACGGGCGGGGGCGACTTCACCGTGGTCGGCGGGATGGTCCGACGCTGACGGTTACGCTGTGACCATGTCGATCAGTCCCACGGTCCCCGTCGTCGCAGCAGGTCTCATCGGTGGTTTCGCCGCCGCCCGGTACACCGGCAGACGAGAACTCGGCGGCGTCGTCCTCGCCGCGGCTGGCGCCTACAACACCCGCGAATGGGTGAAGCAGGGACCGGGCGTCGCGGCCGGCCTGTTGGGCGGCTACCTCGGCGCGTTCGGTGTGTCGCATCCGCTGGCCAAGAAGATCGGCGCCTGGCCGTCGGTGCTGGCGGTCACCGCGGCGGCATCGGCCGCGACCTTCGCGATCACCTCGCAGAACACCCACCGCGCCCCCGCCTGAGGTCGATACGAGCTATCTTGCTCGGGGAACCGACGCGATGGTTGAGCCGGTCCGAGCGTTCGCGCAGACCACCCACTCCGCTGGTTGAGCCGAGGTTGAGCCGGGATCCACCGACGGTGGGCCCTATCCGCTGGTTGAGCCGCGAGGAGCGTAAGCGACGAGCGTGTCGAAACCAAGGTGCGGCGAGTTGCTAACTGTCGCTTAGTATTTGGTGCGGTATTCTCGGTGGCTTACGTGGTTTCGACTCGGGCCTTCGTTAGCGCCTCGGCCCGGCTCAACCACCGGGTGGACGTCTCAACCAGCGGAGGGACCGGCTAATCGGCGCCCTCCTACGCGCCACAGATTCCGGCGCTGTTCGCCGGCGGCTTGCACCAGTAGATTCCGTTGAGCGGCGAGAGTTCGAGGACGGTGTAGCCCTGCACGCGCTTGAGCCGCCCGGTCATGCGATAGCCGGAGTACAGGTGCATGTCGAGATGTCCGACCTGGTAGGTGCGGTGGGTGAGCACGAGTTGAATGGTGCGGCCGGTGGGGTACCAGCGCGCGTTCCACGTTTCGCCGTCCCGTGCGCCCGCCGCCAGACTGATGGAGGCGGTGCGGTCGCCGTAGATCTTCGCCGTCCGGCCGTGCCCGCTCCAGGTGCCGGTGAACTCGCCCCCGGCGAGGTGGTAGTCGACGTTGGTTCCGGCGGGCGGCGCCGCCGAGGCCAGTGCGGGCACCGACACCGCGGAACCGATTGCGGCGGCGGCCATTACGGCCGCCGCGGTGCTTTTCCAGAAGTGCTTACGGGCCATGCGAGCCTCCTACGTCGAAGTGTGTTCGGGCCTCAAGTTTTGCAATCGGGGGGCCGCCGAGGCGAGTACATGTCCGGATAAGCAGTCGATCGACGGACGCCGGGCGGCCACCGGCGCGCGCGTCCGCCCTGCATCGGGTCATATAGTCGAGGGCGAGCCCACCCGACGTCTCGAGGAGAACCGTGACCGCCGCACTGCCCGCCGACTTTCCCGCTCTCATCGCCACCGACGACGACGGCGCCATCGACCTCGCGCCCACGACGCTGACTCCCGCCGACCTCCCCGACTTCGACGTCACCATCGCCGTCGAGTATTCGGGCGTGAATTATAAAGACGCCCTTGCCATTACGCCGCGTGGCGGAGTCGTTCGCAACTATCCGATCGTGCCCGGCATCGACATCGCGGGCGTCGTCGTGGAATCCGCCGACCCGGCCTTCGCTCCGGGCGACCGGGTTGTCGCGCACGGCGGGCCGATCGGTACCGATGTCCACGGCGGCTACGCCGCATACGCGCGCGTGCCCGCCGGTCAGGTCGTGAAGCTCGACTCGCTGTCCACCCGCGAAGCCGCGGCGATCGGTACCGCCGGGTTCACGTCCGCGATGAGCGTCGCCGCGCTGCTCGACCATGGACTCACCGTCGACGACGGACCCGTCGTGGTGACCGGCGCGACCGGCGGCGTCGGCAGCGTCGCGATCGATCTGCTCGCCGGACTCGGATTCGACGTCGTGGCGTCGACCGGCAAATCCGACGCCGCCGAACTGCTTACGGATCTGGGGGCGTCGAGCGTCATCGGCCGTCTCCCCGAGGACCCCGACGCCAAGCCCCGTCCCCTCGGTAAATCGAAGTGGGCGGCCGCCGTCGATTGCGTCGGTGGCGCGACCCTCGCCGACGTCATCAGCGGCCTCAACTACGGTGGCGCCGTCGCCGCGAGCGGCCTGACCGGTGGGCCGCAACTGAATACGACCGTCCTGCCGTTCATCCTGCGTGGGGTGTCGTTGCTGGGCATTGATTCGGTCTCGATCAAACCCGCTGTCCGGCAAGCTGTTTGGGCTCGACTGAACAGCGATCTGCGACCGAGTCGGCTGGCGAAGCTGATCGTCGACGTCGATGTGTCCGACGTTGCGGCGTCGTTGGCGTCAATCGCCAAGGGCGGCAACACCGGTCGTACCGTGGTGCGCGTCGACGGAGGGTTTGCCTGACCTATCGCGCCCGACGTTCCCGGTCCGAGGGCAGGATCAGCCATGCCGCGACGCTGGCCGCCACCAGAAACAGTGCGCCCACTCCGAGTCCGACCCGGTAGCCGTGCGCGACGTCGGTGCTCTGCGCGGCGACGGTGACGAGAATTGCGAGCCCGATGGTGCCACCGAGTTGGCGTGAGCTGTTGAGCACCCCGGATGCCACGCCCGCATCGGAGAGCGGAACGCCCGCGGTTCCCACCGTTCCGACGAGGACCATCGATCCGCCGATGCCGGTCGCGGCCAGGGCCGAGGGAAGCAGAATCCCGGTCCACAACGAGAATTCCACCGGCATGCGGGCGAACAGGGCGAGTCCGCCCGCGCCCACGAGGCCCAAGAGCGCGATCGTGTTGCGGGCGCCCAACTTCGACACCAGCTTCGACGACGCTGTGATGCCGACGAACACGAAAGCACAGAACGGTAGAAACAGGACACCTGTCAGCAGAGGGCTGACGTTCCACACCGTCTGAATGTAGAGCGAGCAGAAGTAGAACGCGGCCAACTGTCCGGCCGCCAACATGAAGCCGAAGACATTGGCTCCGACGATGCTACGGGTCGCGAGGACGCGGATCGGCATCAGCGGGTGGGCTCCAGTGCGCTCGGTGACCGCGAAGCCAACGAGAAGTATTGCCCCAGAAGAGAATCCGACAAGCGTCTGCCATGACGTCCAGCCGTGTTCGCCGGTCGCCGTCACCGCATACACGATGGCTGCCACGCCGCCGGTGATCAGCGCGCCGCCGAGCACGTCGACCCGGGTATTCGACTGCTCGCGGTTGTCGTCGATGCTCACGAAGGCGACGGCAAATGCTCCGATCACGATCGGTACGTTGACGAACATGACTGCGCGCCAATCGAACCAATCGGTCAGCAGGCCGCTGGCCACCACGCCGATGGCTCCGCCGGCCGCGCCCGCGCCACCCCAGATCGCCATCGCCCGCCGGTGAGCGGTCTCGTCGGTGATGGTTGCGATCAAAGCCAGGGCCGCAGGGGCGAGCACCGCGGCCGCAAGGCCCTGTACGGCTCGTGCGGTGACCAGTAGCCAGGGTGCCACCGCGAGCCCGCCCACAACGCTGGCGACGCCGAACACGATCAGTCCACCGAGAACCATGCGGCGCCGACTCCACAGGTCACCTAATCGTCCGCCGACGAGCAGGAACCCCGCGAAGCCGAGGAGGTATGCGTTCACCACCCATTGCAGACCGGATCGACTGAAGCCTAGGTCGGCTTGAATCGCCGGAAGGGCGATATTGACGAGCGAAATGTCGAGCCCGACAAGGAATTGCAGGAGGAAGACGGTTGCCAGGAGGGCCCTTTGTCGTGCCTGGGTGGCCGCGAGCGCCGTATTCGTCATCGGTTCTCCGTTCTCATACGTGTACGAATTAGTACGCGTACGAGAACTTACGCGACCGCGCGGGTTATGCCAAGAGTCGGGTGGACGGGTAAGGATAGGAGTCATGCCGCCTGCCCGATCCCTGCAACGTGACGCCATCATCGAAACCGCGATCGCGATTCTCGAACGCGACGGCGTCGAAGGCCTGAGCATGCGACGGCTCGCCAGCGAGCTCAACTCCAAGCCGATGACCCTGTATCACTATGTGCCGAACAAATCGTCGCTGCTGTCACTGGCGTTGTCGGAGGTCGCCGCGCGGATTCCGTGGACCACGCCGACCGGCCACCCCCGCGACCGCATGGTCACCATCGCGATGGACATGTACGACAAGCTCGGAGACATTCCGTGGATTGTCTCGATCCTGCGCCGCGGCACCGACGTCGGCACGCCCGCACTGGTTCTGGCGAACGAGTTCTTCACTGCCGCAGCAGAACTGGGACTCGATGAGCAAGCGACCCTCGATCTGTGGCGCGCGGTCTGGTATCTGGTGGTCTCCGAGCTGCAATGGCTGGACACGCTCGCCCAGCGCGCCCCCGACGAGGTGTCCTGGCACCAGAAGATGGACCCCGCCGAGGTCGCTCATCTGCCGCGCGTCGCGGCGATCATGCCGGTCTGGCCGCGGTTGTCGGCCGGCTTCGACATCCGCCGGGCGATCGAGGCGCAGATCGACGGTGTGGTTGCGCGGGATTCGCAGGCACCGCCGAGCTCCCGGTAGCGTCGGGTTGACGGATCGTCGCGATGAGTTTCCCGACGTCGCCGGGTCTACCTGCACATGCGAGCAACGACCTCGGAAACCTGGCGAATCGTGCACGACGAACGGCTCAGGCTCGTCGACGACCTGGCACACATGCGCGACGAGGCCTGGCAGACGCCATCGCTGTGCCCGGGATGGACGGTCCACGACGTTCTGGCACACCTCGTCGACTCGGCCACGACCACCCGAATAGGCTTCGTGCGCCGAATGATCGCCGCCGGCTTCGACTTCGACTGCGACAATGCACGCGGCGTCGAGCGGAATCGGTCGGCCGATCCGGCCGACACGCTCGACGCGATGCGGCGGGCAGCGTCGCTGACGTGCACGCCACCGGCGGCTCTCGCGACACGACTCGTCGAAGCGTTCGTGCACGGCGAGGACATCCGCCGACCGCTTGGCATCGCGCAGCGCTATCCGCAGCAAGCGGTCGTCGACGCGCTGACCTATCAGCTCAAGACGTCGGTGACGATGGGCGGCGGGCGACAACGAGCAGACGGGGTTCGGCTGATCGCCACCGACGTCGACTTCACCCACGGATCAGGCGCCGAAGTCCGCGGTCGGGCCATCGACCTGCTGCTTGCGGTGTCCGGACGGGCTGTTCTGCCGAACATCCCGTCGTGATCGGCGCGTTCACCGCGCCTGCTTGGTCGGACCGCCTACCGTAATCCCATGGCGTTCTCGGTGCGTGTCGCTCCCGGCGTATCGCTGCGTGCGTCCGACCGCGGCGTCGGAGTGAGCGTCGTCGGTCGCGGCACCGAGGTGCGCGCCGGATCCGACGGTGCGGGCATCTCGTCGACGGTCGGCGGGATGACCGTCCACACCAGCATCGCGCCCAAGGCACCCGAGCCGACGACGTCGGGCAGCTTCCCGATCCGGACCGTCACCTCGGCATTCGACGCCCTCGCCAAACGCCGCGACGATCGACGCCTCGCCGATCTCACCGCGGCCAAGAGTCTCGAGCGCGTGCTGCTCAGCCAGCACCTACAGTCGTTCACTCCTACCCGTAAACCAGGCGGGATCAACCCCTGGCTGACGTTGCTGAGCACCGGAAACGCCCGCATCGACCAGGCGACGGTCGCGCTGTTCAACCTCGCCAGCAGTCGCGACCGGGTGGCCCTGGTCTCCCGTCAGCAGGAGATCCGCGACGCCGAGTGGGCGAAAGTCGTTGCGCACGAACCGTTCACCGTCATCGCGCTGATCGAGAAGGCGTTCGACGACGTACAGATTCCGTGTACCTGCATCGACGCCGGGACGGACGGGGAGATCAACTACGCCACCGTCGCCGTACTGCTTCCGGGCACCGACATCGCGGGCCCGGTGCGCGACGCCAAGACCGATAAGATCCGGCGTCGAACGTCGGTCGAGTCGGCCGACTTCTATGCTTCGGTGTTGGCGTCGACGGTGGTCGGTACGGCGAAGGCGGCGTTCGCGGCGTCGCCGTCGACGGCGGTGGTGCGGATCGTGGTGTTGCGCAGCGAGTCTCGGTTTCTGCGGCCGTCGACGATCGTGGCGATCTACGCGTCGAGCATCACCCGCGCCGACGCGGCGTCGAACTGGCGCAAGACCACCCCGGAACTCGTCGTCTTCGGCGCCGACGACGTGCGGATGAATCGTCGGGGCCAGAACCTTGCTCCACTCGACGCCGGTCGCTATCCCGACCTCGCCGCCGTCGCGGAACTGTTTGGGACGACGCTGGCCCGACATTGATCTACCTATCGCAGACCTGCGGGATTTTGCTTCAGCGCCCGCTACCCGACCCCGTCGCCCACGTGCGTGAACTCGCCGCCGACCAGCGTCGCCGCGATCGGCGCCTGCGCCAGTTCGTCGGGTGCGGCGACCAACGGGTCTACCGAGAACGCCGTGAAGTCGGCGCGGAATCCCGGTGCGATCCGGCCTGCGACGTCCGCATTGCCCTGTGCCACAGCCGAATGCGTCGTGTAGCCCTCCAACGCCATCTGCGCGGTCAAGGCCTGCTCGGGACAGATCGGATCCTCCTCGGGATGCCCGGCGCGGCGTCGAAGCTGCGCGTCGGCCAGGATCGGCCGCGGATCGTAGGGCGCCACCGGCCAATCCGAGCCCAGTGCGACGAGCGCACCCGCCTCGCGCAGGTCCCGCGTCGCGAACGCACGCCGCGACCGCTGCGGACCCAGCCGCTGCGACCACGCGTCCGACTGATCTGCCCTCGAGAAGTGCGTGCAATGCGTCGGCTGCATGCTCGCCACCACGCCGTGTTCGACGAACCCGCCGACCAACTCGAGCGGGACCGCCTCGATGTGCTCGATCCGGTGTCGCGCAACGACTTTCGATGCTCCGGCCAGCGTCGACAACGCGTGTCGCACCGCGGCGTCACCGATCGCGTGCGTCACGGTCGGCACACCGTTGGACGCCAGGTGGTGCACGGCCGCTCGATATGCTTGCGGATCCGGCCAGTTCGGGGCGAGGCACTCGCCGTGCGAGTCGGCGGCTTCCATCCATGCGGTGCCGCCCTCGATGGTTCCGTCCATGAAGAACTTCACGCCGTCGACCTGCCACCGCCGACCGCCCTGCTGTTGCAGCGCAACGATTTCCGCGAGACCGTCGGCGTCGACGCCGGGCATGCACCACGGCGCGAACCGTACTCGCATCGGCAGCTCGTAGTGATCGTCGAAGCCGGGCATCACCTCGACGCCCCCGTTGTAATCCATTGCGTTGCCCGCGGTCAGGCCGGTGGCCGCCATGTCCGAGAGCAGTTTCACCAGCCGGCGGCGGCGCGAATCGACCGACTCCGGGGGAAGCGCCGGGTCCATCACCGACAGTGCCTCGAACTCAAGGATATGTCCGGTCGGTAGACCGTCTGCGTCGCAGACGATTTCAGCGTTTCCGGTGAACTCGCGCGGTCCCGAGATGCCGGCGGCGGCGAGCGCCGCGGGGCTGGCGATCGCGGAGTGGGCGTCGGACATGATGACCCAGACCGGGACGTCGGAGCCGAGTGCCTCGATCAGCGGCTCGTTGGTCACCGGGCGGCCGCCGTAAGCGTTGACGTCGAGGCCCCAGGCTTTCACCCAGCCGGCATCGCGCGGTGATTCCCGCAGCGCCGCAATGAGTTCCGGCAGGGATCGCACCGACGTGAGGTCGGTGCCCGCGGTCATCGAGAGTCCGTGCAACGGGTGGAAGTGTCCGTCGATGAGCCCGGGAGTGAGGGTTGCATCGCCGAGGTCGACGACGCGGGTCGATGCGCCGGTGAGGTCACGGGCATCGGCGTCGTCGCCGACCGCGACGATCACACCGTCGGACACGGCGACCATCGTCGCGGGCGCGGCGTCGGGCGACATCTGGTGAATCGTCTTGGCACGCAGGATCAGGTCTGCGAATGTGCTCATCGAAAGTCTCCTCTACTCCGCGTCGCGCTGTCCGACGACAGCGTAGATCTCGGGCTTGGTGCGGCGGATGCGAATGGCGATCAGATATCCGACGACGACGGTGATCGGCATGACCGCGAGGATGGCGATGTTGACCGGGGCGAAAGTCGGCGTCACGCCGGTGAGCAGCGCGATGTTCTTGGTCATCAGCCCCAGCGCGCCCAAGAGTACGACGGCGGCGACAGCGGGTGCGACGACGACGCGAAATACGCTGTGGCCGCGACGGTTTCGCCAGAAGAACGCGATCACGGCAACGGCGACCACCACCTGCATGCCGACGACGCCGAACACGCCGGGTGAGTTGACCCAGATCATCAATTGGGTCAGCGGGTCGAGACGGAACAGCGCGAACACGATGACGACGGCCGCGGCGAGCAGACTCTGCATGCCGCTGGTCTTGAACGGCGAGAGGTGACGCGGATGCAGCTCACCGAAGACCCGCGGCAGGATCGATTCGCGCGACAGCGAGTACGCGTAGCGGGTGATCGCATTGTGGAAGGCGAGCAGGCTGGCCAGGATGCTGGTGATGATCAGGATTTCCATCAACGTGCTGGCCCAGCTGCCGACGTAGGTCTCCATGGCGGCGAAGAACATGCCGGCGGGGTCGGAATTGGCAGCCTGCTGCGCCTTGTCGGGCCCGAATGCCTCGATGCCGATCCACACCATGAACGCGTAGAACAAGCCGAGGAAGGCCACGGCGATGTAGGTGGCGCGGGGGATGGTGCGGTCGGGTTTGCGGGCTTCTTCGCGGTACAGCGCGGTGCTTTCGAATCCCATGAACGCGGCGAACGCGAAGGTCAGCATCGCGCCCAGCGATGGTGTCGCGACATTGCTCGGCGCGAACGACGACGCTTCCAGTCCGGTGGCGCCGCCCTTGATCAGCACCGCACCGGCGAGCAGGACCAGGATCCCGGTTTCCGCGCACAGCAGCGCGATCAGGAACTGCGATCCCACGTGAATCGACCGTGAGCCCAGGAACCAAACGATCGCCACGCCGATCAGGGCCCAGACCCACCACGCGACGTCGAGTCCGGTCAGCTTGCCGACGGTGCCCGCGGTGAACTGGCCGAGCGCGCCGAACATGCCGATTTCCAGGACGTTGTAGGAGACCAGCGCGACGACGGCGGTGATGATGCCCGCGGTGGAGCCTAGGCCTCGGGCGATGTAGGCGTAGAAGGCGCCTGCGTTGTGGATGTAGCGGGTCATCGCGGTGAAGCCGACCGCGAAGATCGCGAGCGCGGCACCCGCGATGAGGTAGGCGCTCGGCGCCCCGACGCCGCCGAAGCCGATGACCAGCGGCGCGACGCCGGCCATCACGAACAGCGGAGCCGCTGCGGCGACCACGAAGAACGCGATGCTCGTGGTGCCGAGGGTCCCCTTGGCCAGGGTCGGTTGGGATGTTTCTTGGTTTGTTGCCATCGGGGCTCCGTGAGGGGTTGTGCGACGGTGTGCCGCGACGCGGCATCACCACTAATCGAATTTGATTCGATTACTGTAAAGCAGAGGTGACCTGCCCCACAAGGGGTAAATCGAATATGATTCGGATACAGTGACGAGAGGACCCCGATGGCGCGCCCCAAAGTGCCCCGGCTCGACCGCGAGAAGATCGCCGTCGCAGCTTTGGAGATGGTCGACCGCGACGGCGGCTTCACCATGCCTACGCTGGCGAAATACCTCGATGTGCAGGTCTCGTCGATCTACCATCACGTACCCGGCGGGCGCGACGGGGTGGTCGAATTGCTGCGGTTCAAAGCGACGGACCGGATCGACGGTTCAGCCTTCGACGATCGGCCGTGGGAGGAGGGTTTCGAGGTGTGGGCACGCTCGTTCCTTGATGCGTTCCGCACGCATCCGGCAGCGATCCGCCTGTTGGCCACCGAACCGGTCCGCGATCCGAAGCACGTGGCGGTCTACAACTCGGTCGCCGGCGGTCTGCGGCGGGCCGGCGTCGCCGCCGACGAGGTCTACGGACTCATCCTCGTGTGTGAGAATTTCCTGCTCGGGTGCGCGTTCGACCTCACCGCACCGGAAACGGTCGCGCCGTCGGCGGTCGACGCGGCGTCGTATCCGGAGTTGCGGGACGCTCTCGACTCCGCCCCACCCGGCGTCGAACGGGCCGAACAGTCGGTGGAGATGGGGCTGACCATGCTGATCGCCGGGATTCGCGCGCGAATCGAGGCCAATTCCTGATGTCCGATGCGCGATGTGGCCACCTCGCGGCGTGCACTTGTACGTATCGGCGCATTCCCGCGACACCTTAGCAGCTGCGACGCTGACGGTGCGTCCGGCGACTCCCGCCGGCTAGACCGAAGGCGCTAGACATGACTCAACTCCAATCCCCCACGGAGACAACCGAATCTGACGAAGCCCCGGTGGGACGCTGGTCGCTGACGATGGCCTGGTGGTCGTTGTTCAGCGCGATGTTCTGGCTCTACATCTCGGCGGCGTCGGCCGCGGCCTACGGGCCGCGCGCCACCCTGATCGGCCTGGTGGCGACCGTCGTCACCTACGGGGCGATCAATCGGGTCCTGGCGACGTATGCGCTGCGGACCGGGCGAACCGTCGAGACGTTGTCGCAGCTGATCTTCGGCCGGATCGGGGCGACATGCGCTTCGCTCCTGCTCGCGGCGACGGCGCTGTACTACGGCGTCTTCGAGGGATCGGTGATCGCCGCGAGCCTGCAGAACTGGTTCGGCGGCAACATCAAACTCTGGTATCTCGCGTGTGTGCTCTACGCGGTGCCACTGGCGTTCGGCGGGGTGCGGCACTGGCTCGATCGGCTCAACGGCTTCCTGCTGCCGTTCTACGTCGTCGGGCTGGTGGCGCTCGTCGTCGCGGCAACCGTCCGACAGGGGTATCCGAGCGGTTGGCTGAGCGCACCCGGCCCGACGTCGACGCTGCCCGGCTGGCTTGGTTCCTACCTGATCTTCATGGGTGTCTGGGTGATGATGATGTTCACCATCGACTTCGCATCGCTGGGTAAGGCCGCCGACGCGCGGTTCCATCGTCGGGCGACGTTCGGGCCGCTGTTCTACGCCTGCACGTTCGGAGTCAACGGTTTGATCGGGATCTACATCGTCACCGCCTTCGGCGTCGGCGGTACCGAGACGGGTGTCGTGCAGGCCGTCGTCGGGTCGCTCGGCTTCGCAGGCGTTGTGCTGATCGTCATCTCACAGACCAGGATCAACACCGCCAATTACTACCTGGCGTCGACGAATCTGGAGGCCGTCGCGCGCGGCGTGTTCGGGGTGCGACTGCCGCACATCGTGTGGGTGGTGGTCTGCGGGGTGGCGGCATACTCGCTGATGCTGACCGACGTCCTGGGCTACCTGTTGCAGGCGCTCGCGTGGCAGGCGGTGCTGATCGTCGCGTGGGTCGCCGTCGTGCTGGTGCACGTGCTGCTGCGCCGCAATCACGATCGCGGGGAGAACACCCAGGTCACGTCGTTGGCGATGGCGTGGCTGGCGGCATCGGTGGTCGGTATCGGCCTGCACCAGCAGACGTATTGGCCGACCCTGGCGACTGTTGCACCGCTGGTGACGTTTCTGGTCGGCGCCATCGGGGCCGGGGTGGTCCTACGCCGCGGCGGACCAGGCGTCGACGAGGTGCAACCGGCCGGCTGATCCCCGGCAACCTGGCCGAAATGGTGCGGCGCGATAATGGCGTTGCACCGTTTCGGCATGTCGGCGGCGCACGAATAGGCATAAGGTTGCATCGCAGGTCCTCCGGCCGTGCGAGTCGACCATGAAAGGCAAGATGTCGCAGTCCGTTCCGAAGCGCAAAGTCGGCTTCGCCCACGCCCGCAGTTGGCTGCTGGTCTCCGCGCATAAACCCGAACTGTTCGAGCCGTCGGCGGCATGTCCGGCCGATGCGATCATCCTCGACCTCGAGGACGCCGTAGCGGCCGAGGCGAAGTCGCGAGCCCGGTCCGGCGTCGCGCAGTGGCTGCGCACCGGTTCGCTGCACGCGTGGGTCCGCGTGAACGACGCGACCACCAAGTTCTGGGCCGACGACCTGGCCGCACTGCGCGGATTGCCCGGCGTCGACGGCATCGTGCTGGCTAAAGTCGAAGGTCCGGAGCAGATCGACGAGACCGCCCGACGATTGCGTCCCGGACTGCCCATCGTCGCGCTGATCGAATCGGCGGTCGGGATCGAAGCGGCGTCGGAGATCGCTCAACGGCCCGGAACCGCGCGTCTGGCTTTCGGCAGCGGCGACTTCCGCCGCGACACCGGGATGGCCGACGACGCGACCGCGATGGCCTACCCGCGCAGCCGCCTGACCATCGCGAGCCGGGCCGCGCGCATTCCCGCGCCGATCGACGGCCCCACCCGCGTCCCCGACGAGGAGACCCTGGTGCGCCAGACCGAAGACGCCGCCGCGGTCGGCATGACCGGCCGACTCTGCCTGCGCATCGAGCAGACACCCGTTGTGAACCGGCGCATGGCGCCGACGCCGGAGGAGATCGCCGACGCCGAGCAGACCATCGTGCGCTGCGAGACGATCCGCGACCCATCCGATGTGCCACGACTGGCGCAGGCCCGCAAGATCGTCGAGCTGGGCCGGATTTTCGGGTAAGCCGGGGCGGGAAAATCGTCCGAATAGATCTGGGGCGAGGGCAGAC
>NZ_JABBNB010000016.1 GCF_012933505.1 Gordonia asplenii
GCCTGCCCTCGGTGGCCCACTATTCGGACGATTTTCACAGCGGCGGCGGACCACCGCACAGGCCACCGCCGCTTGAGGTCTGGGTCGCCAGCCCCGACCCGACGACAGGCCCGACCGGAAACGGCCGGGCCTGTCGGCGTCGTAGGGTGATCGCATGCGACTGTTCGTCACCGGCGGTACCGGAGCGATCGGCGGGTATGCGGTGCCCGCATTGGTCGGTGCCGGCCATCAGGTTCGCGCCCTGGCCAGAGGCGCGGCCAAGGCGGCAACCCTCAGTAGTCAGGGTGCCGTCCCGGTCGAGGTGTCCCTATTCGACCGCGAGGGGTTGACCAGAGCATTCGCCGGCTGCGACGCGGTGGTCAATCTCGCCAGCGCCTTGCCCTCCACCGCGGCGTTCATCCGCAAGTCCGCGTGGGCCGACTGTGAACGGATCCGCACCGAGGGGGCGGCCGCCGTCGTCGACGCTGCCGACGCCGCCGGTGTCGGCGCCGTCGTCCAGGAGTCGGTTGTGATGATCTACCGAGATCAGGGCGCCGCCTGGATCGATGAGGATGCACCGGTGGACCACTATCCGATCTCGGCGGGCAACCATGCAGCCGAAGCGAGCGCACGACGGTTCGACGGCACCGGTGTTGTGCTGAGGTTCGGACTCTTCTACGGCCCCGGCGCCGCGCACAGTCAGCAGATGATGGACATGGCGCGACGCCACGTCCTCTTTCGGGCGGGCCGCCCGGCGTCGTATGTGTCCTCGATTCATCTCTTCGACGCCGCGGCCGCGGTCGTCAGCGCACTTGATGTTCCGGGCGGAACCTACAACGTCGTCGACGACGAGCCGCTGACGAAACGCGAGCACGCCGCCGCGCTGTCTCGTGCGGTGGGGGAGCGCCCGTGGATCATCGGACCGGGCCGCGCGGCCGAACTGCTCGGGAACCGCACGACGTCGCTGACCCGCTCGGTTCGCGCGAGCAACGCCCGGTTGCGTGCCGCGTCGAGCTGGCGCCCGACCTACTCCAGTGTGCGCGAAGGATATTCGGCGATGGCGGCCGAGTCGGGGTGATGCGTCGTCAGTCCAGGCCGGCGAACTCGTTGCGGTAGTACTCGGTCATCGACGACGAATAGTCGTCGAAGACAATCGATTCCACCGATCCGCCGGACTCCGCGGCGACCATCCTGTCCAGGTAGTAGTCCCAACCGGGGCCGACGCCCTGCGCCAACTTCAGGTCCGGGACGTTCTGTGCGAACGTCAGCGTCGTGACTCCGTCGGTCTCTTCGAGGTCGAGTCGCAGCAGCCAATGTTCGGGATTCTCACCGTCATTGGGCATCGACGTCGTGATCCGCAGTCGATGCGGTGGCTCGCATTCGTCGATGGTGAACATTTCGCCGGTGGCGTCGTCGCCCTCGAAGAGCATCTGAAACCTGACGTGGCCGTCGGCCGGATCGCCGGTCCATGTCCCGATCCACCGGGCCAGGCGTTCCGGTTCGGTGACGGCCGCCCAGACGTCGTCTATCGGGGCGTTGAACTCTCGCTGCCATACGCAGTAGGTTTCGCCGTCGGAGTCGTGGCGGCGGCCGGTCGGGGTCGGAGTGCTCATGCGGTGTGCTCCCTGTCGTCTTTGGTTGGGTTGTCGTCTTCGGTTGGGGCCGTGGAGTTTTCGCGATCGCGGGTGGTTCGCCGCACTTCCAGCTCGAGCGCGTCGAGTGCGTGCTCGGGAATGGGGGGGCGGGCTGGACGTAAGCCGGTCAGGTAGGTCTGCACCGGTTCCAGTCCGTCGCGGCGGATCGCGTAATGCCGTTCGCGACCGTGGTTCGTCGCCGTCACCAAGTCGGCCTCCGTCAGCAGACGCAGGTGCTTGCTGATGGCCGGGCGGCTGATCGGATAGTCGGCGGCCAGATCGACGACCCGAGCCGAACCGCGGGCGAGCCGCGCGAGAAGCGCGCGGCGAACCGGGTCGGCGAGTGCTTCGAAGGCGTCCACACCCATATTGGTAACCAAGTAGTTACCAATATGTCAAGGGGTGCCCAGCTGCCAGATGGTGCGGGGTGAGGCCTTGCGCCTCGATTCTGTTGAGACTGAATGCTTTTGGGCCCGACGTCGGTGAGCGAACGGTTGTCCGTCGGTCGATGGATGGGGCCGGTCTCCTGCTCGACGTCGGGGAGCGCGGCGTCGTCGACGCTGATCGGTGGCGCGTCGTCGGATCGTCACCGATCGGCCGCGTGATCAGACGATCGGGTAGACGATGGTGACCGGAGGGCGCCGCGACGTGCGTCGCATCCGTGAACCGCTCAACTTGGGAGACATATGACCGTCACTTCCCGTGCTGACTGCGTCGAGCTCGATGACCGTGATCCGCTGGCAGCCGTCCGAACGCGGTTCGAGCTGTCACCCGACCTGATCTACCTCGATGGCAACTCGCTCGGCCCGCTGCCGAGCGGGACGGCCGCGCGGATGACCGAAGTGATCCAGGCGCAGTGGGGACAGGACTTGATCCGCAGCTGGAACGACGCCGGCTGGTTCGACAAACCGCTGACGGTGGGGGACCGGCTGGCGCCGCTGGTGGGCGCGGGCCCGGGCGAGGTCGTCGTCTGCGATTCGACGTCGGTCAATCTGTTCAAGGCATTCACCGCGGCGCTTGAACTGCGTCCGGGACGGTCGGTGGTGATCTCCGAGACGCGGATCTTTCCCACCGATCTGTACATGCTGCAGGGTGCGATGGAATTCCTCGGCGGTTACCGGCGTGAGCTCATCGGCGAGGGCGTGTCGCTCGAGGACCTGCTGTCCGACGAGGTGGCTGTCGTCGTCCTCAGTCACGTCGACTATGTCACCGGCCGCGTCCACGACATGCGGGCGGTGACCGAGCTGATCCATCGTCACGGGGCGTTGGTGATCTGGGATCTCTGTCATTCGGTGGGCGCGCTGCCCATCGCGCTCAATGATTGCGAGGTCGACTTCGCTGTCGGATGCACCTACAAGTACCTCAACGGCGGGCCGGGGGCGCCCGCGTTCGTATTCGTGTCCCGGCAGCACCAGCCAGACGCGGTGCAGCCGCTGTCCGGGTGGCACGGGCATGCCGCGCCGTTCGCGTTCGACGCCGACTATCAGCCGGCCGCGGGGGTGGCCAGGTTCCGAGTGGGAACTCCACTGGTGCTTTCCTACGTCCCGTTGGAGGTGAGTCTCGATCTCTGGGACCAGATCGACCTGTCGGAGGTGCGCACCAAGAACCAGCGGCTGACCGACCTCTTCATCGACCTCGTCGAGCGCGACTGCGCTGACCTGGGTCTGCAACTCGCGTCGCCGAGGTCGGCCGCGGAGCGAGGGAGTCAGGTCGCGTTGCGCCACGAGGCGAGTTACCAAGTCGTTCAAGCGCTCATCGCTCGCGGCGTGATCGGCGACTTCCGCGCGCCGGACGTGATGCGCTTCGGATTCCCGGCGACGTATGTCAAGTACGCCGACGTCTGGGACGCGGTACAGATCCTTCGAGACGTGTTGATCACCGGACAGTGGCGCGACGCACGATTCGCGGTGCGTTCGACGGTGACGTGATCATCGGGCTGTGCGGCGGACCTCGCGCCGGTAACGCTGACGTGCAATAGGCTTTCGGGATGGCTGATGAGAAGTCGGGTGAGCAGAGCCTCGCGGCGGACGCGTTGGCGTTGTTCGTGAAATCGCAGGAACAGGCGGTTCAAGTCGCTACCGACACCTTGCGAAAGATCCGTTCGATGGCGCTCACCGGCGTATCCGCTCCCGACGAACTGCTGAAGCAGGTCGCCGAACTGAGCGGCGCGGTCACCGGGCTGGCCGGCAGTGCGACCGGCGTCGCCGGCGCGGTCGCGCAGCCGTTGCAGGACTTCATCGTGCAGCAGCGGCAGTTGGTCGAGACGATCGCCAGATTCGCCTCAGCTCAAGCGGAACTGTCGTTGGTGGTCGCAGAGTTCGCGCAACGGCAGGCCGCGACCGTGGCCGCGCTGGAGAAGGTGACCTCCCCGGTGCTCGGACTGCTGGGCACCCGCGAGGATGCTTCGTAGCCCTGGCATGTGATGTGCGGCGGCTATCCGAATTCGCCCGCGGCAACCCTGTCGGGGCAGTGGGGTCCGTGTAGCCGGACGATTGGGTCGAAACCACGGTGGTGCGGACTGTGGCGTCGTTGTCCGTTCCCGTTGGTTCTGGATCCACCGATGGTGGGCCCCTCCGCTGGTTCAACCTGGTTCAACCTGGATCCACCGATGGCACCCCGTCCGCAGGTTGAGCCGGTCCGAGGCGCTAGCCGAGGTCCGTGTCGAAACCTCTCAGCCACATCGACTTTCGACGGTCCGCGCCAATATCGGCGATGACACCCGGCAAGTGTCGCGCGTGCACCCTTCGGGTGCACGCGCCTCGATGTTCGATTCCGTCACAGTTCGACAAGTGCGCTGCCATCAAATGCATTGTGGCACAGGGGTTTCGACACGCTCGTCGCTAGCGCTCCTCGCGGCTCAACCAGCAGATGCAGTGCCCCGACCGGCGAACCCAGGTTCAACGAGCGAGCATGGCCGCGGCAAGAAGCGGGCCCCGGCACATGCCTACCGATATCCGCCGATTTGGTCTGAACGGACGAATCGCCGCGGACGAGAGTTGAGGAGCCGGTCCGGCTCAGTGGTGGTGGTGACTGCTGTGATGTGAGGTCCGGTGTCTGGTCGTGTGATGGTGCGTCGACCCGACGATGTGGTGGGTGGTCTGATGGATGGTCGTATGGGTCGTCGGATGCGACGTCGTCGAATGGCCGCACGACGTCAGCGTCCACGACGCGACGACGACGGCGACGATTGCGGCGCGAGCTGACCGATTCACTGGCGTCACCGGCTCAGTATCGTCCTTCCGCCGTCGGCTGCCCAGCCGATGCCGGGTATGTCTGGACGGTATGACACCCGACGTCGGAGCTTGGCTACACGAAAAACGGGGTGCACGACAACAATTGTCGTGCACCCCGATTCAGAGCGAGGGTAGCGCGGGCCCGACGCTACAGTTCGACCTCGGTGACCTCGGAGAAGAGCATCGTCGCCCCGCCGGTGGCGAAATTGGGGACGTCGCCCGCGGCTGCCCGACCCTCGGGTGAGCCCAAACCGGCGCCGAGTGCTTCCTTCGAGTCGAAGTACAGTTCGGCGATCTGGTAGATCGCCGGCGGGTTGCCGTCGAGCGAGTCGGTCTTCGACACCGCGGCGCTGCGCAGACCGGGGATCTTCGCGGCGATCGGCAGGTGGGTGTTGGTGTAGTACTCGTCGAATGCGGCGGGATCGGTCGGCTGGTTGTACAGGACGGTCAGGCGGTACATGATGCTCCAAACGTGAAGATGGGTTGTGACACCGCGTTTCACGCTACGGCAGCCACCGGCCCCGGCGTCGTCGAACTTCGGTAAATAGTCGACCCGGTGCGGGCAACCTGCCCGGCTCACCGGGGCGACTATCTGCGGATTTCTGCGCGGGCGACCCCAGGAATCAAACCTGAGCGAAGTTCGCTCAACTTTTTTCGAAAACTGGGAATGATCTCCGCAGCCCGCCCGTTACACATACCGAGAGACCTGAGCGTGGGGCACTCAAGTAGGCTTGACGACGATGAACCTGTCCGATAGAACTTGAGTCCGTTGCACTGAGGTTTCAGTTCTACCAAGACCTACAGACACATCTGACCGCCACCCGTTGGCCGGTCACAACAAGGAGGAAACACATGTCACGTGCTGTCGGAATCGACCTCGGCACCACCAACTCGGTGGTCTCCGTTCTCGAAGGTGGCGAGCCCACCGTCATCGCGAACGCCGAAGGTTCCCGCACCACACCATCCGTCGTCGCGTTCGCGCGCAACGGCGAGGTTCTCGTCGGACAGCCGGCGAAGAACCAGGCGGTCACCAACGTCGACCGCACCATCCGTTCGGTCAAGCGCCACATGGGCGAAGGGGACTGGACCGTCGAAATCGACGACAAGAAGTACACCCCGCAGGAGATCAGCGCCCGAACGCTGATGAAGCTCAAGCGCGACGCCGAAGCCTACCTGGGCGAAGACGTCAGCGACGCCGTCATCACCGTGCCCGCCTACTTCAACGACTCGCAGCGTCAGGCCACCAAGGAAGCCGGCCAGATCGCCGGACTCAACGTCCTGCGCATCGTCAACGAGCCCACCGCGGCCGCCCTGGCCTACGGCCTGGACAAGGGTGAGAAGGAACAGACCATCCTGGTCTTCGACCTCGGTGGCGGCACCTTCGACGTCTCGCTGCTGGAAATCGGCGACGGAGTCGTCGAGGTCCGCGCGACGTCGGGCGACAACGAGCTCGGCGGCGACGACTGGGATCAGCGCATCGTCGACTGGCTCGCCGACAAGTTCAAGGCGACCAGCGGCATCGACCTGACCAAGGACAAGATGGCGATGCAGCGTCTGCGTGAGGCTGCGGAGAAGGCCAAGATCGAACTGTCGGCATCGCAGTCGACCTCGATCAACCTGCCCTACATCACCGTCGACGCCGACAAGAACCCGCTGTTCCTCGACGAGCAGCTCTCGCGTAGCGAGTTCCAGAAGATCACCTCTGACCTGCTGGAGCGCACCCGCGCACCGTTCCAGGCCGTCATCAAGGATGCGGGCATCTCCGTCGGCGACATCGACCACGTCGTCCTCGTCGGTGGTTCTACCCGTATGCCTGCCGTGACCGAGCTGGTCAAGGAATTGACCGGTGGCCAGGAGCCCAACAAGGGTGTCAACCCGGACGAGGTCGTCGCGGTCGGCGCTGCCCTGCAGGCCGGCGTGCTGCGCGGCGAGGTCAAGGACGTGCTGTTGCTCGACGTGACCCCGCTGAGCCTGGGCATCGAGACCAAGGGTGGCGTGATGCACAAGCTGATCGAGCGCAACACCACCATCCCGACCAAGCGGTCGGAGACCTACACCACCGCCGACGACAACCAGCCGTCCGTGCAGATCCAGGTCTATCAGGGTGAGCGCGAGATCGCCTCGCACAACAAGCTGCTCGGATCCTTCGAGCTCGGCGGTATCGCGCCTGCTCCGCAGGGTGTGCCGCAGATCGAGGTGACCTTCGACATCGACGCCAACGGCATCGTGCACGTCACCGCCAAGGACAAGGGCACCGGCAAGGAGAACAGCATCCGCATCCAGGACGGCTCGGGCCTGAGCAAGGACGAGATCGACCGGATGATCAAGGACGCCGAAGCGCACGCCGAGGAAGACCGCAAGCGTCGCGAGGAAGCGGAGACCCGCAACCAGGCCGAGTCGCTCGTGCACCAGACCGAGAAGTTCCTCAAGGAAAACGAGGACAAGGTGTCGGCCGAGGTCAAGGGCAAGGTCGAGGCCGCTGTCGCCGAGGCCAACGACGCCCTGAAGGGTGGCGACACCACGGCCATCAAGAACGCGATCGAGAAGCTCTCGACCGAGTCGCAGGCACTGGGCCAGGAGATCTACGCCGCAGCTCAGGCTGAGGCAGCCGCCGCCGACGGTGCTGCCGCGGGCGGAGCCGGTGCCGCAGGCGCCGACGACGTCGTGGACGCCGAGGTCGTCGACGAGCCCGGAGACAACAAGTGACCTCATCCGAGCCCACCCCCGACGCCGCGACCGCGGCCGGGTCGGCCGGCCCGGACGAGAACGTCACCGTCCCGGCCGACCCACTCGCCGAGGCCTTCGCCGCTGATGCAGCCACATCGGCGGCGGGGCCGGCCCCCGACGGCGGGCCGGACGAGCCGACGGTACCGCTGGCCGATCTCCAACGCCTGCAGGCGGACTTCACCAATTTCCGACGCCGCGCGGCGAAGGAGAAGGAAAGCGCCGCCGCATTCGGCAAGCAGATTCTCCTGGAGAAGCTGCTTCCGGTGCTCGACGACCTCGATCGGGCGCGAGCCCACGGCGACCTCGGTGAGGGGTCGCCACTGCGCGGGGTCGCCGACAAGCTGGCTGAAACCCTGACCGCTCAAGGGCTTTCGCCCTTCGGTGCGCCGGGTGAGCCGTTCGACGCCGATCTGCACGAGGCCGTGCAGCACGACGGCGACGGTGCCAGCCCGGTGATCGGTGCGGTGTACCGCAGCGGATACCGCCTGGGCGAGCGGGTCATTCGGACCGCGATGGTCACCGTCACCGACCCTGCTCCGGAAACCGGTGCCGGGCAAGGTGATTGACGCGCAGTCGCGAAACAGTAACTCACTCGACACAACAACTATCAACAGCAAAGGAGGTGACGCCTGATGGCACCACAGCGAGAATGGCTGGAGAAGGATTTCTACAAGGACCTGGGCGTCGCTTCTGACGCTTCGTCCGACGAGATTCGCAAGGCCTATCGCAAACTGGCCCGCGAACTTCACCCCGACGCCAATCCCAACGACAGCGCGGCCGAGGAACGCTTCAAGCGTGTTTCCGAGGCGCACAGCGTGCTCGCCGATGCGGAGAAGCGCAAGGAATACGACGAGACGCGAGCGGCATTCGCCGGTGGACGGTTCCGCGGCGGCGGGGGATTCCCCGGCGGCGGTGGCACCTACACCACGACCGGTGGCGGCGATTTCAACATCGGCGACCTCTTCGGCAACGCCGGATCCGGCGACGCAGGCGGATTCGGGGACCTGTTCGGCGATCTGTTCGGCGGCGGACGCTCCACGCGTTCGACGACGGCGTCGAACCGCCCCCGCCGCGGCAACGACCTGGAGAGTGAAACCACTCTGTCGTTCCGCGACGCCGCATTGGGCACCACCGTCGGGCTGTCGCTGACCAGCCCCTCGCCATGCACCAAGTGCCATGGCAGCGGGGCCAAACCGGGGACCAGCCCGCGGGTGTGCCCGACCTGCAACGGCTCGGGTTTCGTGAGCCGCAACCAGGGCGCGTTCGGATTCAGCGAGCCGTGCCAGGACTGCCAGGGCACCGGATCACGGATCGACGATCCGTGCGACGACTGCAACGGCAGCGGTGTGCTCGTGCGTTCGCGCACCATCAACGTCCGCATCCCCGCGGGCGTCGAGGACGGTCAGCGCATCCGGCTGGCCGGCCAAGGTGAAGCGGGCATGCGCGGAGCGCCGTCGGGAGACCTGTACGTGGTGGTCCACGTGCGGGCCGACAAGATCTTCACCCGCACCGGCAACGATCTGAAAGTTCAGCTGCCGCTGAGTATTTCCGAGATGGTCCTCGGAGCGACGGTCTCAGTGCCGACGCTCGACGGGACCGTCGGAGTGAAGATCCCGGCCAACACCGCCGACGGTCGCACACTGCGGGTGCGCGGTCGGGGAGTGCCCAAGCGCTCCGGCGGCGCGGGTGACCTGCTCGTCACCGTCAAGGTGGCGGTACCGCCCAAGCTCGACGACGAAGCAGTCGAAGCAATGAAGAAGTACGCCGAGGCCGAGAAGGCCTCCGGCTTTGATCCACGAGCTGGATGGGGAGCGTAATCATGGATTCGCAATCCCACGAGGCGGCCACCTTCATGATCTCGGTGGCCGCCGAGCTCGCGGGAATGCACGCTCAGACGCTGCGGACCTATGACCGGCTCGGGCTGGTCACTCCGCAGCGCACCAGCGGCGGCGGACGCCGATACTCCTCGGGCGACGTCGAACTCCTCCGGGAGATTCAGCGTCTGTCGCAGGACGAGGGCGTGAATCTCGCGGGCATCAAACGCATCATCGAACTCAGTCGGGAAGTGGAGGCGCTGCGCACGCAAGTCGCCGAGCTGACCGAATCGCTCGACGCCGCGCGCGCCCGGCCGCGGGGCGATCTGGTACCTGTGCCGCGCACCAGCGCGCTGGTGGTGTGGCAGCCACGAACCGGACGTACCCGACGCCAGAGCGACAAGTAATTCAAAGCGCCTACCCAACGGTAGGCGCTCTTTGCTTGTCGGGCAGTCTTGATAGCCTGGTCAACCATGGGCCATGTGCTAGGTATCGCCGTCGTCGACCGACAGATCGCGTCTGTCGTGCACGATGCTGACGGTGCGCTGCTGGCCAGCAATCTGGTCGAACTCGACGTCGAGTCGCCGTCTGCCGTCGAAGCCGCCATCAACGATCTCGTCGACTCGGTTCCCTACGACATCGACTCGATCGGGCTCGCCTGCGCCGATCCGACATTGACCGAGACTCTCTCGCAGCGTTTCGTGCTCAGCCCCGGCCGACCGGCCTGGTATGAGTCGGTTACTGTCACCGACATCGCGCCCGCTCTCGCGCAGGTGGGTGTCACCGAATCTCGACGCCCCGGCACCGTCGCCATCGTCAACCTCGACGAGAACAGCGCGCCGGCCCCCGGAACGTCGATCGTCACCGTCGATACCACCACCGGCATCATCACCGCCGGAACCGATTTCGACGCCGGACACCGCGCCGACGAACCGTCCGCCGTCGTCGATCCGGCAGGCGCGAACACCGTGGCCGATGCGATCGCGGCGATGCCTGGAGGCGATGCCGTCACGTCGGTCATCTGCACGGGTCCGGGAGCCGCGCTCCCCGGCGTCGCACCCGCGTTCGAGTATGCGATGCAGCGCCCGGTGCAGATCGCCAGTCAGCCGCTGTATGCGATCGCGTCCGGGGCGGCCTCGATGTCCACTCGGCTGCCGGTGCTCGGTGCCGCCGCCGACCCCGATTACGACCGTGCCAATCGTCGACGCTGGGCGATGATCATCGCCGCGGTGGCGGGTGCGTTCTTCGTGGCCACCATCGCGGGCGTGGCGGTGCTCTTCGGCACCGGCACGGCACAGCGGGTCGTCGAGGGGCCGACACTGTCGGTGACGACGGAGACCGTGACCCCACCGGCGCAGACGGTCACCACCACGGTGGTGCAACAGGGCGACGAGACGACGCGGGTCCGCACGGTGACACCGCCGGCGCGGACTGTGACCCGGACGGTTCGGCCGGACGGCCCGACGCCGACGGTCACGGTCTCCGAGACGGCGACGGTGACGGTGACCGAGACGGTTCAAGGCGGCATCGTGCCGACGCTGCCGCAGAGCTAGGGTGTGTCGCGGCTAGTGGTATTGATGTCTAGCGCGCACTCTGCTTCGCCGTATCCTGCTGGTTGAGCGAGGCGAAGCCGAGTCGAAACCATTGTGACGCTGCGGGTTTCGTTAGTGCCTGGCCGGCGGGGGTTTCGACTCGCTCCGCTCGCTCAACCGGCAGAGGAACGCAACGTCATACAACCCTTTAAGTGCGACACCCTACGACTGGATTGTCGCGGCTAATGGTATTGATATCTTGCGCGCACCGCAGCTTCGCTGCATCCTGCTGGTTGAGCGAGGCGAAGCCGAGTCGAAACCATTGTGACGCTGCGGGTTTCGGCAGTGCCCGGCTGGTGGGTTTCGACTCGCTCCGCTCGCTCAACCGGCAGAGGAACACAACGTCATACAACCCTTTAAGTGCGACACCCTACGACTGGATTGTCGCGGCTAATGGTATTGATATCTTGCGCGCACCGCAGCTTCGCTGCATCCTGCTGGTTGAGCGAGGCGAAGCCGAGTCGAAACCATTGTGACGCTGCAGGTTTCGGCAGTGCCCGGCTGGTGGGTTTCGACTCGCTCCGCTCGCTCAACCGGCAGAGGAACACAACGTCATACAACTCTTTAAGTGCGACACCCTACGACTGGATTGTCGCGGCTAATGGTATTGATATCTTGCGCGCACTCTGCTTCGCTGCATCTTGCTGGTTGAGCGAGGCGAAGCCGAGTCGAAACCATTGTGACGCTGCAGGTTTCGTCATTGCCTGGCCCGCGGGGGTTTCGACTCGCTCCGCTCGCTCAACCGGCAGAGGAACGCAACGTCATACAACTGTTAAGTATCGCCGCGTGAACCCGGCCGTGGCGCGGTCCAGACGCGAAGCGACACTCTGGTGGCCGGGGTGGAACGATTCGTTGATGCCCATGGTGCGCGAGAGGCGCGAGTTCATCTGAACCGTCCATGACAAGAGCGGCAACGGTCGCGTCCGATACCCATCCATGGTCCCCGTCGAACACCCGCGGGGCATTCCGACCGTCCCCAAGTCGCGACAATCCACCAGGAGGCCGCGGGCGAAGCGCTCAGCGGCCTCCCAGCGTGGTTTCGGCGTGGAACTACACCGGGTCGTGCTGGATGGAACTCGACGGCACACCCGCGATGAGCAGTTGCCTGCGGGTGTTCTGAACCATCTCCGGCGACCCCGCGATGAGGACTTGGTGCATCGCCCAGCGGCCGTCGTCGAGCGCAGCGTCGATCGCCTTGCCGTAGCGGTGTTCGATCGTCGAATCCTGGGGCAACGCCGACGCGTTGAGCCACCACGGATCCTCTTTCTCCTCCGAAGTCACGATGACGCGCAGCCAGGGGTTCTGGGCGACCATCCGGCGCAGAACGCCGAGCTCGTAGAGTTCGCCCGGGTACTTGGTGCCGTAGTAGAGCGTGGTGCGCGGGGCGTCGACGCGACGCGACATGTCGGTCAGGATGGCGCGCAGCGGGGCCAGCCCGGTGCCGCCGGCGATCATCAGCACTTCGGAGCCGTCGTACTTCACTTGCATCGTGCCGTGTGCCTGGGCCAGTGCCCACACGTCGCCGACCTGGGTTTCGAGGATCACCGACTTGCTGAACGTGCCACCTTCGACGCTGCGAACGTGAAACTCCAGTTCGCCCTGCGGATTCGGAGGGATCGACGGCGACAGATTGCGCCAGACGCGCCGCCACTGCGGGATCTGCACTTCGAGATACTGGCCGGCCTTCTGCGGAAGTGGGGCATTCGCCACCAACCGGATCACCGCCACGCCACGGGACACCCGGAATTTCTGTTCGACGCGAGCGGTCCAGACCGCCGGGCCCTCGACATACTCGGCCGCGCCGCGCATCACACCGGCGGCGAGGTTGAACGCTTCGGTTATCGTGGCGGCAGTGCTGGGGGTCCAGGCGTCGCCGAGGAGTTCGGCGAACTCATCGACTATCACCTGTCCCGCGAGCGGATAGTATTCGGGGAGGACGTCGAATTTGCGGTGATCGCGTCCGAGTTGCCCGAGTACCTCGATGAGTTCTTCGTGCCCGGCGGGTTGCGGCACCACTGACAGGATGTGGTTGATCATCTTGTGGAACGAGGCCCGCTGATGCGTCATCGACGCCGGGTACAGTTCTCGCAGGTCGGGGCGGATTGCGAACAGGCGCGCAAAGAAGTGCCGGGTGAATGTGGCGGGGTCGTCAGCGATGCGCTGGCGTAAGTACTCAATGGGATTTTCTTGTGGATCCAACATTTTCTCCAAAGCACCTCCTTCGGTGGTCGTGGTGAGTTTGTTTTCAGACTTTAGTCGCAGGCGGCGTGTTGCGTCCAAAGCTACGCGATACCTGATATGTGCGCGGGGCGGCGGCTGCAGTGACATATGGTCGTAACCATGCAGCCTCTCGAGGGGGTCGTGCCGGGGGTCGTCGACGCTCACGCACATTTCTGGAATCCGAAGCGGACACCGTGGGCGTCGAATCGGTTGTCGAGGTCGTACCGCTTCCTGCCTCGTCGGGTGGGGGATCTGGTGTTCACGGCGGCTGTCGGACAGGCCGATCGGGAGTTCGCCCTCACGCCGCGCAATGTCGCCCGCGCCTACGAGCCGGCGCAGTACGAACTGGACGTCCGGGTGGTGCAGACAGCGGTGGGTGTCCCGATCGAATCGGTGGTGTTCGTCGAGTCACACTGGCACGCCGACGATCACAGCGGCGTGGACGAGGCGCGATATGTGGCGTCGCTGCCGTTCGGACGCGACGGAGCGCCTGATCTGGGCGCGTTCGTCGCGCACGCCGATCCACGCCACCCCAATGTGACCGCGCAGCTCGATCTGACGGCGGCCGCCGTACCGCAGTTTCGTGGCGTCCGGATGATGGGGGCGCGCCACCCCGACCCGAAGGTTCGCGACTGGGTCGACGTCGACGCTGTGCTCTCCAGTCGTGACTTCCTGGCCGGATTCGCCCGAATCGCGGAGCGGGACTTGCTGTTTGAGGCCTTCGTCTACTCCCACCAGCTTTACGACGTCGTGACGCTGGCCCGCGAGTACCCGCAGACGACCATCGTCATCGACCATCTCGGCGCGCCGGTGGGAGTCTTCGGTCCGGTCGGCTCGCGAACCGGCGCGACCGCTGCGGCGCGGTCGGACGTGCTGAGATTGTGGCGCGAGCGCACCGCGATGCTGGCGCAGAACCCGAATGTGGTGATGAAACTGTCCGGCCTGGCGTTTCCGATTCTCGGCTACGGCCGCCTGGCGTCGGGCAACATCGGCAGTCGGGTGACCCTCGAGGAGATGATCGCGCCGCTCATCGACCATCTGCTCGCGCATTTCGGCGTCGATCGACTCCTCTTCGGCAGCAACTATCCGATCGACAAGCCGAACGCACCGTTCGAGACCATCGTCGTCGCGCTCGCCGAGATACTCAAGCCGCACGGAGAAGAGTTGCTGCGTAAGGTATTTCGGGAGAATGCGCGTCGGGTGTACCGGATGTGAGCGGTCGAGTGTGCAGCCCTATCGCGCTCGGTCCAGTGGTCTTCGGTGTCGTGGGTTCGGATAGCGGATGGTCGCTGTCGTTCTTGCTGCGGTAGTTGCCCTGCGCGGCGCTGATGGGCTGGGTACTGCGGTGGTTTCTTCGACGCTGCGGTAGCGAGCGCAGTCGGAAAAGGTTGCCGCAGCGGCGAATTGGTTGCCGCAGTCGGAGCAGACTTACCGCAGCGGGCGCGCGACACGCAGTCGCGTCGGCGGGCCGACGCGTCGATCGCCGACTTCAAGTGCACTTGAAGTCGAGGGCGGATTTCGGCGTAGCGTGGGGCGGGTGAGCGCACAGCACATGGAACTGACGGTCGGTGAGCTGGCCGATCGGTCGGGGGTCGCGGCGTCGGCGATTCGCTACTACGACGACCTCGGGCTCATCTTCAGCCGCCGGACGTCGGGCAATCAGCGTCGTTACCACCGCGCGATGCTGCGGCGCGTCGCGTTCATCAGAGCGTCGCAGGCGGCGGGCATTCCGTTGTCGGAGATCTCAGAGGTGTTGAGCGCCTTGGGTTCTCGTGAATCGCCGACGTCGAAGATGTGGGAGCAGGCGTCGAAGCGCTGGGTGGCCGACCTCAACCGACGCATCGAACTGCTCGAACGCATGCGTGACCTGATGGGCTCCTGCGTCGGCTGCGGCTGCTTGTCGATGACCGATTGCCGGCTGCTCAATCCGCACGATGAGTTGGGGGAGAAGGGGCCGGGGCCGCACCGATTGCTCGACGGGCTGGAATGACCGTGACATGACAAAGTTCCACACGCCGAGTTGTGAAATCAAGTCGGTCGGGCACCGATACAACGAGCAGTCACCCGTAGTATGCCGGTTGCGGCGCGTGCGGATCGGCACGGACGATATCGAGCACATCGTCGTCGACTAGGCGGTCAATCGCCCGACGACGACCACCGATCCCGGCCCAGTGCGGATCGACATCGCACGCGATGCACCAGGCGTGGTCTGCCGGCCAGACGAATGCGGCGGGTTCTGTCGGAGAAAGCGTGGACCGACTCCACTCGCCGACCTGCGCGAGCGGACCTTTGAACAAGTAAAAGCGGCGGTTGGGGACCTCGATGCGAGGCGCGCCACCACTGATCTCGACCGCTCCCGGCCACCCTTCCCACAGACCGAAGTAGGCGTCATCGGGGGTCGACGTTTCCGCGGCGAGGAGTGCGCACAGGCGAGCCACGAGTCCGGCCTCATCGGTGGGTCCGCCGGTGTCGACGTCACATTCGGATTGGCCCTCGGAGACGGGGTCGGGGATGAAACGAAGGCGCGCATGGGAATCGAAACCCTCTGGGCCGAAACCGACGAGGACGTCCCACGGCAGTGCCGAGTCGATCAGCCACTGCGCCGGGGACAGATCGTTGCAGATAGTAAGTGTCATCGATGTGCAACGTACCCGACAATGCGATTCGGCCCCGTCCCTTCCTCAAAGGCCGGGGCCGAATTGCGCTGCGATCACTTCATGAACGTGTCCGCGACGTCGAGTGCCCGGTCCAGGATCGCCAGACCCTCGCGCACCTCGTCGTCGGAGGCGTTGCACGGCGGCACGGCGTGGATACGGTTGAAGTTGGCGAACGGCAGCATGCCGTTCTCCTTGCACGTCGCGATGATCGCGTTCATCGCCGGGCTGGAGCCGCCGTAGGGTGCCAGCGGTTCCTTGGTCGCGGCGTCGGCGACCAATTCGATCGCCCAGAACACACCCAGTCCGCGGACCTCGCCGACGCTGTCGTGGCGGGCGGCGAGGTCGCGCAGGCCCGGCCCGAGGATGTCGGAGCCGATGCGGGCGGCGTTGTCGATCATGCCTTCGGACTCCATCGCCTCGATGGTGGCGACGGCGGCCGCGGTGGCCAGCGGATGACCCGAGTAGGTCAGGCCGCCCGGGTAAGCGACGTCGGCGAAGGTGTCCGCGATGGCATCGTTGATCGCCACGCCGCCGAGTGGTACGTACCCGGAGTTGACGCCCTTCGCGAACGTGATCAGGTCGGGAGTCACGGTGTCATTTCCCGTCGCTCCGCTCGCCCCGGTGCCATGTCGCCCCGTGCCGAAGTTCTGGATGGCGAACCACTTGCCGGTCCGGCCGAAGCCCGCCATCACCTCGTCGGCGATGAAGACGATGCCGTACCGGTCGCAGATCTCACGAACACCCGCCATGTATCCGGGCGGCGGGACCATGATGCCCGCGGTGCCCGGCACCGACTCCAGGACGATGGCCGCGATGGTCGACGGTCCTTCGAGTGCGACGCGTCGTTCGAGGTGTTCGAGCGCGCGCTCGCACTCCTGCTGCTCATTCTCCGAGTTGAAGACCGAGCGGTAGAGGAACGGACCGTCGAAATGCACCATGCCGCTGTTGCCGTAGTCGTTGCGCCAACGTCGGGGATCACCCGTCATGTTGATCGCGAGGTCGGTACCGCCGTGGTAGGAGCGGTAGCGAGTCATGACCTTGTAGCGGCCGGTGTGCAGGCGGGCCATACGCACGGCGTGCTCGTTGGCGTCGGCGCCACCGTTGGTGAAGAACACGCGGTTGAGGTCGCCCGGGGTGCGCTCGGCGATCAGCCGAGCACACTCCGAACGTGCATCGTTCGCGTACTGCGGAGCGATGGTCGCCAACTTCTGGGCCTGTGCGGCGATGGCCGCGGTGACCCTCGGGTGCTGATGACCGATGTTGGTGTTCACCAGTTGCGAAGAGAAGTCGAGCAGTTTACGGCCCGCGCCGTCCCAGACGTAGGACCCCTGGGCCGCGATGATCGGCATCGGATCGATCTGTGCCTGCGCCGACCACGAGTGGAACACGTGCTTGCGGTCGAGTTCGTAGGCACGCTGGCCTGCGGCGATGGCTGTGCTGACATCCTCGCCGGACGGCAGGACATTGGTTTCGAGCGATGCGGTCATCTGCGGGTATCCCTTCGGGGTCGGTTCGGATGGATTCAGTCGTGGGTCGGGAAACCGAGGTTCAGGCCACCGTGGCTGGGGTCGAGCCACCGGCTGGTGATGACCTTGCCGCGGGTGAAGAAGTGCACACCCTCGGTGCCGTGAGCGTGGGTGTCGCCGAACAGCGAGTTCTTCCAGCCGCCGAAGCTGAAGTATGCCATCGGCACCGGGATCGGCACGTTGATGCCGACCATGCCCACCTCGACCTCGTTCTGGAAGCGGCGGGCCGCGCCACCGTCGTTGGTGAAGATCGCGGTGCCGTTGCCGAACGGGTTGGCGTTGATCATCTCGAGCGCCTCGTCGTAGGAGTCGACGCGCACGACCGACAGGACCGGGCCGAAGATCTCGTCGGTGTAGATGCTCATGTCGGTCTCGACGTGGTCGATCAGCGTCGGGCCGAGCCAGAAGCCGTCGGCGCCGCCGTCAGCTTCGACGGTGCGGCCGTCGAGGACGATGGTGGCACCGGCTTCTTCGCCCGCGTCGACGTACGAGGCGACCTTGTCGCGATGAGCCTGGGTGATCAGCGGGCCCATGTCCGCGCCGCGGGAGCCGTCACCGATCTTGAGGGTGTTGGTGCGCTCGACGATCTTGGCGACGAGGTCGTCGGCGATGTCGCCGACGGCGACGGCAACCGAGATGGCCATGCAACGTTCGCCCGCAGCGCCGAATCCGGCGTTGACCATGGCGTCCGCGGCGAGGTCGAGGTCGGCGTCGGGCAGGATGATCGCGTGGTTCTTGGCGCCGCCGAGAGCCTGGACGCGCTTGCCGTGAGCGGTGCCGGTGGCGTACACGTACTGAGCGATCGGGGTGGAGCCGACGAAGCTGATCGACTTGATGGCGGGGTTGGTGAGCAACTCGTCGACGGCGGTCTTGTCACCGTGCAGCACGTTGAACACACCGGCCGGCAGGCCTGCCTCGACCCACAGTTCGGCGATCCAGTTGGTAGCCGACGGATCCTTCTCCGACGGCTTCACGACGACGGTGTTGCCGGCCGCGATGGCGATGGGGAAGAACCACATCGACACCATCGCGGGGAAGTTGAAGGGGGAGATGATGCCGACCGGGCCGAGCGGCTGGCGGACCGAGTGGACGTCGATCTTCGACGACGCGTTCTCGGTGAAGGCGCCCTTGAGCAGGTGCGGCATTCCGCAGGCGAGGTCGACGACCTCCAGGCCGCGGGTGACCTCACCCAGTGCGTCGGCGGCGACCTTGCCGTGCTCGGCGGTGATGATCGCGGCGAGCTCTTCCTTGCGGGCGTTGAGCAGCTCGCGGAAACGGAACATGGTGTTCACGCGCTTGGCCAGCGAGGTGTCGCGCCAGGCGGGGAAGGCGGCCTCGGCGGCGGCGATCACGGTGCGTGCATCTTCGACACTGGCGAGCGCGACCTGACCGGTGACGGCGCCGGTTGCGGGGTTGGTGACCGGAGCGGTGTTACCGCTGGTGCCGGCGAACGGCTTGTTGTCGAGCCAGTGGCTGATGGTCTGTACTCCGCGAACGCTCTGGGTCATCTCGTCGAGATCCTTCCCTGTTGTCGGCCACCGGGTGTGGCTGTGTTGGCTTGGTGATAACTACTTTCCGGCATAAGCAAGCCCCAAATCGCCGACATTGTGGTCATTTGGGTTACAGAGAAATTACAATGCGTAAATGTTGCCGACGATTGCCCGGATTTTGGAGCTCCCACCGGTGCGTGCGGGCGATCCGGTCGTGCTCGGCGGCGGGCCGCTCGACCAGCCCGTCCGGTGGGTACACGTCTCCGACGTCGGGGATCTGTCCGACCTGCTGTCCGGTGGCGAGCTGGTGTTGACCACGGGCGTCGCGATGATCGATCCCGGCGCCGTCGACTATCTGCCCGGGCTGAAGGCGGCAGGCGCGGTGGGGCTGGTCGTCGAACTGGGGACGTCGATCGACGAGGTCGACCGGGCCTTCGTCCGGCAGGCCGAACAACTCGGCTTTCCGCTGATCGCGCTGCGCAACAAGACGAAGTTCGTCGACGTCACCGAGGCCGTGCACCGGTCGATCGTCGCCGAGCAGTACGAGGAGGTGGAATTCGCGCGGCGGGCCCACGAGGTGTTCACCGAGTTGACGATGAAGCGTGCGTCGATGTCGGACATCGTCGGCGCGGCGTCGGACATGATCGCCGCCCCCATCATCTTGGAGGATCTCAATCATCAGGTGATTGTGGTTGCCGCACAAGGTATTTCGACGTCGAAATTGCTGGCGGACTGGGAACGTCGGTCGCGGTTGACCCCGTCGTCGAGGGTCACCCACTGCGCGGGGCCGGAGAGTTGGCTGGTGACGCCGGTCGGGCCGCAGCGCCAGCAGTGGGGACGGCTCGTGGTGCCCGCGGGCGCGGGCGACGAACGCGAACGGATGGTCCTCGAACGCGCCGCACAGGCCGTCGCGATGCGACGGATGGTCGAACAGGATCTCAATTCCCTTGAGCAGCAAGCGCAGAGCGGTCTGCTCGACGATCTGCGGCGCGGTCGCATCGACGACGAAGCGGAGGCGACGGCCCGTGCGCACTCGTTGGGACTCCGCCCGGCGCTGACGTATCTGCCGATGGCGATTCGCGTCAACGAGACCGCACGCGCCGATCAGGTTGTGGCACAACGACGTCAGGTCCGACTGCTCGACGCCGTGCGGCACGCCGTCGGAGTGTCGAGGCAGACCGCGCTGACCGCGAACCGGCAGGCCGGTCACATCGACGTGCTGTTGTCGCAGCCGTCGGTCGGGGATCCGGAGGAGACGCTGACACGCGTGGCGACCGAGATCCGCACCGGTCTGCTGCGGCTCGGCGGTGTCTCGAAATGCGCCATCGGCGTCGGCCCGGCGTCGACGAGGCTGATCGACGCCGTTGACGGTCTCGACGACGCCGCGCACGTCGCCGATGTCGCGCTGTCACTGCCGGACACCGGCCCACGCGCGGCCAAGCCGTTCCATCGTGCTGTGGACATCAGGCTGCGCGGGCTGCTGGCCCTGCTCTCCGACGACCCGCGGGTGCAGGCATTCGCGGAAAGCGAATTGCGTGGCATCCTCGATCACCGCGCGCGCCACGATGACGACGCCTTCGACATACTGCGTGCGTTTCTGGAAGTCGGCGGCAATAAGACCGAATTGGCCAAGCGGATGCATCTGTCGAGGCCGACGCTCTACGCGCGCTTGGCGACCATTTCGCGAATACTCGGCGTCGACCTCGACGACGCCGAGTCGCGGACGTCGTTGCACGCCGCGCTGTTGATCGTGGAGACGCCGAAACTGAGGTGACTCGAGCCGGCCTCGGACCGCAAAGCGCACGATCCCCTGGGTCTCGAACGCCCTTGTCGTGACAAGGGATCGGTCGAGATCCAGGGGATCGTGGTTACAGCGTGGACAACTCCTACGTCGCAGGCCTCGGCAGGATCATCACGGGCACGGGCGAATTGCGCACGATGCGCGCCGCGACCGACCCGAGGAATACCTGTTGCGTCTGCGCAGCGGCACCCGAGCCGAGCACCAGAACGTCACCCGGACCCCACTGCACCGACTCGACGGCTGCGCGCCAGTCGGGTCCGACGCCGACGGCCACCTCGACGTCGGGCAGCCCGACCGTCGACCGCACGGTGTCGAGTTGCTTGGTGATGTCGTCCTGGATGTTCTGCCACCACCTGTCGACGACGAGGTTCTCGGCCTGCTTGGGCGTCGCCATCGCGTAGGCGCTGACGTCGCGCGCGGTGAACGACACCACGCGCAGCCCGACACCCCACTTCTTGGCCAGTGCCGCCGCGGCTGGGATCAGCCCGTTGACGTCGGCCTGGCCGCCGAACGCGGCGGTGAGCCGACGCACCGGGCCGCCGCCCGATGCGTAGCCGCGCGGGGCGATGGCGATCGGTACCGCGCTGCCGTGCACCACACGGTCGGTGACGCTGCCGAGCGCCACCCGGCCGAGCAGCCCCGTCGACGACGATCCGACGGTGACGACACTCGCCTGCTGTTCGGTGGCGAACTGCGCGAGTCCGGTCGGGATCGACGTCGCCGCGCGAACCTCGACGGTGATGCCGGTGCCCGCGGGCAGGGCGTCGACCGCGCCGTGCAAGGCACGCTCGGCGTCGGTCGTCAGATAGTCGAGGTACTCGTCCTCGATCGGATCCGACTTCGGCGGGCGTCGACGCTCGACTATGGCGACCGCGACGATCTGCTCGCCGGTTGTCCGGGCGATCTGCGCGGCGAGTTCGACCGGAGCCGTCCCTCGCCGCGCGGCGCTGAATCCGGCGACGATCGTCACGCCGTCGTCCCCGCTTTCTTCGCGTGCGACACCACGTGAGTCACCGGCACGTTGTGCTCGGACCGGGCTCGGTCGACGACGTCGAACCGCTGCCACACCGAATCCTCCGGCGGAAGCGTCGAGATGACGATCCGGTCCGGGCTGAATTTCGCGACGGCCTCGGCCAGTGCTTCCAGCGGCCGGTAGTCACCGAGCTCGCCGTCGGCGGTCAGACCGTCGCCGCGCAGCGAATCGAGCGTGGCGTTGAGCCGCTCGGTCGCGATGCGTCGAGTTTCCTCCCAGACGTCGAGCGGACCGTGCCGGTCGGCTGCGCCCATCTCGATGGGGCTCGTCGGCACGACGACGTGGTAGACGGTCTGCTGGTCGGCGCCGATCTTGGTGAGCTCGTTGTGCAGCTCGTCGGAGTCGACCGTCTGGTTGGCCAGCACGAGCACGCGGTGCGGCTTGTCGAGTGAGACGGCGTCGGGAACCGACGGACGCGACTGAACGAACTGGCGGTTGACGAAGTACAGCACCACCACCAATGCCCAGGCGCCGAGGCTCAAGAACAGCTGCGAACGCGTCGAGCCGTCGATGCCCATCTGAATCAGGATGGCGACCATCGCGAGTGCGGTCAGAATCGACAGCACCGGGAACAGCCACATCTTGACCTTGAGGGTCTCACTGCCGTTGCGGTAGCGCAGGACGATCTGGCTGACCATGATCATCCCGTAGACGAACAGGATGATCGCGCCCGATGAGTTGAGCAGGAACGCGAAGATGGTGTCGGCCCAGAAGGCGGCCGCGATCACGCAGATGAAGCCGATCAGCGACGACCCGATGATGGCTGCGCTCGGCACACCGCGCGCGTTCACGACCACCAGCCGCGCCGGCGCCTCACGTCGGGCGGCGAGCACGAAGAGCATGCGCGAGGCGGTGTACATACCGGAGTTCAAGCAACTCAGGACCGCGGTCAGCACGACGGCGTTCATGATGTGGTCGGCGTAGGGAATGCCCATCTCGGTGAAGGCTTGGACGAACGGCGACGCCGCGCCCTCCTTGCCCATCTCATTCCACGGCACGATGCAGACCAGCAGGAACGACGACCCGACGAAGAACACGGCGATACGCGCGATGACCGAGTTGGCCGCACGCGCGACGTTCTTCTCCGGATTGTCGGACTCGGCGGCGGCGATGGTGGCGATCTCGGCGCCGACCATCGAGAAGATGACCGTGACGACGCCGACGGTGATCGCCATCGATCCGTTCGGGAAGAACCCGTCGTGTGACGTTAGGTTGGAGAAGTCGAGCGACCGGCTCGGCCACAGACCGAAGACGAAGCACGCGCCCAGGGCCATGAAGACCAGGATCGCGGCCACCTTGATGCCGGCGAACCAGTATTCGAACTCGCCGAACGACGACACCGAGAACAGGTTGGTCGCGGTCATCAGGATCAGCAATATCATCGCCGTGAGCCAGATCGGGGCGCTTGGGATCCAGAAGCGGATGATCTTGGCGCCCGCGATCGCTTCGAAGCCGACGACGACGACCCAGAAATACCAGTACAGCCAGCCGATCGAGAAGCCGGCCCAGTTGCCGAGCGCGTCGCGCGCGTAGTCGGCGAAGGAGCCGGTCGTCGGATTTGCGACGGCCATTTCGGCGAGTGCGCGCATGACCATGATGACGAGAACGCCAGCGAGCGCGTAGGTGATGAAGCTACCCGGTCCGGTCGCCTGGATGACCACGCCCGATCCGACGAACAGTCCGGCGCCGATCACGCCGCCGATTGCGATCATCCGGAGTTGACGGTCGCTCAAGCCCTTCTTGAGCTCACCGCCGCTCATCGTCTGCCCCCTGGGGTCGGGGTCCCCTGTGCTGGATGCGTGGACATCATCACCTCTTCTTTCCGTACCGATCGCGAGCGCGGGTGTGACCGCGCCCTCCTACTGTGATGTGGCTTACATCGCATTGGGGTCACTTTGCGCTAATTGGCTCAACTTTCTGGCCGACGGTTCGGCATAGAGAATCTCCAATGCATTACAGACCGTAAAGATGCCGGGTTTGCGGCGTCTTCGACCGCTATGGCGCGGCGACTATCAATGTGATATCACTTTGATAGAAACTTCATAGGGCCGAGGAGGCAGAAGATGGAACTTCGTCAGGCAACTCGTTGGAACGGGTTCGTGGTGCTGTTGTCTGGATTCGTGGTGCTGGTCGTCGCGATCGGGGGCGCGGTGGCCGGGCTCATCGGCTTCGGCAATCATCGTTCGATACCGGGGCTGGTCGGTGCGATCATCGCGATCCTGATCGCGCTCGTCGTCCTCGCGATCGCGACGGGGTTGACCATCGTCAACCCCAACGAGGCGAAGGTCGTGCAGTTCTTCGGCCGTTACGTCGGATCGGTGTCGGAGCCGGGCTTCTTCGCGGTACTTCCACTCACCGACCGTCGCAGCATCTCACTGCGCGTGCGCAACTTCGAGACGCAGAAGCTGAAGGTCAACGACGCTGACGGCAATCCCGTCGAGATCGCCGCCGTCGTCGTCTACCGCGTCGTCGACAGCTTCAAAGCCGCCTTCAGCGTCGACGACTACGAAGAATTCGTCGAAACGCAGTCGGAGGCGGCCGTCCGTCACCTCGCGACGACCCGCCCCTACGACTCGCACGACGAAGGACGAATGAGCCTGCGCGACGGTGCTCAAGTCGCCGAGGAGATGACGGACGAACTGCGCGTACGCACCGAGTCGGCCGGCATCGAAGTCATCGAGGCACGCATCACCCATCTCGCCTACGCACCCGAGATCGCCCAAGCGATGCTCGTGCGCCAACAGGCGGCGCAGGTCGTGGCAGCGCGTCAGAAGATCGTCGAAGGCGCCGTCGGCATGGTCGGCTTGGCCCTCGACAGGCTGTCTGAAGACGGCGTCGTCGAACTCGACGAAGAGCGCCGCGCCGCCATGGTGTCGAACCTTCTCGTCGTCCTGTGCGGCGACCGGGCAACCCAACCCGTCGTCAACGCAGGTACCCTCTACGCCTGATGAGCGACGACGACGCGGCCGTCCCGGCGGCCCCCCGACGCCGCAAGAAGGAACCGAAGAGGGTGCTCCTGCGGCTCGACCCGGCCGTCCACGAGGCAATCGCCAAATGGGCGGCCGACGACCTGCGCAGCATCAACGCTCAGATCGAGTTCGCCCTGCGTCGGGCGCTCGAGGATGCGGGCCGCGGGCCGCGCTGAGGTGTACGCGTTGTAAACCCGCTCCGGTTGGAGGCGCCTGGTGCGTGGGCGGTTTCGGGGGCCGGGGAGTGGGGCTTTTGATTGAATTCTGTCCCGTGGTCGACGCCGGGGGAGCGGGTCCCTTGGTGGCGGTGAGCGGGCAGTTTGCAGTCTGCTCCCTGAGCCGATTGCATTCTGTCCCCTAGACGACGCCGGGGGAGCGGGTCCCTCGGTGGCCCTGACCGGGCAGTTTGCAGTCTGCTCTCTTGGCCGGATTGCATTCTGTCCCGTGGTCGACGTTGGGGGAGCGGGTCCCTCGGTGGCCCTGACCGGGCAGTTTGCAATCTGCCCCGCTCGACGCCGGGTTGTCCGGCCCATGATCGGGCCTACTGCAATCTGCCCTACTCGTAGCCGGCCGCCCGCAGCGCCGACAGCAGGTCCGAGCGCGAGCCGGCGTCGAGGCGTCGACGGATCCGGGACACGTGATGTTCGACGGTTTTGGCGGAGATGAACAAGCGCTCGCCGATCTCTCGATAGGTGAAGCCCGCCAACAGTTCTCGGGCCACCTCGGCCTCGCGGTCGGTGAGCGGGCCGTCGACGGCGGGCGAGTCGGTCGGCACAGCGACCGAAGCGTCGTCGGCCGCCGCGAAGTAGGCCCGCCAGGCCGACGACCACGCGGGCGGGTCGCCGTACGCGGCGAGCAGCCGATCGGCTGCGACGACGTGCGCCGCGACGGCGTCAGAGCAGCCCAATTCAGTTGCTGCCGAGGCAATTTCGCCCAGTAGGAGGAGCGCGAACAGATCGCTGCACGGAGTCAGCAGAACGTCGGAATACTCGGCCCACCGACGACGGAGGAGTTCGACGTCGCGGGAGCGTCGGGCCGCCCCCAGATCAGCGGCGGCAAGCAGCAGCCGATCACGCGGTGTCCCGGCCGCGACGTCGCCAGAAACCGCAGTACCCTCGACGACCCCGACGAACCGGCTCAGCAAGCCGGTACCGTCCGACGACGCCAGGTGCCGCGCACCCGCGTGGTCGCCGACGTGCAGCGCCACCATGGTCGCCACCCAGACCTCCGGAGTCACATGGCTGCTCGCCGGCCGGGCCCCGAGTGTCACGGACTGCGAAAGCTGTTGTGCTGCACCGAGATAATCGTCCGAGAGGCTCGCCGCCAGTCCCGTGCGAAACAAGTCCGCCGCGAGTTGGGCTCCGGTAGGTGCCAGTCCGGCGGTGTCATCGACGACGATGCCCGCGCCCGTCCCGACGTCGGCGATCATCGCCCCCACGCCGCCCGACGAACCCGTTGCGCGCCTGCACCATGCGAACAGGGTTGCCGCGTGACTGAGATGACCACGCGACCAGGCGACCTCGGCGGCGATGGAAACCAGTGCCGCAGTGTCGAATTCGCCGCCCAGTTCGCCGGTGGCGGATCTGGTCAGCAGATCGTCGGTCAGCGCCGAGGCGACGTCGAGATGATTCGCGGCGAGCGCCGCCCGGGCGATCCGCAGCGCGTCGCCGACGTCGGGTGCCGCCTGCTGCAACACCGCGAGGAGTCGCGCGGCGGCCGGACCGTCGTCGACGCCGTGGATCAATACCTCGACGAGGGCGGGGTCGGTAATCCCCAAGCTGACCGCAGCCATCGCCTCGTCGACACTTAACACGTTGTGCTGCAACCGATATGACAACGCCGCCCGATGGAGGTCGGCGAACCGCGCAGCCCCGACGACGGTGCGCAACGCGCCGACCACGACGCCGGGAAAAACGTCGGACGCACTGAGCAGTCCGCTGCCGCGCGCGGCGTCGAGCGCGTCGACGATCACCTCGTCGTCGACGCCGAGAACTGCCGCAGCCGACGCCGGGTCGACCGGTTGTCGTAACGCGGCGAGCACCAACACCGACTGCGTAACCGGATCGAGCCGCCGGAGCAGTCGATGCTGCCACTGGGCGGCGACGTCCTCGACGACGGCGGCCACCCGCTGGTCGGACGCGGCGTCGTCGAGCAGGGCCAGCGTCTCGTCGACGACCACCGCGACGCCGAGACTGCGTCGTCGGATGAGTGCCGCACCCGCGGTGCTCAGGCCGGTCGCGTCGGCCCGGGCGAGAACATCGGCGGTGGTCAGCGGCTCGTGGACGACGAGCCCGCCGTCCCGGGCGGCGAGCGCGGCGAGTGCGCCGAGTTCCGCGAAGTGATCGCGCGGTTCCGCGGCGGCCAATACTCGCAGACGTCCGCCGACGACGGCCGCGGCGAGCGCGTCGAGACGTTGTCCGTCGAGCAAATGCGCGTCGTCGACTACGACCCAGCCCTGCGATGCGGACCCGACGTCGTAGGACACGTCGTGCCCGGCGTCGCGCAGCTCGCCGGCCAGCTCGTGCAGCATCGTCGACTTTCCGCTGCCCGGCCCACCGCTGATCAGAACGCACATGCGGTTGTCGTCGATCACGGATCCGCTGACGCTCAAGGGCAAAGCACTTGCGTCACACCGCAAACGGTCTTGCCGACCTTCGGCACTACCTGGGGGATGACGGGAGTCTGGGGCGCGGGTTGTCCGGTCTCGACGGGCGGGGTGGCCGTGGAGCCGGAACCAGAGCCCGAACCGGAACCAGAACCAGAGCCCGAACCGGAGCCGGAACCGGTGTCCGAGCCCGATCCCGAGCCGGATCCGCCGCCGGTGTTCGCGGTGGTGGGGGCGGTCTGCGCCGGCGCGGGTGCCTGCTGACGCGCCGGGGCCGTCGAAGTGCCGGGCGGCGCGACCGTGGTGCCCGCGGCCTGCGTCGTACCCGGAGCCGGTGTCGTCGACGCCCCGACGGTGTCGGCCGTGGATTGTCGATCGCTGCCGTGTCGTTTCGTCGTCGCCGAACTCGGGTGCGGCGCAGACGTACTCGTCGTCGTAGTTTCGGCATTCGCGGGCGGTGCCGTCGTCTGATCGGTTCCGCCGACGACGCCGGTGCTCGCCGCGAGGGCGACCGCCGCTACCGCTGCGACGCCGGCGACCGCGGCGCCGATGAGGATACGACGCCGCCACGACACGGGCGCGTCCGACGCCGTGTCGCCACGCGGAGCGGGGGAGAGACCGCGAGGCACGGCCGGGACGGCCACGACGGCGGCCGGAGCGGCTGCCGCGGGCACCAGCGCGGTGGCGGCCGCGGCCGAACCGCGGCGTGCCGCGATGATCGCGCCGCCGACCGCGGACTGCCGCGTGGGCTGCTCGACCAGGGTCACCGGAAAGGGGAGACTCGCGGCGAGAATCTCACCGACCAGCGGCGTCAGCGCGACACCACCGGTGAGGATGAGTCCGGCGACGTCGCCGACGAGGAGATCGCACGACGCGATCGCCGCGGTGATGAGGCCAACCGATTCCGTGATCGGTCCGCGCAGGAGGCCCTCCAGCTCGGCGCGCACCACTCGGGCCTGCGTTGCGACGTGCGGAAGGGTGATCTCAACGGTCGACTCGGTGGCCGCCGACAACTCTTCTCGCGCACGCCGACTCGCGGTGCGCAGCCTGGCCAGTGCATCGACGACGGCGGGGTCGTCGATATGGGCCGGGTCGAGCGCGTCGGCCGCTCCGGTAGCCATCAGCAGATGGGTGAGCAGACTGTGGTCGAACTCGTCGCCCCCGACCTCCCCGGAGAACATCGGCCGGCCGAGAATCGTCGGCTCGGCGTCGGCCGAGACGACCGTTACCCGCAGGCCCGACGCACCGAGGTCGTAGATGACCTGGGTGCCGACCGCACCGGGCACCGCGGCGACGGTGGCGAGTGCTTCGGGTACCAACGCTGCCGAGGGAAGGTCGGGGCCGGCGAGATCGTCGGACAGATTCTCGACGACCCGTGCGGCCGACTCCACCGCGTACTCGCTCCACCGGTCCGGATAGACCAGGGTGACCGGTCCGCTCGGCGTGCGCGCCTGTCGCAGGACGTCGATCACGGCCTCGACGTAGAGGACCTCGGGAAAAACCGACGAACCGTCGTCTTCGATGATCGGTATCGGATCGCCGACGCCGTGCACCATATTGGGTTCCGATGTCAACGATGCGGTCGGGACGGCGAGCGTTTCGGAGCTGCCCGCCGTCGAGACCGCGACGACGCTGTTCGCCGCGCCGATCTTGACACCCACACTGGTAGTCATTCTGGTGCTCACATCCTCAATGCTGCGGGCCTGATGAGCCCTGCTATCACCTCCATTGTTCGTGGTAGGCGGCCGATTGGTTACACCTGGGGGACGGATTGGGGCAAAAGTCCCAGTCCCACCCCGGATGGCGGCGAGAACTAGGGTTTTCGCCCGACGCGGCGATGCCCGACGCGGCGCTAGTTTCGATGGCAGAGTGCATCGGCCGACCCCTTCGGCAGGTGCTTTTCGACCTTCGACGAGAGGCAAGACATGCCCACCAACGCAGTACTCGATTTCATCCTCCGACTGCTTCGCGATCAACAGGCAGCCGACTCCTACTGCCAGAATCCGAACCTCGAGCTCAACCACGCCGGGCTCACCAACATCACGCCCGCAGACATCGCCGCGGCGGCTCCGCTGGTCGCCGGCGCGGCGACCAGCGCCAACCTCGGGGCCATCGTCGATGCCGGCGGCGGAGGCGGGGCCGCAGTCGGCGGTGGCGTCGTCGGGGGCGGTCTCGGTGGCGGCGTGGTCGGTGGCGGTCTGACCGGGGGCGGCGTTGTCGGCGGCGGCGCGGGCGGGACCATCGGTGGCGGGACGATCGGTGGAGGCACCGTCGGTGGTGGGACGATCGGCGGTGGCACCATCGGTGGTGGGACCATCGGTGGTGGGACCATCGGTGGCGGGACCATCGGTGGCGGCACGATCGGCGGCGGGACCATCGGCGGTGGCACCATCGGCGGCGGATTCGGGGGACTGAATGCCGGCAACGTCAACATCGGCGGTCTGAACGCGGGCGGTCTGAACCTCGGCGGTCTCAACGTCGGAGGCGTGAACCTCGGCGGCGCCGACCACGGCAATCACGTCGGCGGAACCCTCGGCGCGGGCTTGGCGGCCGGACTCACCGCGGGCGGCGCCGGCGCCGCAGCGCTCGGTGCGACGCTGGGCGGCGCCCTGGAGTCGGTCCTGGGCGTCTCCTCGGTAGGCACGCCGTCGCTAGACGCCACTCTCGGTTCGTCCGTTGCCGGCGTGCTCGGCGCGGCACTCGGCGTCGACGCCGCCGGGACCGCACAGCTCGCATCCGCCATCGACGCGGTCGCCACCGCAGGCGGATCGCTGTCCGGTGCCCTCGAATCGGGCTTGGCCGGTGGCGGCGACGCCGCCGGAGACGTCGGTACCGCGCTCGGCGGCGTCCTCGGCACCGCACTGAGCTCCGACAGTTCGCTCGGCGCGGGCTTCGCGACCGCGCTCACCGGTGGCGCCGACGTCGCCACCGCACTGTCGTCGACGTTGTCGGGAGCGTTGGGTCTGAATTCCACCGTGCAAGCGCAGTTGCAGTCGGCCCTGTCGTCGACCATCTCCGCGGGCGGTGGCCTCGGCGGCGCATTCGACTCGGGAGTCCTGAACGGGTTGTCGGGCGGCTTGGCCACGTCGCTGTCGTCGTCGTTGGCGTCGACGCTGGGTCTCGGCGGCGGAGTCGCCGGAGACCTCGGCGCTGCGTTGGGCGGTGTCGCGGGTGCCGCGCTGACCGCCGGTCCCGGTCTGTCCGCCGATGCCGGCGCCGGTATCAGCGGCCTGGTCGGCGGTGCGCTGAGCTCGACGCTCGGCGTCGGGGCCGCACAGCAGGCCGGTCTGACCGCGGCACTCGACGGCGTCCTCGACGGCGCTTCGTTGCCCGCGATCTCCGCACCGGGTTTCACCTCGGCACTGAGCAGCCAGCTGTCAGCGGCGCTGGCCGGTGGCGGCAGCGCGGCGTCGACCCTCGGCGCGACCCTCGGCAGCTCGCTGGCGACCACCTTCAGCGGCGACGCCGGTGGTGCGCTCGCCGGCGGTGTCGGCCTCCAATCCGCGCTCAGCGCAACGCTTTCCGACGGCGCGGGTCTCGGCGGCAGCCTCGGCACCGGCGGCGACCTCGGCAGCGCCTTGACCGCGGCACTGCACGCGGGCGGAGTCACCGCGGCGACCATCACCCCCTTGCTTTCCGGTGGATTGGCCACCGACCTCGCGGGCGAACTCGGCGCAACCGGTGCCGGCGGCGGCATGGCCGGAGCAGAACTCGGTTCGACGCTGGCCGGAATGCTCTCCGGCGCGGCGGGTGGCGCAGTCGGCTCCGACGGCGGGGTTCTCGCCGCCGATCTCGCCTCTGCGCTCGGTGTCAGCGGTCCCGTCGTCGCGCAGCTCGGCTCGTCGCTCGACACCGCGATCGCCGCCGGTGGCGGCGGTGATCTGACGACCAGCCTGGTCAGCGCGCTGTCCGGCGGCGGCGAGGTCGGCGGCAACGTCGGCAGCGCCTTCGGAGCCGTGCTCGGCAGTGCGTTCAACGGAAGCCTGGGATCGGATATCTCGGCGGCGACCGGCGGCGGCGCCAGCCTCTCATCGGCATTGTCGACGACGCTGGGCAGCACCCTCGATCTCGACGCCCGCACGGCGGGCCAGGTGGGCGCGACCGTCGACACCGCGCTCGCCGCAAGCGGACACGGTCTCACCCTCGCGGCGACCGGGCCGGCCGTCCTGGGCTCTACTCTCGGTACCGCGGGCACCGGTGCCGCTGGGGCCGGATTCGGATCGCTGACCGGCTTCGGATCGACGACCGCGGGCAACACCGCCTTCGGCTCGCTGACCGGGGTGTCGCAGACGCAAGGGGTCGGCGCGCTCCACGGCCTCGACCCCCTATCGGGGCTGAGCCCGGTCCAAGGCGTGGATCCGGTGCACGGTGTCAGCCCGGTTCAAGGTCTGAGCCCGGTTCAAGGTTTGAGCCCAGTCCAGGGCGTGGATCCGGTGCACGGTGTCAGCCCGGTGCAGGGGCTGAGCCCAGTCCAGGGCGTGGATCCGGTGCACGGTGTCAGCCCGGTTCAAGGTCTGAGCCCGGTTCAAGGTTTGAGTCCAGTCCAGGGCGTGGATCCGGTGCACGGTGTCAGCCCGGTGCAGGGGCTGAGCCCAGTCCAGGGCGCGGATCCGGTGCACGGTGTCAGCCCGGTGCAGGGTCTGAGCCCAGTCCAAGGCGTGAGCCCGGTACACGGTGTCAGCCCGGTCCAGGGCACGGACACCGCGGGCACCGGGTCCAACCTGCCGAGCACCACGGGATCAGGCGTGCAGGGAACGCAGCAGCCTTCGGGAACCGCTGTGCCGCACCTCGATTCGACGACGACGGGCACCAGCCCGGTCGACGCCGGTCTGCACACCACCGGTGACGCCACCGGCGGTCTGTCGTCCGATCTCGGCACCGACCCGACGTCGGGCTTGTCCGGCGGCCTGCACACCGGCCTGACTTCGGGGCTGACGACCCACACCGACACCTCGACCACCGATCACACCGACACCACCTCGCATGGGCATACCGGTGTGGATCTGCACGGAATCGGTGGATGATGTGACCGTGGCGCAATCACCTGCGCGGGCGTCGACCGCAGACGACCTCGGCGCGATCGCGGACAACCTGTCTGCGATCGCCGCCGTGGCCGGGCGGCGTGACCTCGCCGACCGACTCCTCGCGGCGACCACTCGTCTCCGCGACCCCCGGCTGCGCATCGTCGTCGTCGGGCAGCTCAACCAGGGCAAGAGCCAGTTCGTCAACGCCTTGCTGAACATGGCGGTGTGCCGCGTCGGAGATGACGAGACCACCGCGGTTCCGACCCTCGTCCAGTACGGGGCGCAGCCGGCGGCGGAACTGATCGTCGGCGATCGCCGCGGTCACGAGTCGGTTGCGCTGCCGTCGTCGGCGATCGGGACCATCACCTCGGGAACCGACTTCGCGGGCGGCAAAGACGTTGTGCGCGTGGACGTCTCGGTGCCGAGCGCGCTGCTTGCCGACGGACTCGTTGTCATCGACACACCTGGCGTCGGCGGGCACGGACATCCGTTCGCGGCGATGACGCTGGGCATGGTGTCGACCGCGGACGCGGTCTTCTTCGTGTCCGACTCCAGTCAGGAGTTCACCGCACCGGAGATGAACTTCCTGACTCAGGTCACCACGCTGTGCCCGACGGTCGCGTGTCTGCTCACCAAGACCGACCTCTACCCGCACTGGCGGGCCGTCGCCGACGCCGACCGGTCGCATCTGCGGTCGGCCGGTATCGACATCCCGGTGTTGCCGGTGTCGTCGCACCTGCGCGCCCATGCCTTCGCCCGGCAGGACGAACGGCTCAACGCGGAGGCGGGCTTCGCCGATCTGTACGACTACCTGCGTGCCGAGGTACTAGCGAAAGCCGTTGCGGCCAGCCGTGACTCGGCGACCGACGACATCCGGGTGGTCGCCGAGCATCTCGCGCTGGCGATGAGCGGCGAGCTGGCGGCACTCGGCGATCCGGCGGTCGCCGAGCAGGCGCGCAGCGCTTTGGTGGCGGCGTCGGAGCAGGCAGAGCAGATGCGACGCGAGTCGGCGCGCTGGCAGCACACGCTCAACGACGGCATCGTCGATCTGGCCGCCGACATCGACCACGATCTGCGTGACCGGCTGCGTGCGGTGACTCGCGAAGCGGAGGCCGCGATCGACGATTCCGACCCGGCCAAGGATTGGGACCGCCTCGCCGACTGGCTCGTCGAACAGACGTCGGTGGTCATCGGGGAGAACTTCGTGTGGGCCACCGAGCGGGCGCAGTGGCTGGGCGAGCGGGTCGCGGATCACTTTGCGGCGACCGGTGATTCGACGCTGCCGTCCCTGGGCATCACCGATCTCGACGGCCTGCTCGACGAGGTGACCGCGCTCGCGGCGCCCGATGTCGAGCGCACCGGCATCGCGCAGAAGCTGCTGATCGGCATGCGCGGGTCATACGGCGGTGTCCTGATGTTCGGATTGATCTCGACGATGATGGGCGTGGCGCTCATCAACCCGATTTCGGTGGGTGCCGGACTTCTCTTGGGCAGCAAGGCATATCGTGACGACAAGCAGGCGAAGATCCTCGAGCGGCGTGGGAAGGCGAAGATGGCGGTGCGCGCGTTCACCGACGACGTGAGCTTCCAAGTCGGCAAGGAGTCGAGAGACCGGTTGCGCACCATGCAGCGGGTGTTACGCGACCACTTCACCGGGGTGGCCGAGCAGGCGGCCCGTTCGATCAATGAGTCGCTCGCCGCGGCGCAGTCGGCGGCCGAATTGGCGGGCACCCAACGTGAGTCGCGTCGGGCTGCACTGGAGCAGGAACTCAAAAGCGTTGCGGCGCTGCGCAATCGTGCCGACCAATTGGCGCTGGGTTCGGCATGACACTGATCGACACCGCGCAGCGGTTGGTCTATTCGGCACGTGCGGCGGTCGACGACGACGCCGTCGCGCGTGCCGAGTTGGACCGATGCATGGACCGATTGTCGGCTCCGTTGCGGGTGGCGCTCGCGGGTTCGCTCAAAGCGGGTAAGTCGACGATGCTCAACGCGCTGGTGGGTCAGGACATCGCGCCGACCGACGCCACCGAGTGCACGCGGGTGGTCACCTGGTACCGGCGCGGTCGCGCGGCAACGGTGACGGCGGTGCGCTACGACGGTGGGGCACAACAGGTTCCGGTTACCCGCTACAACGGCCGCCTCAGCTTCGACCTCGGTGCGCTCGGTGCCGAGGACATCGCGCACCTCGACGTGACCTGGCCGAGCGCGGCGCTCGATTCGATGACCATCGTCGACACGCCGGGCACGGCATCGTTGACACGCGAATTATCCATGGCGACAGAGGAATTGCTCGCGCCGACCTCGCGGGAGTCCGGCGTCGACGCGGTGGTCTATCTGATGCGTGCGATGACCGCCGAGGACACCGCGATGCTGCGCCGGATCGGTGAGGCACTCGGCGGCGACGCCGGGCCGCTGGGCATCGTCGGAGTGGTGTCGCGGGCCGACGAGATCGGTGCGGGACGTATCGACGCGATGAGTTCCGCCCGGCAGACAGCGGGCCGGATCGCAGGCGAGCTGAGCCGAACCGGCTTGTGCCAGGCCGTTGTTCCAGTTGCCGGACTATTGGCGCTGGCGGCCCGGACCATGCAGGAGATCGAGTTTCGCGGCTTGCTACGGCTGGCGTCGATGCCGCCGGAGACGCTCGACGATCTGCTGCTGTCGGTCGATCGGTTCGTGGCAACGCCGATCGACGGTGTCGCACCGGAGGTCACCGCGGCTCTTGCCGATCGATTCGGTGTGTTCGGAATTCGCATGGCGGTCACCGCGATTCGGTTCGGCGCGGGCACGGCGTCGGAGTTGGCGGCCGAACTCATCGCGCGTAGCGGTCTGGACGAGTTACACGACGCGATCGCGTCGCAGATCGCCGACCGGGCAGATCAATTGAAAGCGCATTCGGCGCTGGTGGCGACGGAACGGATTCTGTCGGCGTCGCGCAGTCCGCGGGTGGCGGGGGTCCTCGCCGACGTCCGGCGCAGCCTGGCCGATACCCACGGCTTCTCCGAACTCGCGCTGCTCGGCAAATTGCGGTCGGGGCAGGTTGCGATGACCGACGAGCGCTGCGCGGAATTGAGCCGCCTGATCGGCGGCAGCGGTGTGCAGCCGTGGGCCAGACTGGGGTTGCACCCGCAATCGCCGTCGGGCGAGGTACGGCAGTCGGCACTGCGCGCGGTGTCGACGTGGCGCGACCGGATGCGCCACCCGCTGGCCGACGCCGAGGTGTCGGCGGCAGCACTGGTGGGTGTGCGAAGCGCGGCGGGGATCATCGCCGAGCTGGACGGGGGCTGAGGGTCCGGATGTCCCGACGACGGTCGCACAACACAAATGGCTGAACCCGAACGGACATTCCGTTCGGGTTCAGCCATTCCGTTCGGGTGGAGTACCGACCACTCATTCGTTCACGAAGAATGCCATCACTGTCCCGATGACCCCCACCGCCGCGGCCTCCACCGCGGCCCACTGGAACGCCGGGCTGAATCCGGCGGCCGTCATCTCCTCGCCCGAGGCGTTGATCGTCACGTACATCCCGGCGGCGAGGAGTGCGACGGCGACTGCGGCAGTCACCAGCCAGTTCCGCCAGCGCGGCAGTTGCTTGACGATGCGCCACAGTCCCACAGCCGCGCATACCACGGTGATCGCGGCCAGGCCGGCACCGAGGGCGAGGGACACGTTGGCCGCGTGCTGGGCGTCGTCGAGTTTCGTCCCGACGTTGTCGGTCACCGCGGCGAGCGCCAGGTGGTGACTGAGGTCGCTGAAGTGAAGCAGCGCCCCGACGACGCCCAGCGCCAGCAGGATCACCGCGGCGGACCACAGCGCCACGATCAACCAGTGCAGCGTGCCTCGCGACGGGGTCGGTGATTGCATCGGCGTGATCGAGATCTCGGGGCGACGCGGAGGGCCAGCGGTCATGTCGTGAAACCTTAGTGCACCCAATCCGTCGTAGTATCACCTCGCCCGATACAGCCGCGACCACCGCACCGCCTGCCGTGCGGTGCGCGAGGTGCACCAGGCCGCGACGGCGAGTGACGTCATCGCGATCGCCACCAGTTCGATAGTGAACCACCACAGGTCCGGCGTGTCTGTCACGTAGAAGTTGCCCAGCACGATGAACAGCGCGCCGATCGCCGCCGCTGCGCCGACGAGCGCGGCCGGCCAGGTGGCGCGGGCTTCGAGGTGATGCTTCTCCTCGATGAGTTCGGCTTCGGCCAGCGTGGATTGACGCCCGGCGTCGAGCGTCGAGACCGCGACGAAGAACTCGGGATCACGGCGCGGCGCCGTGGACCGCCGATACGAGACGAGCCACGCTGCGACGGCGACTACCGCCGACACCACTCCGACGACGATCACGGTCCTACTCCTGCCGCTTCGAGAGTTCTTGCAGCACAGTTCTTTCCGCATGAGCGAGGTCGCGGCGGTGTTCCTCGCTGAGCTCCTGCTGGTCCGGCGGATCGGCGAGCAACAACGACCCCGACCCCGGCGCGCCGGCCGATCCCAACTTGTTCATCCGTTTCGGCAGAGCCGTTCCCGCGTAGGGCAACGGGATCGGATGTCCTTGTGCGTCAACAGGTCCCAGCGGTTGGTGGATCTCGATGTAGGCGCCCTGCGGCAGTCTCTTGACGATGCCCGTCTCGATGCCGTGCTCCAGGACGGTGCGGTCGGCACGTTGCAGCGCCAGTGCCCACCGGTAGGCGACGAAATAGGCCAGCGGCGGCACGACGACGAGCCCGATGCGGCCCATCCAGGTGGTCGCATTGAGGGACACATGGAATTTCAGCGCGATCACGTCGTTCATGCACGCCAGGACGAGGATCACGTAGAACGACACCGCCATCGCACCGATACCCGTGCGTACCGGAACGTCGCGCGGACGCTGCAGCAGATTGTGGTGGGCCCGGTCGCCGGAGAACCGCTTCTCGATCCACGGGTAGGCGATCATCGACACGAACACCAGACCGATCACCAGGACGCCCCAATTCGACGCCGGGACAGTGTGATTGCCGAAGTAGAGCTCCCAGGACGGCATGAGCCGCAGCAGCCCGTCGGTCCACATCATGTAGATGTCCGGCTGCGATCCCGCCGAGACGTGCGCGGGGTTGTAGGGTCCGAGCACCCACACCGGGTTGATCTGGAAGATGCCGCCCAAGATGGCGAGCAGACCGAAGACGATGGCGAAGAACGCGCCCGCCTTGGCCGCGAACACCGGCATGATCCGCACGCCCACCACGTTCTTCTCGGTGCGGCCGGGTCCGGGGAACTGAGTGTGCTTCTGATACCAGACCAGCGCCAAGTGTGCCCCGATCAGCGCGACGATGATGCCGGGGAATAGCAGCACGTGAATGATGTACATGCGCGGAATGATGATGTCGCCGGGGAATTGGCCGCCGAACAACGCCCAATGGATCCACGTCCCGACGATCGGCAGACCGAGCGCGCCAGCGGTCAGTGCGCGAACTCCGGTGCCCGACAACAGATCATCGGGCAGTGAGTATCCGAAGAACCCTTCGAACAGGGCGAGGATGAGCAGTACACAGCCGATCACCCAGTTCGCCTCGCGCGGGCGCCGGAATGCTCCGGTGAAGAAGATGCGCAGCATGTGGATGACGATCGCGGCCGCGAAAAGCAGTGCGGCCCAATGGTGTATCTGCCGAACGAACAGTCCGCCGCGCACGTCGAAGGAGATGTTCAAGGTCGATTCGTATGCCCTCGACATCAGCACACCGTTGAGCGGCTGGTACGACCCGTGATAGACCACCTCCGACATCGACGGGTCGAAGAACAGCGTCAGATACACGCCGGACAGCAGCAGGATGATGAACGCGTACAACGCGATCTCGCCGAGCAGGAAGGACCAGTGCGTCGGGAAGACCTTGTTGACTTGTCGGCGCAGGCCGGCCGCCAGGTGGTAGCGCGAGTCGAGGTCGTCGGCGTGGCGGGCGAGGCGAGTAGAGGTGGCCATTGGATGCTCCCAACATGGACTTTGTTCATCTACTACGTTCGATAGTAGGACTTTGGTCCCTGGTTGGGAAGGGGCAGCCGGCGACGGGGGCTACTGCTGCGTTTGATGCAGTCCCTCGTCGATGGAGCTCAGCAGTGCGCGGGCCTGCTCGACGCCGCCGGTGTCGCCGCCGAGCGCTTCGGTCAACCGGCGCGACCAATGCGCCCGCAACCGCTCCAGATTGCGATCGGCTTTGTCGGTGACGAACAGTCGTGAGGTTCGCCCGTCGTGTTCGTCCCGGTGGCGTCGAATCAAGCCGTGTCCTTCGAGTGATCGCAGGGCGACGCTCACATTGCTGCGTGCAATCGCCGTCGTCGACGACACGTCGCTCGCGCAGCAACCCGGGTTGCGGTGAATGCAACGCAGGATGAGCGCTTCGCTGCCGGTCAGTGCGACGACACCCGCGACGCCCCGGGGGCCCTGTGGGTCGAGTTCGCGGGCGACGCGCAGGATCACGTCGGCGAGCTCGGTGAGCGGGGTCATCCCCTCGTCGAACGAGTTGGTCATGTGGCGACTGTAGCAGGTGATTATGGTTTGCATAACTACAATTGTCATGGTTTCATAACTAAATCGACGACCCCGAGGAACTGATGACGACGATGCGCACCCACACCCCGGTCCCGGCCGACCGGAATCGCCTCACCGGGGTGATTCTGCTGGTCCTGGCGTTGCTGTCGGCAGTCGCCCCGCTGGCCATCGACCTGTACCTGCCTGCCTTTCCCGACCTCGCCGACGAGTTCGCGGTGTCGGCGACACAGGTTCAGTTGACGCTGACCGCGTTTCTCGCCGGTCTGACGTTGGGGCAGTTGGTATTCGGTCCGCTGTCGGATCGCTACGGTCGGCGGGGCCCGCTGATCATCGGCGCGACGCTGTGCGTCGCCGCTTCGGTACTGGCCGTATTCGCTCCCGGTAGCGCGGTTCTGGTCGCGGCCCGATTCCTGCAGGGCCTCGGCGGAGCAGCGGGCATGGTCATCGGTCGCGCCATCATCTCCGATCTCACCGCGGGCGACGGTGCGGGCAGGGCGGCCGCCCGGGCATTCAGCCTGATGATGATCGTCGGAGGTGTCGCGCCGGTCGTCGGGCCGGTGGTCGGCGGCGCACTGGCCGAACCGATCGGCTGGCGGGGAATCCTCGGCGTCGTGCTCAGCCTCGCCGTGATCATGCTGGTCTGCATCCTGGTGGTCCTGCGGGAGAGCAACCCGCCGCAGCGTCGAGCCGAACTGTCCGCCCAGCGCGCCGCGCAGGGAGCCTGGTACAAGTCTTTCTCGTCGCGGCAATTCGTCTGCTACACAATGGCATTCGGCTTCGGGTTCGCGTCGATGATGGCGTATATCTCGGCGTCGCCGTTCGTCTACCAGGACATGATGGGCCTCAACGCCGCACAGTACGGACTGGCCTTCGGCTTCAATGCACTCGCGCTGATGGGTGTCAGCGCGGTCTCGGCCCGACTGGTCCGCCGGATCGACGCCGCGCGGCTGCTGGCACTCGGTGTGGGCATCGTTCTGGTGGCGAGTGTCGTTCTGTTGCTTCTCGCGGTCTGCGGGGCACCGGCACTCACGCTGGCCGTTCCGTTGTTCTTCGTCGTCTCGGCCCAAGGGCTGATTCTCGGCAATGCGACCGGACTCGCCCTGACGTCGGTGCCGCAGGCCGCGGGTGGGGCGTCGGCGATTCTGGGCGCGCTGCAGTTCGGACTCGCCGCGCTGGTGTCGCCGCTGGTCAGCATGGGTGGTGAGGGGACGGCTGTCCCGCTGGGAATCGTGATGGTCTGCTGTGCGACGGTGGCGACCACCGCGATGGTCGTGTGCGTCTCCCGATTCCCGTTGCGAGCCTCGGCGGACAGCTGACGGCAGAATTGAGCGGCACCCGGCCCTACGCCTGAAGCGCATTCTCGCCGTAGCCTGTCGGCCGGTGTGTCATCGTCGTAGCGGGCGACCTGCCGGAGTGCCGAAGCGAGGCGCCGCGTCGAGCGGGCTTGCGAGTCGAAGTAGGCGAGCTTCGGTGTGACGGCGGCCCCGCGACGACAGGAGAAGCGATGAGTTCGCGTGCGGAGATCGACGAGGCGTCGGCGTCGCTCATGCGTACCATGACCGCGCGCTTGGGCGAGGTGACGCGGGTGCTGCAAGCAGCGTTGCTCACCGACATCCCGGAATTGCGGGGCAATGCGCAGCTCGTGGAACTCCTGCACGACAGCGTCGAAGGCAATGTGGCCACCGTCTTCACCGCGATTCAGCACGGCATCCCGGGCGACGACGTCACCGCGCCGACCGCCGCCCTCGAATATGCGAGACGTCTTGCGCAGCATGATGTTTCGCCGAACGCGTTGGTCCGCGCCTATCGACTGGGGCAGCAGGAGCTCCTGCGGCAGGTGCTGGCGGAGATCCGTGCACGCGGGATGGATCCCGAGCTGGCGCTGGATACCTTCGAGACGGTGAACATCTCGGCCTCGCAGTACATCGACTGGGTGTCCGAACAAGTCGTCGGCGTCTACCAGACCGAGCGTGACCGCTGGCGCGAGAACCGTGATCGCGTTCTGGCGCAACGTGTTCGCGAGATCCTGTCGGACGGTCCGACGGCGTCGATCGACGAGTTGACGACGTCGCTGCGCTATCCGTTCGGTCATCGCCATCTCGCCGTGATCGGGTGGTATTCGACCAACGACCACGCCGGCGAGCTGATCGACGTCGAACGGTTCGTGGTCGAGGCCGCGGATAAGCTGGGTGCGACCGCACGGCCGATGTTCATCGCCCAAGACCGAGTCACCGGAATCGCGTGGATTCCCTTACACGACAGGTCCAGTCAGTCTGCCGTGGACAAACTGGTCGACGTCGCGGGCAATCGTCCGCATGGGCTCTCCCTCGCCATCGGTGAACCCCTGGCCGGCATCGCGGGCTTCCGCCGATCCCACCAGCTGGCCGACGCCGCGCGCATCGTCGCCCTCGATGGAACCCGGTCCGACACCGCGATCATCACCAGTCGAGAGCCGGGCGTGATGATCGCCGCGATGCTCAACGGCGATCTGTCGCATGCGGACTCCTGGATCGTCGAAGTCTTGGGGGAGCTGGCCTCGCCGACGGAATCCGACGCGGGACTTCGGGAAACGCTGCGCGTATACCTCGAATGCGGAGCCAGCTTCAAAGACACCGGAGCGCGTCTGCACCTGCATTCCAACACCGTCAAATACCGCATCGGGCGGGCCGTGGAACGCCGCGGCCGCCCCCTCGAGGAGGGGCGACTCGATGTGGAGATCGCCTTGCTGCTGTGCGCGCGGTTCCCGCGCCTGCTCAAGGGGCCGGCCGATCGGTCCGGGTACCGTAGCGAGAGCTAGACGTGGAATCCGGTGACTGTGGGTCGCGGGCACGCCTGGCATCGGTGCAACGCGACTTAACAGTTGTCGAGGTCGTCGGTTTGCAATTTCGGGCGAATCATCTGCAGAGCTACGCGAGGCGTTTGCGGGGAGTCGTGGTCGGACGACCGGCAAACGCTTGCGCGATTTGCAGCCAGTCGAGTGCGTCTTCGCCAGTGATATCAAGGTGTAGTTCGTCCAGGTGGCTGCGCTGCGTGACGGCGAGGCAGAACTCCTCGGCGGTTCCGCGCACCCATGAAGTCGCGTTCCGGCGGTCGCCCCACGCCCAGGTCTCGCCGTTCGGTGCGGTGAGCTCGACCGCGATCGAGGCCTCGGGCGGTGCGAGCCCCCTGTTCCGATAGGAGAATGCGCGGGTTCGGACTCCCAAGTCAGCTATGTGCCGGAGCGACTTTCCGGCGGGATACTCCTCCCGGAGTGTGCCGGCGATGTCGTGGCCGTGCGCCCAGGTCTCCATTAGCCGAGCTGACGCCATCGATATCGGACGCATCGTAGGACCGAACCATTCAATGCGGCTGTCGGCGCCGATCGTTCGAAGTATCAGCGCGAGATGATTGCGGCCGTTACGCCACCGGTACAGCAGGTCATCCGGTTCGAGGAGGGCGAGTCGCGCAGCAGCTTGGTCGACGAAGGCTTCAGGGGCGGCCATCCAAGCAGCGCGAATCTGCGTGAACTCGCCACTGTCGATGAGGGAATGGCGAGCGGCGTCGTCAGTCCACAGAAGGTGTCCGATTTGATGCGCGATACTCCAGCCCGCAGCCGGCGTGAGAGTCTGCCATTCAGTTGGCGTCAGTGATGTGAGGAAGCCCTCGACGATCTGTCCCTCGGTACGGAGATCATCGAGGACTTCGTTGATATCAACCATTGTGCGTGACAATAACTTTCAATCGGATTGGCGCCGCATAGTAATGTGCGGGATGTGCGGATCGGGTTCCGTCCGACGAGTTCGGTGTAGACGCCGAAACCCGGCGCTGCTCATGGCTGCGCCGGATCCCGGCTACTTCGCAGGTTCAGACAGACTGTGTCCGGAGTTCGGCGGTTGCCTGTTCGTCGACGCTGAGACCTTCGGGGTCGTTACGCGGGTCTCCGCAGATGACAACTCCGTAGTCACGGCGCGCCCCCTCGATGCTGACGTACTCGTTGCGGACGTCGGCAAGTACCTTGGCCGGGGTTCGTTGGTAGGGGTCGCCCCATCCGCCTCCGCCGTTGGTCAGGTAGCGGAACAGCGCGTTCGGTTGCGTTTGCCACACTGTTCGGCTGGCGAAGTGTTGGTACTCGCCGTTGATGTCGACGCACTTGGTGGTGGGGTCGATCATTCCTCCGACGGGCGTGGATGCCCGGTAGACGTCGGGTTCGGTGCCCAAGATCTTGCCGGTGTGGACGACATCGGCCGCCTCGCCGTCGAATAGCCAGACCGCCCCCAGTGCGCCGTTGCGGCCGCCGTGAACGCCCGCGCCACTGGCGGACTTGGTGTGCAGGGGACTCGAGAAGTGTTCTGCTGAGGTCAGATAGAGGGTGTCTTTGAGGACGCCTGCTCCGCCGCGGTGGGTTCCGGGTCCAGCGGAATCGATCTGGTATTCCTTGCGCAGAACCACCGCAGGTGTTTCGGACTCTATCGCTTCGGTTGCCGGGTCGAGGTTGTTGAGTTGGTACTGCACCGAGTAGCTGTCGGCGTCGCCAGCGATAGTGGCGCCCCAAGGGCCGTGTTCGCCGCCGCATTGAGCCGTGGTGTTCCAGGGGGTGCCGTCGTCGAACAGTCCGCTTGCGTTGTGCAGGTTGAGGGATCCGTAGTCGCCGCCGACAGCCCGTTCTCCGAGGGCGCGTTCCAGTGCCTTGAACAAGGCCAGCAGAACGACGCCGGAGCTGTCGAAATAGAGGAATACCGCGCCGTCCGGTGGAGTCGCACTGATGAAGGTGCCTTCGGGAATGACGATGTCGACATTGCGATACTCGCCCGAGGTAAACGGTGTGTCCGGGCTGATGAGGAACTTCAACCCGACTCCGACCGCGGTTTTGGTATCGAGCGCTCCGCAGTTGACGCTGGTCCGTGCTTGGGGAGATGTGCCGCTGAAGTCCAACTCGATTTGGTCACCATGCTTGCGGATCTTGAGCTTGACGACGTATTCAAGAGTGTCGTCGATTCCGTCGGAATCGAGGCGCTCTTCAGCGTCGTATTCACCGTCAGGAATAGTTGCGATGGCCGCTTGCATGGCCTCAGCAGATACGTCTGTGCTGTATCGGATAGAGCCGAGATACGCCTCGACGCCGTAGCGTCCAATGCTTTCTTCGATCAGCCGTTCACCCAGCAGGAGGTTCTGGAAGATGGTCTTGATATCGGGGAGTAGGAGTTCGCCGTAACGCGCGTTGTCGAAGATGAGGTTGAATGCCTGTTTGACTGGCTCGTCATCCTTATACAGCAGCATCGGATTGATCACGAGGCCGTTCTCGTAGACGTTGCGTTTGGTACCGCTGAATCCGGCCGGGACGATCCCGCCCATGTCGAGTTGGTGGGCACGCAGCGTGACGAAGGAGACGAGTTCGTCGTCGTGAAAGACCGGCCGGACGAAGCAGACGTCATTGACATGGGTGCCTGCGCGGTACGGGTCGTTGCAGATCAGGACGTCGCCTCGACGGAGGTTGTCGACGCCGTACTCTTCCACGGTGTTGCGCACGGCTTCAGAGATCGACCCGAAGAACAATGCCAGGCTGTTGCTGACCGCTGATGTGGGGTAATTGAGCTGCGGTGGCCCCGATATGACTGCGGCGAAGTCGTACCAATCGCGCAAGATCACCGAGAACGCGTTGTTCAGCAGCCCCGTGCACATGTGTTGAACGATGTATCGCATGCGGGCGGACAGAATCGCCGCGGTGAATCGGTCACTGCCGTAGGTCACGGCGAACGTGTCGTCGGAAAGCGTCTTGAGTGAATCGGGGGTAGTGGTTGTCTCGGTCATGGTTTGGGTCCTCAGTTCTGCTGCATCCGAATTCGGAGTTCGGCGCGCTCGCCGACGGTGACGTATTGGCCGGGAACGACGAATGTTGTGGACAGTGCTTCGCGGATCACCGCCGGGCCTTCGATCACATCACCGGCACGGAGTGACTCGCGGTCGTACTCGTGGGTAGGGATGGGCGAGTCTTCTAGGTAGCGAATAGTGAGTTCTCTTGTGGGGGTGGGTGATTCGCCATCAGGTCGGTTTGGGAGCAGCGGGTAGTCGACCTTGTCGGCCTTGACAACCGCCTGCACGCGGTAGGTGACGCCCTGGACGGGGAGTGCTTCGAAGCGGTTGCCGGCGCGCTCCTGGTAGGTGTCGTGGAAGTTGGCGATCATCGTCTCGATAGCGGCACCGTTGATGGGGCCTTCGGGGACCTCGATGAACGGGGTCTCCCAGGTCTGCCCGGCCAGGCGCCCGTCGAAGGTGCGGTGATAGACGACTCGGTCGCGGTGATCGTCGCGGATCTGCCCGGCGAGCTTCGCTTCCATCGACTGGTAGATCTTGTCGACCGATTCAGCCATGTCCGGGCTGAGTAGCGTGTAGGCGCTGCGACTGTCGGCGTAGACGAGGTCGGTGCTGACGAGGCCCAGCGCGGAGAACAACCCCGGGTGCGGCGGCACGATGACTTCTGCGGCATGGACGAGGCCAAGGGTGGCGGGCAACAGCATCGGCCCCGCGGCGCCATAGGCGACGAGGCTGAAGTCGCGTGGATCGACGCCGTGCTGGATCGCGATGTTGGTCAGTCCCTCGGCGATGTTGTTGATCGCGATGTTGAAGGCGTAGCTCACTCGCTGATCGAAAGACAATGCGCAGTCGAGGTTTTCGAATGCGCGTCGGGACAGGTCCGGATCGAGTTTCATGCGGCCGGCGGCAAATCGTTCTCCGTCGATGACCCCCATCAGAAGGCACGTGTCGGTGGTGGCGGGCTGGGTTCCGCCGACTCCGTAGCAGGCGGGTCCAGGGTCAGAGCCGGCGCTGCCGGGGCCGACCTTGAGTTCTCCCGCGGCATCGATGGTCACGAGGCTGCCGCCTCCGGCGCCGATGGCAGTCACCTCATTCGACAATGCGTTGACCAGCAGGTCGTGCTCGAGTTCGAAGGTGGTATCGACAAACGGCTTCCCGTCGTGCACAAGGCTGATGTCGCAGGAGGTACCGCCGACATCGGCGCAGAGAAGATTGTCAACGCCGATCATTTGGCCGAAGTGGGCGCTGGACACCGTTCCTGCCGCTGGTCCAGCGAAGACAATGCGGAACGGGTGCTCCATTGCGACCTCGGCATGGACCAGTTGGGCGCCGCAGTCGGCGAAGTTCAGGTCGCCGCCGAAGCCGAGATCGCGTAGGCCGGCGTCGAGACGTTTGCTGTAGTCGGTGTAGATCAGGCGCATGAACACGTCGATCACCGTGGTCGACGCCCGGGCGAACTCTTTTGCCAGCGGAGAGACCTCGCTGGAGATCGACACCGGGATGTCCCCGAGCTCCTCATGGACCAGTTGGCGCAGGATTTCCTCGTGGTGAGAGTTCACGTAGGCGTTGAGCAGGCAGATGGCGACACCCTGCACTCCGCATTTGCGCAGGACCGCCAGCTCCGCCCGGACGGCGTCGGTGTCGAGAGGAATGAGAACGTCGCCGGTGGCGGTGATTCTTTCTGGGACGCCGCGGCGCAGGTATCGCTCGATCAAGGGCCGATTTGCGTCGCCGTACGAACGGCGCCATTTCGGATTCATCAGTCCCTCGGCCGGACGCCACGTGCGGCCCATGTCGAGGATGTCGCGGTGGCCCTCGGTCGTGAGAAACCCGATCTTCGGAAGGCGCCGGGTGATCACGGCATTGAGGCCGTGCGTGCTGGCGTGGTTGAACACATCAGCATCGGCGACGGCGACTTCAGATGCGCCACGGAGGACTCCCTGCTCGGTGGTTCGCACGTCTGTGGAGATTTTTGTGGTCCTGATCTGACCGTTCTCGATCGATACCACGTCGGTGAAGGTACCGCCTACATCGACACCAATCATTTTGTGCTGCTTTCTTTTTGAGATGGACGGCGTCAGCCGATGTGCAGGTTGGAGGAGGTCAGTGTGATCGGGCCCAACAGATGCCAGGGTTCGCGACTGACCGAGGCGAGCGTGGGCTGGTGTTTGATCACCATGTACCAGCCACCCTCAGAAAGGACCGGGTAGCGCTTGAATTCGCTAGCGCTGCTGCCGGGGAAATCGTGGTCTAGATCGACGCCACATGCTCGGAGGTCGTCGTCGGTGACTTCGGTGCGGTGGACGACGAGCTCTGCGGCCGGCACCTCTTGGGAATGACTCATGGCAACACTTTCTGCTTGCGAGCTCCCCGCGTGGGATGTCGCCGTCGGGATTCCGCGCGATCAGCGGTGACTGGATGCGGCGTCGGGGTCGCTTCTGCTTCGATTTCTTGCAAGCCCTCACACTTCGGTTAAGCACTTGCTTAGAGCAGTGTTGCACAGATCACGCCGATGTCAAGTGGTGACAGCAACCATTCGGTCAACCAGAGCGACATAGTGTGCGGCGAGTTCCTCTTCGTTGGAAACGCTGTGCGAGGGGAACCATCGGACCGAATCGATGGATAGCGACAGGATCGCCAGGGTGGTCGCGGGCACATTGCTGACCGCGAATGCGCCGGTGCGCACTCCCTCGCGGACGATTGATTCGACGACCTCGTGAATGTCGCGGCGGACCTGGGCCACCTCGGCGAAGTTGTCCTCGTCGAGGAAGCGGAGTTCGTACTGCACCACTCGACCGATCACGTGGTTGTGCGCATGCCAAGCCGTGAAGTCGAACACGGCTGACCGCAACCGTTTCATGGCGCCACCCTGCACTGATGCTGCGGCTAGGAGGCTCTCGTAACAGGCGCGATGGCCGAGCAGGCAGATCTTGAGAAGCATCTCCTGTTTCGACGCGTAGTGGATGTACATCGCTGCCGGACTCATTCCGGCCCGCTTGGCGATCGCGCGTGTGGTGGTGCCCTGGTACCCGTCTTCGAAGAACGCGTCACGCGCCGCGGCAAGCAGGCGGTTCGCCGCGTTGTCTCGTGTCGTCGTCGGCGGGCTGTCGGGGTGCAGGCCCGTGAGCCAGTACTCACGTGAAGCTTCGCCCACGATCTGCGTTCCCGTCATCGGTTGCTCCCAACTGCTTCGATCTCTTGACGCTTGACATTGATCGAGCGCCGAGTAACTCTAAGCATATGCTTAATGCCATCGCGGTGGCATGCCGCTTTCAGAATCCCCTCGGTCAGCGGGCAGGTCACGACGACAAGTGATCCGGGCAGGACTCCCGGATACAACGGAGAAGGAGCAAGGATGTTCGGCATGATGCAGGACCGGCCGCTGGTCGTCTCGATGTTGCTAGAACGCATGGAAGGCCGTTTCCGCGGAAAGGAGATCGTCACGGCACAGGCCGATGGAGTAATGCGAGCGACCTTCGGTGATGTCGCAGATCGGGTCCGACGCCTGGTCACGGTGCTCGACGGACTCGGCGTCCCCGCAGATGCGCGGGTGGGCACGTTCGGGTGGAACACTCAACGGCATCTGGAGCTGTATGTGGCGGTCCCGTCGTCGGGTCGGGTTCTGCACACGATCAACCATAGGTTGTTCGCCGAACAACTGACGTTCATCGTCAACGATGCGGCGGACGACGTCCTATTCATAGACCGTTCGCTATTGCCGATCGTGTGGCCGCTGATGAAGTCATTCACCACCGTTCGCCAGATCGTGGTGATGGATGATGGCGATTCGGCCGAGATTCCCGACGACCCGCGCGTGCGCGACTATGAGACACTAGTCGCCGATGCAGAACCGGCGAACGATCAGATGTTCGCTGTCCACGACGAACGCTCGGCCGCATCGCTGTGTTACACCTCTGGCACCACTGGTCAGCCGAAAGGTGTCCTCTACGACCACCGGTCAATCATCCTGCACGCGTTGATGCTTCAGACCGCCGACGCTTTCGGGCTCGGCGAGTCCGACACCATCATGCCCGTGGTGCCGATGTTCCACGTGAACGCATGGGGCCTGCCCTACGCTGCGCTGATGTGTGGGGCGCAGTTGGTCATGCCAGGGACCGCGACAGCGCCGGCCGAACTTCTCGGCCAGATCGAACAGCACAGTGTGACATTCACCGCGGCGGTGACCACCGTGTGGCGTGGGGCGCTGCAGCACTTGGGCGGTCATGATCTGACGAGCCTGCGGCACATCGTGTGCGGCGGTGGTGCGGTCCCGCTCTCGCTATCGCGGGCCTACGACGAGGCGATCGGCCAGCCTCTGCGCAATGCGTGGGGCATGACCGAAACGAGCCCGGTCGTCACCTGTGCCTATTTGCCGCCGAGAACGCAGTTGTCGCGCGAAGATGCGCGCGATCTCTTGGCGCACCCAGGAGTCGCTTTGCCGCTCACTCAGTTGCGTGTTGTCGGCTCAGACGGGAAAGTCGTTGCCCGAGATGGAAAGTCGACCGGGGAACTGCAAGCTGCAGGAGCAACGATCGCCGCGGCCTACTTCGGGCAGTCTGGCCCGAGCGCCTCGTCTTCGTTCACCGACGACGGCTGGCTTCGCACCGGCGATGTCGCCACCATCGGACCGGACGGGCAACTGCGCATCGTCGATCGCACCAAAGACCTGATCAAGTCGGGAGGGGAGTGGATTTCCTCGGTCGAGCTGGAGAACGAGATCATGGGACACGGCGACGTCGTGGAGGCCGCAGTGATCGCGGTTCCCGACGACAAATGGGGTGAACGGCCACTTGCTTGCGTGGTCGCCGCACCTGGAACGATGCTGTCACCCGAATTGATCCGGCAACATCTTGCCGGGCGGGTCGCCAAATGGTGGGTACCCGAACAAGTGCTGATCGTCGATGAAATCCCGAAAACGGCGACTGGGAAGTTCTCCAAAGTCGCGCTGAGAGACAGCGTCCTTGGTCTCGATGCGACCTAGCCCAACCGAGACCGAGCGCGCCACTTCGCTACCCGCCCAATTCTCGCAATGCCTGCGCCGCGGCGTTGGCCCCGCACATGCCGTGTGCGCCTGGGCCGGGTGGCGTGGCTGCCGAGCAGATGTACGAGCCGGCGATGCCCAGTGAGTAGGGATCCAGAGTCGTGCGCGGTCCGAATACCAACTGCGGCAGGTCTTTTGCGCCCGTGCAGATGTCGCCGCCGACGTAGTTGGGGTTGTACACCGACATCTCGGTGGTGCTACGCACGGCGGTCCCGACGATCCGGTCGCGGAAGCCGGGTGCGAATCGTTCGATCTGCCCGATGATCGCTTCGGTGGCGTCGCCGGTGAATCCGTTCGGCACGTGGGCATAGGAGTACACCGGGTTGATGTCGCCCGCACTGCGCGACGGATCGGCCAGAAACTGTTGTCCCAGTAGGACGAATGGCCGCTCGGGCATCTTGCCGGTGCTGATCATCTTCTCCGTCGCGGCGATCTCGGCGAACTCGCCGCCGAGGTGCACGGTGCCCGCTCGCCCGACGTCGGGATTGCTCCACGGTATCGGGCCGTCGATTGCGAAGTCGACCTTGAACGCGCCCGGCCCGTAGCGGAACTTGCGGTAGGCCTTGCGGATTCGCGGCGGAAGCCGATCGCCGAGGAGTTGCGCGACAGCGGTCGGAGCAAGGTCGTACATCGTGATGTCCGACGCCGGGAGATCCGCGGCCGACTCGACCCGACATCCCGTTTCGATTTGTCCGCCAAGGCTTTTCAGGATGTCGACCAGGGCTGCGATGAGAACCCCGGACCCGCCCTCGACGACCGGCCAGCCGTGCCGGTGTCCGGCGGTGAGAATGCCCAGGCCGATCGCCGACGTCAGCGGGCGGTTCAGTGGCCGAAAGGTATGTGCCGCAACACCGCCGAACAGAGCGCGCCCCTCGGGAGTGCGAAAGGCGCGGGCCAGGACCGCGGCGGGCAACGCCGTAGGAGCACCGAAGCGCGCAAGCCGGAACGGGTGCTTCGGCACACGGAGCAGCGGGCCCATGATGTCGGAGCTCCAGGTGTCGAAGCTGCCCGACGTCGACTCGAACAGTCCGCGCCACAGCGCTGCGTCGGCGGCCAGGCCGTCGGCGGTGCGCCCGACCGAGGTGTACAGCACTCCGGCTCGGCCACCGTCGATGGGGTGTGCGCAGTCGGCGTCGGCGAGAAGCCAACGGACACCACGGCTTTGCAGGTCGAGGCCGGCGAGGAAGGGGGAGCCGACGGCCATCGGGTGGAAGGCGGCGCAATGGTCGTGGATCAGGCCGTCGACGATGCCACCGCTGGAACGGACACCGCCGCCGACGGTGTCGGCGGCTTCGAGGACGGTGACGTCGACGCCGCTGCGGGCGAGGTAGACCGCGGCGGCGAGCCCATTGGGCCCGCCGCCGACGATGGTGGCAGTCGTCATGCCGGCTGACCGGCCTTGTGACCTTGAGTGGTGCGCAGGTCCGACCAAGTCACCTGCAGCGGGCCGGGGCCGTCGGGAAGCCATGGCTGTGTCTCTACCATGTCGCCGACGATCCAGGTGCCTTCTTCGACGACTCCCAGTGCGGCGTCGATGACCTTGTAGTCCTGGGTCTTCTTGCCGATCGGCTGCGACTCGGCCCATACGATGACCGCTTCACCCGGCTCGAACTGGGCTTCTTCCTGAACGGCGGCGATGAAGTCCCAGTTGTGCAGGTGGCCGTCGCCGAAGTTGAAGCCGATGACCGAGTTGCACAGGAACTCACCCTCTCGGACGGTGCGGGTGTCGATGTCGGGCAGGGTGTCGAGCAGGACGGAGAACAGTCCGCGGCCGTTGCTGTGCAGCGAACGCCATCCGATGGTCATCTGCAGGGTGATCTCGGCCCACTCCGGCGGGTAGCCGGCGGCGATGAACTGGTCGACCTGGTTGGGCGCCGAGCGGGTGACGCGGTTGAGCTTCTCCTCGGCGCCCGGCTTGAAGGCCCACAGGGCCGTGGCCCAGTTGCCCGCATATTGACGCATGGACGGAAGGAACGAGACCTTGTCGGGCCGGATGTTGCCCAGTACCGGGAAGAACAGCAGCGCCGCGGCGATGATCAGTGCCAGCCACCATGGCGACATGTCCCAGAGTGCGAATCCGTCGGCGTTGGGGAAGCCGAGGAACAGGATGAGGGTGGTGTAGGCGAACAGCACGTTCCACTCCAACGGCACGGCAAGCGGGAACGTCGAGATGATGAACAGGTGGAAGCAGATCATGAAGATCGCTGCGACGAGGGTGATCCACTTGTTGGTCGAGAAGAGCAGGACGAGCGGGGCGGCGATCTCCACGAAGGTGCCCATCACGTGTGCCATGAAGTGTGCGAAGCCGGAAGGCCGCATGTCGTCGGGGATCTTCTTGTACGCGGCGCGGCGCAGTGCCCGGAATGGGGCGAGGCATGGGCTGTTGCTCATCATGGGCGGGATGACGAGGGCGAAATGCTTGCCGAACTTGGAGAATCCGGCACCGATCCAGACGACGCCGATGAGAAGTTTCAGCGCGATGATCATGTTGGTGAACGGAAGCACGGCGAACATGATCATGGCCGGCAGGTACTGCTCGCCACGGGCGCCGAGGAAGATCGTCTTGTCACGAAGGCCGATCAGGATCAGCAAGACGATGGGCACGACCACCACGATCGGGCGCACCAGGCCCGACGACGTGTCCAGCCCGATCTTCGTCATCCCGTCGATGAAGGATGAGTTCTGCACGCCCGGCAGTGCCATGGCCACGACCAGGGAGGCCAGGAGTGCCAGATACACGATGACGTCACCGATGGAGCGACGGCTCCCGTTGGTGCCGGGAATCCACTTCCACGGTCGCATCCGGATTGTTCCGGGGCGCGCCCAGAAGAGAATGCCGCCGGTCATCGGCTTGGCCTTGCCGGCCAATGGACCCCAGGATCCGGCGATGCCGATCGCCTCGAGCAGCACCGTCCACAGCACGAGCTTCTGGTAGACGATGGGCTGGTTCCACCAGCTGCCGATCTCCCAGAAGTGCAGGCCCGAGGTGAGCGTCGCGACGAGCACGCCGCCGAAGGCGTACATCACGAGAAGTTTGACGATATAGATGGTGTGCACCATGTAGGGGGTGCCGAAGCCGTGCTCGGCCCACTGTGTGCCGAGGACGCGAATGCGCTCCATCAGCGGCTTGGCGAGGAATTCCTGCGGATCCACCGCGGGAAAAACCGGATCCTTGAATGGCATGGGTCCTGCTCCTTGTCGATGAGTTGTGTTGTGTGAGTGATTGATTCGGGTCAGGCGCCGGTTGGCGTCAGTTGCCTGCGCAGGGTCGGCTTGTCGAGTTTTCCGACTGCGTTCTTGGGCAGCGTGTCGAGAACGGTGATCTCGACGGGCAGTTTGTACTTGGTCAACGACTCGGTGAGATGCGCGAGAATCGTTGTGGTGTCGAGACTTTCGCCGGCGTTGAGGGACACGTAGAGCACGGGGACTTCGCCGAACTTCGCGTCGGACCGTCCGATGACGGCGGCTTCGGCGACCTGCGGCAGTCGGTAGACGACGCTCTCGATCTCCTTGGGGTAGATGTTCTCGCCGCCGCGGATGATCATGTCCTTGGCGCGATCGACGAGGGTGAGGTAACCGTCGGCATCGAGGAAGCCGATGTCGCCGGTGCGCAGCCAGCCGTCGACGAGAGTCTTCGCGGTGTCCTCGGGCCGGTTCAGGTAGCCGGGCATGACGTTCGGGCCTGCGATCAGCACCTCACCGCGCTCGCCGGTCGCTACCGAATCGCCGATGCGGATCTCGACGCCGGGCAGTGCGACGCCGACGGTGCCCGCCTTGCGGGGGCCGTGGATCGGGTTGGCCGTTGCGACACAGGTGCATTCGGACAGGCCGTATCCCTCCACGAGCGGAAAGCCGAAGCGCTCTTGGGTTTTCGCGAGGAGCTCGACGCTGGCGGGTGCCGCTCCGCAGATACCGAAGCGGATCGACGAGGTGTCCGGCTCGACGTCGGTGGGAAGGTCGACGAGCATCGTGTAGATGGTAGGGACCGCCGAGAAGTAGGTGGGGCGGGTCTTCTCGAGCAGGGCGAAGAAGGTCTCCGGCCGGAACCGCCCGGCGATGGTCGTCTGCCCGCCCGCGAGTAGCGGGGACAGAGTGCCGACCATGATGCCGTTGGCGTGGAACAGCGGCAGGATCAGCAGGCTGTGATCGGCGTCGGTGAGTTCGAGTGCGTCGACGAGCATGATCGCCTGCGCGGTCAGGTTGCGGTGCAACAGGCGCACTCCCTTGGGGCGCCCGGTGGTTCCGCTGGTGTAGATGAGCAGCGCGAGGTCGTCGTCGCCCGCGATGGGTTCGGCCGCGTGCGGCGCGGCGTCGTGCAGCGCCGCTGCGGTGGTGGCGATTACGTCGACGATCGGTCGATCTTGTTCGGTGACAAGCACTTTGGAGCCGGCGTCGGATACCTGGTACTGCACCTCGACGTCGGTGAGGGCCGGGTTGATGGGTGTGGTGGCGGCGCCGAGTCGCCAGGCGGCGAAGAGGGTGATGATCAGATCGGCGTTGTTGGGCAACAGGATCGCCACGACGTCACCCGCTCCGACGCCGAGGTCGGCGAGGCCCGCCGCGACCCGCCGCACGGCGTCGGCGAAGGCGGCGTTGTCATAGGCGCGGTCGTCGTCGGCGATGGCGGGGAGGGTGGGTGCCTGCGCGGCGCGGGTGTCGGGGAGGAGGGCGAAGTGCATGTCGGCGATCCCATTCGATGTCGGTGAGCTACTGGGGAAAGAGTAGGAATTTGCGATCTCGGTCACATCGTCGTGCGCGATGAACTATTGCCGGACGTTTGTCGATGATCGACAAATGCGCAGGTCAAACGGGCAATGGGAAATGTTCGGCTACCTCGCAGCGGACATCCGGCGGGCTCACAGACTCACCGCCGACAGTGGTGCGATGGCTTGTATACCGCTCGACGCCGAGGTGGCGTCGGATATCTCCGCGCCCGCCGTGAAGCGCGACGCCACCCGGTGGATACGGTGGTCGACGCTCGCGGCGATCGTCGTCGTCGCACTCGTCGTCCGATATCAATTCGTCGACTTCGAGACGATGGACTACCGCGCCTTCCTGAGCCGGTGGTACCAGACGATCGCCGACGCCGGAGGTTTCGCCGCGTTCAAGAATCAGTTCGCCGACTACAACTATCCGTATCTGTATCTGCTGGCGATTCTCACTTATCTGAAGGTGCCCGCGCTGATCGGAGTGAAGGCGATCTCCTTCCTCTTCGAGGTGCTGCTGGCCTTCTTCGCCTATCGGATCGTCGCGCTGAAGACACAGCGATTCACGTTGCGCGCGTTGGCTTTCGGTGTGGTGCTGCTACTGCCGTCGGTGGTGGCGAACGGGTCCATCTGGGGCCAGGCCGACGCCGTGTACTCGGCGTGCGCGGTGGGCGGCGTGTACTTCCTGATGCGCGCCCAGGCGTCGGGGCGATGGCGCTCCAACTCCTGGTGGGCATGCGTATTCTTCGGTCTCGCAGTGTCTTTCAAGCTGCAGGCCGTCTTCGTGCTGCCTGTGCTCGCGTTCCTGCTGCTGCGCCGGAAGCTGCCGTGGTACACGTTGTCGGCGATCCCCGCCGTCTATCTGCTGCTCGACTTCCCGGCGCTGGTGGTCGGAGCTCCTTGGCGCACAGTCTTTTCGGTGTATCTGGATCAAGCCGACTCGTACAAACAGTTGACCCTCGGCGCGGCGAATCTCTATCAGCTGATACCGGTCAGCGGCGACGTGACCTGGCTCGCTCATGCTGGAATAGCTTGCGCCGCAGTGCTTATCGTCGGCTTCTTGGCGTGGTCGGTATGGAAGCGGCCTGCGGTGACACCTACGACGATCCTGCTCGCCGCGACGGCGAGCGCGGTGATCGTGCCTTTCCTGCTGCCCGCCATGCACGACCGGTACTTCTATGTCGCGGAGATCCTCAGCGTCGTGCTCGCGTTCTACCTGCCGCTGCGCTATGTCGTCATCCCGGTGCTGATTCAGGCCGCGGCGATCGGCGTGTATTACTCGTCGTTGACCGGTGATCAGGGCCGGTCGATAGGCTTCGGCGGACAGGGGAATGGTGGACAGGGGCATGGCGGACCGTGGGATGGTGCGGGCGGGCCGGGCGGTGCGCGTGACGGTGACGGGCATGGTTGGCCCGGGGGCAATCAGGGTGGTCAACACGACGGCGGTGGGCATGGCCCCGACGGGGGCGGCGGCTATACGTCGGGTCGCGGTGACAGCGCACTGACCGTCTACGGCTCGATGATGGCCTTGGCCGTGATGAGCGTGGTGTGGGCGATGGTGAGCGTGTTCCGGAAAGTGTCACCGACTGGGCATCGTGCGGCCGAATTGTCGGTGAGCCGCGCGCATGATTCCCCAGCGGTCTCTCGGGCCTGAGACCTCGATACGCGACGTCACTCCCGCACGTGCAACTTTCCCAGCGTCGGCAGACCCAGCGCCTGTCGGACGTGCAGGTCGACCAGGTAGGCGTGCAGCGACGCCGGGCTGAGCCACGGCGCGACGAAGTCGACGGCGCGATGCAGTTGAACCGCGCGCTCGAACTTCTGCTGATCGCGCTCCGACCACGTCCAGCCCATCAGCTCCCGGAACTCCGGTGGGAGCGTCGCGCGCGTCATGAACATCAGCTGGCGGCCCAGCGCCAGCGACATCAAGCGGCCCGCCGGTCCCCACTGTGCGTGCAGGAACGACAGGTCGGCGAGCGAGGTCAGGTGAGCGCGGACGTCGTCGTCGATGGCCAACTCGGGAAGTGTCGCCGCCCAGAGTCTTTCGAACTCGTCGAAGGTCGTCGGCCATTGGCTGTCGCGAACCTCGAGGGTGGTTCCCAGTGACTTCCCTTGTGCGAGAAGCTGATTGCGGGTGGCGGCGTCGAGCGTGCCATAGGTGAGTTCCCACGAATCGAGGAATCCCTTGAACAAGCACATGGCGACCCACAGTTGCATCTTCGGGTCGTTGCCGCTGTAGTGCACGGGCGAATCGGGCGTCGAATGGACGTGCGAATGCACCTCGCGGACGGCGCTTCGGTAGGCGAGTTTGTCCGACTCCGACCCGATGATGGCGACGGCCAGATACTGCCCGGTGGTCCGCTGCCGTTTTATGACGCGTCGATAGGCGCTGCCGGAATCGACTCGCGATTCGAATACGCCACGGCCGACGCCGGGCAGCGCCAGTTGCATGATGATGTTGGCGACGCCCATTCCGAAGAACAATGCGGTAGTCGATTCGGGAATCGTCGTCGGCGGTACATTCCGCCGACGAAACGGGATCCTCATGGATCGACGGTAAAACTGGCAACGGTCGTTGTCAATTGTGGTTGGTCGGGACGTCGAGCCTCGTCGAGTCAGTGATGTTCGGGGTCGCGCGGCAAGAAGGCTGCGGCATTCGCCACGCCGCTTGTGAGTACCTCCTGCGAAAGCTCGTCGTCGCTGAGCGCACGGGCGAGCTGGAGCGTGCCCACCATCATCGTGTACAGGCCGATGGCGTTTGCTCTGGCGGCCTCCGGGCGTTGTGGGCGGAGTCGACGTGCGATTTCGTCGATGATGGCGTTCGCGCCATCGGTGTAGGCGTGCTTAGTGACGTCGGGACTACGTGCGACCTCATCCAGAAGAGCCGCCGATGGACAACCCGCAGACGGGTTGTCACGGTGTGTCGGAGTCAGATACTCCCGAATGAACAACTCCAAGCCGTCGCGGCCATGTGGGAGTGCGCGAATAGCGGCTGCCTGGGCGGACATCTGCTCGGCGATCACACTGGCGACGAGGTCGTCCTTGGAAGCGAAATGTGCGTAGAAGGCGCCATTCGTCAACCCGGCATCCGACATCAGTCCGGCGATGCCGGAGCCGTCGACGCCGTCGGCCTTGAACAGTCGGCCCGCGGAATCGAGGATCCGTTTTCTGGTTACGTCCTTGTGTTCCTTGCCGTAACGAGCCACGTGACCTCCCGCTGGATCGCACTTGCCTCTCGCAAGCGGTGATACCGTTGAGCTTTATATTATGATCATACGCTCCGATGGGGTCGCAACAGGGGTCGGTTTCGTAATGCGAGTGACAAGCCACTTTGACCTGAGGAGGTCGTGCCTGCTGGTTGGGCCGGTCCGAGCGCCGTGCTGAGCGAGGCGCTAGTTGGAGTGCCGCATCGGATTTCCCGTGTCGATGCGATGGTGGTGTTGGACGATCGCATGGTGAAACGATTCGTTGTCACTGCTGGGGCGAATGAGGGGTGTGTGACTGCTGCAGTCGGGGTTGTCAGATGAGCGTTCGGCGCGGCGTCGGTGTCGCGCCGATCGCGGTGTCGGTCGCAAAGACCCTGAAGCCGCGGCGGTGGGCTCGCCGTTCGCACTGCGGTAGCCAATGTTGCACTGCGGTAACCGAATTCGCGCCACCGTAACCTCTTCCCGCTGCGGTGGTTACGTCCGCGGGACCAAGTTGCCACAGCGGCAGTTCGTCAACACTACCGCCGCGTGAACGCACTACCGCAGTGCGAACGCGGCAGTGGCGCTGTCCAGACGCGAGCCGACACCCGGCCTGGATCCACCGACGGCCGGTGTTCTCTGCCGCGAATTCGTATGCGTGCAACGGATCTGGTTGCGTTGGGATCTTTGTGTCGCCAGCCCCTCGATACACCGAAACTCGCAGCTCGTTTCGGCACTCGGGGAGCGGGGGTGCGTGCTCAGTACGGCGTGCTTACGCTCCTCACGGCTCAACCTGCGGAGAGGGCCCACCGCCGGTGAATCCAGGCTCAACCAGCGGACTACTCACAGGGTGATGATGTGATCCGGCGGATTTCCTGCGAGTGCCTCGTAGAGGTCCGGGAAACACCCGACGTGTACGCCGGGCACCGTGTCCGTGGTGGTGACACCGCCGGGCTGCCCCGGAGTGCCCTGAGCCAGACCGCGTTCGATCGAACACTGGTCGCAGATCATCAGGAGGATTCCCTGCTCCTGCGCGACCTTGGCCAGCCGTTCCCCGATGGGGTCGCCGGACCGGAGGACATAGGTGTTGTCGTCGAAGAACATCATTCCGACCACCTCGGCACCGTGGCCCTGTGGATATTTTGTGCGGCCTTCGAGTTGAGGCAGGATCATCTGTCCGAGTTTGTAACTCGCGGTGTGTCCCGAAGTGGAGAAGACGTATGCCACCTTCATCTGAGGATTCCTTTCGGAGGGTTTTGCTGGCGACTTATCGCTCAGCCGGGGGCGACGATGATGCGGTGTGCGTCAACCGTCGTGTCGAGCTCGACCGTCCGGGCGTCGAGGCGACGCCACGTGGAGCTCTCTTCACCGTCGACGATCACCGACAGTCGTGGACTGGCCGGAAGCGTGTCGACGTGGAAGGTTGTGGTCTCACCACGACTGGCGGGCGTGGCGGCGAAAGTGTCGATCTCCAGTCGCCGCCGTTGCGAGTCGTAGTGTGTCCGGCGCACACCGATCGTCGGATAGTCGAGTCCGCGGATCGTAGGTTGTCGGTGGACCGCCAGGTTCGGAGAATTGAAGACACGTGACCAGGCGCCCGCTTCGGCGCACTCGACCATCATCATGGTGGCGTTCAACTGCCCGCGCGGCCACTCGCGGTTCTCGTTGAACCAGAAGGCGAAGCGAGTGTCGTTCTCGCCGAAGAATCGTGGTTCGAACTCGCGCTCGGCTACCTCGCGCAGCCGGTCCCAGGTGGTGGTGTCGCCGACCTCGCGGGCCATCCACAGCGCCGTTGACAGGAGTTGGGGATCGTCGGCCAACTGCACCACGGGGTACCTGGGGTTGTTCCACCCGAGTTGACGCATCGATGATTCGTAGAGGTCGATGCCCAGTTGGTGGTCCTGCGGGCTCAGGTAGTGCAGCAGAATTAGGGCGCTGTAGGCGTTCACCGTTCCCGGGAAAGTCATCGTCGCGTCTTCGATCGGATCGTAGTAGAACGCGACCCAGTCGATTCTGCCCTTGCGGTCGCGTCCCATGTAGTGCCGCTTGGCGTAGTCGATCCACCGTCGGAACGAGTCGTTGACATCGGTGCCGAGAACGGCGTCGTACAGCTGCAGTCCCAGCCCGGCGGCGCTCATGCAGAACGGCCAGATCTTCGTGTTCTCACAGTGAGCTCCCTGCGGCCGGGCCCACAGTTGGTCGGAGATGAATCGGGCCATTCGCTGATGGGTCCAGGTGAACTGCCGGTTCTGATAGCCCGTGACTTCGAAGGTGTCGCCTTCGGTCGCCTCGCCCGAGATGTAACGGCGGATGCTCATCAGAAGGGTGAGCCAACCGCGGTAGAAGAGATTGCCGTCGCAGCCGACCGGGTCCGGCTGCAGACCCCACGGTTCGACGCCGTTGCCGGTCCAGCCCGGAAGCGCGTAGCGGCCCCGCAGGTGTTCGGGAACGACGGTGAGCCACTCCGGCGGATAGCGGTCGACCAACGGGTCCGGGCCGATCAGGGTGTTCCAGTCGACTGCGCCCCAAAACGACCGGTAGCGTCCGATGAGTTCGTCGAGGATGCGGACGTACCCTTCGCGCCACGCCGGCGTGGATTCGAGCATCATCGGCAGGATGTAGCCCATCTCGGCGATGTCGAATCGCGGGAAGGCGCACATCGGCGGTTCGCTGTAGCGATCCCACCACGGATGGGGCTCGCCCTGGTCCGACCAATCGTCGGGCGTGGTCGCCTTGTCCCACATGAATCGCAGCCAGCCCAGTGACCGATCGTTGAGCCCGTCGCGCGGGCCGCTGGTATCCCACGAGAGTCGTGGGGCGCTGCTATTCCTATGCATTATGTGATCACGGCTCCAGCACTGGTTCGCCGGTCGTGGACCGGAGTTGATGCAATGTCGACCGGGCGCGGTGGGCCGCGGTCCAGGTGGGATCGAGATGGTCGACCGCCGGCTCGATCAACACTGTTTCGGCACCCCAGGTGGTCGGGTCGACCCGCAGGTAGCGGTGCGGGAGTTCGTGGCGCGGCCCCGCGGGGCGGCCGAGTCGGAAGAACTTGCGCGTCAAGCCGTGGAACCACAGCAACACGAAGGCGCTGCCGGTGAGCTGCACCGAACCTTCGTGCAGTCCGGCCACGACCCTGTTGACCGTCGTCGGCGAGACAAGTGCGCGCAGTGCCTGCCAGCCGGTGCGGAAGTGGACGGCACAGTCGGGCGTTTCGGTGCGTCCGCGAAAGGATCGGATTCGGCGTCGCGGCGCGTCGAACTCCCATACCTGACTGACCGTCTCGCCTGCGGACATCTGGAAGGTGAGTGTGCGGGTGATCTGTGAACGCAGTGCCGGGTGGATGCGTGATGCGGCCGACATGACCCGTCCCAGACTCCACAGCAACGCGGCGAGTACGTGGTCAGCCACGTCGCGGCGCTCCGGGCGCAACCGATTCCGGTGTGCCGGTGGCACGTCCGCGCACCAGGGCTTCGGCGTAGCCGCCTGCTCGGTAGATCGGTAGCTCACCGTCGCGGCTGGTCTCGGCCAGATAGTCGAGCATGATCTGCTGCGCCTCGCGTTGTGGCAGGGATGCGAGGAACTCGGTGCGCTCGGCTCGCAGGCCGGCCCGCTGGCCGCGGGTAACCCCTGCCGCCACGGCTCGCTTGACGGCACCGATCGCCCGCGGGGGCCGCGAGGCGAGTCGGCGGGCCTGGAGGACCGCGGTCTCGATGAGCTCGTCGGCGGGTACTTGAGCGTCGACGACCCCAAGACGCACCGCGTCGGGTCCGATGAGCGGCGCGCCCTCAAGGATCAGGAGCCGAGCCTTGTGGGGACCGACGAGTGCGCTGAGTCGCTGGGTTCCGCCCGCCCCCGGAGCGAATCCGAGCAGCACCTCGAGATGGCCGATCATATGGTCGCCCTCGGCCATCAGCCGGACGTCGCACGCCCACGCGATCTCAGCGCCGAGTCCGAGTGCGGATCCGTTGAGCGCCGCCACGTAGATCGTCTGACCGGTGCTCATTCGATCCAGGGTCCGGTGCATCTCGTCCAGTTGGATCGCGCCGGTCATCGGAGTCTTGGCGGTCATGAATCGGGTCGCCCGATTTGTGTTCAGCACGCGCGCCAGACGGACCACGACGCCCATGACGCGTCGATTGAGGGGCGGGACGGCTGAGCCGTCCTGCTGCAGCCAGGCCAGGTCCGCGTGGCTGATGAATCTCGTCGGGTGCGTCCCGGTCAGAACGACGGCGCGCCAGCGCGGATCTCGATCGATCGCCGCGACGAACGCCGCGAACTCAGCGGCGGCATCGCGGCCGAACAGACCGTGTTCGTCGGTGTGGAGGTAGGCCAGGAGGACTCCTCCGCCGAGATCCTCCGTGCGTATCGACCGTGAAGTGTGCGCGTTAACCATCGTCAACCCCTAGTGGAACTTCGTTACAGTAGGGGAGACGCTATCCTGTGGCGTCGTATCTGGCAAGCAGTTGAAAGGCAGTGATGACTGGCTCCTCAAGGCTCAGTCGCGACCAGGCCACCTCGCGGCTGGTCGCGGCTGCCGCCGACATCCTGGCCGCGGAGGGCCCCGGTGCGGTCAAGGCGCGGACCGTCGCGCAAGCCGCGTCCGTGTCGACGAGTGCGGTCTACCATCACGTCGGCGGGATTCCGGAGCTCTTTCAAGCGGTGGCCGATCGCGGATTCGAAGAACTCGCGGAGAAGTTCAGCGCGGTTCCCCGGACCGACGATCCGGTGGCGGATCTGTTTCGGCACGCGCTGGCGGCGCGGGGGTTCGCGATGGCGAGTCCGCATCTGTACGACCTGATGTTCGGATTGTCGACGCGTGGCACATACCGTCCGACCGCGGCAAACGAACCTGATCGGCGGTCGGCGTCGTTCCGGCTCGCCTACGGTCACCTCCGTAGCGTGTGTGAACGAGTCCACGACGCTGGTCGAGTGCGCGCGACGACCGACGTGACGTCTGTGGCCGACCAGCTCTGGGCGGCGGTGCACGGCTTCGTCACCCTGGAGCTCGCCGGCCATTTCGTGCAGCACCTCGACCCGGTGCGTGAGGTGCTCACGCCGATGACGGTCAATATCCTCGTCGGAGAAGGGGATTCGCGGGCATCCGCCCAGGCGTCGCACGCACAGGTCATGCTGTGCGATGCCGGGGACGGGGATCAGCGTGAGAACGCCGACAGCTCGGCGACGAACCTCTCGTGATGCTGGAATACTCCGCCGTGGCCCGCGTCGGGGTACAGAACTAGCCGTGCGTCGTTGAGTCGATAGGCCAGCTCGATGGAGCCCCGGGTGGCCAACATGCGGTCGTCCTCGCCATTGGCGACCAAGGCTGGTCCGGTGAACATCGACAGATCCATCGGAGATCGACGCCCCCACCTACTGATCGCGAGGAGTTGGGCCGCAGCGGCCCGCAGGGTCGTTCTCGGCACGCGGTCGGTCTGCCGCTCGCCGATGCGGGCCATGTAGTCGAGTGCTGCGTCTCGGCCGGCTCGTGTCCTGGTGAAGAACAGGCGTGGCTTGGGATCCCGCAGCCTCATCGCGCTCAGGGCCGTATCGGTGACCAGCCTGCGATTGAGCGTCCCGACGCCTTTGAAACCGGACGGCCCGGTGCCGGCCAGAGCGATGCGGCGGACCAATCCGGGGTTCTCGAGCGCGACGACCTGCGCGACGAACCCGCCCAGCGAAAAGCCGAACAAATCGACCGGGGTCAGGCCGAGTGCGCGAATGAAGGCGACCGCGTCGTCGGCCATCGCGCCCACGGTCGTCGGCACTCGCCCCCGGCTTCCGCCGACACCGCGGTTGTCGAAGACGATGACATGTCGATGTGCGGCGATGCCGTCCAGAACGCGAGGATCCCAGTCGTCGATCGTCGCGGTGAAGTGGTGCAAGAACACCAGAGGTATCCCGGTCGGGGCGCCGAACACACGGTAGGCGAACCTCGTGCCCGCGGCCGCGACATAGCGCGTTGGCGCCGTGATGGAGGTTTCCGTCGTGCTCGTCATCGGGTGATCACGATCTTGCCGTTGGCCTTGCCCTGCTCCACATAGGACATGGCCTCCAGCGTGTCGTCGAAGTCGAACGTCCGATCCAGCACCGGCCGCAGGGTTCCGGCGTCGTAGAGTCGGGCGAGCGTCTTCAGCGCAGCGCCGTCGGCCCGCATGAAGAAGAACGAGTAACGGACTCCGAGCTTCTTGGCGCGGGATCGGATTCGACGGCTCAGCAACGCCATCGCGGGTTTGAGCACAGGCTTTCCGAGCTGGGCGGCGAACGCCGGGTCGGGTGGGCCGACCACGCTGATCGCGAGGCCGCCGGGTTTCAAGACGGTCAGCGACTTCTCGAGGCTGCCGGTGCCCAGTGAGTCGAGTACGACGTCGTACCCTGCGATCACCTCGGTGAAATCTTGTTTCGTGTAGTCCACGACTTCGTCGGCGCCCAGATCTCGTACCTTTGCGATGTCGTCGGTGTGGGCGGTGGTGGCGACGTATCCGCCCAGGTGCTTGGCGACCTGGATCACCGTTGATCCCAGGCCGCCCGCGCCCGCGTGGACGAGGACCTTCTGACCGGGCTTGACACGTGCGACGTCCACCAGTGCCTGCCATGCCGCGAGTGCCACCAATGGAACCGCCGCTGCTTCGGCGAAGGAGAGGCTGACCGGTTTGAGAGCGGCGTCGGCCGCGTCGATGGCGATGGCCTCGGCGAAAGCGCCGATGCGCAGATCGCGGGGGCGCGCGAAGATCTCGTCACCCACCTTGAGGTCGGTGACGCGTGGTCCGACTCGGGTGACGATTCCGGCGACGTCGTGGCCCAGCACGAAGGGGCGCCGGTAGTTGAGCAACTGCTTGAACTCGCCGTTGCGGACCATCTTGTCCAGCGGATTGATACTGGCGGCCCGTACGTCGACGAGTATGTCGTTGGCGCCGAGTGTGGGGGAGGCTACGTCGGCGGGTCTGAGGCCGTCGGGGCCGTAGTGGGTGACGACGAACGCTTTCATCTTTCTTTCCTATCGATCGGGAGCGAGTCTTGCGCAGATCGTAACATTATGATCATAATATTACGATCGTACGACAAAGGACTTGGAGTGCACATGACCTCGCTGACCGACCCCCTCGAACTGCCTTCGGGCCTGCGGCTGCCCAACCGCATCGCGAAAGCCGCACTCAGCGAGGGCTTGGCCGACGCCGACAATTCGCCTGACGAACGGCTCGTGACGCTCTACCGACGCTGGGCGCAGGGCGGTTACGGGCTGCTCATCACCGGAAACATCATGGTCGACCGCGCGCACCTCGGAGAGCCCGGTAACGTCGTGATCGAGGACGACCGAGCCGCTCCGGCGCTGACGGAGTGGACCAAGGCGGCCCACGACGGCGGCGCGGCGATCTTCGCTCAGCTCAACCACCCCGGCCGACAGTCGAATCTGTTCGAGATCGGTCATCGGCCCGTCGCGCCCAGTGCGGTACCACTCGCCCTTCCCGGTGCGGTCACCCCACGTGCGCTCACCGGTGACGAAATTGAAGACATTGTCGAGCGCTTCGCCCGGGCGGCGCAGGTGTGTGAAGCCACCGGCTTCGACGGCGTTCAGATCCACGCCGCTCACGGCTACCTGGTCACGCAGTTTCTCTCGCCGCTGACCAATCTCCGCACCGACGAGTGGGGCGGCGACTCGACTCGGCGGATGCGCTTGCTGATCGAGATCGTCCGCCGAGTCCGTACCCGGGTCAGCCCCGGCTTCGCCGTCTCGGTGAAACTCAACTCGGCAGACTTCCAGCGGGGCGGATTCAGCGAGGACGAGTCGCGGGCAGTCGTCGCCGCGCTGGCCCACGAGGCCGTCGACCTCATCGAGATCAGCGGCGGAAACTACGAGTCGCCTGCCATGTCCGGGTCCGCGGCGGATTCAACCCGCACCCGCGAGGCATATTTCCTCGACTACGCCCGATCGGTGCGGCAGCACGCCGGTGCCATTCCACTCGCGGTGACCGGTGGATTCCGCAGCAGTACCGGCATGCAGGACGCACTGACGGCCGGCGACTGCGATGTGATCGGGATCGGCCGCCCGACGGTGACCACCACCGACGCCGCGACCGCGATCCTGTCCGGCCGCACCCGGCAGTTGACGACACACGAGATTCAGGCGGGTCTGCGCGGCGTGCTCGGTCGACTCACCGATCTCAAGACGCTAGACAGTGTGCTCAACCTCAGCTGGAACGGCGACCAGTTGCACCGTCTCGCGCGGGGACTGGAACCGGATCTCAAGCGCGGGCCGCTGGTTACCGCGCTGGCGATGCTGCGTCGCAATGGCCGGGTCTCGCTCACACCGCGCCGGGGTATCGCATGAGCCGGACCCGCTACGACCTCGCGGGCAAGGTCGTTCTCATCACCGGCGGAAACGGTGGAATCGGCAGCGCCACCGCCCGTGAACTGCTGATGCGCGGCGCGAGCATTGTCATCGCCGACCTCGATCCGACGACGCCGCAGCGCGCCGTCGAACTGCACCCCGAGCGCGCGTTGGGCGCTGTCGCCGACGTCCGGGACCGGGCCTCGCTCGACTCCGCGGTGGCAGCGGCGATGGACCGATTCGGTCGCCTCGATGTGGTCATCGCCAACGCCGGACTGCTCGCCAAAGCTGCGACGCTGCGCAACACACCGACGGCCGACGTCGAGACGACCTTGGCCGTCAACGTCACCGGGGTGGTCAACACCGTCGCTGCCGGCCTCGACGCCGTCATCGCATCGAAAGGGCAGGTCGTGCTGATCAGCTCGGTCTTCGCTTTCGTCAACGGCATGGGGACCATTCCGTACGCGATGAGTAAGGCTGCGGTCGAACAACTCGGTCGCGGACTGCGGATGGAACTCGCCGACCACGACGTCTCGGTCCTGACCGCGTACTTCTCCCTCGTCGACACCGCCATGATCGCCCACGGTGTGGATGAGGACTCGGTCGTCACCGAATTGCTCAGCGCGCTGCCCAAGCCGATGCTCAAGCGCATCGCTCCGACCGCGGCCGCGACTGCCATCGCCGACGGTCTGCAGACCCGGGCCGTACGGGTCGTGCGGCCGGGCCTCTGGCGGCCGGTGTCGGCATTTCGGGGCCTGCTCGGCCCGGCGACCGATGCCCGCTTCGCCGGTGATCGTCGGATTCTCGATGTCCTGGCCCGCCTCGACGCTCGCACAACTACCTCACCGACTCCGCAACCGAATCGCATTCAGTAGAAGGAACACATATGACACTCACCTGGCAGGCTGCCCCGACCAAGACCATCGACGTGAACGGCACCAGCTTCAGCTACCGGGAAGTGGGTGAACCAGGTGGTGTGCCAGTGGTGTTCCTGCATCACTTCACCGCGGTGCTCGACGACTGGGATCCCCGTGTCATCGACGGACTCGCCGCACGTCATCACGTGATCGCTTTCGACAATCGGGGAGTCGGGTCGAGCGGTTCGACGGTCCCCGGAGACATCGAGCAGATGGGGGCTGACGCGCGCGCGTTCATCAAGGCGCTGGGCTACGACCGCGTCGATCTCCTCGGTTTCTCCCTGGGTGGTGCGGTCGCCCAGATGGTCGCGCTGGCGGACCCCGGCCTGGTCCGGCGGATGGTCCTCGCGGGCACCGGCCCCCGCGGCGGCGGGGGTATCTGGAAGATGCCGTTCATCGTCGGCAGTGCCTACGCTAAGGCGTTCCTCACCCGCCAGGACCCCCGCAACTTCCTCTTCTTTCCGCGCACCGCCGAAGGCAAGAAGGCCGCGGGCGAATACTTCGGCCGGCTGGCCGAACGCACCCGCGACCGCGACCGTCCGATCTCGGCGCAAGCGCGCAACGCCCAGCTGCGCGCGATCACCGCGGGCGGGATGCATAAGCCCGACGATCTGTCGGTGATCACGTCCCCGGTGTTCGTCGCCAACGGAGACAAGGACCTCATGGTCTCCAGCGACCACTCCGCCGATCTGGCTGCGCGACTGCCGAATTCACGGCTGCGCATCTACCCGGACTCCGGTCACGGTGGCATTTTTCAGTATCACCGCGAGTTCGTGCCAGAGGTGCTGGAGTTCTTGGCGGGATGATGCCACGCTTGCGCAGCCCGGCCTCAACCTGTATCCACCGGCCGAAGCGGCCCTCTGCTGGTTGAGCCCTGGTTGAGCAGGTCCGAGCGCTGTGCTGAGCGAGGCGCTAGCCGAGTCAGTGTCGAAACCTCTCAGCCACAACGACTTTCGATGATGCGCGCCAATTTCGGCGATGACAGCCGGCAAGTGACGCGTGTGCACCCTACGGGTGCGCACGCCTCGATGTTCGATACCATCACAGTTCGACACGTGTGCTACCATCAAATGCATTGTGGTACAGGGGTTTCGACACGCTCGTCGCTAGCGTTCCTCGCGGCTCAACCAGCAGATGGAATGCCCCGACCGGTGAAACCAGGCCCAACCAGCGGGTCGGCTCGGTTCGACGCACATCTCCTCCGAGGCGTCTCAACCTGCGGAGCGGGTTCGCGGGAAATCACCCGATGACACGCTCCAAAGCGGCCTCATGTGATCGCAGTGCGGCTGCGGGGTGGGCGCCCAGGCCCACGCAGAACGTCACTCCCATCGGAAGCAAGACACGTCGCACCGGGTCGTCGAATTCGGCGAAGTGGTGGGCGAGCTCCAACATGATGTAGCCGTGGACGAAACTCCACAGTGCTCCTGCGACCGCCGACGGATCGGCGACCGCCACCGGTCCCGACGCGCCAAGGCGCTCGCAGGCGTCGGTGACATGCCGGTATGCCTCCTGGAAGGTCGGCGAGTGACCGGCCTCTCGTCGGCCGTTCTCAGCGGACGGGCGGTAAGTGGCCCGACCGGACAGACCGAACATCGCGTCGTACAGGTGGGGGTTCGCGCGAGCATATTTCAATGTCGTCAAGGCCATCGTGAACAAGTCGGCGATCGCGTCCTCGGTGACCGGCACCTCGGCGAACGCCTCCTCGATCTGGCGGAACCCGCGCTCCACGACCGCGTTGACCAGTTCAGGCACCCCGCCGAAGTAGTTGTAGACGACCATCGTCGACATGCCGGCCGCGGCCGCTACGCTACGGGCTTTGACCGCCGAAGGTCCCTCGGTCGCCAATAGCGCGATGGTGGCGTCAATGAGGCGCTCGGGAATGTCGTTGGCGTCGCTACCGGCGGTTACTGGTGTGTCGGGCATCGGTCTATCGTTCCAAACCGGCCGGCTGGATATGCGACATGGCGTGTTCGGCGAGAGCCGTGATGGTCAAGGCGGGATTGACTCCGGGATTCGCCGGCAGCGCGGCGGCGTCGCAGACGATCATGTTCTGATAGCCGAACACGCGCAACGTCGTGTCGACGACGCTCGATTCGGGACCGGCGCCGATGACAGCTCCGCCGAGGACGTGGGCGGTCATCGGCATGTTGCCGAATGCCTCGAACACACTGCTTTGCGCGATTCCGCCGGTCTGTTCGGCCAACCAGGCCGCGACCCGGTGACCGATGTCGAGATACGTCGGCGCCGGTCGTTCGGCGTCGATCTCGGTCTTGATGCGATAGCCGCGCCCCAGTAGTCGGCGCGTGGCGCGAAAACGGATCGCGTTGTCTCGGGGCTGCATGACGAGCATCATCAGCGTCCGACCGCTCCAGCCGGATCGCATGGTGGCGACCCAGTCACGGGGGTGACGCGCTACCGTGGCGAGCCACTTGCGCAGTCGAGTCGGAATTGTGCCCGGGCCGATGAGCAGGGTGAACATCACGCGCATGAGATCGCCGCGCTGTCCGTAGGTCAACAGTTCGATCTGAGTGTCACCGTCGAGGATCACGCGGCTGCTCGCGGTGACGTCTCGCCAGGTTTCGCGATCCTCCGGCAACAGCACCGACACCACCGCCTCGCTGTTGGTTCGCACTGTCGTTCCCAGGCGATCGCTGATCGCGGGCAGCGAGCCGCGATGCTTGCAGTCGGCGAGTAGTTCGTTGGTGCCGACGGCGCCCCCGGCGAAGACCACCCCGCGTGCGGTGACGGTCTGCCGGTCGCGACGCAGATACGAGCCGGGACGGCGAGTGTCCACACGGTATCCGTCACTGCCGTCGGCCGCTCCGAGCGGCCTGACGTCAACTACTTCGCGCTCGGAAACTATTGTCGCGCCCTGCTTTTCGGCGAACCAGAGATAGTTCTTCGTCAGCCGGTTCGCCGCGCCCGTCCGGCAGCCGACCATACACGCTCCGCAGCGGGTACAACCTGTACGGGCGGGGCCGGCGCCGCCGAAGTAGGGATCGGGAACGGTCTTGCCGGGCTCGCCGAAGAACACCGCGACTGGAGCCGGGGCGAACGACGCGCCGTCGAAATGGTCGGCTACCTGCCGGGTCAAATCCATCGTCGCCGATTGCCACGGGGTCGCGCTGACGCCGAGCATGTGCTCGGCCACCGCGTAATGGGGGCGTAGCACGTCCTCCCAGGACGCCAGATCACCCCACTGCGGGTCGGTGAAGAACGGCGGTTGTGCTCGGAACAACACTCCGCCGTAGATCAGGCTGCCGCCGCCAACGCCGGTCTGCGTCGAACTGAAGACGTGCCGGAACGCGACGCCGCGCATGATGCCACGCAGGCCGAGCGTCGGAGCCCAGAGGAATCGGCTCCTCTCCGATGTGGACGCGGGCAGGTCGTCGTCGGCGTAGGACCGGCCACGCTCGACGACCAGTACGCGGTACCCCTTCTCGGTCAGGCGCATGGCTGCCACGCTGCCGCCGAAACCTGACCCGACAACCACCCAATCGACGTCGTGCATCGGCTTCTCCTCAGTCTGCTTGCCCATTGTTGATAACTTCGTTATTCTGATCACGATAACTTCGTTATTCGCGGGTTGCAACTGTGTCCCGCGCTCGGCACAAGGACATCTCATGGCAGCAGAAGTACGTGGAAATCTCGACATCGAAGATGCGGGTTCGGTGCTCATCGCCCGCGTCGACGGCGGGCCGTTGGGTTTGTTCGGCAACGACATCGCCGAGCAACTCGACCGTCTCGTCGACCGGGCCGATGCGGACCCCAAGATTGGGGCGGTGGTGTTCACCGGTACGCACCCCGAACGGTTCGTGTCCCACGCGGAGGTCCGCTGGTTGCAAGAGGGGGGTGCGCGGGTCCCGTCGGTCGGCGTGCGTGGCGCGTCGGCCCTGGCGCGGGTGGCCCGCGGAGTGAACCGCGCCAGTGGCATGCAAGCCGCACTGGGCGACACGCCGCTGTGGCCCGCGGTTCAGCTAGAACGGGTGCATCAGACGTTCCTGAAGATGAACCGAAGCGGCGTCATCTTCATCGCCGCACTCAACGGATCCGCACTCGGACTGGGGGCCGAGTTCTCCTGGGCCAACGACCTTCGGGTGATGGCCGATGGCGACTTCGTCATCGGACAACCCGAAGTGTTGCTGGGCATCATGCCCGGCGGCGGTGGAACGCAACGGCTGCCGCGATTAGTCGGCAACCACAAGGCGCTCGTGGCGATCCTCTCCGGTAAGCCGTTCACCCCGTCCCAGGCGCTGGAGATCGGCGCGGTCGACGACGTGGTCGCCCCCGAGAAGGTCGTAGGGCGGGCGCTCGAACTCGCGCAATACCTCGGCTCGCGGCCCAAATCGTCCCGTGCCGCCATCAAGCGGGCGGTCTACTTCGGCGCCTCGGACTCCCTGGAGAACGGACTGCACCTCGAACGTGCGGAGTTCCTGGCCACCGCACTGTCGCCGATCGGTCAGGAGTTGATGCTCGACTACATGGCCAACACCGAGTCGTCCGGCGAACTGCCGCTGTACCAGCCGGGTGTCTACGGGGAGGTCCTGCTCAGTGGCGACACCCGTGGCGCCGGCGCGAAGGGCGACCGCTGATGAACACACATTCCGTCACCCGACACGACGTTTCCTTCGATTCCGACGGTGATACCTGCGCCGCATGGCTGTTCACGCCCGACGGCGTCGAGCGCCCGCCAGTCGTCATTCTCGGCCACGGACTGGGCGCCACTCGGGAAATGCGTCTGGACGCGTTCGGTGAACGATTCGCCCAGGCCGGGGTGGCCGCGCTGGCCTTCACCTATCGGCATTTCGGTGACTCCAGCGGGAAGCCCCGGCAATTGCTTTCCATCAAGCGGCAACTTGCCGACTGGGATGCCGCGATCGCGCACGTCAAGACTCGCGGCGACGTCGACGGCAACCGGGTCGCGGTGTGGGGGAGTTCCTTCGGCGGCGGTCACGCGATCATCGTCGCCTCCCGGCATCCGGAACTGCGCGCCGCGATCGCGCAATGCCCGTTCACCGACGGCTTGGCGTCGGCCCGCGCGCTGGGGCCGTTGGGCACGTTGAAGTTGCTTCCCGCGGTCGGCGCCGACGTCTTCGCCGCGGCTCGTGGACGAGATCCGAAGCTGTTGACGCTCGCCGGTCGACCCGGTGAACAGGCACTCATGAGCGCCCCGGACGCACTTCCCGGATATCTCGCGCTCGTGCCGGACGGGACGACGTTCGTCAACGAGGTCGCTGCACGGGTGGCTCCGACGATCACGTGGCATCGACCGGGGAAGGCGGCCCGCAAGGTCGACGTGCCGATCCTGTTCTGCATCTGCGACCACGATTCCGTTACGCCGCCCGCGCAGACTCTCGCCTACGCTTCGACCGCGCCGCGCGGAGAGATCAAGCGATACGACGCCGGTCATTTCGACATCTACCTCGGGGAACCGTTTGAGGCGGTCGTCGCTGATCAGACCGAGTTCCTCGTCCGGCACCTGCTCACCACCGAAGATTAGGACGGTCATGCACTTCGCTCATCTCCCCGACGTTCGCGCGCAACGCGACCCCGACGGACCCGCGCTGGCCGACACGACCAACACCGTGTGCAACGTCGAACTCGCGGCGGCGGTCCATGCGGCGGCCGAGCAATTCGGCGAATTGGGCATCGGCGCGGGCGATGTCGTGGCGCTCAAGCTCATCAATCGGGTGGAGTTCGTCGTCGTGCTGTTCGCGGCCTGGCGCCTGGGTGCAGTCGTCACGCCGATCAATCCCGCGGCGACCGAGTCGGAGACGGCTCACCAACTCCGCGACTCGAGGGCACGGCTGGTCGTCGTCGAACAGGACGGTTCGCCGATCGGGGGAATTCGCGCGTTAGCGGTCGATGATCTGCGGCGAACCGCTGTCGGCGCTCCCGCGCCCGCACACGACGATCCTGCCGCCCTGGCGCTGCTCATCTACACCTCGGGAACCACCGGTGTGCCCAAGGGAGTGATGCTCGACCACGCCAACCTCGACGCGATGACGCAGATGGGCGCACAGGCGTTGACGGTCACCGCGGCAGACCGCAGCCTGCTGATCTTGCCGCTCTTCCACGTCAACGGCATCGTCGTCAGCATCCTGATGTCCCTTCGGGTCGGCGCAAGTGTCTTCATCGCCGATCGGTTCAACCCGACGACATTCTTCGACGTGATCGAACGGGAACGGCCGACCTTCTTCTCCGCCGTGCCCACCATTTACAGCATGCTGGCAGCACTCCCCGAGGAAGTTCGGCCGGACACCTCCGCCGTCCGGTTCGCACTCTGCGGCGCGGCTCCCGCGTCGGCCGACCTGCTGGTCCGGTTCGCCGATCGTTTCGGTTTTCCGCTGGTCGAGGCATACGGGCTGTCGGAGGGCACCTGTGGTACCACGACCAACCCCGTCGACGGGTTACGCAAGCCGGGAACCGTGGGGCTGCCCTTTCCCGGTCAGGAGGTGCGGATCGTGGACTCCGCAGGGAACGAACTGCCGTCGGGCGAGGCAGGCGAGATCACCGTGCGTGGGCCGAATGTGATGCGCGGCTACCTCGGCAGACCGCAGGACACCGCCGCCGTGATCGTCGACGGTTGGCTGCGCACCGGCGACGTCGGACGTCTCGATGAGGACGGCTACCTGAGTGTCGTCGGCCGATTCAAGGAGATGATCATCCGCGGCGGCGAGAACATCTATCCGAAGGAGATCGAGGACGTCCTCGCCGCCGACCCCGATGTTCTCGAAGCCGCGGTCGTCGGTGTGGCCGACGAGAAGTGGGGTGAAGTGGTCGTCGCCTTCGTGCAGGCGCGTGCGGGTGCGGAGCTGAACGTGGCCGCGCTCGAGGAGCGCTGCAAGCAGCACCTGAGCGGCTTCAAACGACCGTCAGCGATTCATGTCCTGAGCGTTCTGCCGAAGAACGCCGTCGGGAAGCTCGACAAGAAGGCACTGCGGGGCATTGGCAGCGGGCGCTAGCAAGCGCCGATCCCGTCTTTCGGCAAGTGTCCGAGCCATGTCGCGAGGCGACTCTACCGCCGCAACCCATGTCGGCGTCGAGTACCCGGCGAGACGTGAACTCGCGTCCCCTTCGCGGCGATCCGAGGGCAATCTGCCGTTTCGCGCGGCCGTTCATCTCGCGGTTCGATTGTCGTAATCATCTTCAGCCGCACCCACCAGGTGCATTCGGCGGTCGCGCTGATGTCGCAGTGCTGGTCAGCCGCGACTCATCGAATTACGTTGTCTCACCTTGGTTTCGACACGCTCGCCGCTAACGCCAATGCCGCGCAGTTAAGGTCCGTGGGCTGTTGTCAAGGGGGTGGTGATGGTGATTTGTGTGTGGTGGTTGGTGCGGTCGATGGGGCCTTTGGCGCGGTGTTTGGAGATGGCGCGTTTGACTACGCGGGGGCTGGATCGGGATCGTCGTGGGGGTAGGGGCCGGGCGAGGATCGCTGCTGCGATGTGGCTGATGATGGTGTTTTCGATTGCGTTGCAGGAGTGGATGATTCGGTCGCGGGCGGTGTTGAGTGCGATGCTGAAGCTGGCCCGGTCCGGGGCGATGCCGGCAGGCTGGACGGCGTCGGCGATGGCCAGTCGCAGCGCCTGATAGGTGGCCAGTAGGGCGTAGAGTTCCTGCTCGACCCCCGCCGGGGTGCGGGCGCGCAGCACCCGACCGTGCAGGAGCGTCGATTTCAGTTCCAGGTAGGTCGTCTCAATTTCCCAACGCTGGTGGTAAAGCTCGACGAGGTCTGCCGCCGGGTACCGGTCCGGGTCGAGCAAGGAGGTCAGCAGCCGGTAGTGGCCGGTCTTGACCAGGATGCCGGTGTTGGTGTCGTAGACGTCGATGGTGGCGTCGATGACCCGCAGAGTGACCGAGCCGATGCGGGTGAGCCAGGTCCCGTCGGCACAGCGGCCGATCAGGGCGGGTTTGCGGGTGCTGCTGGCCCGGATCAGCAGATCGGCGTGGCTGCCGAGGATGATCGCCTGGTACACCCCCTGCGAGTCGTAGGCACGGTCACCCAACACCAGCATCCCCGACCGCAGGGACCGGAAAAGTTGTGTCGCATACCGGATTTCACCGTCACTGTCGGGTCCGAAGGTGACGTCGAGCAGGGTGCGGGTCCCGCAGGCCACCAACGCCGCCACCCGCATGATCGGATAGCTGGCACCGCCATGGGTGCCTTTGACATGCCGGTAACAGGGGCGGTTGGCCTCACTGTCGGGAACGACCAGGGTGGTGCCGTCGATCGCGCAGACGACCAACCCGTGCCACCGGTGCGCACCGCCGGTATCACCGGCGAGTACCTCGAACAGGGCCCGCAACGGTCGCGGGCCGACCCGGCGGCGGGCCTGGCTCAACGCCGAACTGCCCGGCCAGTGGCACCCGCGCAGGCCCGCGGTCAACCGGGCCCACACCTGCTCGTAGCCCACATCGGCGAACAAGGGTGCTGCCAACAGTAGATACACCACCACCCGAGACGGCAACCGCCGCAACCGCGACTGGGTTGCGCCGGTGTCGGACAAGACCGCATCAACCATCTCCACCGGCACGATCGCCGTCAACTCCCCCAGATGCGCGGGCCCGAATGGATCAAGAAGAGTCCCACCACCATTCGGTGACAGACTGAACAGGCAACGGGACTCCCAAGGGCTCGAGGATCGTCTTTGGCGGACAATCCATCGAAACCCCGAGTCCCGTTGCCCCACCACGCGACACGCCGACAACGCACACACTTGACACACCCCACCCACCCCTTAACTGCGCGGCATTGCCGCTAACGCTCCTCACGGCTCAACCAGCGGAGCGGGCCTACCGTCGGTGGAGCCAAGTTCAACCAGCGGAGGGGGCTGCCGTCGGTGAATCCAGGCTCAACCAGCGGACGATGGGGGCCGTTGTCGGCGAAGTATGGGGTCTCGGCTACCCGTTGGAATAATAAGTGACTTAACTCAGTTATGAGTGTAGTCACTAAGGTAACGCGATTGCAGACTCTGCCCGTGCTACTTGTGACAGCCCGTTGGCCCGATCGCAAAGGATTACCCTGTTATGACGTCCCTAAGTTCTGTGTGGCAGCCGTTCACGCTCGGTCGAATCGAACTTTCGCACCGCCTCGCATTGGCTCCGATGACCCGCAACCGGGCCGATCCCGACGGCACACCCGGAGAACTCGCGGCCGAGTATTACAGTCAGCGGGCGTCCCTGGGACTTCTGATCACCGAGGGCACCCAGCCGTCCGCGGACGGTCAGGGGTATCTGAACACGCCGGGCATCTATACCCCCGAGCAGGTGGCAGGATGGGCCCGGGTCGCCGACGCCGTGCACGACAAGGGCGGGCACCTCTTCGTCCAGCTGATGCACGTGGGCCGTATCGCCCATCCCGACAACACTCCGCATCACCGTCAGCCGGTCGCGCCGTCGGCGATCTCCGCCGAGCAGGATATGTTCACCGCGGAAGGACCCAAGAAGACCCCTGTTCCGCGGGCGCTGAGCACTGCCGAGGTACAGAACGTCGTCGGCGAGTTTCGTCATGCGGCAGTGTCGGCGATTGCGGCAGGTGCGGACGGGGTGGAAATCCACGCCGCGAACGGCTACTTGCTTCACCAGTTCCTCGCACCGAACGCCAACCAACGCACCGATCAGTACGGTGGCTCCCTCGAAAACAGGGCACGCTTCGTTATCGAGGTCGCGCGCGCCGTTGCGGAGGAGATCGGCGCGGATCGCACCGGGATCCGTATCTCGCCGGCCGTTCCGCTCGGCGCGCTCGACGAAGGCGACGCCGTCGCCGTACGCGCTCAATACCGATATCTCGTGGCCGAGCTCGCCAAGCTGAACCTGGTCTACTTGCACGTCCACCATCTCGGCGATGACGAACTCCTCACCTCGTTGCGCGAGGCCTGGCCGAACGCGATGCTCGTCGTCCGATTGGGGCGCGAGCGCGACGGCATCACCGCGGACATCGACGCCGGACTCGCCGACGTCGCGCCTCTCGGACGATTCGCGCTTGCGAATCCGGACGTCGTCGAGCGTCTGCGAACCGACGGGCCGCTGAATGATCTCGACCCCGAAACTCTCTACTCCGGGGGCGGCCACGGGTACATCGACTACCCGCTCCTGGCCCAGGCATGAACCTGAACTCCGACATTCGACCCAAAGGATTGACCACCATGCGATATCGCACTCTCGGCCGCAACAACGGACTTCGTGTGTCCGAGTTCGCACTCGGAGCCGGAAACTTCGGAACCCGATGGGGGACCGGCGCCGAACCGAAGCAGGCCCGCGAACTGTATGACGCATTCGTCGCCGCTGGCGGCAACTTCATCGACACCGCCGATACCTACCAGTTCGGTGAATCAGAGGAACTCATCGGGCAGTTCGTGGCCGCCGACCGCGATGACATCGTGCTTGCCACCAAGTTCAGCGTCGGCGCACAACCGGGCGGGGGCATTTCACGCACCGGGAATGGCCGCAAGAACCTCCGCATGGCAGTGGAGGCCAGCCTGCGCCGGTTGAACACCGACTACATCGACCTGCTGTGGGTGCACTATCCCGACGCGCTGACTCCCGTCGAGGAACTGTTGCGAGCCATGGATGACCTCGTTCGCGAGGGCAAGATCCTCTACACCGGATTCTCCAACTTTCCGGCGTGGCGGGTGTCCCGGGCGGCGACTCTGGCCGAGGTTCGCGGCTGGTCGCCGGTGTCGGCGATCCAGGTCGAGTACAGCCTCGTCGAGCGTTCCGCGGATCGAGAACTGCTGCCGATGGCCGAGGCGCTCGGCCTCGGTGCGCTGCTGTGGTCCCCGCTCGGCGGCGGGCTGCTCACCGGCAAGTACCGCGCAAGCGACGAAGGCCGACTCACGTCGCTGAAAACGTTGGTGCACACCGAGTCCACCGACCAGAAGGCGACTGTGATCGACGCTGTCCTGGCCACCGCGGAGCAATTCGGTCGCCCACCCGCGCAGATCGCGATCGCGTGGCTGCGCGAGCGAGCTCGTCGGTCGGCCACCTCGGTGATCCCCATCATCGGTCCGCGCACTACCAAGCAACTCGCCGACTATCTTGGCGCACTGACCGTCGAGTTGCCAGACGATACCTATCGTCACCTCGAGCAAATCAGTGCACCTTCCCTCGGTATTCCGCACGAGGCCAATGCCGTCGCCGTCAACGGGCTTCAAGGCGGACATGCCGAATCGTTCGAACCTCGACGCACCCCCGTCGCCTGACGAACCGAAGCCGGCCCAACCGGAGCCCATCGGTGACGTAGCGGTGTGGCTCGCACGGTCGATTCGACCACGCGAGCCACATCGCAATCAGATCGCTACACCAACCTCAGCCGACAGACTCGCCGCAGCGGCTGCCGGCTGGTCTCGTCGACGTCCGGCTCCGATCATCCTGTTTTGATCGCGCCTCACTCGGGGCGCGGCGTTTCCGCACGGCCCGTCATCACGTTGATCGGTGGCCCTCACCGCAGTGAACCGGTATCGATGACGAATCGGTACCGTACGTCGCTCGCCAGTACCCGCGCATAGGCTTCGTTGATGTAATCCGGCGCGATGACCTCGATTTCTGCGGCGATCCCGTGCGCGCCGCAGAAGTCGAGCATCTCCTGCGTCTCGGCGATCCCGCCCATCAGTGAGCCGGTCACGCTGCGCCTGCCCACCGCGAGCGGAAAGGCCGGAACCTCCAAGGCGTGCGCCGGCATCCCTAGTTCGATCAGAGTGCCACCTACCTGCAACAATTCGAGAAACCGGCCGAGTTCCAATTTGGCCGACACGGTGTTCAAGATGATGTCGAAACGGCCGGCGAGCGACGAAAACATCTCCGGATCACTCGTGGCGTAGTAACTGTCGGCGCCGAGCCGCAGGCCGTCGGCCCGCTTCTTCAACGATTGACTCAGCACCGACACGTCGGCACCCATCGCCTTGGCGAACTTGACCGCAAGGTGGCCCAGACCACCCAGGCCGATGATCGCCACCCTGCTGTCCGGTCCCACCCGCCACCGACGCAGCGGCGAGTACACGGTGACTCCCGCGCACAGGAGCGGAGCGGCCGCGTCGAGCGCAACGCTGTCCGGAATGCGGAGCAGATAGTTCTCGTCGACGACGATGCTCCCGCTATAGCCGCCGAAGGTGGGTTCGCCGTCCTTCCCGATTGAGTTGTACGTGAGAACCATCCCGGATCCGGTGCAGTACTGCTCGGAACCCGCCAAACAGTTGGGGCACTCACGGCACGAATCGACGAAGCAACCGACACCCACGCGGTCGTCTATGGCGTACCTGGTGACCGCGTGGCCGACTTCGGTAACGATACCGGCGATCTCGTGTCCGGGAACCACCGGATACTCGACGGGTCCCCATTCGCCCTTGACGATGTGGATATCGGTGTGACAGATGCCGGCGAAGTAGATGTCGAGCCGAACATCGTTGGGGCCCAACGCGCGACGCGTCACGCTGGTCCGACTCAGCGGAGCCGACGCGGACGTGGCGGCGTAGGCGGAAGTAGTGGTGGTCAACGAGGAACTCCTGTCAAGGTCGCGCTTCCGTTCGGTCGCACGACGATCTTGGCGTCGCGCTCCGGATCGGCCAGTCGGTCGAACGCATCGGCGACGTCGTCGAGAGTGATGGTGCTCGTGATGAGTGGCGCTACCTGCAGTGCCCCGGAAGCGAGGTGTTCGAGGACTTCGCCGTACTCCTCCGGTGAGAAGGCGAAGGCGTACACCAGATCGATCTCCTTGATGCTGGCGACGGTCGGGTGGAAGGTGTCGGGCTGCATGCAGACTCCGGCGACGACGACCTTCGCGGAACCGATCGCACCCGCGAATACCTGCGCCATGAGGTCCGGGACACCGACACACTCGAAGATGACCTGTGGCCGGAAGTCGCCGGGGATCATCAGGTTCGGTGGTGCGAGCCGTGCCGGATCATCGGTTCGCGCAGCTTCTCGCCATGCGTCGTAGGGTGAGGTGACGCGCGGATCGACCACGATGTCGGCTCCCAAAGTGGTGGCCAGAGCCCGACGGGTAGGTGAGAGATCTGCGGCCACGATCGGTCCGTAGCCGCGCATCTTGAGGACAGCGATGACGGCGAGGCCGACCGGGCCGCAGCCGATGACGAGTGGCACGTCGTCGGCTCCGACGTTGCCCCGGTTGACCGCGTGCAACGCGACTGTCATCGGCTCGGCAAGTGCGGCCACTTCGTCGGAGAGGTTGTCGGGCACCGGGAACATGAGATCCTCGGAGAGGAGCATGTACTGCGCGTACCCGCCGGGAATGTCGGGACCCGCATAGCCGATCAGTCGGAGCGGATCCCGAAGCAGCAGCCCGGGCGAGGCCACGCGGCTACCGGGCGGCAGACTCGCCTTGCTCGATGGGCCATAAGAGACGACCTCGGCGCAGAACTCGTGGCCCATCACAATCTGTGCGTCGGCCTCGAACAGTGCGGTCCCGGTGGCCATCTCGGTGGCGTCGAGCAACTCGCCGGTATGTGCACGGCAGTGCAGGTCGCTGCCGCAGATCCCGGTCGCGAGGACTCTCACCAGAGCCTCACCCGGTCCGGGTTGGGGAATCGGGAGATCGCTCAGGGTCAGGTTGCCGTTCTGTAAGACAACGGCCTTCATCGTGGTCGTGGCGGTGTCGTCGGTGGTGAGTGTCATGGTCGAATACCTCGGTACAGAGAGTGAGTGGGAACGCCGACTGGCGAACTGTGCTGATCGTCACATCGAAATCGCGGAACTACTTGCCTCCGCACGACAAGTACTTGGCATCTGGCGACTGAGGTCGAAGTGATCACGTCAGAGTCCGGCGAGGAAGTCGAGCAGGAGTCGGTTGACCTCGTCGGGCCGTTCATCGCTTAGCCAGTGGCCCGCACCGGCGAGGATGTGCTCGCCGCGAAGGTCCTTGACGTGCTCGTGGGCACGACGGGCGGCGTCGCGGCTCCACACGGTCGATGTGTCACGCTCGCCGGCAATGAAAAGAGCTGGAACGCTCAGCGGAGTGCCGACGAACGGCGCCAGTTCCTCCCAGGCGTTGTCGGCATTGTCGTAGTAGGAGAGCGGCGCGCGGAGTCCGCCGTGCTCCAGTTCTGACACCAGGTAGTCGAAGTCGTCCTGAGACAGCCACGGCGGCAACGTATCCGGGACGATGAACCGACTGAAGAACGTGTTTCCGTGCGGGATGCTCATGGTTGCGCGAGTGAACGCGATCACGGCTTCGTACGGCAGATCGAGCAAGTCGACACCCTCGAGTTCGGGCGGCACGGGTGCGTCGCCGGACAACGTGTACATCCCGGCGGCCAGCCACGCCCGGATGTCCGCCTCGATCTCTGATTCCGCACCGTAGGTCGGGTCGGCGAAGTAGTCCTGGTAGAAGACCGTGTCTTCACCGGCGATCTCGGCATGGATCTCGCTGGGGCGGCGTTCGCCGAACGGATCGCCGGGCAAGGCCGCGAGACCGCGGCCCGCGAATGGCAAGCTCAGACCGGCTACGGCGCAGAACACGTCGGGACGAGTCCATGCCGACGTCCATGCCACCGGTGCCCCGAAGTCGTGACCGACGACCACCGCCGACGTCTCACCCAGTGCCTCGACGACCGCCACGTTATCCTCGACCAATCGTGGTACGGAGTACGCGGCGCGATCGGTCGGCTTGGACGATCGTCCGTACCCTCGCATGTCCAGCGCGACGGCACGGTAGCCGGCGGCGGCCAGCGCGTCGAGCTGATGTCGCCACGAGTACCAAGATTCAGGAAAGCCGTGACACAGCAGCACCAGCGGGCCGCCGGTACCCGCGATATGCACGTTGAGTCGTACACCGTTGGCGTAGATGGTCTGGGTTGGGTAGTCGTGGGCACTCATGGCGGCTCCAGATCGAAGTGTGTGTCTTCTTGCGTCCGAGGTCGGTGCTCGACCGCCTCCGGATCAGTCCACGACTTCGCAGGGCGGTACGGCTTGCCAGCGCATGACGAAAAGTTGTCCGTTCACGACAAGCGCCGGCCGGTCGCGCGGTCCGCACGAGAGCTGTCGCATCGTGACAAATCAACGTCGCGCGCGGTAAAGGCTCATCGCCCGATCCGCCGAAACACTCCAGCTCTGACCGCAATCGCCGTGATTGCGAACATAAGCGGATCCGCTGATCCGAAGGCGACGACGCCGGCGACGAACGATCTACGACGTGCGGTCCCATCGATCGGATGACGGCCCGGCGCGAGCGTTGACGGATTCTCCGGCGCAATCACATGGAGAACGTGCGGGTTTGGCCGTTAACGCGTGTTGACGTAGTTCCGCACGGCGCAACCCCTCTGCCGGTTAGGCGCAGTCGAGTCGAAACCACGGTGAGGTGAATTCGCAACGGAGTCAAGGCGTTTCGTGCGGTGGCGCCGTTGGGTTGCGTGGTTTCGACACGGGCCTGCGCTAGCGCTTCGGCCCGGCTCAACCGGCAGCAGGTGGCCGGCGCAACCTCTCTGCCGGTTGGGCGAGGCGCAGTCGAGTCGAAACCACGGTGAGGTGAATTCGCAACGGAGTCAAGGCGTTTCGTGCGCTGGCGCGGTTGGGTTGCGTGGTTTCGACACGGGCCTGCGCTAGCGCTTCGGCCTGGCTCAACCGGCAGGTGGGCCGACGCAACCTCTCTGCCGGTTGAGCGAGGCGCAGCCGAGTCGAAACCACGGTGAGGTGAATTCGCAACGGAGTCAAGGCATTTCGTGCGCTGGCGCCGTTGGGTCGCGTGGTTTCGGCTAGTCGTCATGCCGGAGTCAAGGCCCGGCGACCCTCTCGCACCCGAACTTGGAGGTGCTTCGGGGTCTCACCGAACCACCGCCGGCAGGCTCGCGTGTAGCTGCTCTGCTCCGCGTACCCCAGCGCACGGGCGATGTGGGCGACGGACATGCCGGTGCCCGACATTTCCCACGCCCGCTCGCGACGCACGTCGTCGAGGATCTTCTCGAATGTTGTGCCCTCCTCGGCGAGATGCCGCTGGACGGCTCGCGGGTGCATGGCCACAGCCCGGGCCACATCGGCCAGGGTTGCTTCGTTGACCGCCAACAGTCGGCGGGTCAGACCCCGCACCTGTTCGGTGACGAGCACACCCGGCCGGACCTGGGTCAGGTGGCTCTCGGCGAGGGCGTGTGCGATCCGGTCGCGGTCGCGGATCGGCCTGTTCAGCACGGAGAGGGGAAAGTCGATGCGGTTGTGTGCGGCGCCGAACTGAGGTCGCTGCACGAACACGTCATCGTAGCGGCTCAGGGCGGCCATTGCTGAGTGCTGGAACGTCACCTTCAACGGTACGAATCCGCCGCCGACCAGGGCGTCGAAGCCCTTCATCGCGAGCGCGAGGCTCTTCTCCACCATCAACTGGCGATCGAGATCGTTGTTGAGGAGGGTGTCGAAGGAATAGATCGCCGCCGTCTCGGTTCGGGTCAGCTTGATTGTGTCGGCAGCCACGATGTTGTGAAGGAATCGACACGCACCGTCGATGGCGTCGCCGACGGTCGCCGAGTTGTACAACATGACCGCGAGCGGGCCGAGTACCTGCAGGTTTTGCCGATCCGCCAACCGCAGACCGATGTCGGTGGCCCCAAGGGTCCGGGCAACGTCACCCAGTACCGCCGCGGAGTCGGCATAGCGGACGAAGCTGTCGAAGTCGTCGACCGTTGCCGGGTCGATGCCGTGCGCCCGAAACAGTGCGTCGGGATCGCCGCCGAGTTCGGTGATCAGTTTCGGCAGTCCGGAAAGCACCGTCGCGTGGATCAAGTACGTCATCGCGACCCGCTTTCGGCTCCGGTTGGGCTGATGTCGGGCGTCATTTCACGAGTCCGCGGCCGACCGACGCGGATGGTGACAGGGCTTCGGAAATCAGTGGTCACATCGCAGTCCTTACGGGAGCGCCGGGGGCGATCGAGTAGCCGTACGCCGTCGACGACCTCGACCTCGAACGGACTTCGGTTCGGTAGTGATTCATGTCACGTGACCCGATCCACATCCAGTTTGACGCTGGTGCGTGCGCCAGGACTTGGCAAGAAGCGACACAAAGTTGTCATCCGACGACAGCGGACGCTTGCAGTCTGCAGACACCTTGACAATTGTTCTGACTGGACTCATTATTGAGTACAGTCACTAATGGGAGCCGAAAGGAGAGTGACGGGAACGATGAAAGCGTTCACAGTTCACGAGTACAAGAAATCGTTGCGAGAAGTCGACGTCGCCGAGCCGACGGTCGGTCCGCAGGACGTCCTGATCGAGGTGGTCGCGGCAGGGCTGAACCAACTCGATGAGAAGGTCCGGCTGGGTGAGTTCAAGCCGCTGCTGCCGTATCGAGCGCCGTTTGTGCTCGGGCACGACGTCGCGGGGACGGTCGTACGAGTCGGCGCGGATGTCAGTCGGTTCAGCGTCGGGGACAACGTGTACGCGCGTGCAGGTGATGGCCAGATCGGGACGTTTGCCGAGCGGGTGTCGGTTCGGGAAAGCGATGTGGCGCGAGCGCCACGCGGCGTTTCGATCGTCGAAGCGGCCTCGCTACCGTTGGTCGCGTTGACCGCCTGGCAAGCGTTGGTCGTCATCGGCAAGGTCAAACCCGGCGACAAGGTGCTGATACATGCGGGCGCGGGCGGCGTCGGGTCCATCGCGATCCAACTCGCCAAGCACCTGGGCGCGACCGTGGCCACCACGGTGAGTGCGGCGAATGCTGCTCTCGTACGGGAGTTGGGCGCCGACGTCGCCGTCGACTACCGGACCGAGCGGTTCGAGGACGTCCTGAGCGGATACGACCTCGTCGTCGACGGCGTCGGTGAGGACAACGTCCTGCGGTCACTGGGGGTACTCAAGCCGGGAGGTGTCGTCGTCGGGCTGGCCGGCCCGCCCGACCCCGCCTTCGCCCGTGCACTCGGCCTCAACATCGCGGTCCGTGCGTTCATCGCAGTGACGAGCCGCAAGGTTCGCTCACGCGCGGCGAAACTCGGTGTCGGCTACCGCTTCCTGTTCATGACCGCCAGCGGTAGCCAGCTCGCTGAGATCGCCGAGCTCGTCGACGCCGGGGTTCTGCGTCCCGTCGTCGGAAAGACCGTCCCCTTCAACGAACTTCCCGCAGCGCTCTCCAGCGTCGGCCGGGACGGCACGGCGGGCAAGACCGTCGCTGTCGTGCACTGAACAACACCCACCGAGAAAGAACAGCACCGATGACCATCACCTCTTATGCGCAAGCCCCCGCGTCGAGCATCACCGCGGGCGGCGAGACCTTCGCCTACCGCGAACTGGGCCCCAAGGGCGGCATCCCGGTCGTCTTCTTCGTCCACCTGGCGGCGACCCTGGACAACTGGGATCCGCGGATCGTCGACGCCATCGCCGCGAATCGGCATGTGATCACCTTCGATCAACTCGGTGTCGGTGCCTCCTCGGGTGCCTTCCCCGACACGCTCGAGGCCGCGGCCGACGACGCCTACACCTTCATCACCGCTCTCGGCTACGACCGGATCGATGTCTTCTCCTTCTCGATGGGAGGCATGATCGCTCAGGACCTGATCGTCAAGCATCCCGGACTGGTGCGCAGACTCGTGCTGACCGGTACCGGTCCGCGTGGCGGCAAAGACATCGACAAGGTCGCGGGCACCACCTACTGGGACATCCTGCGCGCCACCCTCACTCGCGCCGACCCGAAGGAATTCCTGTTCTTCAACCGCGACGCGGTGGGAAAGCAGGCCGGAAAAGACTTCGTGAAACGCCTGGGCGAGCGTACCGAAGACCGTGACAAGGCGATCTCCACCAAGGCGTTCCAGACCCAGCTCAAGGCGATCAAGGCCTACGGTCGCTCGGCGCCGTCGAACCTGTCGGTATTCACCGGACCGACGCTGATCGCCAACGGCGACCACGACCGGATGGTTCCGACCGAACTCTCTCGCGATCTGCAGCGTCGCATCGCCGGATCGGAACTGATCATCTATCCGAACTCCGGCCACGGCGGTGTGTTCCAGTACCACGAGGAGTTTGCCCCGGCCGCGGCCGAGTTCCTCGCCGAGTGACCCTACGATGTCGTAGAGAAGTGCACCGTCGTCGAAGAGTCTGAGATCCCGAGAAGACCCATGCCTGTATCCAAGTCATCGAGCCGGCCCACGGTAGGTCGACGCGAACGCAACAAGCAGGAGAAGTTCGACCGGATCATGGCAGCGGCGACGACGCTCTTCGCCGACCACGGCGTCAACGACGTCACCACCCAGCAGATCGCCGACCTCGCCGACATCGGTACCGGCACGCTGTTTCTGTATGCCCGCACGAAGGGCGAGCTGCTCCTCATGGTGCAGAACTCCAAGTACGCCAGAGCGCTCGAGGCCGGCGAGGCCGACTCGGCGAACATCGACGATCCGGTGGGAGCGATCATGGCCGTCCTGCGCCCGATCGTCGAGTGCAACCGGTCCCAGGTTGAGAACGGCCGTACCTACCTGCAGGAAGTGGTATTCGGCAACCCCCAAGAACAGCACCATGCGGCGGCGCTGCGGATCGTGGCCCAGACGGCGCAGATCCTGGCTGACGTTTTCCAGCGAACTGGAGTCGCCGGCGGCGAAGAGGCGACCGTGCTCACCGATCTCGTGCAGGCCAGGATGTTTCTGGTGATGGCAGTCAGCGGCCCCGATGTCGCGGTCGGCGACGTCGTCGGCGAGATCGCGCGCAGCGTCGAAGTGCTGATCGATTCGCGTCGACGGTCGGGTCCGTGAGCGTGACTCGCCGGTACCGGGTCACTCGCTAGCGTTATCGTGACCTATCTCATCCGAGCCACGGTCATCTCGCGGGCCGGCGAGTTGATCGACGAGTTGGGCGGCGACTCGGGCACACTGCTGCGTGCGCATGGGATCGACCCGCCCGCGATCGAGGATTTCAACTGCTATGTGCGCTACGAAGACGCGGCCGCGGTCCTCGGGCATGCGGCGCGCTCGTTCGACTGTCCGGACTTCGGCCTTCGAGTGGGCAGCAGGCAGGGGATCGCCGCACTCGGTCCGCTCGGGGTGATTCTGCGCAACGCGGAAACCGTCGGCGACGCCGTCGATGCGGTGTGTCGGCTGCTGCGCAACCTCGCGCCGGCCGACACCGCTCATCTCCAGCGGCGGCCCACGTCGGCCGTGTACTCGTTCTCGACGATCCTGCGCAACGACTTCGATCGACGACAGATGGTGGAGAAGAGCCAGTCCCTGGCGATGCAGGCCTTTCGGGTGATGATCGGGCCGACCTTCACCCCGCGCCGCGTCACCTTCACCCATGGGCAGTTCGCGCCGATGACTGCGTACCATGATGTTTTCGGTTGCGCGGTCGACTTCGGCTGCGGCGAGAACGCTATCCATCTGGCGTCGAGCGATCTCACCCGGGAGATCGGCGACCGTGACGCGACGGCTCTCCGGCTCGCCGAGGACTACTTGAGTCGGATGCGCCCGGAAGTGGCCCTCGCCGAGCATGTTCGCGATGTCACGCGCAGGCTGCTGCTGGTCGGCCCGGCCACGCTCAACGCCGTCGCGCACACGGTCTCGGTGCACGAACGCACTCTGCAACGCGAACTCGCAGCCGAGGGGACCGGCTTCGAGGAGATTCTCGACGGCTTGCGCCGCACCATGGCCTGGGAGCTTGCGGCGACGGGTATGTCTGCCGCGCAGATCTCCCGCGCACTCGGATATGCGGAGCAGAGCAGCTTCAGTCGCGCCTGCCGACGGTGGTTCGGTGAGCCGCCACGAAGTCTTCTGCGGCGTCGGCGCGGACAGCGACCCGATGCGCCCGCGGGCGATGCTCCGCAGTGATCCGCATCACCCCTGCTGTCGTCAGAAGGCAACTCTCTGTCGCGAGGTGTCAAGTTTTGCCCTGAGGGAGGCTGCGAGAGTGGAGTGAGCGTCACGAATTGTGATGCGACTCACGACACTGAGCGGACAGGTGCGAGCATGCCGAATCTCAACCGGATCACAGTTCTCGGCGCAGGGGTGCTGGGCGGACAGATCGCCTGGCACAGCGCATTCAAAGGCAAGTCAGTCGTGGCCTACGACATCTCCGCGGACGCGATCGAGCGTGTTCGCGCAGTTCACGACACCTACGAGGCGATATATCGGGGCGAGGTAGGCGTGTCCGACTCCGACGTCGCCGGCACCCGAACCAGACTCACCTACTCGACCGACCTGCAAGCGGCCGTCGCCGATGCGGATCTGGTCATCGAAGCGGTTCCCGAAGTTCCCGACACCAAGACCGCCGTCTACACCCAGCTCAGCACCTTGCTGCCGGAGCACACGATCGTCGCGACGAACAGTTCGACGTTCCTGCCGCGAGACTTCGCCGAGGCGACGGGGCGGCCCGCCAAGTACTGTGCTCTGCACTTCGCGAACATGATCTGGGCGATGAACCTCGCCGAGATAATGGCCCACCCCGGCACTTCGCGCGAGACGCTCACCGACGTCACGCGGTTCGCGATCGAGATCGGAATGGTGCCGATCCCCGTCGGCGGAGAACAGAACGGCTACGTGATCAACAGTTGGGTCGTCCCACTGCTCAACGCCGGACAGACCCTGGTGACCAACGGCATCGCCACGGCGCAGGACATCGACCGCACCTTCATGGCGAACGGCGCCAGATTCGGTCCGATGGGCATGCTCGACATCATCGGCATGAAGACCGCCTACGACGTTCTCGCCTATTGGGGCGAACGCGGCGACGACGCCCAGATGGTCGCCAATGCGGGCTACCTCAAAGAACACTTCCTCGATCGGGGTCGGCTCGGTGTCGCGACGGGGGCCGGATATTACGACTACCCCGATCCGGCCTATCAGGCAGCCGACTTCCTCGACGTCCCGGATCTCTCGGTCGTCGACGACCTCGTCGAGCTCATCGCCCTGGACTGAAAACACCTCACGCGGATACCGCTCACCGGTACCCGTCGACACTCAATAGGAGTTTGCATGACCATCAACACATCGCACCACGCGCAGGTCGTGTTCGACCACGTCGACGTACTCGTCGTCGGAGCCGGACTGTCGGGCATCGACGTGGGATATCACTTGAAGAATCTCCAGCCCGGGCGGACCTTCGCCATCGTCGACGCCCGCAACGATATCGGCGGTACCTGGGATCTCTTCAAGTATCCGGGTATCCGATCGGACGCCGATTTGCAGACCTTCGGATACGGGTTCAAGCCGTGGCGCAGTGAGAACGCGCTCGCCGACGCCCACGAGATCATCGACTACCTGCAGGAGACGATCGACGAGAACGACCTGGCGCGCCACCTGCTGCTGGGACACAAAGTCGTGGCGGCCGATTTCTCCACCGCGGAACAGCGCTGGCGGGTGACGCTCGAACGCGTCGCCGACGGCGCATCGGTCGAGGTGAGCGCCACGATGCTGTTCTCTGCGGCGGGCTACTACGACTACGACCGGGGTTATGCGCCCGAGTTCGCCGGCGCCGAGGAGTTCGCCGGGCAGATCGTGCACCCCCAGCATTGGCCGGAGGATCTGGACTACGCGGGCAAGAAGGTGGTGGTGATCGGCAGCGGCGCCACCGCGGTGACGCTCATCCCGTCGATTGCGGCAGCGGCGAACCACGTCACGATGCTGCAGCGGTCGCCCTCCTATGTGCTGCCCATCCCACGGCAGGACCCGGTCGTGAACACCCTGCGCAAGCTGTTCTCCGACAAGATCGCCCACAACATCACCAGGGCCTTCAACATCCGCAAGATGAATGCCCTGTACAAGGGCAGCCAGCGGTTCCCCCGGCAGATGCGTGCGCTGGTCCGCAAGATCAACGCTGCGGCACTTCCCGAGGGCTACGACGTCGACACCCATTTCAACCCGGAGTACAACCCGTGGGATCAGCGCATGTGCATGGTTCCCGACGGCGACATGTTCGCGGCCATCTCGGCTGGACGCGCCGCGGTGGTCACTGACCGGATCGTGCGTTTCACTCCGACGGGTGTGTTGTTGAAGTCCGGCACGGAGTTGCCAGCCGACATCATCGTGACCGCCACCGGTCTCAACATGGTGCCCTTCGGCAAGATACGGCTGGCGGTGGACGGCGTCGAGGTGGATCTGCCCGCCCACGTCGTCTACAAGACGGTGATGGTCAGCGATGTTCCGAACTTCGCCTTCACCGTCGGCTACGTCAACCATGCCTGGACGCTCAAGGCCGATCTCGTGGCCGGATGGTTCTGCCGCCTGCTCGACCACCTGGACCAGCACGGATACGCGAGCGTGACCCCGGTGGTCTCCGACGCGTCGATGGTTCGCAAGCGCTATATCGAGATGGACACCGGCTACATCAACCGCGGTATGCACCTGTTTCCCAAACAGGGCACCAGCGGCCCGTGGGCGGCACCGCAGAGCTACAACCGCGACCGGGTCGTATTGGGGAAGGACCCGATCGACGACCCCGCCCTGCGGTTCACCGCGGCGGAGTTGCCCAGTCGGGCAGCGATGGCTCCGGCGGCGAGTGACGTGGTCGTCGTCCGGTGAACACTTCACTGCACATCGACGTCCGCGGGCGACGTACCCGTATCCGTCTCGCGGGCGACCCGCGGTCGCAGCCGCTGGTTCTCCTCCACGGGATCGGGCGCACGCTGAACGATTGGGACGAACAATTCCCCCGGCTCTCGTCACAGTTTCGACTCATCGCCATCGACCTTCCCGGTTCCGGATTCTCCGAACGGTCCGCTCAGCCCACCACCCTGCCGGTGCTCGCCCGGGCGGTGCTCGACGTCCTCGACGAGATCGGGGAGTCCCGCCCGGTTCACCTCGCCGGGAACTCGCTGGGTGGCGCGGTGGCCATGCAGGTCGCCGTGCTCGCCCCACCGCGTGCGGCGAGTCTCACGCTCGTCGACAGCGCGGGCTTCGGCACGCGGGTCGCCCTCGCGTTGCGACTCATGACAGTGCCTCGGCTCGGAGAGGTGATGACCCGGCGGGTGACCAGAGCGTCTGCTCGGATGATGGAGCGTACGTCGCTGGCCGACCCCGCGCTGGTGACGCGGACGCGGATCGATCGCGCGATCGCGGTGTCCAGGCAACCGGACACCGGTGCAGTGATGCTGGAGACGGCACGGGAGTTGGCCACCATGCGGGGTATAAAGGCGCAGTGGCGGGCCGAGCTCCTGGACGCCGTCGACGCCGTGGGACTGCCCACACTGGTTGTCTGGGGTGAGGCCGACCGCGTTCTTCCGAACTCGCACCTGCGCGCGGCACGAGCGGCGTTGCGCGATGCACAGACGCGACTGTTCCCCAAGGTAGGGCATATGCCCCAGATCGAGGTGCCGGATGCGTTCGCCGAGCTGATCACGACATTCGTCGAGTCTCGGCCGGGGCTCTGACCCGGGGGAGTCAATCGACAAACAAAGCCGCCCCACGAATCCGTGGAGCGGCTTTGGGTGCGACTAGCCTACTTGGCGATCGCCGACTGGACGAGGTCGATCACCGAGCTCAGACCCGGGTTCTCCTGCTTGGCCTTCTCCAGCGCCAGACGGATGTTGTCGGTGGTCGGCGAGTTGGCGATGTCCGACTTTGACGGCGGCTTGGTGGGGGCGGCGCTGGCCGGCGCTGCCGCCAGTCCGAGTGCTCCCGCCATGCCGAGTCCGGCGATACCGGTGACGATTGCCCGCTTGAGGATGGTTCCCCGAGTCATGTTCACTGCCTTCCCCGCACTCGCATAGGCGCGGTGGTCTGATTTCGAATTCTTCACAGCCAGTCTAAAGGAAAACCCGCGAACTGCCGTGTCCGTGGTCGGTCTCACGCTGTGGGCTGGCTGTTTACCGCGTCGACGCTCACCGCCCACGCCGGATTGCTCTCGATGGCGGCGATGATGCGCGGGCGCAGTTCGGCGGCCGAGATCACCGCGTCGACCGAGCCCACCTCGACGGCGCGGCGGATGCTGTGCACCGAGTCGAACTCCGCCGCGATCTCGCTGATCTTCTCCGCCCGCACCGACTGTCGTACGTCGTCGAGTTCGGCGGACAGCGTCGAACGCGCGGTTCCGGTCGCGGCGTCGACGCGTGCGTCGAGCTCCTGTACCCGGGCGTCGGCGTCGGTGCGTTTGGCCACCTCACCAGCGAACACGACCGCTGCGGCGGGAGCGCCGCCGAGCACCGACGCGAACGAGCCGTCGATGGCGAGCACCGTCATGTTCGGGTTGAGCGCCTTGGAGAACACCACGAATGCACCGCCGTGATAGCGCGAGATCACGCAGAACACGATCGGGCCGTCGAAGTTGACGATGGCGCGACCGATCTCGGCGCCGTACTCCAGCTGCAGCTTGCGCAGCGACTCGGGTGAGCCGTCGAAGCCGGACAGGTTGGCCAGCACGACCAGCGGACGGTTGCCGCTTGCGACGTTGATCGCCCGGGCCGCCTTCTTCGACGACTGCGGGAACAACGTACCCGCGGTGTAGGTGTCGGGGCCGTCGGTCGGCGTGAAGCCGCGACGCTGCACCTCCCGCGACTCGATGCCCAGCAACGCCACCGGGATGCCACCGAGGTGAACGTCGGCGACGACGGCGGTCTCGGCGTCGGCCATGCCGGCCCACCGCTCACGCATCGGGTGATCCTGGTCGGCGAGCGCGCGCATGACGGTCCGGATGTCGAACGGCTTCTTGCGGTCGGGGTTGCTGGCCGCGGAGAAGATCTGCCCGACGGTGGTGAAGTCGCTGTCGGCGAGCTCATGCGGGAAGTCGGAGACGTCGCGGTCGACGGGGTCGCCGGTGACCGCGCGGCGCGGCGTCGACTCACCCGGTGCCACATAGGTGTGGTCGTAATGCGACATCAACACGTCGCGTGCCGCTCCGAGGTTCGGCGCCCAGTACTGCGCCTGGCCGTTGGGGCCCATCACGCGGTCGTAGCCGCCGATGCCGAAGTTGTCCTCGGCCGACACGCCGCCGGAGAAGTCCAGCGACTGCTTGCCGGTGAGCACCATCGCCGACTCCGGCGTCATCACCAGAATGCCCTTGGTGTGCATCAGCATGGTGGCCTCGGCGTTCCAGTACGGCTGACCGCCGACGTTGATACCCGCGACGACGATGTTGATCTCGCCGCCCACCTGAGTGAATTCGATGATTCGCTTGAGCGCCAACGCGATCCAGTCCATGTTCTCGGTGCCCGAGTCCATCGAGATGCGCGCGCCCGACGACAGCGCGTACCACTCCAGCGGCACACCGAGACGTTCGGCGAGGTCGATCGCGGCGACGACGCGCGCACATTCCGGCTCAGCCAGAGCGCCCAGCGACTTGGTCGGATCACCAAGCAGCAGAACACGTTTGACGCCCTCCGGGTACTTGTCGGTCGGTGTGGTGATCAGTCCGACGACCAGTGCCGCCGAGTTGCGGCCCCGAGGCCGGTCGACGGGGACAAGGGTCTGTTCGGTGGAATTCGGCCCGCTCCCGGCGCCGGCGTCGAAGTCGTACTCCTCGAACTCGCCGAGCAGCGCGGCCAGCTCGTACGGGTACACGTTGTTGCGGCGCGACGCCCGCAACACCTTCTGCCGGTAGGCGTCGATCGGCTCGATCGGATCGTCCGACGGTTCAGTGACCTCGACGTCGAACAGTCCCGTCGGATTGATCGTGAACTGCACCGACACCTTGGTCAATTCGCCGGTCTCACGGTCGCGACGCCGTGCGATCACCTGAACTTCTTCCAGCCCGACGCCGGTCGCGCTGCCGCGGATGTAGTCGGCGATGCGATCGAGGTCGGCGTGGTTGGCCTCCAACGGCGGCCACACGTAGATGACGATGCGGTTGGTCGCCGATCCGCGGTCACCGGCGCGGCGGGCGCGGCGGATCGAATCCACGCATGACGCCAGCGCCGTCTCAGCGCTCGGGATGGTCAGCAGGCGGCCGTCGTTGTCGCGCAACGCACTCAGATCGCGGACCTGGGCGAAGGCGATCAGTCGGTCGTCGGCCGGATTCTCCTTGGCCACCGCGCGGAACAAGTACACCTCTTCGTCGTCCGACGACGGCAGACGGGTCAGATCGAACTTGCGCAGCCGCTCCATCCGCATGCGCTGCGCGATGTACGGGTGCAGGCCGCGGATCAACCGCTCCTCGACCATTCCGGTCGCCGACGGGCGGAAGGTGAAGTGGTGGTGCATCAGCGCGCCGTCGGCGCCCGCGACGGTGGTGGTGATGCGGTGCACCTGCCTCGGCAGGGTGCGTCCGGCGATCACATCGTGCAGGGCTCCGACGATGGCGTCGAAATCGTCGGGCTGATCCTCCCAGCTCAGGTAGATGTCGGCGTCGACCGACGACGTATTGCCCACGACGTCGGCGAGTCCGTCGAGGGTGGCCGCGAGGTCGTCGAAGCGGACCGCGGCCGAGACGAGGCTCGCGCCGTCGCGCTCGGCGATGACGAAGGTCGTGCCGCCGGCGTCGGCGGTCCGGACGTCGGTCAGTCCCTTGTTGCCGTAGTACCGGCGGGTGAGGACTTCGAGCATGACGGTGTTGTCGGCGCCGTCGACCATGCGTTGCCCGAGGAGCCGGACCAGCGGCTCGGTGCTGCGGACCACCTCGGCGATTCGCTCTGCCCGGTCGGCGGCGTCGGGGTTGGCGTCGAGGTAGGCGAGATGTTCGCCGACGTCGCCGTAGACCCGCGAGCGGTTGTCCTGGACCAGCGCTTGGCCGAACCACAAGTACAGCAGACCGCGGGAGAGGTCGGCGATGGCCGGGAACCGCAACTGTGCCGCGGCGGCCAGGTGCTCGACGGCCGCGCCGACCGACTCACGCAGTTCGCCCGACGGGGCCGGCTCGCGCAGCAGCTCACGCAGCAGGGCCTGAATCGTCGCACGCGACTGATCGGTGTTCTGCAGCGCGAGGAAGATGCGGAACACCGCGGCTTCCAGCTCCGGCGTACGGTCCAGCTCGTCGATGCCGTAGTGCGCCAGGGCCGTCGAGAGCTGGTTGTGGAACGACTCGGGCAGACCGTCGCGCTCGACGTCGAGGCTCTGCAGATAGGTGTGCAGGTTCTCGCGGGCGCTGTGGACGTGTTCGGCGGAGACCTGATCGGAGAGTCGGTTCTGGCTCAATTCGGCGAGGTCGGCGAACACGGTCAGCAACTCGACCTCGCCGGCCAGGCGGGTGTCGGTGTCGGTCGACTCGCCGCGTGCGGCCAGGTAGTCGTTGAGCAGACGCGCACTGTCGAGCGGGTCGACGTCGTAGCCGAGGATCTGGCTGCGCAGATCCTCCTGTCCACGGGCAACCCGCTCGGCGGCGGCGACGTCGGCGGGCGCCTCCGGGAGGTCGATCTCGACGTCCTCGACCGCGGCGTCGGCGGCCTCATCATCGTCGTCGGCGACGGGCTCCAGCCGCAGCAACGGCGCACCGGTCTCGACCTGCGTGCCGACCGAGACCAGGCATTCCTTCAGACGTGAGCGGGTCGGTGCGCGCAGCACCGTCTCCATCTTCATGCTCTCCAGCACCAGGACGGGGGCTCCGGCCTCCACCTCGGCACCGACTTCGAGCGGCGTCGCGACGACGAGAGCCGGCGCGGGCGAGCGCACGACGCCGCCTTCGTCGCGGCTGACGCGGTGCGTGACACCGTCGACGTCGACGAGGTGCACGGTGCCGTGGGTATCGGTGACCAGGCGGTAGCGCACGCCGTTGAGCACGATCTGCGCGGCATGCTTGTCGAACCGCTCGAGGTCGACGTCGGCGGTGCGGGTCTGCTCGCCGGATTCGATGCCGACGCGGAAGCGGTTGGCGCCGACGCGGGCGACGCGCACGCGGTAGGCGACGCCGCGCAATTTCAGATCGAGCGGGGTGCCGCTGCGATGCTGCACCTGGGGGCGACCACCCGACGCCGTCGAGAGCAGACGTTGCCGTTCGACGGACTCGTCCTCTTCGTATGCATCGATCGCCGCGGCGACCAGCGCGACGGCGGAATGCTGATGGGCGACGAGCCGGCCCTCGGCGCGGACGCGGTCGATCCAGCCGGTGTCGGCGCTGCCGTCGATCACCTCGGGCTGGTTGAGCAGTTCCAGGACGAAGCTCTTGTTGGTCGCGCCACCTTCGATGACGACGCGGGTTTCGGCCATCGCGCTGCGCAGGCGCCCGAGCGCCTCGTCGCGGTTGCGGCCGTAGGCGATGATCTTGGCGATCATCGAGTCGAAGTCGGCGGGGATCGAATCGCCCTCGCTGACGCCGGTGTCCACGCGCAGGCCGGGGCCCGCGGGGAGGTCGAGGCGGGCGATGCGGCCGGGGGCCGGGGCGAAGTCGCGGTCGGGGTCTTCGGCGTTGAGGCGTGCCTCGATGGCGTGGCCGCGCTCGACGGGTATCTCACCGACGAGCTTTCCGCCGGATGCGACGTGCAGCTGGGCGCGGACCAGATCGAAGCCGGTGGTGATCTCGGTGATCGGATGCTCCACCTGAAGTCGGGTGTTGACCTCCAGGAATGCGAAAAGCTTCTCGCCGGGATGGTAGAGGAATTCGACAGTCGCGGCTCCGCGGTAGTCGACGGCGACGGCGAGGCGCTCGGCGGAGGCCTTCAGCTCGGCGACCTGCTCGGGAGCGAGCACCGGCGACGCAGACTCCTCGATGACCTTCTGGTTGCGGCGCTGCACCGAACAGTCGCGCACGCCGAGGGCCCACGCGGTGCCCTGCCCGTCGGCGATGACCTGCACCTCGACGTGGCGGGCGCCGGTGACCAGGCGCTCCAGGAACACGACACCGCTGCCGAAGGCGCGGGCCGCCTCATTTCGGGTCAACTCGTATGCTTCGCGCAGGTCGACGTCGTTGGTGACGACGCGGATACCGCGCCCACCTCCGCCCGCGGTCGCTTTGAGCATCAGCGGGTAGCCGATCTCGGCGGCAGCGGCGATCGCGTCGTCGACGGTGTCGACCGCGCCGCGGCTCCACCCGGCGACCGGCACGCCGACTTCTTCGGCCAGTAGTTTCGCGCCGATCTTGTCGCCCAGCTTGCGCATCGCCTCGGCCGACGGCCCGACGAAGGTGACGCCGATACGGTCACACAATTCGGCGAACGCCGGGTCCTCGGCGACGAAGCCCCAACCGACCCAGGCGGCCTGCGCGCCGGTCTCCAGCAGCGCGCGCTCCAGGATCTCCAGGTTGAGGTAGGGGCGGGCGGCGGCCGGCCCGAGGTCGTAGGCGACGTCGGCTTCGCGGACAAAGGTCGCGTGCTCGTCGACGTCGGTGTGTAGTGCGATCACCTCGATCGATTCGCCCGTCTCCGCAGACAAGCCACGGACGGCATGGATGAGGCGCATGGCGGCCTCGCCTCGGTTCACAATTGCGATGCGGCTGAACAACATCCGCTCCTGATCTCTTCGGGAAGTCGTACCTGACCGCAGGGAGCGGCCGGATAGATTGTTGCGAATCGAATCCATACGCGCGAGTACGGGGGTCGTGAGCTGGGGTTTTGTGGTCGTTGCAAGGTGGCCTGGGAGGGACCGAGCGCTCGGACGGTAGGAGTGGTAACGGGTCTGCCGAACCGGCTGCGAGTCGTTCGCCGTGTGCACCTCCGATATCTCGCCTACCATGAGATACCGACCGTTTGGACAGTAATTGGAGGCGGTGTGCACGCCATGAACGCCGTGACACTCAGCACCGAGTCGGTGGCCGCCGACGACGCCGTGGGCTACTGGTGCGACATGATCTGCGACACCTTCGTCCGATTGAGCGCCGCACCGGCCGGCGTCGACGACTTCTTCGGCCGGATCACCAGCACCCAGGTCGGCGACGTCGAACTCTCCGACGTCGTCGCCGCCGGCCAGCATGTCCGCCGCACCAAACGCTTCATCTCCGGTGCCAACGATGAGTTCCTGCTCGCGTCGGTGCAGTTGTCGGGCACCGGCGTCGTCGAACAGGACGGTCGCAGCGCGCTGCTGCACGCCGGTGAGATGGCGTTCTACGACAGCACCCGCCCATACGGCCTGGAATTCCCGACGTCGTTTCGTCAACTCGTCATTCAGGTGCCCAAGATCGCCTTCGACGCCGACGACACCGCGCGCATCACCGCCCGCAGACTCGGTCACGGAACCCCCGGCGCCGTCGTGGCCAAGTTCCTCACCGCTGTCATGGAGGAGTCGCAGAGCTCGCCCGACGCCACCAAGGCGCTCGGCGGGCATGTCATCGGGCTCCTGTCGGCCGCGGCGAGCTTCGCCGACGTCGCCGAACGTACCGTGACCCCGACGATCGAGTCGGTGCGCGCACGGGCCCTCGAGCTGATGACGGCACACCTCGCCGATCCGCGCCTCGACGCCGACACGATAGCCCGGCGCTGCAACGTATCGCGCCGCACGCTCTATCGGGCACTCGCCGGTGAGGGTTTCGCCGAACGTCTTCGGACCATGCGCATCGACCGGGCCCGCACCATGCTCGACGTCGGGGGCGACCGACCACTCGGACTCATCGCCGCCGCGTGCGGCTACGAGAGCGAATCGGGCTTCCATCGGGCGTTCCGTACCTCACTCGGGATGACGCCCGGCGAGTACCGCGCCCGCTGACCATTCGTGCCTGCGGACTTGGCACGCTCGGTCAGTCACCTTGACACGCACGGTCACGTCCGCCGCCGCGAAAGCCTCCATTCTTGGGACACAAGCGAATCCAAGCCCCACTGGAGGAATCATGAAAGACATCGTTCGCGTAGCCGCGGTGCAGGCCGAGCCGGTCTGGTTCGACCTCGACGGATCTGTCGCCAAGGTCATCGACCTCATCGGGCAGGCCGCGGCCGGCGGCGCGCAGCTGGTCGCGTTCCCGGAGACCTTCGTGCCCGGCTACCCGTGGTGGATCTGGCTCGACTCGCCGGCCGCCGGGATGGCCTACGTCCCGGTCTACGCCGCGACGTCGATGACCCGTGACGGTGAGCACCTCGCTGCCATCTGCGCTGCGGCGAAACAACATTCGATTCAAGTGGTGCTCGGCTTCAGTGAGCGCGACGCAGGCAGCCTCTACATGGCACAGGCGTTCATCGCCGCCGACGGCGAGTTGACGTCGGTGCGCCGCAAGCTCAAGCCCACCCACGTAGAGCGCGCGGTCTTCGGCGAAGGCGACGGCAGCGACCTGCAGGTGCACTCGACGCCGCTGGGCAACGTCGGCGGACTCAACTGCTGGGAGCATCTGCAGCCGCTCACCAAGTACGCGATGTATGCGCAGAACGAAGAGATCCACATCGGTGCGTGGCCGAGCTTCTCGGTGTATGTCGGTGCGGCACAGGCACTCAGCGCCGAGGTCAACACCGCGGCCAGCCTGATGTACGCCGTCGAGGGCCAGACCTTCGTCGTCGCACCGTGCGGCGTCGTCGGCGCCGCCGCGATCGAGAAGTTCTGCGACACCGACGTGAAACGTCAACTGCTGCAACCGGGCGGCGGCCACGCGCGCATCTACGGACCTGAAGGGTCGACGCTGGCTCAACCCCTCGAACCAACCGAGGAAGGCATTCTCTTCGCCGACCTCGACCCCACCATGATCGCCATCGCCAAATCCGTCGCCGACCCCGTCGGGCACTACTCGCGGCCCGACGTCCTGCAACTCGTCGTCAACCGGGCACCGACGCCGCGCACCCTCGACGTCTTCGTCCCGCGAGAGCCCGCCGTCGACGCTGATTCTCTTGTCGCTGAGGTGGTTTAGCAATGGAATCGGCGATCGCCGAACACCTGAGGTGTCCCCGGTCGACGCCGAGTGCGCTGCGGGAGGGGTGGCAGCCGCCGTACCCGTCGTACGTGGCGCGCTTCGCCCCGACGGTGGACCGGATCGGCATGATGATCCTCGGCGCCCAGTTCCCCGACTCCCAGACGGTGCCGGCCGAAGTCGCGACCGCCCGCGCCGAGCTGCTCGATTCGCTCGTAAATCATTGCGGGGCAAAGCGATTCGACGAAGTCGGCTACGTCGACGAAGCCGGCTTTCGGACCGTCGCGACCGTCGCCTACTGGGATGACGCCGATGCCTACCGCGAGGCGTTGGAACAGCTGCGCAAGTCGTGGCTGTCCGATGCCCGCGTCGACGGCGCGGCCGGCTACTTCATCGAAGCGATCGCGCCGTCGCTCGACCGCGTCGAGACGTTGTATTCGTCGGATCGTGTGCAGGGCGTCGCCCTTCTCGCCGACGGGCTCAGTGGTGACATCCTCGAGCACGGCTACTGGGGCAGCGCCCGCGACCGACTCGCCCGGGCACAGACCGACCGGCTCGAACCAACGCCGGAAACTGCTGCTGTGCAGCAGGATTCGGGGCGACGGATCGTTCCGGGACGACAGAATCTCTGCCTGATCCGCTCGGGTCAGGATTGGTCGGAGACCGACGGCGACGAGCGGCAGATGTACCTCGGCGACGTCGAGCCGGTCCTGCGAGCCGGGATGGAATTCCTCCGCGACGACGGCGAGTCGATCGGCTGCTACTCGAATCGTTATGTGCGAGTACTGGATACGTCCGGCAACGACACCGATCAGAGCTTCGGTCTGAGTTGGTGGCGCAGTCTGACCGACCTGGACTCCTGGGCCAAAGACCACCCGACGCACAAGGCGATCTTCGGTGAGGCGATGCGCTACCTGTCGTCGCTGGGGCCCGCCGCGCGCCTGCGCCTGACCCACGAAGTAATGGTGGTGCAGGCGCAGGACCAGCACTTCGAGTACGTGAACTGCCACGCGGGAACGGGTTTGCTGGCGACGACGCCTGCCGTCTAGTCGGCTGGTTGAGCCGGGCCGGAGCGTGAGCGATGGCCGTCCACTCAGCTGGTTGAGCCGGGCCGGAGTTAGCGATGGCCGTCAACCCCGCTGGTTGAGCCGGGCCGGAGCGTTAGCGAAGGCCCGTGTCGAAACCACGCAAGCCGACACTGTCAGCGCGCCAAACACATAGCGGCAGTTGGTAACTCGTCTCACCCTGGTGTCGACGCGGGCGCGTTACTGCGACTCGCTGCGCTCGCCCGGCACGGCGCGTCGAGCCCGGCTCAACCAGTCGGCATCAATCAGCCCCGCGCTGCGGGGCGGCCACCCCGCTCCCCGAGCCTGGGATCCACCCGATGGTGGACCCCCTTCGCTGGTTGAGGAGGTCCGAGCGCCGTGCTGAACGAGCTTGCGAGTCGAAGTAGACGAGCCTCGGTCACCGCACCGTCTTCTCCGGCCGCATCTCCGAAGCGCGGTCGACGGGCGACAGCCGAAAGATCTGGGTCGCACGCGCGCAAATTCGATGGAACCGAATCCCGATCCGCTGCGTCTAAGAGAGGCGGGTTCGATCGGCGAACCCTGGGGGAGGGCTCCATCATGTTTCGAAATTCGTTGTGGCGCAGGCTTGTCACCGACGACGACGGTATGTCGACTGCCGAATACGCCATTGGCACCATTGCGGCCGCCGCGTTCGGCGCGCTGCTGTACACGGTCGTCACCGGCGACAATATCGTCAGTGCGTTGACCGGCATCATCTCCAAGGCGTTGTCGACGTCGGTGGGGTAGACCGTGTCCCGGTTGGTTCGGCGCGTCGCCGGTCTTCGACGGTTGCGGGACGCCGACGACGGTATGTCCACGGTCGAGGCAGCGTATGGCATCGCGGCGATCATCGTCGTGCTCGTGCTGGGAATCGTTGCGGTGTCGGCCGTTTCGGCTCAAGTGCGGTGCGTCGACGCCGCGCGGGAGACGGCGCGGCTGACGGCCGCGGGCGATGCGAACGCGAAGACCGTCGGTACGCGAGTCGCGCCGAGTGGGGCGTCGATCACTGTCGACGCCGCAGGTGATTTCATCGAGGTCACCGTCGCGACCCGAGTGGCGCTGCTGCCCGGAGTCGACATTTGGGCCCGCGCCGTCGCCGCTCGCGAACCCGACGAGTCGACCGAAGTGGCGGGGAGGACCGACGGTGCGCAGCCTGTTCCGTGACGAGCGGGGCGCGGCAACGGTATTGGCCGCCTGGGTTATCGGTGTGTTGGTGGTGATCGTCGTGCTGATGCTCTACGTCGGGGCCGCGATCGTCGCCCGTCACCGTGCCCAATCCACGGCAGACCTGGCTGCCCTCGCGGGAGCTATCGCGCACCTTTCCGGTGACGACGCGTGTGCCCGGGTCGATGTGTTGGCGCAGAGGCAACAGGTCCGCGCCGAAGTGACCGGCTGCCACGTCGTCGACGACGACGTGACCGTGACTGTCGCGGTCGGCATCGACCTGGGGCACTGGGGGATTCGTGCGGCGACCGCGACGGCTCGGGCGGGACCGGTGGACGGGTAGCGCTCTAGTATTTCAGCGAATTGCAGTGTGGCTCACGCTGTGCACGGGAATGTGCGGAAGCCGAGGGTTTCGCAACTTCCCGGCTCCCGCACAATTGGAGTTCGAATGACTGGCTATTCCGACTCCGTTGATCAGTTCGTCGTCAGCGCCGGAAACCAGATATCGGTCAACACGTCTACCGCGACCGATTCTGCTACCTCGATCGTGCCTTGCAGTGCCCACCGCGCGAAGAACCGTTCCAGTTGGGCCACAAAGAGTTCGACGCGCAGCCTTGCTTCGGCGCGTTGCTCAGGCGCCTGTCTGCTGAGATACCGCGGCATCGCATCCGGTAGAGCGGTGATTCCCTCGCGCGCGGTCGCGGTGAAGTCTGGTTCCAGAGCGGTCGCTTCGTTCCAGGCCGCCAACATGTCCTTGTGCTCGGTGAACCACGCTATGGCGTCGGTGACCCACGCCGCGAACACATCGCGCGAGCCGGTGGCCAGCACCTTGTCGAGGCCGTCATAGAACTCCGTCGCCGACTGCACGTCGTCTTCGCTGACGGCCTGCAAGATCGCGAGCTTGCTCGGAAAGTGCAGGTAGAAGGTCGCACGGCTGCATCCGACGTCGGCCGCGACGTCGTCGATCGTGACTGCGGCGTACCCGTGCTCACAGAAGTGAGCGCGCGCCGCTTCGATCAGCCGGGCACGCGTCGCGCGCTTCTGTTCCTCGCGCAGCGAACCGCGTCGGCGAGGCGTCGTACGGGCTTCGGTCACGCGTCCAGCCTCACTCACCGGCGACGATTCCACAAGTCGCACCGTTGTTCACTCGACGTAGACCAACTCACTTGACAGTATGTCAGTGAAACGTCACTATGAGCTGGATCACGAATCAGCCTCTGCGGGATGGATGCCGTGCACCGAAGTGTGCCCCGCTGCGCGACGAACAAGGACTCGACGATGACTGACGAGAACGCACAAACCGTAGACCCGCAGCAATACATCGGGCAGGTGATGGGTGGGCTACTCGGCCCGGGTGGACCGTTCGAGCAGGTGGTCGAGGACGTACTCGGGGTGCGGATGCCGGTGATGGCCAACCGCGACAAGGCTCTCGGCGACGTCCTCGACCGTTCCCGTGCCTTCGGTGACCGCGACTATGTCGTCACCGCGGACCGCCGGATCTCCTACGTCGAACACGCCGACGCTGCCGCCGCCCTCGCGACAGCGCTGCGCGACCGATACGGGGTCGCCAAGGGCGATCGTGTCGGAATCCTCGCGGCGAACAGCATCGAATGGGTCATCTCCTTCTGGGCGATCCAAGCGCTCGGCGCGATCGCGGTCGGCTACAACTCATGGTGGGCGCCGCGCGAAGTCGCCTACGGACTCGGCCACACGACGCCCGAGGTCGTCATCGCCGACGCCAAACGGAATGCCGTCCTGGCCGACCTAGGCACCGACGTCCCCGTCATCGTCATCGAGACCGACCTGCCGGACCTGCTCACCGAGTTCGCCGGATCACCGCTGCCGAGAGTCGACGTGGGCGAAGAAGACCCCGCGGTCATCCTCTACACCAGCGGCACCAGCGGCCGCCCCAAAGGTGCCGTGCATTCGCAGCGAAATGTGTTGGCGGTCATCGACTATCACCGTTTCAACGACGCACTGTCGGCCGCGTTGCGCGGGCAGGCGGCCGACGGGCCGTCGGACCTTCGGTACCTGTTGACCTCTCCGCTGTTCCACATCGCGAGCCTGCATAACCTCGTCATCCCGCGCCTCGCGACCGGCAGCGCGGTGATCATGTACCAGGGCGGCTTCGATCCCGAGCGGGCGCTGTCGCTCATTGAGCAGGAGAAGGTCACCAGCTGGGGCGCCGTCCCGACGATGGCGCAGCGGCTCATGGACTTCGACGGGGTCGACCGCTTCGACACATCGTCGATGACGGCGTTCGCGCTGGCGTCGGCGCCGTCGTCGATCGCATTCCAACAACGGTTGCGTGACCGGCTGCCGTTTGCGCAGTACTCGCTCGTCGACAGTTACGGTCTCACCGAATGCGGTACGGCGGTTGCCGTCGCGTCACCGCTCGACCTCGCCGCCGCTCCGGGAACCCTCGGCCGACCGATCGTCGGCGTCGCCGTGGAGATCCGAGATCCGTTGGGGGAGAAGCTCCCCGACGGAGCCGAGGGCGAGATCTGCGTGCGGAGCCCATACGTGATGCTCGGCTACTGGAACGACGACGCCGCTACCCGCGCCGCCATCACCGACGACCGCTGGCTGCGTACCGGCGACTACGGACAGATCGACGACGGGCGAGTGCGCCTGACCGGCCGCCGCTCCGACCTCATCCTGCGCGGCGGCGAGAACATCTACCCGGTCGAGATCGAACAGGCGCTCGACGAGCATCCCGCGGTTCACGAGTCGGCCGTCGTCGGAGTCCCCGACGACGACCTCGGGCAGTCGGTCGCGGCGATCGTCGTCGTCGATTTCGAAGACGCGGTGACCGAAGCAGAACTGGCCGAGTTCCTCACCGACCGCCTCGCGTACTTCAAAGTGCCTGCCCGGTGGCGCATCACCACGACACCGTTGCCGCGCAACGCAACCGGCAAGACCATGCGTCAGCGGATTCAGATCTGAGTGAGTGATCCAGCTGTTGCCTGAGCGGGGTGAGCCGCTTTCTGCTCAACAGCACTGGTGTGGCCCGGCTAATGCTCCACCAGCGGGGGCTTCGGCCCGGACTCAACCAACAGGCGGTCCTTCGATCAACTCGACAATCGGCGGACTTTGGCCCGGCCAACCACCAAGGCCTTCGGCCCGGCCAACCACCAAGGCCTTCGGCCCGGCCAACCACCAGGGCCTTCGGCCCGGCTCAATCCGCTGGCAGTCGCTCGGCCTCTGCCGGTTCCCCGCTCGGCCCGGGCTTGTTCGCGAGGTCGGTTTCCAACAGTCGCGTGAGACCGTTCGACACGGCTGCGAGATCGGGACCCAGGACGTCGCGGATCCGCGTGTTGAAATCGACCAGTTCTGAACCCGCGGCGTGCAGCGTGGTGCGCCCGGCATCGGTCAGCTCCAAACTGGCTGCGCGATGTTCACGGGGGTGCGGTGTCTTGTCGAGCAGTCCCTGCGCCTGGAGCCGTGACACCATAGTCGCCATCGCGGGTTCTCCCTGGTCGAGCGTCGTGGCGACATGACGCTGAGTGCATCCGGGGCTTTGATCGACGACCATCAGCACCGCGACCTGGGTGGTCGTGACCGACGCGGCGCCGATGCTGATGCGGTCGGCCGCGGTCTTGAGCCGGTGTGCGGCACGCTGGAGCAGAAAGTACACCCGGGGGTCGGCGGTTGTCATACCAATGATCTTGACAAGCTCGGACCGGTCGCGTCATCCTGACTTCGTATACGAAGTGAGGATGTGGAATGGAAATTGTGGATGTTTGGGCCCAATACCCGACACGACGGCTCATCGAACAGCCATTTCTGTCGACGCTGGCTCGGTGGACACGCCAAGATATCGAGACCGCGGAGTTTCCCATCGAGTTGACCGCCGACGTCATGGCGGCGGGCGGCGTGGGCAGGGCGCTCTTGTCGGCGTGGGAAGGGCCGCGAGGCTCCTTGATCTCCAACGACGAGGTCGCTGAGGCGTTGACTCAGCTGCCCGACGGCTATCGCGGATTGGCCGCCGTCGACATCACCAACCCGGTGGCCGCGGTGGCGGAGGTTCGACGCTGCGTGAGAGAATTGGGATTCGTGGGCGTTCGGATCGTTCCCTGGTTGTGGAACCTGCCGCCCAACGATCGTCGGTTCTATCCGATCTACGTGGCCTGCGTGGAGCTCGGCGTCCCGCTGTGTACGCAGGTCGGGCACACCGGCCCGCTGTGTCCGTCTGAGCCGGGCCGACCGATCCCGTATCTCGACGAGGTGCTACTGGACTTTCCCGACCTGGTTGTCGTCGGCGGGCATGTCGGATATCCGTGGATTGACGAGGTCGTTTCGCTGGCCCGCAAATATCCCAACTTCTATCTCGACACCTCCGCCTACGCCGTTCACCGGTTACCCGCACAGTTCGTCGATTTCATGCGCGGACGGGGACGTACCAGGGTGATGTTCGGAACGAACTGGCCGATGATGACACCCCAACACAGTCTGGAACGGCTCGACGAGCTGAATCTCGACCGGGAGACCACCGAATTGTTCCTGTCCGGCAATGCCGTTCGCGTGTTCGATCTGTAGGTTTCCCAGCGCGTCACCTCAGTCGTCTGAGGTCGGGGAGGTAGTGCCCGACGCAGTCAGCCGCCCCAGCAAGGTCAGGACCTTGATCGCGCCGTCCTTGTCGAGCGGTTCATTTCCGTTGCCGCACTTGGGCGATTGCACGCACGACGGGCAGCCGAGTTCGCAGCGGCACGACGCTACGGCCTGTTTCGTCGCCGAAATCCATTGTGCGAAAGCCTCATAGCCGCGGTCGGCGAAACCGGCACCACCCGGATACCCGTCGTAGACGAACACGGTCGGCAGTCCGGTGTCGGGGTGGCCATCGGTGGACAGGCCGCCGATATCCCACCGGTCGCAGGTTGCGACGAGTCCCAGCATGCCGATCGCCGCGTGCTCGGCGGCGTGCAGCGCACCGGGGAACCGCCCGACGCTGCACCCCACCGATTCGAGTGCGTCCGGTGTGACGGTGTACATCACCGCGCGCGTGTGCAAACGCTGCTCGGGCATGTCGAGCGGCACGGAGTCGATCACCTCGCCGGTCAGCAGCTTGCGCAGATAGCCGACGACCCGGTGCGTCACGTCGACCTCGACCAACGCCAGGGTGAGGCCGGAGAATATCTGGGACTCAATGGTTTTCGTGACCGAGACGTCGGTGATCTCACGCGCCGACGTCGTCCAGTCCGGCTCTTGTGGATGTAGCAGCGCGAGCCCCTCCTCGAGATCCAATTCGTCGACGACGTAGCTCACCCCCTGATGGATGTGGACCGCGCCCGCGTGCACCGATGACATCGCCCGACCGGCGTCGACGGTGCCGAGCAGCTGTGAGCTCGTCGCATCGACGATCAGCACCTGCCCGCCGACGCCGCCGCGGATGTCGACGTCGGCGTGCGGGTCGAGCCCCGCCGCCGCATACCATCCCGCGGGGCGCTTCTTGAGAAGTCCCGTGGAGGTGAGCCGTTCGACCGCGGCCTCGGCGTCGAAGAGTTCGACGTCGCTCGGCTTGAGCGGCAATTCGGCTGCCGCGCACAGTAGTTGGGCGTCGAGCACATACGGATTCGACGGGTCGATGACGATCGCCTCGATCGGCTTGTCGAGCAATGCCTCGGGGTGATGGACGAGGTAGGTGTCGAGCGGATCGTCGCGTGCCACGAGAACCACCGCCGATGACTCGCCCCGCCGTCCCGCGCGGCCGGCCTGCTGCCAGAACGACGCGACGGTGCCCGGATAGCCGGCCACGATCACCGCGTCGAGGCCGCTGATGTCGACGCCGAGTTCGAGGGCGTTCGTCGTTGCGACGCCGAGCAATTCGCCGTCGGCGATGGCGCGTTCGAGGCGGCGCCGGTCGTCGGCCAGGTAGCCCGCGCGATAGGTGCCGATCCGGTCGACGAGGTCGGGCGCGGATTCCGCCAGAAGACTGCGCGCGGTGCGTGCGGTGATCTCGACGCCGCGCCGACTGCGCACGAAACACAGTGTGCGCGCGCCTTCGACGACGAAATCAGCCAGCAGGCGCGCGGCGTCGGCGCCGGCGGATCGTCGAACCGGAGCGCCGTTCTCTCCGGTGATCTCGGGGACGAAGTCGGGTTCCCACAGTGCGACCGTCCGTGCGCCGTGCGGTGAGGAATCCTCGGTGACGGCTACTGCGGGGGCGCCGATCAGCCTGGTCAACGACCCGGCCGGATCGGCATTGGTGGCGCTCGCCGCGATGACCACCGGATCGGCGCCCAGTGCCCGCGCGATGCGAAGTACCCGACGCAGCACCAATGCAGTGTGTGAGCCGAAAACACCGCGATAGTGATGTGATTCGTCGACGACGACGAAGCGCAGATGGCGAAAGAAATGCTGCCACTTGCCGTGCGTCGACAATATGCCGATATGACACATGTCGGGGTTGGTGAAGATCCATCGGGAATGCGCTCGGGCCCACTGCCGAATATCGGGCTCTGTGTCACCGTCGTAAGCGCACGGTTGCAAATGGGAAAACTCATCGCGGCCCGCGAGAAGAGTTGCCAGTGAACGAAGTTGATCGGCGCCGAGGGCTTTCGTCGGAGACAGGTACAGCGCGCAGGCGAGCGGATCACGCACGAATTCGGTGAGGATCGGTACCTGGTACGCCAACGACTTTCCAGACGCGGTGCCGGTCGAAATCGCAACGTTGTGGCCATCGTGGGCGAGGCTCGCCGCGCGGATCTGATGCTCCCACGGCTCGGAAATTCCTTGCGCGGCATACGCCTTCACGATCGACGCCGGAACCCACTCGGGCCAGTCGCGATGTCTGGCGACTCGCGCGGGAAGTACCACACTGTGGCGCAGCGGGGAGGCGTCGGCGGGAGTTCCGGCAAGGGTGCGGGTAAGCAGTTCGGTACCGTAGTCGTCGGTGGGCATGGCCTCTCGGGTGGGTCGGAGCACGGGGCGTCGTCGACGTGAGTCGGTGTGGGCCATGCTATCCGCGACCAGTGACACCTCCGACGGGTGGTTCGCTCCAACCGCGTCGGCGCGGTTGAGAAATCAAGGTTAAAGTCGACCCGAAAGATAACTGTTTGGTTTCAACTCGCTGAACAACGTTGGGATTTCACGCAATCTGCATCTGATGGCTGTTGTGAAGTCGCTGAACGTGGTTGACTGTCACCGGTCGCAGCTTCTGATCAGTCTCGCTGGGATGCGGGCTCTGAGGGGAATCGATGTTGCGGACGTGGTACTGAGGTTAGTTTGGTCTGTCCAGGCTCTTTGATGTATGGCGGTCGGAACCGGCCAACGGCACGAGACCATCGTGTTGCCTCTGTTGGTGAGTTGTAAAGGATTGCAGTAATGGCACAGGGAACTGTGAAGTGGTTCAACGCGGAAAAGGGCTTCGGCTTCATCGCACCGGATGAGGGCTCGGACGACGTGTTTGTCCACTACTCCGAGATCCAGGGATCCGGTTTCCGCACTCTCGAAGAGAATCAGCGAGTGGAGTTCGAGGTCGGGCAGGGCACCAAGGGCCCGCAGGCCACCGGCGTGCGCGCCGTCTAGAACGCACCGCTCGTACATCGAGCTTGCGGAAGCCACCCCCGGCCGAACCGGCTGGGGGTGGCTTCTGTCTATCCGCAGCCATACGGCGTCGCACTGCGATCTGACCGTCGTCCTAAACTAGAGCGCATGTCCCAGATCGCGCTGTTCTCCGCTGACACCGACGAGCCGAGACTCGTCGACGTCGCCGGATTGCTCGCGGGCAATGGGCAATCCGTGCACACGGCCCTCGGTACCAGAGTGTCGGTGGTCGTCGCCGACCGGTGGCGGGCCGACGAGATCGTCGCCGAACTGACCGCGGCCGGGCTGGAGGCGGAGACGGTGATCTCCGAGGAGGGTTCGCTGGTCGCTCGTACGCTGCCGACCCCGCGATTGACCGCTCTGCACCGCAGTTGGTCGCGTGGCGCCGTCAAAACCGTTCCGCCCGGCTGGGTGCCGACGGCACGTGCCGTACGACTCTGGGTGGTCGCGGGCGGGCACAGCGAAGGTGGGCGTTATCTGCTCAACCTCGACCCGCATGCACCCGACACACATCCGCGCCTCGCGACGTCGCTGATGCGGATCGGCATCGCGCCGATCATCGTCGGCGCACGCGGGTTGACGCCCGCGTTGTGCGTTACGGGTAAGCGTCGCCTCACTCGGCTGCACGAGACGGTCGGCCCGGCACCGAAGACCGTCGGCGTCGACGCCGATTGGCCACCGGAACAGTTGCACTGACCTGGGCTTTTGTCGCACCGCACGCCGGCGTCGGGGAATTTCTGGACACCTGACGACGTAATGGGATGTGCAGCGCACGCTATATATAAGGTACAAACGCCTGTAACAACACCTATTCTTCGGTAGACCGCAATCCGAAGTCGACACGAAAGGCGCCCGTGGCCGAGACTGACACAGCAGCACCGACGAAGCCCATCCGCAGGCTCGTCATTGTCGAGTCCCCGACCAAGGCCCGCAAGATCGCCGGTTACCTCGGCGCCAACTACGTCGTCGAATCGTCCCGCGGTCACATCCGCGACCTGCCGCGCGGCGCCGCCGACGTCCCCGCGCAGTACAAGGGGCAGCCCTGGGCGCGGCTCGGCGTCAACGTCGATGACGACTTCGAGCCGCTCTATGTGGTGTCGGCGGACAAGAAGTCCACGGTCACCGAGCTGAAGTCGCTGATGAAGGACGTCGACGAGCTCTATCTCGCCACCGACGGCGACCGCGAGGGAGAGGCCATCGCGTGGCATCTCCTCGAGACGCTCAAGCCCAAGATCCCGGTCCGGCGGATGGTCTTCCACGAGATCACCGAGTCGGCGATTCTCGCCGCAGCGGACAGTCCCCGCGACCTCGACATCGCCCTCGTCGACGCCCAGGAGACCCGCCGCATCCTCGATCGCCTGTACGGCTACGAGGTGTCGCCGGTGCTGTGGAAGAAGGTCATGCCCAAGCTCTCGGCGGGGCGTGTGCAGTCGGTGGCGACACGCATCATCGTCGAGCGGGAACGCGAACGCATGGCGTTCGTGTCCGCCGACTACTGGGACATCGCCGCGACGATGGACGCCGGCCGTGAGGGTTCCGCTTCGAAGGAGTCGGCGGCCTCGCCGCGCACATTCCGGTCGAGGCTGGTCAGCGTCGACGACCTGCGGGTCGCGACCGGCCGCGACTTCGACTCGCGTGGACAGCTGAAGAAGGCCGACACCGTCGTCGTGCTCGACGAGGCGCGCGCCCGTTCGCTGGCCGCGGGGCTGACCGGTGCGGCGATGACGGTGACGTCGGTCGAGGAGAAGCCGTACACCCGTCGTCCATACGCGCCGTTCATGACGTCGACGCTGCAGCAGGAGGCGGGCCGCAAACTGCGCTTCTCCTCCGACCGCACCATGCGCATCGCGCAGCGGCTGTATGAGAACGGCTACATCACCTACATGCGTACCGACTCGACGACGCTGTCGGAGTCGGCGATCGCCGCTGCCCGCGCGCAGGCAACCCAGCTGTACGGAGCCAACTTCGTTCACCCGACGCCGCGTCAGTACACCCGCAAGGTGAAGAACGCGCAGGAGGCGCACGAGGCGATCCGCCCGGCCGGTGAGTCCTTCCGTACGCCAGGTCAGGTCGCGTCGGCGCTGTCGTCGGACGAGTTCCGGCTCTACGAGCTGATCTGGCAGCGCACCGTCGCCTCCCAGATGGCCGATGCCAAGGGCACCACGATGAGCCTGCGTATCACGGGCACGGCGACGAGTGGTGAGCTGTGTACCTTCGCGGCGTCGGGCCGTACGATCACCTTTCCCGGCTTCCTGTCGGCCTACGTCGAGACCGTCGACGAGCAGGCCGGCGGCCAGGCCGACGACGAGGAGTCGCGGCTGCCCAACCTCGTCGAGGGTCAGGCGCTGACCGCGAATGACGTTGACGCGGACGGGCATTCGACCAACCCGCCGGCCCGCTACACCGAGGCGTCGCTGATCAAGGTGCTTGAGGAGCTCGGCATCGGTCGACCGTCGACGTACGCATCGATCATCGGCACCATCCAGGACCGCGGCTACGTCGTGAAAAAGGGCAGCGCGCTGGTGCCGTCGTGGATCGCTTTCGCCGTAATCGGTTTGCTAGAGGCGCATTTCGAGTCCCTCGTCGACTACGACTTCACCGCGTCGCTGGAAGACGACCTCGACCAGATCGCCGGCGGCAACGAGGACCGCACTACCTGGCTGACCGAGTTCTACTTCGGCAATCGTCATGAATCTGATTCTCCTGCAACGGGTTCCACCGACGGTGCGCGCTCGGACATCGCGCGCCTCGGCGGACTGAAGACGCTCGTCGGCGTCAATCTCGAAGGCATCGACGCGCGAGAAGTCAACTCCATCAACCTGTTCGACGACGAGCTGGGCCGCCCCATCTACGTGCGTGTCGGACGTTTCGGTCCGTACCTGGAGCGCAACATCGCCGGGCCCGACGCCGAACCGGACCTGCAGCGCGCCAACCTGCCCGCCGACATGACACCCGACGAACTCACCATCGAGGTCGCCGAAAAGCTGTTCAGCACACCGCAGGAAGGACGCGTGCTCGGCGTCGATCCGGTCAGCGGCAACGAGATCGTCGTCAAGGAAGGACGTTTCGGGCCGTATGTCACCGAGATACTTCCGCCTGCCGACGAGGACGGCGACGACGGCGATACGCCCGAGCCAGCACTGACGATTCCGCCCGGTCCGACGCCGCGCGACGGCGGCGCACCCGGCGTCGAAGCCGATGCGGAATCTCCTGTATCCCTTGATGATCCGTCGGGCGGCGTCGGCACCAAGACGGCTAAGAAGGCGGCGAAGAAGACCGTCAAGAAGGCTGCGAAGAAGGCGGCGGGCCCCAAACCACGCACAGGTTCGCTGTTCAAGTCGATGGACATCGCCACGGTCACCCTCGACGACGCGCTCAAGCTGTTGTCGTTGCCGCGGGTCGTCGGCGTCGACCCGGAGTCCGGCGACGAGATCACCGCGCAGAACGGGCGGTACGGGCCCTACTTGAAGAAGGGCAGCGATTCGCGTTCGCTGGCGTCGGAGGATCAACTCTTCGACGTCACGCTCGACGACGCGTTGAAGATCTACTCCGAGCCGAAGCGTCGGGGTCGGGCCGCGGCTGCGCCGCCGCTGCGTGAGCTGGGCAACGACTCGGTCAGCGACAAGCCGATGGTCATCAAGGAGGGTCGTTTCGGCCCGTATGTGACCGACGGCGAGACCAACGCCAGCCTCCGCAAAGACGACGACGTCGCCACCATCACCCCCGACCGCGCCATGGAACTGCTCGCTGATCGTCGGGCCCGAGGTCCGGCGAAGAAGGCCGCGAAGAAGGCTCCGGCCAAGAAGGGCGCGGCGTCGAAGACTGCTGCGAAGAAAGCTCCCGCGAAGAAGGCCGCTGCGACGAAGACTGCCGCGAAGAAAGCTCCCGCCAAGAAGACTGCTGCGGCAAAGAAGACTGCGGCAGCCAAGAAGGCGCCGGCGAAGAAGGCCGCGGCGAAGAAGGCCGCGGAGTAAGTGGCTGTGTTAGGCAGCCACCATGCTCTTCGACGGTCGGTCCTGGGCAGATTGCATTCGGCTTTCTCGGCGCCGTCGGGGGAGCGGGTCCCTTGCTGACTCTGACGTGGCAGTTTTCGATCTGCCTCGACGTCGCTGGCTGGGGCTGATTGCATTCGGCTTCCTCAGTGCCGTCGGGGGAGCGGGCCCCTCGCTGACTCTGACGTGGCAGTTTCCAATCTGCCTCGACGTCGCTTGGCCGTGGGCTGATTGCATTCGGCTTCCTCAGCGCCGTCGGGGGAGCGGGCCCCTCGCCGACTCTGACGTGACAGTTTGCAATCGGCTCGGCACGTCGAAGGGCGATGTGGCAGATTGCATTCTGCTTTCTCGGCGCCCTCGGGGGAGCGGGCCCCTTGCTGATTCTGACGTGACAGTTTGCAATCGGCCCGACGTCGCCGCCGCCGCGGGCTGATTGCCTTCGGCCTCCTCAGCACCGTCGGGGGAGCGGGCCCCTCGCCGACCCTGACGTGACAGATTCCAATCGGCCCGACGTCGCCGCCGCCTGGGCAGATTGCATTCGGCTTCCTCAGCGCCGTCGAGGGAGCGGGCCCCTCGCCGACCCTGACGTGACAGATTCCAATCGGCTCGACGCACCCGCCCCGCCAACCCCAAACCAACCCCGACCCAACCCCTTCCAATCGGCCCGACGTCAGCCGTGCTCGACGGGATCCAATTTCGGTCGAGCCAGCAGGGTTTCGATGCCGCGGCCGCGGAGCTCCACGCCTTCGCCGATTTCCCAGAACTCGGCCTCCTCGGCAGAGCCGAGGAACACCGCACGGGCCGAACCCAGCACTCGTGTCGGCTCGTCTTTGGCCAACTCGGTGAGGCGGGCCGCTTCGTTCACCGGGTCGCCGATCACCGTGTATTCCAGGCGCTGCTGCGACCCGATGTGGCCGGCGATCGCCTTTCCGGCCGACACTCCGATACCGAAGTCGGTGTTGCCCAGCGTCCGCTCGATCTCGACCCGCAGTTCGCGCGACGCGGCCAGCGCGCGGCCGGCGAAGTCGTCGAGCTCCAACGGCGCACCGAAGATCGCCAGCGCGGCGTCGCCCTGGAACTTGTTGACGAAGCCGCCATGGCGCCCAACGACGTCGACGACGACTTGGAAGAACTCGTTGAGCAACCCGACCACTTCACGCGGCGGCCGGTTGACGGCGAGTCGCGTCGAGCCGACGATGTCGACGAACAGCACCCCGACGTAGCGTTCCTCTCCGCCGAGCTCGGTGCCGGTCTCGATGGCGCGGCGGGCGACGTCCTCGCCGACGTAGCGGCCGAACAGGTTCCGCAGTTCTTGGCGTTCGCGGACGTCGGCGACCATCTCGTTGAAACCCGCCTGCAGGAGTCCGAGGTCGCTGCCGTCGTAGATCTTCACCGCGACGTCGAGGTTGCCCGCGCGCACCTCGTTCTGCGCATGCCGGAGCTGTTTGATCGGATCGGTGATCGCGCCGAGCAGCCTCGCGATGGCGAGTACGCCCAAGGCGAGTCCAGCACATGCCATCCACAGGATGGGGCGGATCAGCTCCGAAGCGTTGGCGCCGCCCGTCTCGAACCGGGCGAGCAGGATCAGGATGATGATCACCACCAACGGCAGTGCGACGGTGATCAGCCAGAACAACGTGATGCGCGTGCCGACGCTGGGTGCGACGGCGATGTCCGGGTCGTTGGCCATGGCCGCGACGGTGATCGGGCGCAACACGCGCTCAGCCTGCAGATAACTCAGGACGCACGTCACCAACGCGCCGATGGCAGTGGCTCCCGCGACGAAGAACGCACGACGCCCGCTGATCCCCAAGTTCAAATAGGTGAACAGGATGCCGCCGACCAACCAGATGCAGAAGTTCGACAGCGTGAGCAGCCACGGTAAGGCCAACGCCCGACGTCGGGCGTAGTCGTTGTCCAGGCGTGAACGCCGACGATGCCAGACCAGCACCGGCAGGGTCAGTTGAATGCTGAGGTACCCGCCGATCAACGTCGCGACGATCAGGTAGAAGGCGAAGATCAGCTGATTTCGGGCGTCGATCTGCGACAGGCTGACCGCATACTTGTCGGGCATGCCGAAGCGGAGGAATGCGAAGGTGAACAGCGCGCCAAGCAGGTTGGCCCGCAGCATGTCGAGCGCGAGGATCGGCCACGGGGTATGGATCAGCCAGCGGGCCAGGTGTAGGCCCTTTGACCACCGTGAGCGACGTTCAACCACATCGTCAAAGGTAGCTGGCTGCTTGCAATTGTTAAACAACACGGTTGCGGTTTGCCTGTCTGACCCGACCTCTAGTCTGGTGTTGTGAGTAACGTCTTCGACCGATTGATCGGCCAGCGCAGCGCTGCGGCCGAACTGTCGGCGGCGGCGCGGGCAGCACTGTCGGTGTCCCGGCGAGCAGACGAAGACAGCCTCGGCGCGGTGTCGATGTTCGGCTCCGACGCAGGTCAGGTCGAGAATAGCGTCGTCGCGCAGCGTGCGTCGATGACGCACGCCTGGTTGTTCACCGGTCCGCCGGGCACCGGCCGTTCGGTTGCGGCGAAGTGTTTCGCCGCCGCGTTGCAGTGCCAGACGCCGGACAATCTGGGGTGTGGGGAATGTCGCTCATGCACCACTGTGATGAGTGGCACACATGCCGACGTTCGCCATGTGGTGCCCGAGGGGCTGAGTCTGTCGGTTCGGGAGATCCGCGAGATCGTCCAATTGGCGAGTCGACGCCCCGGTACCGGGCGGTGGCAGGTCGTCATCGTCGAGGACGCCGATCGTCTCACCGAGCAGGCCGCCAACGCCCTGCTGAAGGTCGTCGAGGAGCCGCCCGCGCGGACGGTATTCCTTCTCTGCGCGCCGTCGGTCGATCCGGAAGACATCTCGGTCACCCTCAAGTCTCGCTGCCGCCACATCGCATTGACGACGGCGTCGGTCGCCGACATCGCCGAAGTCCTCACCGCCCACGACGGCATCGCCCCCGACGACGCGCACTGGGCGGCGTCGGTCTGCGGCGGACATATCGGCCGCGCTCGACGCCTCGCCACCGATCCGTCGGCGCGAGCACAACGGATCGCTGCGCTGGGCCTCGCCCGCGCCGCGACGCGTGATTCGACGGCCTACGCAGCCGCCGAGGCGCTCGTACGATCGGCAGACGAGGCGGCCAAGGCGATCAGCGCCGAACTCGACGAGGCCGAGACCGAGGAACTCAAGACGGCGTTGGGCGCCGGCGGAACCGGCAAGGGCACCGCCCGCGCGCCCCGAGGCACCGCCGGCGCACTCAACGATCTCGCGAAGCGACAGAAGTCGCGGGCCACCAGGACGTCACGCGACGTCCTCGACCGCGCTCTCGTCGACCTCGCCGCGCTGTTCCGCGATGCCATGGTGATGGCGGCGGGCGCTCGGGTGCAGTTCATGCATCCCGACATGGTCGAGTCGACGACCACCGGCATGGCCGACTTCGCGTCTGCCGAGCAACTCCTGCAGTGCATCGAGGCGGTACTCGAATGCCGGGAGGCCCTGGACGTCAACGTCAAACCGAAGTTCGCGGTCGACGCGATGGTGGCCAAGATCGGTCAGGCGATGCGGACACGGCAACCGCGGTGAGCCCCGACGGGGGCACACCGCGATCGGCTCCGGGGGGTTATGCCGCGATGCGTTCGGCTTTGTCCTCGGGCACCCGGATCGGCGCGTAGACCGCGTATCCGGGGCGGCCACGCCCGACGAACGCGCGAGCCCAGTCGACGAGTGCGCGCGTCCGGTGCTTGAGCCCGGCGAGGTAGTAGAGGTGCACCGCGAGCCAGGTGATCCAGGCCAGCGGCCCGGTCAGCTTGATGACGTCGCGGACATTCGTCACCGCGCCCAACCGGTTGAGCATGGCCATGCTGCCCTTGTCGAAGTAGCGGAACTCGGTGCCGCGCTTGATCTTTCCGGTGATGGTGTCGGCGGCGTGGCGGCCCTGCTGCATCGCAACCGGGCTCTGCCCGGGATAGTCGTGCAGTGACGTCATGTCGCCGATCGCGAAGACGTTCGCGTACCCGCCGACGGTCAGATCGGTGTTGATGAGCAGTCGCCCGGCCCGGTCGGTGTCGCAGCCGGTCGTCTCGGCGAGGGCGCCCGCGAAGTCGGCGGCCCGCACTCCGGCGGCCCAGATGATCGTGTCGGCGTCCAATCGCGTTGTGGCGCCGTCATACTGAATCGTCGCGCCGGTGGCGTCGAGGTCGGTGACCATCGCTGCGGTCAGGACGGTGATGCCGGCGTCGGTGAGCCGCTCACGGGCGTAGGCGCTGAGGGTACCGCCGTAGGCGGGCAGCACGTCGGCCGCGCCGTCGACGAGCGTGATGTGCACCTCCTGGTGGAAGTGGCGTTTCGCCAATTCGGCTATCTCCCCGGCGGTTTCGACGCCGGTGGCGCCTGCCCCGACGATGACGAAGCTCGCTGCCCGACGCCGCGTATCGGCGTCGACGCTGGTGTCGGCGGCGATCACGAAGTGTTCGTGGATGTGGTCGCGCAGGGCTTTGGCGTCGTCGGCGGTCTTCAACGCGAAGGTGTACTCGGCGAACTCGGGCCGACCGAAATACGCTTGTGCCGCACCGGTTGCCGCGATGAGCCAGTTGTATCCGATGGTCACCTCCACGCCGTCCGCGGTCGCGTAGAGCATCTGGGCGGCGGCATCGACGCCGGTGACCCGGGCTTGCAGCGTGTCGACGCCGTCGGGGACGGTGTCTTGCGTTGCGGTGGCGATGATCTCGGGGTCGAGGATGCCGGTGGCGACCTGGTAGAGCAGTGGCTGGAACAGGTAGTGCTGCGTCTCGCTGACGATCAGTGCGCGGTAGCCGCGGCGGGCGAGCCTGCGGGCCGCCGCGATGCCGCCGAAGCCCGAGCCGACGATCACAACGTCGGCGGTGTGGTGGCGGATGGCGGTGGTAGTCATCGGTGATGTCCTCTCGTGCGTCGAAGCGTTCATTAATTAACAACACCCACTCTGGCGTAGATCAATCCCGAGGTAAAACGCATAGTTTGCACGGCAGTTATCTCGATTGCTAATAAATCTGCTGCTACCCTGTGTGCTATGGAACTGCGCCAACTGCGCTACTTCGTGGCCGTCTGCGATGAATTGAGCTTCAGTCGGGCGGCTAGTCGCAACTTTCTGTCCCAGTCGGCGATCAGTCATCAGATCGCTCGACTCGAAGCGGAGTTGCAAGTCACGCTCTTCGACCGCTCGACGCGGCGCGTAGTCCCCACCGACGCCGCCGAACGGCTGGCCCCCATCGCACGTCAGATGTTGGCGCTGGAAGAGATGGCGATCGCCGCGGTCCGACCGGATCGGCGTCGAATTCGCTTGGCGGCCAACATGTCTTTCGCCAATCGAGCGATGGCTGCGATCGCCGTGATGCGCGACGCGCACCCTGACGTCGAGGTGGATTTCATCATCCGAGACTTCGCCGCGCGGCTGGCGTCGGTGCGATCCGGCGACGTCGACATCGCGCTGATCCGCGGATCGCTGCCCGAATCCGAAGCCGGCGGGCGAACTCGATTGACGGTGCGGCACCTGTGGTCAGAGGACCTGGTCGTCGGAGTATCCGAGCGGCATCCGTTGGCCGACGTCGAATCTGTTGATCTGCAACAACTTTCGCCGTATCCGCTGCTCATGCCGCCGCAGGCTCAGCAGCGGTTGCTACGGTCGGTGATCGCCGATGCGTTCGACGCGGGGGCAGTGGCGGTGCAGTGGGGGCCGCCGATCGCCGCCGACCGTACGGTCTTGGCCGAACTGGTCAATCATCCCGACGCGTGGACGGTGCTCTACGCGGGCGAGACGACGCCGGGCGTCCGTGCGCTGTCGATGGCGCCGGGGCTGATGCAGATCGACGTCAACGCCGTCGAGCGCGCCGACGAACCAGAACGGGCGCTGGTGCGTGAGTTGGTGGAAGTGCTTGTGCAAGAGCCCGATTCGTAGTCGGCTACTTCTCGTCGGCGGTGTCGTCGTCTTCTTCTTTGAGCGGATCGTAGCCACCGGGGACGCCTTCGAGGACGGTCAACTCATTGTCGATCGCGGCAGCCACCGCCTTGACTTCGTCCTTGATCTTCTTGCCGATGTTCGACATCGTGTTCTCCTCGCCGCCGACTCGTGTCTGTCCACTATATGGAGTCGGGTGCCGCGAGGGGGCGAGGGGTGTTGATAGGTTCAAGTTAGCGTGGCAAAAGCTGCGGCGACAGGGAGGATCGAACATGAAAGTGATGGCAGGGGTGCTTGCCGTTGCGGCGGCGGCGTCAGCGTTGGCGGTCTCGGGCACTGGGGCGGCGGACGCGGCGGGGCGGCCGTCGGTTCGGGCCTGTGCGGTGCTGGAGAACGGACGGCCCTACGTCGGGCCGATGACTCTGGAGCGTCGGACGAACAACTGGACGCGCACACTCAACTCGGCGCCGAGTGGCTGCATGATCTGGCAGAACCTGTCGCCGGGACGAGCGTTTCGCGTCGAAGTGAACTACGGCGGGTACTGCAATCGGCCCTACAACGGCAACAGCACGATCCAAACCCCGGGAACGGCGATGACGACCACCGGCGCCACGCCGTGGAAGGTAACGGGACCGTCGGGGCAGCTGCAACTGGGCACGTTCGTGGTCCGGACGATAGCGACGACCTGCTACTCCTGAGATGGCAAAAGCCCCGGTCACGCGATGTGACCGGGGCTTTCAGGTTCTAGTCGGCCGTGAGGCTCTACAGAACGCTCACGTTCGTGGCCTGAGGACCCTTCTGGCCCTGCTCGATGTCGAATTCAACTCGCTGCGCCTCTTCGAGGTTGCGGAATCCGCTTCCCTGGATCGCAGAGTAGTGAACGAAGACGTCACCGGTGTTGCTGTCGTCGGGAGCGATGAAGCCGAAGCCCTTTTCGCCGTTGAACCACTTGACGGTTCCTTGTGCCATGTTGCTTTACTACTTCCTTCAGTGAGGGATCAGGTAGATCCCGGCGTTCAGTGTTACACACTATAGGGCTTTGTGCACCATCGTGCCGGTTGAAATCATGAGGATCGGTAACCGTCGGTGGTGTGACCTGGTCGAATGTCCAGCAAGATTGCGTTGGCGGTCACCGTGTCGCGTGCCATGGAGACCGCGTCCGCCCGAAGTTTGCGCCGGCCGCCTGTCACCCCCGTGCTTGACTGATCGCGACAACGGATCCGAATCTCGGGGAGGGCGTGTTCGTATGCGAAATGACAGGTGGTGGATTCTGGCGATGCTCGTCGGGATCCTGGCCGATCCGACCGCCTAAAGTCACCGACTGAAAACCGCACGGGAACGTTTCTCCGAGGGCTGGCTGCCCCCGGCGGCCCTGCGCGGTGCGGTTCTCAGCGCTGGCCTGGCCTAGAGCGAACAGGATTGCGCCGAGGTCGTCGCGATCAACCGGCGGCGACGATTCGAGGTCGAGTCCCAAGTTCAGCGGGAATTGCTCATCGTCCAGCAGAACGCGGATACGCGCCTCGATCGTCTCGATCGTCCGCCGACGCTCGGAGAGATCGAGCAGCAGGCGATGTTGAGCCTCGGCGGTGATTTCCAGCATATCGATCAAATAGGGCGTCAGATCTGCGCGGTTCAACGGATTCTCGGCGTCGGCGAACGCTCGGTAGTAGCGGTCCTTGTTGTCGGCGACGGTCGCCGACAAAGCCAGGCTCGCATACGGAGCCAATACCTGTCGCAGGTCCAGTGTGAGCAGGTAGCGTCCGGTCCGGCCGTTGCCGTCGTAGAACGGGTGCACGTACTCGAAGATGAAATGCGCGACCACTGCTCTGATCAGCCGGGGGATCGAGTCGTCGCGCCCCTGACTCAGCATGAGAGTCAGGGCCTCGTCGATCGCCGACTCGGGTAACACGCCGGTATGTACGACCTTGGTTCTTGATTCGATCGACACCGGTCCTCGTCGGAACCGAAGTCCGTCGGGTACGTCGTCGTCGCGAACCTCGCCCTGAGTTATCGCGTCGTAGACAGTCCGGACGTCGTCGAGCGTCTGCGGACTCTCGGCTTCGTCGTCGCCGATGCCGAGATAGAGCCGCACCATCTCCGTGAACCGCTGGTCCGACGTGGACTGTCCCGCCCGCACCGCCTTGATTGCCTCGCTGATCTCCTTGCGGGTCGAGCGGACCTGCTCGATCTCGTTCGTCGCCTGGACCTCGTCGATCACCATGCGATGCAGGTAGTGGTAGCGTGCGCGGTCTGGCAGGCCGCCCCACTCGGCCCGAGTCTTCGGCTCGAAACTCATGATTCGTTCGATCAGCACCGCGATTTCAGGTGTCATCAGCGCGAACATCGCGTATTCGCCGATCATCAAGTCCCAGTGGATGGCGGCGGGCGAGTCCCGTCGGGCTCGTTCCTCGGCGTCGGCACCGGCACGATCTCGTTGGTGAAAGATCGACTTCAACGTCCGATACGGCATCTGATCTCCTCTCGCACCAACATGAAATAGCTGCTTAGATATCCAGTTCTATTTGAACCAAGAGTCGCTGTAGATCAAATAGAGGGCGGTTGGAGGACCGATCTTCATCGTCAACGGCCGAGTGAAGCGTTCAGAACCAGTCGAGGGCTGCGATAGTCCGCTGGTCGTGGCCGCGCATCGGCTCGCTCTTCGGTAGGCGTGCGGCGCGTGCTCGACACTCGCACCGCGCCATGTCGGACCCATAAGTCCCCGAACGAAAAAACGGGGTTCCGAATGATCGGAACCCCGGCGTGACCTGCGAGAACTCGGAGCCGCCCAGGGGAATCGAACCCCTGACCTATTCATTACGAGTGAATTGCTCTACCGACTGAGCTAGGGCGGCGTGCTACCTCTCGGCAGCGCTCACGAGTGTAACGACCCAGGGTGCCGAATCTCAAACCGGCTGGATACGACGTCGACGCTCGTATGGTGAAGGTATGGCTGCGAATCGTCCCGAACCGATGGATCCCGAAGAAGTCGCGCGTGTCATCGCGGTGCCCTGGCGGGTCGTCGACAACACCGTCCACGCGGAATTTCTCACCCGAACGATGGTCGTCGGCGGCCAGATGGTTGCCCGGGCGATCGACGCCGCCGAAGCGCTCAATCATCACCCCGACATCGACTTACGTTATGCGACAATCCATTTCGTGATTTCTACGCACAGCGTCGGGGCGCTCACCGCGCTCGACGTCGAACTCGCCGCACAGATTTCGGCGATCGCGACAGAGCTCGGCGTCGACCCCGCGTAATTCCGGACAGCGAAAAGGCGCCACCGCGCAGGTGGCGCCTGTCTCGGTGATGACTATGCGACGCCGTCGGCGCGCGCGGCCTCGGCGACAGCCGCTGACACCGCGGGTGCGACGCGCGGATCGAGTGGGCTCGGCACGATCTTGTCGCGTGCCAGGTCGTCGGCGACGACCGACAGGATCGCCTCGGCCGCGGCGATCTTCATGTTCTCGGTGATCCGACGGGCGCCGGCGTCGAGCGCTCCGGCGAAGACTCCGGGGAAGGCGAGGACGTTGTTGATCTGGTTGGGGAAGTCGGAGCGGCCGGTCGCGACGACGGCGGCGTACTTGGCCGCAACCGTCGGGTGGATCTCGGGATCCGGGTTGCTCAGCGCGAAGACGATGGCGTCGTCGTTCATCGAGGCGATGAGCTCCTCGGCGATCTGGCCGGCCGACACGCCCAGGAACACGTCGGCCCCGGCCAGTGCGTCGGCGGCGGTGCCGCTCACACCGCGCGGGTTGGTGCGCGACGCCAGGTCGGTCTTGACCGGAGTGAGGTCGGTGCGGTCGCTGCTGACGACGCCGCGTGAATCGAGCACGATGACGTCGCTGATGCCCGTGGCGAGCAGGATGTTCGCGCAGGCGACGCCGGCCGCACCGGCACCGGAGATGACGACCTTGAGGTCGGCGAATTCGCGATCGAGCACCCTGACCGCACCCTTGAGGGCGGCCAGAACCACGATTGCGGTGCCGTGCTGATCGTCGTGCATGACGGGACAGTCGAGAGCTTCGATGACCCGCTGCTCGATCTCGAAGCAGCGCGGCGCGGAGATGTCTTCCAGGTTCACCGCTCCGAAGCTCGGACGCAGACGGATCAGGGTTTCGACGATTTCGTCGGGGTCCTTGGTGTCGAGGACCAGCGGGATCGAGTTCAGTCCGGCAAAGGAGCGGAACAGAGCGGCTTTGCCCTCCATGACCGGCAGCGATGCGCGCGGGCCGATGTCTCCGAGGCCGAGAACCGCCGAACCGTCGCTCACGACGGCGACGAGGCGGTTGGTCCAGGTGTACTTGTCGACCAGCTCCGGCTCGGCGGCGATGGCGCGCGATACCTGCGCGACGCCGGGCGTGTAGGCGATCGACAGGTCACGCTGCGTATCGATCGGTGCGCTCAGCTCGACCGACAGCTTGCCGCCGATATGGGCCTCGAACACCTCGTGATCGGTGATCGGGACCGGTGTCTCGGCCGGCTGCGTGCTGGGGTCATTCGCCGTGCTGGTCACGGTCACTCCTTAGTAAAGGCGGGTCGCGGATCTAACGCCACTACTGTGGCGGTCACGAGGGGCAGGCGCGTCGTTGCGCTACGAGAAGTTGCGGGTTGAGGTCGGCACCGGGTCGGGGCGTCCCATTGCGTTGCCTCGCTTCCGCGGTGATTCGGGTCACGATTGCCGCGTCGCGAGACGCTCAAAGTCTGCCACCGACTGATATCCATGGCAACCGCCAAGAATACAACTTGTATCTATGTTGCATCCTTGGCTACGCTAACGTTCATGAGCCCCGAACCGACCGCGGCGACCAGGGTCTATGACGTCGTCAAAGAGAAGATCCTGACTACCGAAATCGCCGGCGGTGAGTTGATCAGCGAGGGTGACATCGCGCGACTGTGCGAAGTCAGCCGCACGCCGGTACGCGAGGCATTTCTCCGGCTCGAATCGGAAGGCTGGATGCGTCTGTATCCCAAGCGCGGCGCGCTGGTCCTGCCGATCACCGAACGAGAAGCGGGCGATGTCCTGCAGGCGCGGCTGCTGCTCGAAGGCCATGCGGTCGCGCGCATCGTCGACCGGCCCGCTGTCCACGCCGTTCTGCTCGACGACCTGCGCGCCAACCTCGCCGAACACCGGGGAGTCGGGACGTCGGACATTGCGACCTTCTCGCGCGTCGACGCTCAGTTTCACCAGCTCATCGTCGCTGCCGGCGACAATCCCCTGATCGCGGGATTCTTCGCCAGTCTCGGCGAACGACACCGGCGCATGACCACCGCGAGTGTGCACCGCGACCCCGGTGTCACCGGCCGCATCCTCGACGAGCACGCCGCGATCATCGACGCCATCGCGTCCGGTGATCCCGCGGTCTTCGACGCCGCGCTGTCCGCGCACCTGGTGTCGGTGCACCACAACCACCCGCCAGCCCACGCCCAAGGAAACCGATGACCACGGCGAATAGCGATCGGCGCACATCCGGTCGACCCGATGCGGGAGATCTCATGTCGAGCCGATACACCGGTTACTGGGCCGCGGTCGCGGCCGCATTGTTCGCGACCGCATGGGGCGGCAACGAGTTCACTCCGTTGCTGGTCATGTATCGGCTGACGTCGAATATGCCGGCGGTGGTCGTCGACGCCCTGCTGTTCACCTATGTGGTGGGAATCATTCCCACCCTGCTGATCGCCGGTCCGTTGTCGGATCGGGTCGGCCGCAAGAAGCTGATGTTGTTCGCGCCGCTCGCCGCGGCCGTGGGTTCGCTGATCCTCGCCCTCGGAGCGCATTCGGCTGGTCTGCTCGCGGTGGGCCGAGTGTTCAGCGGTATCGCGCTCGGGCTGTCGATGGCGGTGGGCGGCAGTTGGATCAAAGAACTCTCCGACCTCGACGGTTCGTCGGCCGGTGCCGGCGCCCGCCGAGCGGCGATGAGCCTCACCGCCGGATTCGGTGTCGGCGCCGGGCTCGCCGGGGTACTCGCTCAGTGGGGACCGTGGCCGACGGTGTTGCCCTACGCCGTCAACATCGGACTGTCTCTGCTGGCCTTGGTCTTGCTGGTGCGGGTGCCGGAGACCCGCCGCGCGGCGTCCGGCGCCGGCCGGCTCATCGACGACCTGCGTATCCCCTCGGTGACGAATCGACGCTTCCTGGTCGTCGTCCTGTTGCTCGCTCCCTGGGTGTTCGGTGCATGCGCCGTCGCCTACGCGGTGATTCCCGCGGTGATGACCCCGCATACGTCCGGTGCGCCGATCGCGTTCGCCGCACTGTGCTGCGTCGTCGGGTTGACGGCGGGCTTCGGCATTCAATCCGTCGGGCGCCGCATCGACGATCCCCGCGGGATACGCGGCGTCGTCGTAGCGTTGGTCGTGTTGACCATCGGTATGGCATTGGCAGCATTGGCCGCGCATACCTTGACGCTGTGGTTGTCGGTGACTGCTGCGACGGTGCTCGGCTGTGGCTACGGCATGGCGATGATCTCCGGTCTGCTCGAAGTCCAGCGGATCGCCGGTCCCGACGACCTCGCCGGGCTGACCGCGGTCTTCTATTCCGGCACCTACCTGGGATTCGCTGCCCCCGCAATCATGGCCTGGGTGGCGCAGTCCTGGTCGGTCAGCTATCCGGCAATGCTCGCATTCGGCGCCCTGGCCGCCCTCGCCTGCTTGGCGATTTCTCTGCTAGGGCATCGGCGCTACCCACCGGCGGTCGCATCCGAGGTGGCGGGCGCACAGTAACCTCGAGGACTATGGCGTTCGACGCCGGTGCGGAGGGGTCGTACGACACCGCGCTTGGAGGCTGGAGGTAGTCCGACGATGATGCTCACCGCGTGGGTCGCGATCGTCACCACGGTGCTGTTGGTAGTGCCGGGTGCGGTGGTGGCTCGTCGGATGGGGGTGGCGTGGCCGGTTGCGGTCGCCGTCGGCCCACCGGTTACCTTCCTGATCGTCAGCCTGGCGACCGTGTTCTACGGCATCGTCGGATTCGAGTGGAATCTCGTGACCGCCGCAATCGCACTGATAGTGGCACTCGTTGCGGCGCTGGGATATTCACGGATCGTCGAATCGCGCACGGGTCGACGTCTGCTGCCCGCGCCCGACGCCGGGAGCGCCGCACCGCTCGACGTCCGAGGTTGCCTCGGGGTGGCGGCGGGAGTAGCAGTCGGTGCGGTGATCATTGTGACGACGGCCGTGCGGCCGCTGATCACCCCCGTGACCGGTGGGCTCAACAGCATCTCGCAGGTGTGGGATTCGCTGTGGCACGCAAGCTCATTGCGCTGGATTCATGAGAGCGGTGTGGGCTCGTCGCTGCGCATGGGCGAGCTGATGAACTACGACAATCACGGCTTCAACTTCTACCCGAACACCTGGCATGCGTTGGGCGCGTTGGTCTTTCCGCTGACCGGTGCCAATCCGGTGGAACTGTACAACACCTACTCGCCCGCGGTGCTGGCGATCACCGTTCCGCTGGGCGTCGCAAGTCTCGCGTATTGGTTTGCCCGCCATCGCTTTTCGCCGTCGGAATCGGCGATGATGGCGGCGATCGGTGCCGCGCTGGCCGGGCTGTTCCCGTCGTTGCCCTACGTCGAACTCGCGTTGACGTCGGTGCCCAACGCCGTCGGCGTCTCGATGGCGCCGATCGCAGCCGTTTTCACGATCTCGGCTGTGCGTGACCGACGACGCATCGTCCCCGCCGCCATCGTCGTGGCCGGTGTGACGGCGACGCATCCGTCCGGTCTGGTGTTGACCGCGGTCATCGTCGGACTGTGGTGGCTCACCGAAGCGTTGTGGCGTCCGATCAACCTGCTCGACGCCGGGCGGGCCTGGCGCGCCCGGTTAACCGACATCGGTGCGCTGGCGTCGACGCTCGTGCTGGCGCTGGTGTTGAGCGCACCCGTCATCTACGGCACGATGAAGATCGCTGACAATAACGAATTGTCGGGTTTCAGCTCACTCGACAAGACCGCGAATCTCGGTCTGGCACTGCGACAAGCGTTGTTCAACTACACGATTCCACTGACCAACATCGGTCCGGTGTGGACCCTGGTGGCGGCATCGGTGATCGGCGCGGGAGTCCTGATCTGGTTGCGGTGCTGGGGCGCGCTGGCGACGTGGTTGGTCTTCGTCCTGCTCGCCGCCAATTCGGTGGTGCTGTTGGGTCCGCTGTCGGGGCCGTTGGGTGAACTCGGGGGATACTTCTACAACTCCAGCCATCGACTGACCTTTGTCACTGCGATGTTCTCGGCTGCCGCCGCGGCGACGCTGATCGGGGTGGTGGCGCTATGGGTTGCGCGCCGGCTCGCTGCCCGCCCCTCGGCGAAGACCGGGGCAAAGCCGTTCGCGCGCACCGCGGTCCCCGTCGTTCTCGCGCTCACCCTGGCGCTGATCGTGGGCGGCGCGGTCTATCGTTACCCGGTCGACTCGAAATCGGCGTCCAAGCAGCGCAACGGCCGACTGATCGACGCCGACGACGTCGCCGCATTCCACTGGCTCGCCGACCAACCCGGTGCACGAAAGTCGTTGATACTCAACAACTTGGATCAGGGGACTGGGTGGATCTATCCGGTGACCGGCTTGACCCCGATGTTCCCGTTCTATCGCTCCAACGACTTCTCCCAGCGTCAGCGCGACCTGTACTGGGCCGTCAGTAAGATCGGCGTCGACGCCCACGTCGACGGCATCGTGCGAGACATGAACGTGCGCTACGTCATCGACAGTCCGCCGAGCTACTGGGCGTTCCAGAACGGAGTCCCCGACCCCGACCACGGGATCCAGGGCGACCCATTCCTCGCATTGCGCGCCGCGGGCGGCGCCCCCGGCCTCACCGAGGTGTTCCGTCGCGGCAACGTGACGATCTACCGCGTCAACGACGACGTGCTGGCAGGCAAGAAATAGGCGAGCAGCAATCATCCTCGCTCCCGAGTGCCAACAGCGGCGCCGGTTTCAGTCTGCAGTCACCGCTTCACGAGCGCCATCAGTGGCACTGCGCAATCATCCCCGCTCCCCGAGTGCCGAAGCGAGCTTGCGAGCTTCGGTGTATCGAGGGGCAGGTGACACGAACAGCGAACGAAGACCGCTGGTGCTGTCGGTTTGTCTGGTTGATCGAGTAGCCGGCGGGCTCGCTTCGTCCCGCGGTCAGAGCAGCACCACTGTCCAGCGCTTAACTGAATGGCATTGTTGTGTCACGACGCATGGAGGGAGTCGCGATGTAGGAGGCGACTGTTTGAAAGTGCTTGCTGCACAGGAGATGAAGGTTTGTGGCCCTTCGGCGTCGTCCTTTCGGGGGGTGGCGTCAAACCACCTCGAGCTGCGTTGGCTGAAGACCGTCGTGGTGAGCGTCGAGGAAAAGGCGGCGGGAGAGTCGTCAGGTGGGGACCGGGAAGACGAACGTGAGTGAACCA
>NZ_JABBNB010000017.1 GCF_012933505.1 Gordonia asplenii
AGGCTGCCCTCCGTAGCCCACTATCCTCCTGATCTTCGCGACCTGCGAGCTACGCGGCGTCGGCTCCCGCCGCTACGGCTGCAGTCGCCTCCAGCGCCTGGGCCACGATGTCGGCGACGTCGGTCATCGGCTTGACCTCCAAGCGGTCGAGCACTTCGGCGGGGACGTCGTCGAGGTCGGGCTCGTTGCGCTGCGGGATGAAGACGGTCTTCAGCCCATTGCGCTGCGCGGCAAGCAGTTTCTGCTTGACGCCACCGATCGGCAGCACTCGACCGTTCAGCGTGACCTCACCGGTCATCCCGACGTCGGAGCGTACGCGCCGGCCGGTCAGCATCGACACCAGCGCCGTCACCATCGTCACGCCCGCCGACGGCCCGTCCTTCGGGACGGCTCCGGCCGGGAAGTGGATGTGCACGGTGCCGTTGAGCGCCGCCGGGTCGATGCCGAAGTCGACGGCATGCGCCTGCACGTAGCTCAGCGCGATCTGCGCCGACTCCTTCATCACATCGCCGAGTTGTCCGGTCAGTTTGAGCTGCGGGCCGGTGTTGTTCTCGTCCGACGTGCCGCTCGCCTTGAGCACCTCGATGAACAGTACGTCGCCGCCCATTCCGGTGACCGCCAAACCTGTTGCGACGCCGGGCACTTCGGTCCGCTCGGCGGCCTCCGGGGTGAACCGGGGACGTCCGAGGTAGTCCTTGAGCGAGTCGACGTCGACGGTAATTATCCGCCCGCTCGCTCCGCTCCCGGCGCGGGTCAAGTGCGTGTTGTCGGAAGCCTGCTGCACCGCCACCTTGCGCAGTGCCTTGGCAAGCAGTCGTTCGAACTGCCGCACCCCGGGCTCGCGGGTGTAGTTCGCGGCGACTTCACGCAGCGCCTCGTCGGTGATGGTCACCTCGTCGGAGGTCAGCGCCGTGCGCTCCAACTGACGCGGGACCAGGTAGTCGCGGGCGATGGCGACCTTGTCGTCTTCGGTGTAGCCGTCGATCGTGACGAGTTCCATCCGGTCCAACAGTGCCGACGGGATGTTCTCGACGACGTTCGCGGTCGCGAGGAACACGACGTCGGACAGGTCGAGATCGAGATCGAGGTAGTGGTCGCGGAACGTGTGGTTCTGCGCCGGGTCCAGGACCTCCAGCAACGCCGCCGCGGGATCACCGCGGTAGTCGGAGCCGACCTTGTCGATCTCATCAAGCAGCACAACGGGATTCATCGATCCTGCTTCGCCGATGGCGCGCACGATGCGACCGGGCAGAGCGCCGACGTAAGTGCGCCGATGACCACGGATCTCGGCCTCGTCGCGGACACCGCCGAGGGCGACGCGGACGAACTTGCGGCCCAGGGCACGCGCCACGGACTCACCGAGCGACGTCTTGCCGACGCCGGGCGGACCGGCAAGCACCATCACGGCGCCCGAACCGCGTCCGCCGATGACGGACATGCCGCGCTCGGAACGTCGGGCACGAACCGCCAGGTACTCGACGATGCGGTCTTTGACGTCGTCGAGGCCGTGGTGATCGGCGTCGAGGATCTCGCGCGCACTCTTGATATCGGTGGAATCCTCGGTGGTCACCGACCACGGAAGGTCGAGGACGGTGTCGAGCCAGGTGCGGATCCACCCGGTCTCCGGCGACTGATCGCTGGCACGTTCCAGTTTGCCGACCTCACGCAGCGCTGCTTTGCGCACGTCGTCGGGCAGGTCCGCGGCCTCGACGCGGCCGCGGTAATCGTCGGCGCCGTCAGGCTCATCCTCGCCGAGCTCTTTGCGGATGGCGTTGAGCTGTTGGCGGAGCAGGAATTCCTTCTGCTGCTTCTCCATGCCGTCGCGGACGTCGTTGGCGATCTTCTCGCTGACCTCGGTCTCGGCCAGGTGCTCGTTGGTGAGCTCGGTGAGGCGCCGCAGCCGGGTGTCGACGTCGGGCGTTTCGAGCAGGTCACGCTTCTGGGCGTCGGTCAGCCAGGTGGCGTAGCCGGCGGTGTCGGCCAGCGCCGACGGGTCGGTCAGCCGGTTGACGACGTCGATCGCCTGCCAGGCCTCCCGACGTTGCAGCATCGCGAGCACGACCTTCTTGTACTCGGCCGCGAGTTCGCGGGTCTCATCGGTGACCGACGATTCGTCGACGGTCTCCACCTCGACCCACAGGGCCGCACCCGGTCCGGACGTTCCGGTGCCGATGTGCGCTCGCCGCTCGCCCTTGACGACGGCGACGTAACCACTGTTGAATTCCCCGTCGCCTCGCCCGGGCATACGCCCGACCTGCACGATCGACGCGATGACGCCGTACGTCGGGTAGCGGTCGTCGAGTCGCGGTGCGATCAGCAGTTTGCCGCTCTCGCTCGCCCGGGCCGCGTCGACGGCGGCTTGCGCGGTGTCGTCGAGCGGCACCGGCACGACCATGCCGGGAAGTACAACCAGGTCAGGGACGAAGAGGACGGGAACTGAATAGGTGCCAGACATCAAACCTCCAAAGTTAAGTCTGATGCACTCAACCTAGGTGGCTGGATATTTGTTCCCGGCAATATTTCGCCTGGGGCGAACGGTGGAGGTAGGTGTCACAGCTCTCACGTAGTCGTCAGAGCGCAGCATGAAGAGGTGGCAGACCTAATCGGCGACGCCGAGCTGCGGTACATCACACAAGACGGCAAGCCGTGATCTGTTGCGTGGGCGATCAAAAGACCACGGCACTTGGCAGGCCATCGCCTGTTCGATTGCCGTCATCACATGCGGGCCCAACGGCACTACCCCGGGCTCTGCTGAACCCGGACCAGTCGGGATCACGTTGTCTACGAGAGTCGCCTTGAGATGGACAGGATCCTTGTCGCAGACTTCGATTGTGATGTCGCGTGGATATCAGCTCAGCCGTTCTGGATCGCAGGGTGCGATGGCGACTCGGGCCGACGCCACGCACCTGACTTCCTGCTCTGCAGACAGGATGGGTCGGCAACCGTCGTCGATGTGAAGACGCCTCACGTGACCCGCGAAGGAGAAAGTATGTGCGGTCTTCGCCTGGACCAGACAGATCGCTGTTGACGATCGACTCGGAGCCGGCTACGAGGTGTGGACCGGAGCAGACGCCACCTTCCTCGCCAATATTCGCTTCCTGGCATTGAGTCGCCACGAGTCGCGATCGTCGCTCCCAGAGAACAGTGACGCGCTGAGTTTCGAAGCGCCCCTCACCTTCAATCGCGCCGAGAGCTTGCTGGCGGCGGCCGGAATCGAGGGGCCGCGCCACTTCTCTTCGAGATGACCTGGCTCGGAACCTTGAGAGCAAACCTTCGACGACCACTCCAACCCTGTAGCCTGCTCGAACCCGTTCAAGCGCAATGGCAGGCACCTATCGACTGAGCACCGGCGACCAGGTTTGGTTTGACGGGTCGATAGCATGTCTGGTCCAGTGTCGGCCTATCGGTGTCGGCGCCACGTCAAGAACACATCGGCGCTGACTGACCCGACTGATGATCGCCGTGCGGGGGCGTCAGGCGCCGCGCCATAGGTTTAGCGTCGACCCGCCGCGTTTGCTTGCGCACGCAACATCAAATCGCGAGTGTGGCATTGAGGTGTCCCCCATTTGCCCCGCTCACGCGGCGCACTAGCTAGCCACATCCCGCGCCGCGCGTCGGCAGAGGGCGCGATTTTCCTCAGGCGACTACTGGCTGACGCGCGAACCCGACATCGTCAGGTTGAGCAACGGCTCCCGATGCCATCCGTCGCGGTGGCCGTAGGTGAGAATGACCCGCGCAGGCCACGCGATGAGGATCACCTCATCGATCTCGACAGGCAGCTTCAACGGCGCGCTCGGTGCTCCTTCGGAGTCTCGGATCGTGGCGAGCATGTCTTTGGCTGGACCGGAGCTATCTGCTACGAGGGCCGCGATCCTCCAGCCCGTCTCTGCACGTAGCGATTCCCGTGCGTTCGACGACCGCTCCGACGACAGCCAGTCATTGAGGAAGCCAGAGACGTCGATGTCGAGATCAGTCGAGCGCACGCCGCCGTAGGCGTCGTTCAGCAATACGCCCGGACCGAACGGGCGCTGGCCCAACGACGGAGCCGGAATCTTGGTGCCACAAACCGGGTAGCCGACGGCGGCTGACACTGCACTGTTGCGCCAGAAGTCATTCGCCCCCTCAGCTTCGACCTGTACGAGTGCAGCCTCCAGGGCTGGCAGCATTGTGTCGAACCGCGGCTTTCTGGGTTTACCGGTCGACTGGCGGAGGATGTCCCAGGACTCGCGGGCCTCGGTCGTGTCCATCAGCAGCATCCAGGTCTCCTGCAACGAGCGCATTGGATGAAACCCGCGCCCCTGGAACTGCTGGTTGAGTTTGTCAATGTGCCACTCCATCGCTGCACTGGTCAGCTTCTTGACCTCCACCGCCACCGTCGCGCAGGTCGACCGGTAGTCGGGGACCTTCCCGACCCTCTCGTCCTCGCAGACTCGGTGGAAGGACAACGACGTGCGCGCGGCTATAACATCAAGAGCGATCTGCTCAGCGTTGTCCTTTTTCGCGCACTTCGCGTGGGTGCAGACCGGCGTCGCTTTCGTCATCGGTTCAGGCTACCGGCGCGGCCACGATGACTCGGGCACCCGCTGAAACCCTACAGCCGGTGTCTTAGCTACGTACCACACTCTCCGCCGTGCTCGACGCGCGGCGGACATTTCCTACGTCGTCGCGGCTCTGGTGACCTAGTGGAGTAGCCGCCGGTCAGTACTGCGAGTGGCCTCGGGACTGCCGTAGCTGCCTCAGGTGAAGCACCGAAACTTGCCAGCACGCGTTCGCCGCGGACACCGATGGGTGCATGTAAGTTCTTGGGCAGAAGCCCGTGTAGTTACGACAAGACTCGGCGGGACTACAACGGAGGCGATCGTGGCGCGAGTTCCCTGGGGCGATCTTGAAGGCGACGACGTAGAGCGATTCGTTGCCGCACTGATTCTGTTGGATCACCCGGACGGCTCGCGGATCACGCCAGCTCAGGGGGACGGCGGGGTCGATATCAAGGTGCCCAATGGTGACGGATTCGACGTCTACCAGGTGAAGAAGTACAACTCTGCCCTCACATCATCGCAGGAGACCGAGGTCAGGAAATCCTGGGATCGCGTTAACGACGACTTCGGCGCCGACAACATCATCAAAGGTTGGTTCCTCGTCATGCCGTGGGACCCGACCGAAGTGCGAGAGAACTGGCTGGCTCAGCTAACGACGGGCGCCAGCTTCCCTATTAAGTGGCTGGGCAAGGCTCACCTAGACGGCATGTGTTCCCGCCACCTGAACCTTGTGAAACTGTTCTTCGAGGACGGAGCGGAGCGAATCAACGAGCTGCTCACGAATCTCGTCGCGTTGTCAGCTGACATCGGTGTCGGCGGGCTAGACGTGTTTGCAACCCGGTACGTCCAGCTGCAACAGGAACTCGACAAGCTCAGCCCGTTCTACCGGTATCGCCTCGAAGTCGTCCCCGCGAATGAAGTCCAGCCGCTTGAGTCGATCCGAAATCGCCCGGTCTTCACCGCGCAGGAAGGGCTGGAGAACTATCGGAAGATCTCGGACGATTACTACATCCGCACATCGGTGTCGGCGATCTCGGTTGAGGCGGAAGCGTTCAATCCGACTCCAATGATGGTCACCCTGCGCCTCGAGGACAGCCCCGATGTACGGGCGTTTCTCGACTTCGGAGTCGCGCCAGAGTCACCGGTCGCCGGCGAAGTGGTCGATGCTGTGATGCCCCCGGGTCTCACCACCCCGGCAGGGCCTGTGGAAATTGGTCTCACCGACCAGGTAGTTCTGAACTCGTGGGAGAACCTCGAGCTGCTCATGACCAGGATCAGCGGGGAAGAGGGCGGCGACGATTCATTGGCCTTAGAGCTGTCAGGCTTTGTGACCACGGAGGGGGCGATCGGGAGGCAGATGGTCGGCAGTTCAGGCGCGGTGGGAATTGTGCTGACGTTTCATCGACACCCCTTGGGATACATCTTGGGCACCTGGGCAAAGCAGATCGCAGGCGCGGCGCCACACCAGGTACTGCCCTCTCTTGTGTTCGCAGCCCGGCTGTGGTCGGGTGGCCAGCAGGTCGAGATCCGGGTTCCGCACGGCCCGTCCGTGATTCCCCCGACGTATGTTGCGGAGGATGCGACGCTCGCCGAGTCAGCTCAGGATTGGATTGAGATCGTCCAAGACCTGATAGCTGTGCAACGTTGGACGCCGGTCCCGCTCAAAGTGCCTCACCGCGGAGACGGCGCCGAGGTGGCGTTGCTGCGGCGGGCAGCCGAGTTGACGGCGGCCGACGAACCGGTCGCACGTCCATGGGACTCGCTACGAATCGTGCAACACCACCCCGACATCCCCATGGCCGGGGAGTGGGAGCTCCTAGCCTTCGGCGGAATATCGATATCGCTCGATGGTAGCCAGATCGACCTCAACGTCACGGTGCGGCAGCACTGCGAACGTGTTGAAGCAATCGAGACCGGACCTGGCTATGTCGTTGTCCGCCCGGTCGGCGACGCCCCTATGCGCGAGGTGATGGTTGAACAGCACCCGGACATAGATGGCCGAGTGGTCGCGCGACCGCTGACACACGAGGCTGCGGGCACGGGCGGTGTACGTGACTTACGGGAGCGCACCGTGACCGAGCTGCGTGATCTGGCCAGGGCCCTCGGCTTGAGCGGGTATTCCGGGCTTCGAAAGTCAGAGCTGGTTGACCTGATCAGGTCCGCCCAGAACTGATCGGCTCTATCCCCGCGGTGCCGCGGATCGATGAGGCAACTTGTGGTTACCGCTTACCGCAGCGGTCTCGCCAACCCAACCGCCGCCGAGTCCGGGGATGGGGACGGGGACGGGGACGGGGACCAGTTGAACCGCCCCAGCCGAGATCATGACAACTTAGTGAGAATCCAGAGCTGACAGCTACGTGAGAACTCCCAGCTCACCCCTGACACGCGAGCTGAGAACCTACACGGGTTTGTAGGTTCTCACTCGTCGTCCCGGGCCATCCGCCACCCGCGAACTGGCGTGACTTCGGTGCAATTCCCCTGTTCGTCGACGATCACGGGCACATACCGAATCTCGTTGCCGTGTTCGTCGAACTTCGGAGGCGGCGGCGTCGGGTCGAAGCGCTCAGCAAACCAGCCGGTTAGGGGCATCACGAGGAGTTGCTCGTCGGCGGTGAGTCGGGGCCGTTCCCAGTCGACGTCCGCAGTTGCGCTTTCCCAGAGTCGCTCGGCGTCGTCGGCGGCCGCCAGGATCACCGCAGCGTCGAAGACGACTCGCGCCTCGGGGACCTCATAGAACGGCCAGGCGGTCACGACGGTGAACGGCCCCGCGGGCGGCAGGTGGTCCAGTCGCAACGTGACTTCGAAATGTCGCGGCGCCCCGTGACCGGTTCGACCGTTGGACAAACCACCGTGCATCCTGCGACCACCGGGCATGTTCGACGCGAACGTCCCATCCGAGAACTCGATGCCGAACAGTAGAGGCGGACTGGAGAATCCGCTCGTCTCGGGCCGACCGAACCCGTAGCCGGACATCGGGACACCGTGCACGGATCGCCGGTACGCCTCGACAGTGAACTCGACACAATCCGAGAACACCAACGTCGACGTCATCGCAATCACGAGGTCGGGACTTCGATTGAGCACTCCACACACAGGTACCGACACGGGAACTTCGTTGTCAGGCCGACGCATGGCCTCAACGTACAGCGCCACGCAGACTCGCCGACAAACCCTCGATCGGGAAGTCCGGAATCCGCGTCGACGCGGCGCAGCGACCACTCGCCACCGATGCCCGCCGCTACGATGGCGTGGATGCGCGATCGACACAAGGCAGACAGATTGCGGGTGCGTCCGGTCTGGCTATCGCTTGGATGCGCAGCGATCGCAGTCGCTCTGCTGGTCGGCGGATTGATCACGGTTCTGCGGGAAGTTCACCGCGACCCGTGCGAATCTGTCCTCCCCTATGCTGCCGGGATGGGCTTGCGTCTGTCCGACGCCGAGACCGTCGTCGCGTGCGAAGAATATCCGAGCTATCCGGACTCCTCGGCAAAAGTGTTGGTGCGCACAGCATCTCGCGCTGCGCGGGATGCCTTGCTGAGGCGATCGGGTGTCAGCGAGGACGTGGAGCGAACGATGATCAGCCTCAATGACGGGCCCATTGAAACTGAGGTCCGCAGACCGAACCTCAATCGGAGTGAACAGATATACCTCGCCACCACGAAGAGCGGTGATCAGCTGAGCATCAGCTACGACGAAAGCGTTCAAGCTGGACTTCTGCTCACCGTCTGGGCTATCGAAACGTGAGGTCCCCCCGCAGTCGTAACCGCGCCCCCGCGCGGCAGCATGCTCACCCGACCTCGCGCCGCGTGGGTCAGAGCAGTCCGACGGCCGGGCCACGTCAACGGCTCTGGCTGTCGCGCACTTCCTGTTCCGCTGCAGGTCAGCCATCGAACCTCGTCGAGGCGCTACCGGTTGCGCAGCGCGTCGATCAACTCGCTCTTGGTCATCGTCGATCTACCGGACACATCGAGTTCTCGCGCACGCTTGCGCAGGTCCTCGACGGTCCAGTCCTCGTACGCCGGCGACGAGCCGCCACGGCGGCCGACCTCGCTACGACTGGAGTTCGCGGCGGCATTGGCGATCCGCGCGGCCTTCTCTTTCGAATCACCGCGGTCGCGCAGTTCTTCGTATAGCTCTTTGTCTTTGACACTGGGACCGGGACTCTTCTGCGGCATTTCAGGGTTCCTTCCGTGACTCGACGATCTCGTTCGGATGGCATACCCAACGTCGGCGACGTTCAATCATGCAAGCGACCCGCCGTCCGTTGACCGGCAGTTACGACGGGCGCGACGGCACCCGAAGCCGGCCCGACGGCGTGTTGGTCGGGAAGGAGCGATCTGACACCCCACCGTCGGCAGCGACTTCCCGGAGTAACGGGCCCGATCGATTCTCCAGCTCGCCCGCAGACAATTCGATCCACAACGAGAATCGGCGGAATGTTCTCTAGAGACCAGGGCGCCGACCATTGTTCTCGGGTTCACCGAACTGGCCAATATTCTCAGTGTCACTCGAAGTGGAACGTTGTGCAATTGCCACTACTATGCGTTATCCGCCGAAGTAGTCCAAACGAACTCTATTCACAGCTCCCGGCGGGCAGGTATTTTCTACCCATGAACGCACATTCTCGGCGTTTCACCGCTGCCGTCTCCACCATCACTGCCGCTCTCGCCATCGGCGCAGCCGGACAAGCCGCCGCCCACCCCTCGACTTCGTCACCAAACCCGTTGCAGGGCATCATCTCTGCCACCCAGGGCCTGCGGGTGACCGCTGCGACCCCGAGTCAACTGAACGCAATCGGCAGCGCACGGAGTTACCTCGACACCAGCTCGTTCTCACGCAAAGGCCTCATCGAGCAGCTCGAATATGAGAAGTTCTCGTACGACGACGCCGTATACGCCGTCGACCACATCACGGTGAATTGGAATGAGCAGGCCGCGAAGTCCGCGAAGACCTACTTGCAGACCAGTTCATTCTCTCGGTCCGGTCTCATTGATCAACTCGAATACGAAGGATTCACCGCCACACAAGCGGAATATGGCGTTGCCGCGGCAGGCCTCTGACGTACAACACGATCAGATAACAATTAATTAGCACCATTAACAAACTTGCCCGGCCGGGCGATACTCAGCACATGACCTCACGAATGATCGCCCGGCTGTGCACTGTTCTCCTCGTCGCGACAGCCCTCCATGCGGGCATCGGCGCGGCGTCGGCTGACACCATCGGGCGGCTCGACGACCGCACCTGCCAAGGCACCAGCCCGAACATCGTCGACCAGCCGTACGCGGTGTCGATTCACGCACAGCAACAATCGCAGCCGATCGTTCACAACAACGTCGTCCTCTACCTGCAAGAGGCGGTTACCTTCATCGCTCCGTATCAGGTGTCGGGAACCGTATCCTGGCGCAATCCTCGTACGGGGGCACACGGATCTCGTTCCTTCACCGACACGGTGCAGCGCTACCAGTTCCTTCTGCCGCTCTCGGGCCCGTCCAGTTACTCCGCGACGATCCATCCCGGCGTCGGCCCGCTCGACGTCACGATCTACGCGCAGCCGCACGGTATGTTCCCCGTCGCGCCGGTGCGCTGCACGGTGCGATTCACGGTGATCTGAGCACTCATCCGTCCAGGGCGAACTAGTGATGTGTCGCACTTAAAGAGTTGCCTAACCGTTGCGTTCCTCTGCCGGTTGAGCCTGGATTCACCGATGGTGGACCCTTCCGCTGGTTGAGCCGGACGAGGCGCTAGCCGAGTCCGTGTCGAAACCTCTCAGCCACAACGACTTTCGACGGTCTGCGCCAATATCGGCGATGCCACCCGGCAAGTGACGCGTGTGCACCCTACGGGTGCACACGCCTCGCTGTTCGATACCATCACAGTTCGACAAGTGCGCCACCATCAAATGCATTGCGGTACAGAGGTTTCGACACGCTCGTCGCTAGCGCTCCTCACGGCTCAACCAGCAGATGGAGTGCCCGAACCGGTGAAACCAGGTTGAGCGAGCGGAGCGAGTCGAAACCCCGCCCACCCCGCAACGACGAAACCCGCAGCGTCACAGTGGTTTCGACTCAGCTTCGCCTCGCTCAACCAGCAGGATTCGGCGAAGCAGAGTGCCCGCCAGATATCAATACCTAAACAGTCGTATGACGTTGCGGTCCCCTGCCGGTTGAGCGAGCGCAGCGAGTCGAAACCCCACCAGCCCCGCAACAACGAAACCCTCAGCGTCACAGCGATTTCGACTCAGCTTCGCCTCGCTCAACCAGCAGGATTCGGCGAAGCACGGTGCGCGCAAGATACAACACCATTAGGCGCGACACCCTACTCAGGCGGGTCCCCGCCGGCCGAGATCTGCTCGACCAGAATGTCCGCGTGCCCCGCGTGCCTCGCCAATTCCTCGATCATGTGTAGGAACACGTAGCCGACGCTGACCGTGTCGCCACGCGAATTCAGCCGCGTGTCGGTCAGGTCGACATCAGCCGCGATCAACCGAGACTGCTCGCTCGCGGCACGGAACTCTGCGACGACGTCGCCGAGACTGTCGCCATCCCCAACGATGTAACTCGACGCACCCGGCGACGCCGGCCCATCGCACTCCGATTCGGTGCGCCCGCCGAGGAAACGCTGAAACCAGAAGCGTTCGGCCGCTGCCGCATGTTTGATCAGCCCGATCGGCGTCGTCGCCGAGGGCACGAGGCGCCGCCGAGAATCGCCGTCCGACAATCGACTCACCGATGCGATGAGCGCCTCCCGGTTCCGGTCGATCATGTCCTCGACAAGCTCTCGTTGCGATCCGAACACCGCGAAGTCCATCGCCCCTCCCAAGTCTGGTTGCCCTCCAACGTAATGCGTCACCGTCGCACGGCAATCATCGTCATCGACAACGCGCCGATGTCGGTGTAACACTGTAATCAAGTAATCAAGCACCGAAGGAGAACAGAAATGATGGCACCACGAGGCAGCGGCGCACAGCGCAAAGCACCCGACGCCCAAGACGCCGCGGACTGGTTCGCCGGCCGCCTACCCGAGGCGTGGTTCGACGGCCCCGCCGAGGTCACCGTCGACCGCGACGAGATCGTCGTCGTCGGCAAACTCGCCGAAGCAGCCGACGAATCCGCGGCGCAACAGGAAGGCCACGCCGCCCGATTCCGCGAAGACACCCGTGACCAGCGCATGCGCATCGCCGACGAAGCGCAGGCCCGCTACCTGCGTCGGGTCTCGTGGGGCGTTCAACTCGGCGATGAACGCATCCTGTTCACCCACCAGGCCGTCCCCGTCATGACCCGACTGCGCCAACCCGAACGACTCGTCCTCGACACCCTCGTCGACTCCGGCGTGGCCCGCTCGCGCGCCGACGCCCTCTCGTGGTGCGTGACCCTGGTCGGCGAGCACGCCGACGACTGGCTCGGACGCCTGCGCGAAGCGATGTCCGCCGTCGACGACGTCCGCGCACAGGGACCAGGACTGTAAGCATTCACCGAGCGACCGGCACCGAGTCCGGTCGCTCGCACACCGATTCGGCGCCGCCTCACTCGTTCGATCAGCCGACTCAACCGCCGACCATGTCTCGCTACTGTGCCAGATATGACCAAGTTCACCAGCTCGAATCGCCGCGCCGCGGGCTTCATCGCCGTGGCGTTGGCGTGCACCGTCGTCACCGCGTGCGGATCCGATTCCCGCAGCACCTCGACGACGACACACGGCGTCGCCGCCACGACAACCCAGGCGAACACCGCGCCGCAGGGGCTGCCGCTGGGCCGTACGCAGCAGATCACCGGCACCGAGAACGGTGGATACGCCGCCACTGTCACGGTGGCGCGAGTCTGGCGCTCAGCGGAGAACCGGATCAAGGCGAACGTCGTGTACGACGTCAGCCGCGGGGCGGTCCCGGCGTCGAAGCGTTGGACGATCGTCGAGCGCAACAATCGGTCGCACGTCGGCAGCGTCGATGACACCCCGATCACCGGACACCGCGAAAGCACCATCGTGTTCAGCACGCCGTCGAACATCTCGCCGTCCTACATCCGGTTCGGCGACGCGGGAGCGGGACTCTCGGCCGCCACCGCATGGGCGGTTCCCGCGATGGCGCGCTACGCCCACCGCACGACGACCACGAAGCGCACCACGACTAAGACAGCCACCAGAACCAAGAGCACGACACGGACCCGGCGTACGACCACACATCGGTAAGCCCGCCCAAAGGACACCGCTCTGGATTCTTTCGACCGGACGATCGCGCACCGAACACATTCCCGCAGCTACTAAAACATAGGCTACCCTAATATAGGGTAGCCTATGTTGATTAGGGCACCGCTGGGCTCACATGACACAGACAGCGGCATGAAGGTGGTCAGATGGGAAACGATTGCGCACTCTCGGTCGCATTCGACCTCACGTTCGACGAGGCCAGGCGACGCAACGCCGTTCTCGCGGCGATGGGCGATGCGTGGGATCCGGTAAGTGCGCTCGCCGAGGAAGCGCGGGCCCACGACATGCTCTATTCGAATCTCGACTCCGAACAGCAGAGCACGTATGAAGAGCTGGTCGAAGCCGGTGTGTTACCCAGTCGGGGCGTGGCCGATGTTGCCCATTGATCCCTGCGCGGACTTCTCCCGACGCGCGTGGCTGCCGTGTCCCGTATGCGCTCACGAATCCCACTGCGGAGACTGCGCTTCGAGCCGCAACTGCGACCGGCACTGGCTGTACCTGTTGAGCAACGACGGAACCGTCGTCCATCTGCAGTGTCCCGATTGCGCTCACCTCTGGGGTGTAGATACCCGACGCGGGCAACGCGCCCGACGATGGAAGGTCGCGTAGGCGGCGTCGCGTCAGGTCGTTGTGCACGCCAGCGGCGGCACCTATCGTGAAGATCAGCGGGTCGGAAGGCTGTGATGCACGAAATGGCGATCACTCAAAGCGTTGTCGACTCGGTCTGCGAACACGCTGCGGGCCGACAGGTGCACAGTGTCCGCGTTCAGGTCGGCAACCTCTGTGCCGTCGTCCCCGATTCAATGCAGTTCTGCTTCGAACTGATCACCGAGGGGACGGTCGCGGCGGGCGCAGAGCTGATCATCGACCAGCCGCCCGGACGCGCGCACTGCCGCGACTGCGGAGTCGACTTCGCATTGACCGACCTGATCTTGTTGTGCCCGTGCGGAAGTGCGGATGTCGAGGTCGTGTCGGGTCGTGAACTACGGATCATGTCGATGGAAGTGAGCTGAACATGTGTGCGACTTGTGGTTGCGGTGGGGAAGACGACGCAGCGGTGATCACGGTTCCCCACGACGGGCGAGAACCGCACAGTCATCCGCACGAGCACGAGCACGCGCACGCGCACGCGCACGATCACAGTCACTCACACACCCACGATCACGAACACGTGCCGCCGACCGAGACGATCACGCTCGAACAGAAGGTGCTCGCCAAGAACGACCAACTCGCGCAACGCAACCGCGGATGGCTCGAGAGTCGTAACATCCTGGCGCTGAACCTGATGAGCTCGCCCGGCGCCGGCAAGACGACACTGCTCGAACGGACTATTCGGGAGCTGTCCGGAGATCGGCGGATCGCCGTGATCGAGGGCGATCAAGAGACCCTGCTCGACGCAGCGCGAATCGAAGCCACCGGCTGTGCGGTCGTGCAGGTGAACACCGGCACCGGCTGTCATCTCGACGCCGAGATGACCCATCGCGCCCTCGTCACACTGGATCCACCGACGGATTCGCTGCTATTCATCGAAAACGTCGGAAACCTCGTCTGCCCAGCCTTGTTCGACCTCGGCGAACAAGCGAAGGTCGTCATCATTTCGGTGACCGAAGGAACGGATAAACCTCTCAAATACCCTCATATGTTCGCCGGTGCCGACCTCGCGATCATCAACAAGATCGACTTGATGCCCTACGTGGACTTCGACCTCTCCGCGTGCGAGGCCTATGCGCGCTCGGTCAATCCGCGACTCGAGCTACTGACCATTTCAGCGACCACCGGCGAGGGGCTGCCGACCTGGTACGAGTGGATTTCACAGCGGTGGGCGCAGCTCGGCGACCTTGACAGGGTGGTCCTACCGAGAGCTAAATAAATAGAGTGTCACACAAGTAAGCCGAGGGTCGACTCCAGTGGCACAGGGGTCTGGTGCCTGGCCCCGGAAGGCAGTTGTGATGCCGACTAAGGAAGCGATAGCTGCCGAGGACACTCTGATCCATGTCTTATGGATCAACGCGGGCCTCAGTTGTGACGGCGATTCGGTAGCGTTGACCGCGGCGACGCAGCCCAGCATTGAAGAGATCGCCCTCGGGGCGCTCCCCGGACTCCCCAGGATCGCGGTGCACTGGCCGCTGATCGATTTCGAATGCGGTCCTCAGGGCGGCGCGGACGACTTCCTCGAGTGGTTCTGGAAAGCGGACCGTGGCGAGCTCGAGCCGTTCGTTCTTGTCGTCGAAGGCTCGATTCCGAACGAACAACTGCACAAAGACGGCTACTGGTGCGGATTCGGCAACAATCGCGACACGGGTCAGCCGGTGACGACGAGCGAGTGGCTCGATCGGCTCGCCCCGAAAGCGACGGCGATCGTCGCTGTCGGGACGTGCGCCACCTACGGTGGTATCCACGCGATGGCAGGCAATCCGACCGGAGCGATGGGTGTACCCGACTATCTCGGCTGGGAGTGGAAGTCGAAGGCGGGCATACCGATCGTCTGTGTTCCGGGCTGTCCGATTCAACCCGACAACCTGTCCGAGACGCTGACCTACCTGCTTTACATGGCCACCGGTCAGGCACCGATGATTCCGCTGGACGACGCGCTGCGGCCGCAGTGGCTCTTCGGCAATACCGTGCACGAAGGGTGCGATCGCGCCGGCTACTACGAACAGGGTGACTTCGCGACCGAATACGGTTCGCCCAAGTGCATCGTCAAGCTCGGGTGCTGGGGTCCGGTCGTGAAATGCAATGTTCCCAAACGCGGCTGGATCAATGGCGTCGGCGGCTGCCCGAATGTCGGTGGAATCTGCATCGGGTGCACCATGCCCGGCTTCCCGGACAAGTTCATGCCGTTCATGGACGAGCCGCCCGGGGGAAAGCTGTCGACCACCGCATCCGGTGTGTACGGCTCGGCCATCCGCAGTCTGCGCAATATCACCAAGAAGACCTTGGACAAAGAGCCGCACTGGCGTACACGCGGCACCAAGCTCACGACCGGCGCCACCCGCACCTGGTAGGCACTGCTACGACAACGCTCCGGCGTTCAGAGCGGTTCTGCGAGGCATGTCGATGACAACGATCGTTCCCAAGCAGTTCTGAGAGGCACGTCGATGACAACGATCATTCCCGACCCTACGAGCAAGACGGACTCTGACGGCCTCGTCGAGATGGCGTGGGATCCGATCACGCGCATCGTCGGCAGCCTCGGCATCTATACCAAGATCGACTTCAAACAGAGGGAAGTCGTCGAATGCCACAGCACATCGTCGATCTTCCGCGGCTATTCGATCTTCATGAAAGGCAAGGATCCGCGCGACGCGCACTTCATCACCAGCCGAATCTGCGGCATCTGCGGCGACAACCACGCCACCTGCTCCTGCTATGCGCAGAATATGGCCTACGGCGTGAAGCCGCCGGCACTCGGTGAGTGGATCGTCAATCTGGGTGAAGCCGCGGAATACATGTTCGACCACAACATCTTTCAAGAGAACCTCGTCGGCGTCGACTTCTGCGAGAAAATGGTCTCGGAGACCAACCCCGGCGTCCTCGAACGAGCGGAGAACACCCGCGCACCGCACGAAGGCGAGCACGGGTACCGGACCATCGCCGACATCATGCGTTCGCTCAATCCGTTCACCGGTGAGTTCTATCGGGAGGCGCTGCAGGTCAGCCGCTCCACCCGCGAGATGTTCTGCCTCATGGAGGGACGTCACGTACACCCGTCCACGCTCTACCCGGGAGGGGTGGGGACGGTGGCAACCATCCAGCTGATGACCGACTACATGAGCCGCCTGATGCGCTACGTGGAGTTCATGAAGAAGGTCGTCCCCATGCATGACGACCTATTCGACTTCTTCTACGAGGCGTTACCGGGCTACGAGAAGGTGGGCTTGCGCCGAACCCTCCTGGGCTGCTGGGGGTCGTTCCAGGATCCCGACGTCTGCAACTTCGCCTACAAGGACATGGAGAAATGGGGACGGTCGATGTTCGTCACGCCGGGCGTCGTCGTCGACGGCAAGCTGGTCACCACGTCGTTGGTAGACATCAATCTCGGCATCCGAATCCTCTTGGGCAGTTCGTATTACGACGACTGGACCGATCAGGAGATGTTCGTCAAGACCGATCCCCTCGGCAATCCCGTCGATCGCAGGCATCCGTGGAATCAGCACACCAATCCGCACCCGCAGAAGCGCGACATGGACGACAAGTACAGCTGGGTGATGTCGCCGCGCTGGTTCGACGGCACCGACCACCTGGCACTCGACACCGGCGGTGGACCGCTGGCCCGACTCTGGTCGACGGCCCTGGCCGGCCTGGTCGACATCGGCTACGTGCAGTCCACTGGGCACAGCGTAAAGATAAATCTGCCCAAGACCGTCCTGAAGGGACCCGTCGAATTCGAGTGGAAGATCCCCGAGCACGGATCCAACACCATCGAACGCAATAGGGCGCGCACGTATTTCCAGGCGTACGCCGCGGCGTGTGCTCTGCATTTCGCGGAGAAGGCGCTGGTCGAGATCCGCGCGGGCCGCACCAAGACCTGGGAGAAGTTCGAGGTGCCCGACGAGGGCATCGGCTGCGGATTCACCGAGGCGGTACGGGGTGTGTTGTCGCACCACATGGTGATTCGGGATGGGAAGATCGCGAACTACCATCCATATCCGCCGACTCCGTGGAACGCCAACCCGCGTGACAGCTATGGGACTGCGGGCCCGTACGAGGACGCGGTGCAGGGCTGTCCGATCTTCGAGGAGAACGACCGAGACCACTTCAAGGGCATCGACATCATGCGAACCGTCCGCAGCTTCGATCCGTGCCTGCCGTGCGGCGTCCACATGTATCTCGGCGAGGGCAAGACACTGGAGAAGCTGCACTCGCCGACCCAATCCGTCACCGGTGAGTGACCGATGGCCCCGGACGAGGGACGAATCGATCCGGACTGGCGTTCTGCGGGCGAGCGAATAGAGACATTGCTCGACGCCAGTTCGGCAGGCGGGACACTCGCGCGGGAGCGCGCTGATCAGCTGGTTCGCGAGGTCGTCGACCTCTACGGTGCCGGACTGCAGCGCATGGTCGCGCTGCTCGATCCCCGTACGCTCGACGAGTTGGCGGCCGATGAATTGATAGCGAGCCTGCTGCTGGTACACGGTCTGCATCCGCACGACGTCGCAACGCGAGTGCGTGCCGCATTGGACAGTGTCCGGCCGTATCTCGGTTCGCACGGCGGAGACGTCGATCTCCTGGCCGTCACGGCCGACGGCGTCGTTCGGCTGCGCCTGACCGGGAGTTGCAAGACCTGCCCGTCGTCGTCGGTGACCCTGGAGCTCGCGGTGAAGGATGCGGTGCTCGCCGCGGCGCCGGAGACCACCGACATCGTCGTCGACACCGAACCGGCCCCCTCCTCGACGCCCGATCTCATTCCGGCGGATTCCCTGCTCGCCAAGGTGCATTCGACCCCCTCCCCCGGGCATGGGACCTGGATCCCGGTGCCCGAACTCGACGACCTGCTGCCCGGTGAAGTCGGCGGTTACGCGCTGGGCGGTCTCACCATGCTCGTCTGCCGAATCGACGACGATCTGTTCGCCTATCGGGACCGATGTCCGGCTTGTATGAATTCGCTCGCCGGCGTCGTGCTGCAACGCGGGGCCGGCAGCGTCGGCAACGCCGTGCTGCGGTGCCCGACCTGCGGTGCGCACTACGACGTCCGGGGTGCTGGTCGAGGCCTCGACCATCCAGCAGACCATCTCGACCCATTCCCGGTGCTGGTTCGCGACGGCACGCTCGCGGTTGCGGTTCCGGTACCCGAGGGGGCCGGGTGACACAGCAGGCCGGCTCACCGTTGGAGGTGCTGCGGCGGATAACAGCCAACCGCCCGGCACCCGTCATCGGCGAGCGCTGCGAAATGTGCGCAGAACCGATCGGCGACGAGCATTCCCACGTCGTCGCACTGCAAGCCCGCCAACTGATGTGCGTGTGCCGAGGCTGCTATCTGTTATTCACCGAACAAGGGGCGCAGTTGCGCTACCGATCGGTGCCGGACCGCTACCTGACTTTCCCCGACTTCGCCCTGGCCCCGGGAACGTGGGACGCGCTGGAAATACCGGTCGGCGTTGCCTTCTTCTTCCGCAACTCCACCATCGATGAGACCGTCGCCTTCTATCCCGGACCTGCCGGCGCAGCAGAATCGGGGCTCCCGCTGTCGGCCTGGAAGCAGGTGACCGCCGCCAATCCCCTCATCGCGCAGGTGGCCGACGACGTCGAAGCGCTACTGATACGAGTACCGGATCACGGGGGTGATCCCGAGTGTTTCCTCGTCCCCATCGACGCGTGCTATCAGCTGGTGGGACGACTCCGTTCGGTGTGGCGAGGTTTCGACGGCGGCCAGGATGCGCGACGAGAGATCGACGAGTTCTTCGAAACCATTCGGTCCCGGAGCACGATGGCGACCTCGCCATGACCGATCTCGTGTTCACCGTGACCGACGTCGCGCCGGAACAGTTCGCTGCGGCGCCGAATCTGTCTGCCCGCCTGCGGATCGACGAAACCAGCGGCGCCACGGTGCACGCCATCGCCTTGCGCTGCCAGGTCAAGATCGAGCCGCACAAGCGGCGCTACTCCGACGCCGAGGCGGCCGGTCTGCTGGATCTGTTCGGCCCGCGCGAAAGGTGGACCACCACACTGCGCAGCATGCTGTGGATGCACGCGGACACGATGGTGCAGGGCTTCACGGGTTCGCGGGAGGTGGATCTGCCGATGCCGTGTACCTACGACTTCGAGGTGTCGGCGTCGAAATTCCTGCACGCGCTCGACGAGTCCGCAACGCCAATCCCGCTCGAATTCCTTTTCAGCGGAACGGTCTTCACCAAAGGAGCGAGCGGTTTCACCGTCGAGCGAGTGCCCTGGGACCGCCAGGCCTCCTACGATCTGCCGGTCGGTGTCTGGCGCACTCTCATGCGAATGCATTTCCCGAACAGCGGCTGGGTGCGACTGGATCATGGGACTCTTTCGGCACTGGCGCAGTACAAATCCGATCGCGGGCTGCTCACCATGGACGACGCCGTCGAGCACCTGCTGACCGACGTGCGGGAGGTCTCGAAATGAGCGCACCCACCGGGCACGACAGGGTTCGCGCCGTCGCCGACGCCGTGTTGTACGAGGGATACCTGCTCTATCCGTACCGGTGCACCTCGAACAAGAATCAATCCCGTTGGCAGTTCGGCGTCTTAGGCCCGCCGGGAGCTGCGGCGGCCGGCGTCGGCGAAGAATCGGTCATGTCGTGTCAATTGGTCCTGCAAGCCTCGCCCGCCGCGACGGTCACGATCGTGGTGCGCTTTCTGCACCTGCAGCATCGCGGTGTCGAGCGCGCCGGGCCGGGCGGATTCGTCGCGACCGACGAGCTCGAAGTCGACGGCACCCGCTATGTCAGCTGGGACGAGGCTGCCGAGTGCGAGATATCTGCGGGGCCGTTCGGACTGCCGGAACTGTTCGCCGGACAATGTGTCCAGGTCGACGTCGATGCGGCGCACGACGTCGAAGCACTCGGTGACGCGGGGCGCTTGGTCCGGACGCGCGTGCCACTGCACGGCCGGCTCGACCTGGCCGCCGAGCGCGTGGACGACCTCGTGCGGTTGACCCTGCAGATGTCCAACACCTGGCGGTCAGATGCGCTGCCGACCAAGCAGACCGCCATCGAACATTCGATGATCGGTGCCCATCAGATCGTGACGGTCGATGCGGCACAACTGATCTCGCTTCTCGAACCACCGGACTACGCTGTCGACGTCGTGGCCGGCTGCGTACAACAGCGCTGCTTCCCGGTGCTCGCGGGGCTGCCCGGCGACACCGACGTCGCGCTGGTCTCCCCGATCATCCTCTACGACTATCCCGAGATAGCCGAACAGAGTGACGGCGCATTGTTCGATTCCACCGAGATCGACGAGATCCTCAGCCTGCGCGTGATGACGATGACCGACGAGGAGAAGGCGCAGGCGCGCGCGACCGATCCGCTGGCCGCACAGATCATCGACCGGTGCGACGCCATGTCGCCGGAGTCCTTGCAACAACTGCACGGTGTCCTGCGCAATCCGCACGCGCTGTCCGATCCCGGCGAACGGCTGCTGCCGGACGGGCGGCTGGTGCCTCGACTCGACGACGAGATCCCTTGGTGGACCGAGGAAGCCGACGGCAGCGTGCAGCCCGACGTCGACGGCGTACTGGTCGACGGGGTGCTCGTCGCCAAAGGTACGACGGTGCGGCTGCGCCCGTCGCGACGCGCCGACGCGCACGACCTGTTCTATGCGGGCCGGCTCGCCAAGGTGGCGACCGTGCATGCCGACGTCGACGGTGACACCCACGTGGGCGTCGTGCTCCTCGACGATCCAGCGGGCGAACTGCACGAGTGGTACGGCCGCTACCTCTACTTCGCACCCGACGAGGTCCAGCCAATCGAGCCGGAAGAGTCACCAGAGTCGGCGGGGGGAATCGGAAAGGAAAATCCATCATGAGGACAATCGGAGAAATCGCCACCGCCGCGGTGGCAATCGCGGTCGTAGCCGGCCTCGCCGTCGGAATCAGTTCCATCCCGGATATCAAGAGATACCTGCGCATTCGGCAGATGTAGCCGACCGATGCCGCAGCTACAGGCACTGGTCGCCGGTATCGGCAACATTTTCCTCGGCGACGACGGGTTCGGCCCGGAAGTGCTGCGGCGAATGTTGCATGCGCCGCTCGACGTTCCGACCGACAGCGTGCGGGTCGCCGACTTCGGCATTCGTGGTCTGCACCTCGCCTACGAACTGCTCGACGGCTGCCAGACGCTGATCCTCGTGGACGCGATCCCCGATCGCGGCGCCCCCGGCACCGTGCATGTCTTCGAGGCCGACACCGAGGCCCGCAGCGACGTCGGATTCGACGCGCACAGAATGGACCCCGGTGCCGTGATCGCCAACGTGCGAGCGCTCGGCGGCGCGATGCCGCGCACCATCGTCATCGGGTGCGAGGTAGCGACCGTCGAGGAAGGCATGCAGCTGAGTCCGGCAGTCGAAGCAGCGGTGCCCGTCGCCGTCGACGCCGTGACCCGCGTCGTGCACGACATACTGGCGCCGATGAGAACGGAGAGCTGACCCATGTGCCTCGGAATACCCGGTCAGGTGGTACGGATGCTGGACGGCTACGGCGACCAGCTCGCCCTCGTCGATGTGGCCGGTGAGAATCGGCGCGTCAACATCGGCATGCTGCCCGAGGGCGTCACCGTCGGCGCGGGGGACTGGATCGTCATCCACATGGGTTTCGCGATGGAGAAAGTCGACCCCGCGGGAGCGCGGGCGGCGATGTCGGGCTTGGAGATGATGGGCCGCCCGCGGCCCGCAAGCGACTGACGCGGCGGCCCGCGGCGCAATCCCGTTTGCACGCGCACCTCGCCCGCTCACCTACCGGCGAGCCGCATATTCGTCCGCGTCAACTGCCAGTCGGTCCAGTACTCGAGGTACTCGGCCTGGTGCGCGGCCAGCCGATCGCAGACGAAGTCCCAATGCAGCGCAACCGTATCGCCGGCCCGAAGATCCGCGACGAAGGAGCCTTCACCGGTGCGATAACGCACCACGCGTTCTTCGTCGGCGCCCAACCGCAGCTGTCCGTCGTATTCGAGGCGACGGGCGTTGACGACGGCGGTGGTCTCGTCGCGCAGCGATGAGACCCGCCCGAGTCCGATCCGGCACGAGTCCAGAACGTCGAGTGGTTGCGGTGCACCGGTGTCCAGCAACCTCGACCACGGGTAGACACCGAACACGTGAAACGCGTGGGTGGGGGCCACCTCACTGAGCAGGTCCGGCGTCAGATGTTTCCAATATGCACCGGCCTGCGCAGTGAAGCGATCCAGGAGTCGCGCGCCGAACTCCGCACGATCGATCGACTCGGTCAAGTCGTTGCCCGTCCAGTAGGCCCGCACGACACGCTCGTCGAGCGCATCGCTTCCGCCGGTGAGTCGTGCGACCAACTCCTGGTACGGCCACGCTCCGCTGAAGCGCCGGGCGATCGCGGTGAGGTCGGTGGTCGATTCATGCCCGCACGCCGTCGATTCGAGTACCTTGGCGTCAGCCGGCCCGCAGTAGCCCAGCGCATTGGGCGCATAGACGTACTGGGCGAACAGTCGGCGGCCGGCTCGGCCTCCTGGTTCGGCCATTCAGCCTCCCGCGCGGTGGCCGACGAGCAATGCCGTCTCGCGATGAAGTCGGCCGAAGTTGTAGTACGCCGCGCAGGCGCCCTCGGGCGAGACCATGCAGGTGCCGATCGGAGTCTCCGGAGTGCAGGCGGTGCCGAAAACCTTGCATTCCCACGGCTTGATCACGCCCTTGAGGACCTCGCCGCACTGGCAGGCCTTCGGGTCCGCGACGCGCACTCCGGGCATGGAGAACCGCTCCTCGGCGTCGAATTCGGCATAGTCGCGATGCACCTTCAACGCGCTTTGCGAGATGAATCCGAGGCCGCGCCATTCGAAGTGCGGCCGCAGTTCGAAGGTTTCGGCCATCAACTTCAACGCCGCGACGTTGCCCTCCTCTTTCACCACTCGGGTGTACTGATTCTCGACCTCGCATCGGCCGTCTCGATGCTGTTCGAGCAGCATGTGCACCGATGCCAGGATGTCGAGCGGCTCGAATCCCGCGACGACCAAGGGTTTGCCGTAGACCTTGGGAACGAATCGGTACGGCCGGGTTCCGACCACCGTCGAAACGTGTCCCGGCCCGAGGAATCCCGACAAACGCAGATCCGGCGACTCAAGAATCGCTTTGATCGGCGGCACGATGGTCACGTGGTTGCAGAACACCGTGAAATTCTTGACGCCCAGCTGTCGGGCCCGCACGAGAGTCACCGCGGTCGACGGCGCGGTCGTCTCGAACCCGACCGCGAAGAACACCACTTCCTTGCTCGGATTGTCCACCGCGATCTTCAGCGCATCCAGCGGCGAGTACACGAACCGGACGTCGGCACCCCGCGCCTTCGCCTCGATGAGGTTTCCCTTGGAGCCGGGCACCCGCATCATGTCGCCGAAGGTCGTGAAAATGACCGCGGGGTGCTCGGCGAGGGACATCGCATCGTCGACGCGGCCCATCGGGATGACGCACACCGGGCAACCCGGGCCGTGCACGAGTTCCACCGACGGCGGGAGCAGGTGTTCGATGCCGTGCCGGTAGATCGTGTGCGTGTGCCCGCCACAGACCTCCATGAATTTGAACTCGTCGTCGCCGGCGAGGTCGGTGATGGATTTGACTAGCGCGCGGGCGGCCGCCGGGTCGCGGAACTCATCGACGAATCTCATAGTCCTGCCTCACGCAATCTGCGACGAATTGAAGGCGTCGATCTCATTCAGGTAGTCGGCGCCCATCTTCTTGACCTGATCGAGCGTCAGCTGCGCCTCACGCTCGTCGATTTTCGACATCGCGAAACCGACATGCACCAGAACCCAATCGTCGACGACCAGGCCCTCGTCCGCCAACAGTCGGACACTGATGACACGGCGAACACCGTTCACGTCGACCTTGGCCAGCGATTGTTCGGCGTCGACGATCTCGACGACGCGTCCCGGGATTCCCAAGCACATCGCAGTCTCCTCTCGTTAGTGCCGTCTGCTCAGCAGATCCGTGGCAGCGGATCGCCGACGAGCATGTCTACGATTCGGCTGCCGCCGAACGAGGTACGCAATGCGACGATCCCCTCGGGCTCGGCCATGACCTCGCCGATCACCGCGGCCTGCGCACCTCCGGTAACCGATTGCAGTGCCGCGAGTGCGGCGTCGGTCTCGTCGGGCGCCACCACCGCGACGAATTTCCCCTCATTCGCCACGTAGAGGGGATCGATGCCCAACATGTCGCACGCGCCGAGCACTTGCGGCTGCACCGGCAGGCATTCCTCGTCCAGGACTATCGCCAGGCCGGTCGTGTGGGCCAGTTCGTTGCATACCGTGCCGACGCCGCCGCGGGTCGCATCCCGCATCCACCGCGTCGACGGCGCCGCCGTAAGCATCGCGTCGACAAGGCGATTGACCGGCGCGGTATCGGATTCGATGTCCGCTTCGATGGCAAGCTCGCCGCGGGCCAGCATCACCGCCATCCCGTGCTCGCCGATCGTGCCCGACACCAGTATCCGGTCCCCCGCCCGAACGTTGTCCGGGCCGAGCCGACGTCCTTCGGGAATCGTCCCGACGCCCGCGGTGTTGATGTAGAGCCCGTCGGCCGCTCCGTTGCCGACGACTTTGGTGTCGCCGGTGACGATGCACACGCCCGCCATCGCGGCGGATTCGCTCATGTCTTCCACGATCCGCCGCAGCCGCCCGATGTCGAACCCCTCCTCGATGACGAAGGCCGCGGACAACCAGCGTGGCTTGGCCCCCGTCACGGCCAGATCGTTCACCGTGCCGTGGACGGCGAGGTGTCCGATCGAGCCGCCCGGAAACATCAGCGGCTGAACGACGTACGAGTCGGTGGAGAAGGCCAACCTCTCCCCGGCTGTGGGTGCCAGCACGGCGGCATCACCCAGCTGCTCGAGCTCTGGATTGCGGAAGGCCTCCACGAACACCGCGTCGACCAGTGCGGCCGACGACTTTCCGCCCGCGCCGTGGGCCATGGTGACCACGTCGTCGAGTAGCCGCGGGCGCCGTTTGCGGAATGCGTCGATGCGTTCGAGCACCCGCCCTTCCCGTTCCGCCGACGTCGCCGCACGCGTGCCGGCCTCCGAACTGGTCATCGTGTCGCTCCTGTCCCGGATGCCGCGGCCCGCGGTTGCGAACTGCGTCGTGCCATGTGTTCCTGCACCACCGACCACAGCCGGTAGCCGACCACCGCGTGACTCTCCTGGATGCGATGGATGCTCTGCGAACGAACCGTGAAGCAGTAGTCGAAGGACTCGTCGACCGCCATCCGCCCGCCGTCGTGTCCGGCGAACCCGATCGTGAGCAGTCCGCGGCGCTTCGCCTCGACGATCGCCGTCATCAAGTCGTCGGAATTGCCCGACGTCGACAGCGCGACGGCGATGTCGACCGATTTCGAATGGGCAATGATCTGACGGGAGAAGATCAACTCGAATCCGACGTCGTTGCCCAGCGCGGTCACGACAGAGGTGTCGGCGGCCAACGACCACGCGGCGAGCGGCCGTCCGAGTGCGGGCCGACTGAACAATGACGCCAGGGTCGCCGCGTCCGTCGAGCTACCGCCGTTGCCGAATGTGTACAGCCGCCCGCCGCGTAGGAAACGCTGCGCCATCTGTTGCCCCGCCGCCTCGATCTGCGTGGCGTACTCGTCGAGCGAAGCACGCTGCAGCCGGGCGCTCTCCGCCGCCTTACCGCGCGCTGACTCCGCCAGATCCGTCAGCAACGCCACGGCGTCGGTCTCCTCGGCGTCGATGAAGGGGTACAGGAAGTTTGTGTTCTCCGTGTCGGTCGGGTTCTCCTTGTCGGTCGTCTCCTTGTCGGTCGTCTCCGTGTCGGTCGTCTGCTTGTCGGTCATCGCGTTCCCTCCGGCGCGTCGTCGAGCCTGGCTATCGCCGTACCGCCGTGCACGACGACGAGATCGTCGACCGCCACGGTTCCCAGGACCGTCACATCGATGTATTCCTCGCCCGCGGCCGTGCGCACCAACGCCTCGTCGAGCGCTGCCGTCGGCGCGAGGATCACCTCGGCTATGCGGCCCTCGTCGCCGCAGGTGACGCAATGTTCGTCGGTGCACTCAGCGGCTTGCGTGGTGAGCAGTCCCGGATGTTCGAAGCACACGTGGGTCAGTTCCCAGAGCAGGTGATACATCAACACGAAGCGCCCGGTCGCGGGCACCATCGGATCGTCGGAGGGCACCCAGAGGATGTGGTCGGCGCTGCCCGCGGGCGGCCGCGGGCCGGAGCCGATCCAGATGGTGTCGGTGCCCCATGCCGGTGCCCTGCGCATCGCATCGAGCACCTGCGGTTGATCCGCGGATGCCACGGCGATGACGACGTCACCGGGTCGGGCCGCGACGCGGCACTGTGCGACGGGGTCGGGTTCGACGAGGGCCACCGACGGCAGCGCGCGTTTTCCCATGATCACCGGGTGCACGAACTCGACCGCGATGTGGTGCGCATGCGGTTCCCACTGTGGCGAGATCACCCACAGTGTCGCGCCGCCGTCGAACCGACGGGCGAGTGCGAATGCGGCAGCGGCCAGGTCCGCCGAGAGGGCCTCGTCGATCAGCGGTGCATCGGTGAATGCAGTGGTCATGGGTGCACTCCAATCCGTTCGCGTCCGGCGGCCGAGTCGCGGGCGGCGAGGGCACGGCCCAGCACCGCTTGGCCCAGTGACAGTCCGCCGTCGTTGGCTGGCACCAACCTGTGAGTCAGTACCTCGAATCCGTTGTCCCGCAATATCTTCTGCAAGGAGGTCGTCAAGATGCGGTTGCCGAACACGCCGCCGGTGAGGCCGATGGTGTCGATACCGCGTTCGCGTGCGGACCGTTCGGCGAGCGTCGCGGTCGCGAGCGCCAGCGCGTGGTGGAAGCCGAGCGCGAGACGCTCGACCGGCTCGCCGTCGCGGACCGCGACGACGAGCTCGCGCAGCAACGGCGCGAAGTCCAGCTGATCGCCGTCGACGCCGACGGTGAGTTCGGCCACCTGCGCCGCCGAGCGCGCGCACGCTTCCAGCTCGATCGCAGCCTGGGCTTCGTACGTGACTCGATGCCGCACGCCCAGCAGCGAGGCGACGCCGTCGAAGAGCCTGCCGACGCTGCTGGTGCGCACACACGCTGTGCCGCTGCGCAGTTGAGACTTCACCAAGGCGTACTCGTCAGCCGACAGCGCTTGCGTGCACGGCAGGTCGTGATCGTCGACGCCGGCTGCGGCCAGCAGGGCGAGGGCGACCCGCGCGGGATTGCGGACCGCGGCGTCACCGCCGGGCAGCAGGAACGGGCGCAGGTGTCCGGCCCGCTCGGCGGTGAGTGGATCGGGCCCGACACTCAGCATCTCGCCACCCCACACGGTGCGATCGCAGCCGTATCCGGTGCCGTCGAAGGCGATGCCGAGCAGTCGTGTGCCGAGTCGATCGTGCTCGGCCATCAACGAGGCGACGTGCGCGTGGTGGTGCTGAACGGTCCGCAGTTCGAGATCGTGGGCGTCGCAGTAGCGCTGTGCCCATTGTCGCGTGGAGTATCCGGGGTGGTCGTCGGCGACGACGATCTCCGGCTCCGCCCGATGCAGGGTGGTCAGTTGCCGAACCGACCGCTCGAATGCGGACCGGCTCTCCAGGGTGCCCATGTCACCGAGGTGCGCCGAACAGAACGCATAGTCCTGCCGGGTCAGGCAGAAGGTGTTCTTCACCTCGGCTCCCACGGCCAGCACCACCGGGCCGGGCGACTGCAGGAGCACCGGCAGCGGCGCGTACCCGCGTGAGCGCCGGATCGGCATCTCCGTTCCGTCGACGACGCCGAGCACCGAGTCTTCACAGGGAACCGCGATGGTGCGGTCGTGCATCAGGAATACGTCGGCGATCCCGGCGAGTCGGCTTCTGGCGTCGGCGTTGTCGTACACCAGGGGTGCGCCGCTGGTGTTTCCCGACGTCATCACCAGCAGTGCCGGCGGTTTCTCGTCGCTGCCGGGAACCGGGGCGAACAGCAGATGATGCAGCGGCGCGTACGGCAACATCACGCCGAGCTCGTCGAGCCCGGGCGCGACGTCGGCAGCGATCGGGCTTCCGGCGCGCGCGGCCAGCAAGACGATCGGTCGGCTCCGCTGTTGCAGCACATCGGCTTGCGGGTCAGATATCGCGCAAATCTCTTGCGCGGCAGCGATATTCGGCACCATCACGGCAAAAGGCTTGTGTGGTCGACGCTTTCGTTCCCGCAGCCGCCGCACGGCGCGCGGATTCGTCGCGTCGCAGGCCAGGTGGAACCCGCCGATTCCTTTCACCGCCACGATCAGCCCGTCGCGAAATGCCTGTTGCACCTTCGTGATCACGTCGTCGTCGCCGACGACCGCCGCGTCTGCCGTTTCAAGGCTCAGCCGCGGCCCGCACTCGTGACAGCTGATCGGCTGGGCGTGGTAGCGACGGTCCGTCGGGCGGCTGTACTCGTCGCGGCAACGCGCGCACATTTCGAACGGCGCCATCGTCGTGACCGGGCGGTCGTAGGGGAGGTCGACGATGACGGTGAGTCGAGGTCCGCAGTTGGTGCAGTTGATGAACGGGTGCCGGTAGCGGCGGTCCGCCGGATCCCGCAACTCGGCCAGGCAGTCGTCGCAGATCGCCACATCAGCCGGAACCAGGGTACGGTCGTCAGCCACCTGCCTGCTGTCGACGATGCGAAAGTCGCGATCCGACTCAGTCGGGATCACCTCGGTCCGCAGGTCGACGATCATCGACATCGGCGGTGCATCGAAACGAACGCGACGCGTGAATTCCGCTACGGCCGCTGCCGGCCCTTCGACCTCTACGAACACTCGCGAATCGTCGTTGCCGCAGTGTCCGGAGAGGCGTAGTTCGGCCGCGAGCCGAGCCACGAAGGGGCGGAATCCCACCCCCTGCACGACGCCGCGCACGCTGATCCGACGACGTTCGATCACGACGTCGCCGATGCACACTGGGCCGGTCTGAACGCTCATTGCGAATTCACATGCCCTGCAGGTGCTGCGTGCGAGCCACGCATGCCGCGCCCTCGCACTCACAGGTACTACCTATTCGACGCTACGCGCTGTCGACGCTATTCGCGCGCAGTCGCAGCGATTCTGTCGTCTTTCGCCACAGCTGCGGCACGACGAGCGGTCGACCAATTGGGATCGTGCCGCTCGACGACGCCGGACCTCGACTCCCGCGGCGGACTTCCGACTTCAGTCCGATTGGGCGCGAACGGAATTCGGGCGAGTCGTCCATTTCTTCTCGATCTGGGCAAAGCGCCAGATGAGCACCGCGCCCACCCACGTCAGAACGAACAGTCCGACGATGACATACCCCAGAATGTTGAGGTTCGCACCCGCGATCCAGTCCCAGAATCCGCCGGTCAAACCCAACTGTTCAGCCAACAGACCGAGCAGTTCGACGGTGCCGACAATCAGCGCCACCACGACGGACAGCGCAGTGATCGTGATGTTGTAGTACACCTTGCGAACCGGCTTGGAAAACGCCCACCCGTATGCGAAGTTCATGAACGAACCGTCGATGGTGTCGAGCAGACTCATTCCGGCGGCGAACAACACCGGCAAGCACAAGATCGCATACCAGGGCAGCCCGGCGGCAGCGCTGGTACCCGCAAGAACCAGCAGCGCGACTTCGGTGGCGGTGTCGAAGCCGAGACCGAACAGCACCCCTAGCGGATACATCTGCCACTGCTTGGTGATCGACTTCATCATGCCGCCGAAGAAGCGATTCAGGAACCCGCGCCTGACGAGCTGATCCTCCAATTCAGCCTCGTCGTAGCTGCCGGCACGCATGTCTCGGAAGACTCGCAGAATCCCGACCAATATGACGATGTTGATGGTCGCGATGACGTACAGGAAAATGCCGGAGACGCTGGTACCGATGACGCCGGTGTAGTGGTGCAGTGACGACGAGTCGTCTTCCACCGGTCCGGCGAGCGCCTTCACCCCAATCGACAGCAGGAAGGCCAGCGCGAAGACCACCGTCGAATGACCGAGTGAGAAGAAGAAGCCCACCGCGAGCGGCCGTTGGCCGTCATTCATGAGTTTGCGGGTGGTGTTGTCGATCGCTGAAATGTGGTCGGCGTCGAACGCGTGGCGCAGCCCCAGCGTGTAGGCCGTCAACCCGACGCCGATACCGAGAGTCTTCTCGCCGAGGCTCAGGTGTTGCGGTGCTACGAATGCCAGCAGGGTTACCCAGCCGATCACATGCAGGGCGACGATCACCCCGATCATCGCACCGAGATGTCCCAACTCTCGGCGAGTGAGTCGCCGCAGGATCGAACCCGGATGGGACGTGCTCTCGGTGACAGTCGGTGTCGTCATTGGCATGTCCTCTCACCGGACTCGCGCATAGAACCGAACCTTCTGACGGTAAACCCGTGCCAGTCTTGTTGCAAGCTAGTGGCAACAAGACCCGAACAGTTGGCATCGCGACGAATCGGCAGAAGACTGGAACTCATGGCACGCAGGACACGCAAATCCGGCGACGACACCGGACCGCGCACCCACGATCACGAGTCGCAGGCTCGGGCATTGCTGCACGGTCAGGGCCTACGATGCACCGCGCCGCGATTGGCGGTCCTGTCCACGCTGGCCCGCGCCGAGTCGGGCGCCGGCCATCTGACCATCAGCGCGATCCACCAACAGCTCGTCGAAGCCGGGCGCAAGGTCGACGTGACCACCGTCTATCGAACCGTGTCGACCCTCGTCGATCTAGGCGTCCTGCACGCCTTGAGCGTCGACGACCGGGCGACGACCTATGGTCTGGCGCACGAACCGCATCACCACGCGGTCTGCACCCGATGTGGACGGATCATCGAGGTTCCCGCCGAACGGCTGACCACCGCGCTGGCCCACGCCAGCATCGGCAGCCAGTTCGCCCTCTCGGACCGAGCCGGACTGACACTGCGAGGGTTATGCCCCGACTGCCAGCCGCCGTCCGCGGCTACTTCGCCGCCGCTACACCGTCCTTGATCCGTGCACCCAGATCGGCGTCGACGTTGCGCCAGTACTCGTAGGCTCGCTCGAGCACCGGGTCACTGACTCCGTCGAGCAGGTGGCCGACGACGTTGTCCACCAACCGTGTTCGCGCCGCGTCGTCGAGGACGTCGCGAACCATCGTGCCCGGCTGGGTCCAGTCGTCGTCCTGCGCGTGGTCGACGTAGGCGCTGCGGACGATCTCACCGTCGGCGGCCCACTGTGGTTCACGCTGTCCCGGATACGACGCCGACGGCCCACCCTTCGAATTCGGTGCATACACCGGATCACTCACCGGAGCTATGCGCATGGCGCCGTCCTTGGAGTAGCTGCGCACCGGGTTGCGCGGAGCATTCACCGGAATCTGTTTGTAGTTGACGCCGAGCCGTGCGCGGTGCGCGTCCGAATACGAGAACACCCGCCCCAGAAGCATCCGATCGGGGCTGAAACCGATCCCCGGCACCACATTGCTCGGCTCGAACGCCGCCTGCTCGATCTGCGCGTGGTTGTCGGTCGGGTTGGTATGCAACGTCATTCGCCCGACCTCGTGCAGTGGGTAGTCGCCGTGCGGCCACACCTTGGTGAGGTCGAACGGGTTGAACCGGTACCCCGCCGCGTCGTCGTAGGGCATGAGCTGCACCTTGAGCGTCCAACTGGGATGGTCGCCGGACGCGATCGAATCGAACAGATCGCGGGTGTGGAAGTCGCTGTCGGCGCCGGCCATCTCGTCGGCCTCGTCCTGAGTGAAGAACTCGATGCCCTGGTCGGTGATGAAGTGGTACTTCACCCAGTGCTTCACACCGTCGGCGTTGACCCACAGATACGTGTGTGAGCTGTAGCCGTTCATATTCCGCCAGGTCTTCGGGATACCCCGGTCGCCCATCAGCCAGGTGACCTGGTGCGCCGACTCCGGTGACAACGTCCAGAAATCCCATTGCATGTCGTGGTCACGCAGATTGTTGTCGGCGCGACGCTTCTGCGATCGGATGAAATGCTGGAACTTGAGCGGATCCTTGATGAAGAAGACCGGCGTGTTGTTGCCGACCATGTCGTAGATGCCGTCGTCGGTGTAGAACTTGAGAGCGAAACCGCGTGGGTCCCGCCAGGTGTCGGGGCTGCCGCGCTCTCCGGCGACCGTCGAGAATCGCGCCATCATCTCGGTCTTCGCTCCCGGCGCGAACACCGATGCACAGGTGTACTCGGAGATGTCGGCGGTGGTCTCGAAAGTGCCGAACGCACCACTGCCCTTCGCGTGCGGCTGCCGCTCGGGGATTCGCTCGCGGTTGAACTGCGCCATCTGCTCGATCAGGTAGTGGTCGTGCAAGACGATCGGACCACCCGGCCCGACGGTCAACGAGTGTTCGTCGCTGCCGGCCGGCGCACCGGAGTCAGTTGTCGTGTAGTTGAGTTCCTTCTCTGACATGTCGCCCTCCAAGATGGTCGCCGACGGTTGAGTTGCTTGGTTGCACCCGAGATGTTGACTCGGAACCCGATTTCGGGGCTGATGCGACCTCATCGCCCCGGAATCTGAGTTGACCGCCACCCGGGTACCCATACATCGGCTCGGCTAATCATCGCGGTGGCCGCCACGTGCGTGCCTGCTGGTCTCCGATGACTTTTGGTCGCGGTCGGGGTCTACCTACCGAAACCACACCCTCCCGAGGAGAGCCAGATGAGCAAAGTCAGCACCCACATGACCATGTCGCTCGACGGTTACATCGCCACCGCCGACGACGCCGTCGACGAACTCTTCGACTGGTACATGGCCGGTGACAACGTCGTCGAGACAGCCAACCCCGACATCGGGATGCGGGTCGACGACGTGAGCGCGACGTTCCTGACCGAGCTGACCGGCTCGGTGGGAGCCCTGATCTGCGGCCGGCATCTCTTCGACGTCGCGAACGGCTGGGGCGGCACCCACCCGGTCGGCGCACCGGTGGTGGTCGTGACGCACCGACCGCCCGACGACGCCGAGACAGCCTGGCCGACAACCACATTCGTCCACGACGTCGCCTCAGCCGTGGAACGCGCCAAAGAGATCGCCGGCGACCGCGACGTCACCATCGCCAGCCCGACGATCATTCAGCAGGCCCTCGACCTCGGCCTCGTCGACGAGGTGTGCGTCAGTCTGGTGCCGGTCCTGTTCGGCGGCGGAAAGTCGTACTTCGGGGCGCTGGCCGACGGGCACGTCCTGCTCGACGACCCCGACGTCGTGGTCGGACGCCGTGCCACTCACCTGCGCTACCGGGTCGCGAAGTAGCTCACTCCGTAGCCAGCCGCACCCCGAACCCCAGCAACGCGAGCCCGGCGATCCCGTCGATTCGACGCCGGATCCGCGGGCTGCGCATCCACGCGGAGATCCGGCCGGCGGCGACGACCAACGCCGCGAAGTACACCACGGTAAGCAGCAGATACGCCATGCCGAGGCCGAACGTCGTCAACGCCACCGGAAATCCGTCCGGAACGAATCCCGGTAGCAGGGTCACGAACAGAATCCCGATCTTGGGATTGAGCACATCGGTGAGGAAGCCCGCGACGAATCCGCTGGAGAAGCCCGACGCCGCAACGTCGACGTCGGCGTCGCGGCGCATCGCCCGCAGCGACTGCACGCCCATCCACACCAGGTAGATTCCGCCGACGATCTTCAACACCTCGAACCCCACCTCGCTGGCCTGCAGCAGCGCCGACAGTCCCAGCACTGCGGCGAAGATCCAGACGAGCAGACCGCAGATCACGCCCGCCGACGTCCGGATTCCGCCCGCGCGACCACCGCTGCTGAGTCCGCGCAGCACCACCAGCGAGTCGGGCCCGGGTAGCAGGATCAGCAACACCGCCGCTACCAGGAACGACGCGAACTCAACGATCATGCGGTCATCGTAGAAGCTCCGCGTCCACGGCACCCAATCACGCGCGATGTCAGACCCCCGTGTTTACCTGAGCACCATGCACGACGCCGCTCGGTACGTCACGGGAATGCGCATCTCCCGCGACGCACCACACGACCGCTACCCGTTCGATCTTCCCGCCGTCGCACACGTCGCCGCGTCGGGACTGCGCCTTGCGGCCGGCGTCACCTTCATCATCGGCGAGAACGGCAGCGGCAAGTCCACCCTGGTCGAGGCGCTCGCCGTCGCCGCCGGACTCAACGCCGAAGGCGGCAGCCAACACTATCGATTCGCTACGCGCGCAACTGAATCCGAGCTCAGCGACTACATCGACCTCTCCTGGGGACCCACCAAGCCACGCAGCCGGTTCTTTCTGCGGGCGGAGTCGTTCTACAACGTCGCCACCGAAACCGAAGCACTCGGCGACCTGACGATCTACGACGACGTCTCACCCCATGAGCGCTCGCACGGCGAGTCGTTCATCGACCTCATCGCGCACCGATTCTTTCCGCGCGGTCTCTACCTGATGGACGAGCCGGAGGCCGCCCTCTCGCCCCGCGGATGCATGACGGTGCTGGCGATGATCGCCGAATTGACCGACGACGGTTGCCAATTCATCATCGCCACGCACTCCCCGATCCTGCTCGCTCTGCCCGGCGCCACCATCTATGAGATCGCCGACGACGGTGAGATCGAGTCGGTGTCCTACGACGCCGCCGCTCCCGTCCGCATCACCCGCGATTTCCTCGCCGAGCCGAACCGCTTTCTGCGGCACCTGCTTTGAACGATCAGCGGGCAGCCTCCAGCAGGGCCTGCGCTGCCAGCTTGCCCAACGAGTTCGCCGCCAGCGGACTGTCCCCGGTCAGGACATTTCGATCGCGCTCGGTGGCACCGCTCATGCCGTCGTTGGTCACGACCATTCCCGCGTCGGCGAGCGCCTCACACAGATTCCACGGCATCTGCCCGGGGAGGTAGCCGATGTCGATGTTGGCACCGAGGTCCAACGCGTCGGGGAAAGCGCAGATCCGATAGCCGGCGAACGGCGACGCCTCGCGACCGATCGAGGCGGCGAGGAACGCCGCCGGCCCGTGACAGAGGCTGATGACGAGCTTGTCGTCTGCCAGCGCCCAGTCCAGAATCTGTTGCACTTCAACGCTTTCCGGGATCCCGAGCATCGCGCCGTGGCCGCCCGGGATGAACACCCCGAGGTAGGGCGAGTCGGGGCCGAGGTCATTCGCGACGACGTCGCGCAACGACACCGGACTCTTGAACGCATCCCGAAGCTTGTCCCACACACCGGCGACTGCCGCGTCTTTGCGCGGGTAGGCCCACCACTCGAACTTGGCGGGTGCGCCGGTCAGGGTCGCGACGGTCACGTCGAATCCCGCCTCGACGATGTGATGCAGCGGGAGCAGTGTCTCCACCGGGTGGTTGCCAGTGGAGAACATCGAACCGTTGCGCATCAGCATGTAGCGCTCCTCGGTCGCGATGACGAGTACTCTGCCCGCCCCGCCATACGAGCCCGTCGCAACCGCTAGCTCATCGAAATCGGTTGTGTCCGAAGTATATTGGCTCAACGAGTAGGGTGACGGGAAGTAGGCGTTGTCTTCTGCCGGGTCGGGCGAGGGGTTACGGTCTTCGGTCATTTCATTCTCCTGTTCGCGTGATGCTTTCACTGAGTTCGCGGTACCGCTCGACGTCGGCGAGCACCCGGTGTTCGGTTCGTTCGATGGCCGCGAGTGCGTCGCGGCCGAGATAGATGCGCGACGGCGGGTCGTCCATCGTCGCCAGCTCGACGATCACTTCGGCGACCCGCTGCGGGTCTCCACCCTGACGGTGATTGCCCGCCGACAGCGCCCGCTCGACGCGGTGCACCGAGGTGTAGTCGTCGATCACCGTCGACGCACGTTGCGCCGACGACGCGTCGAGGAAGTCGGTGCGCACACCACCGGGACAGACTGCGATCGAGCGGATCCCCAGGTCACGGGCCTCGTCGTCGAGCGCCTCGCTGAGCATTTGCACCGCGGCCTTGGTGGCGCTGTAGAGGCCGGTGCCCGGCGAGGTGACGTCGGCCGAGATCGACGACATGTTGATCACCCGCCCGCTGCGCCGCCCACGCATCACCGGCAGCACCGCACGAGTGACGTTCAGCAGGCCGAACACGTTGACGCCGAAGCTTCGGCGGACCTCGTCGGCGGACAGTTCCTCGACACCGCCGTAGAGGAGGTAGCCGGCGTTGTTCACGACGACGTCGATCGCACCGAATCGGTCCACGGCGGCCTCGATTCCGGCCGCCACGCTGACTTCATCGACGACGTCCATCGCTACCGCCAACACGCGCTCCGCGTAGCCCTGCGCCGTCGCCCACTCGACCAGTGACGACGGATCCCGTGACGCCGCAACCACTCTCGCGCCCGATGACAAAGCCGCCCGCACTACGTCGCGGCCGATCCCCTTCGACGCCCCGGTCACCAGCCACACCGGTTCGCTTGTCTGTCCAATCATATGTTCAACATACGGTATCGATCGCAACATGGCTAGCCCCGGTTCTTACAATGGGGAAATGCAAGACGAGACAACCGCGCTGGAGGCCTGCGACCTGGGCTGGTCGATCGGCATGCTCGCCCGCGACTATTCGACGGTGGTCGACCCGGTCTTCGTCGACGTCCCTCGCGGTGCGCGCGGCTATCAACTGCTGCACACGGTGATTCACAAACAGATCCGGTCGCAGATCGGCCTCGCCGACTACCTCGGCATCGACCGCACGGTGATGCCCTACGTCATCGACGACCTGGTCAGCGCGGGCTACGTCGAGCGCGCGGCCGACCCGACCGACCGCCGTATTCGCACGGTGGTCGCCACTGCCGCCGGGCTCGACAAATATGCCGAACTGTCCGACGAGGTACTGCGCGCCGAGCAGCGCTTCTTCGCCACCCTCGACGACGCCGACCGGGCCACTTTTGTGCGCGTGCTGTCGCAACTGGCGCATCGGCCCGCGTGAATTCTGTTCTGCCCGAACAACTTCAGCGAGATCTAGTGTCGCGCAGTCGCGCCGCCTGCTTCACCAGATGGTCCCGCTCGGCCAGATTGGTCGCCCGCTGCGCCGCCGCCGCGTACAACTGGCGCGCTGTGCCGAGTTCGCCGGCTCGTTCATGCAGATACGCATCGACGGCCGTGAACCGCGGCAAGTCCGGGTCCAGCTCGCGCAGTGCCGCCAACCCGGCCTGCGCACCGTCCGCCTCACCGACCGCGACCGCGCGATTCAGCCGCACCACCGCGCTGTCGGTCAGCGCCGACAGTTCGTCGTACCATTCGACGATCTGCACCCAGTCGGTCTCGGCCGCAGTCGCCGCGTCGGCGTGCAACGCGGCGATCGCGGCCTGCGCCTGGTACTCGCCGAGCCGATCGCGCGCCAACGCCGCCTGCAGCACCACGACGCCCTCCGCGATCGCCGCGGTGTCCCAGCGCCGGCGGTCCTGCTCGGCCAGGGGGACCAGCGACCCGTCGTCGGCGACCCGCGCGGTCCGGCGTGAATGGTGCAGCAGCATCAGCGCCAGCAGTCCGGAAACTTCCGGGTGGTCGATCAATCCGTTGAGCTGCCTGGTGAGCCGGATCGCCTCCGACACCAGGTCGACGTCGCCCGAGTACCCCTCATTGAAGACGAGATACAGCACCCGCAGGACGGTCGCGACGTCGCCCGGACGCCCCAGACCGTCCTTGGCGACGGTTCGTTTCGCGCGACTGATCCGCTGGGCCATCGTCGATTCCGGCACCAGATAGGCGTCGGCGATCTGGCGGGTCGTCAGTCCACCGACCGCCCGTAGGGTGAGGGCCACCGCCGACGCCGACGACAGCGCCGGGTGTGCACACAGAAAATAGAGCTGCAGGGTGTCGTCGGTACCCGACGTCGGGCCCTGTTCGGGTTCGACGGCCACCGCGTCTTCTCGTCGACGCCGTGTCGACTCCGACCGGATGACGTCGACGTAACGCCGCCACGCGACCGAGACCAGCCACCCCTTAGGCTCGCGCGGCGGATCGTCGGGCCAGCCTCGAAGTGCCTCGATGAGCGCTTCCTGGACGGCGTCCTCGGCCGCGGCGAAGTCTGCTCCGCGGCGGACGAGGACGCCGATCACCTCCGGAATCAATCTCCGGACGAGTGATTCATCCATGAAAGCCGCAGTCATCCGTCGTCGGTGGCGCGGTCATGAAGGGCCGCACTTCCAGCCATTCGTGGATCGGCTTTCCCCCGGCGCCGGGTGCGGCCGACAGTTCTGCGGCCAGTGCGACGGCCCGGTCGTACGAGTCGACGTCGATGATCATCCAGCCGGCGATCAGATCCTTGGTCTCCGCGAACGGACCATCGGTGACCGGCGGGCGTCCCTCTCCGCCGTACTGGACCCAGGCGCCTTCGGGCGCCAGCGCCTGCCCGTCGACGAATTCGCCGTTCGCTTCCAGCTTGTCCGCGAAATCTTGCATGTACTGGACATGCGCGGTGATCTCCTCGGGAGTCCACTGATCCATCGGAATGTTGTTCACCGGAGCCGGAGCGCCGCGGTAGTGCTTGAGCAACAGGTACTTCGCCATGATATTTCCTCCTCGTCGCGGTACGGACATTGTCTCCGTACTCAACACTGGGTCGGAGCCGTCCGCCGGTTCTCGACACGTCGGCGTGAAAGTTTCAGAAATATTCGAACCACTCCTCGCGCCCCGTGTACGAGTACGCAGGCGACTCGCTCACGCAAGAGCGGTCCCCCTCGGCGAAGCAAACGCTGGCGGAGCATCCGTCGCGCCGAGGGAACCGGTTTGGTCTTACACTCCAGATTCGCTCGCAGAATCCGACTACGCGATCCAGCCCCGCGTGAAGCCCAGGACGCGCGCACCGTCGACGTCCGCCAGCGACACGCCGACGAACTGCTGAGCCGCTTGCGATGTCTGCCACCGGAAGCGGTAGGAATCAGCCGTCGCGGCGTCGACGATCGCCGCACCGGCCGACTCCGCGGTCTGCGCGGCGGCGAACGCACCCGCGGTGCGCGAGAGATAATGTCCCAGTAGTTCGGCATACGGCCCCCGCTCCGGTGGACGTACCGCGTTCTCGACGAAACTGCTTGCGACAGCGGCGGGTTCGACGACCGACACCCACACGCCGAAACGCTCGGCAACCACCGCGAGTGACTGCATGAAGCCCTCGACGGCGAACTTGGCCCCGCAGTAGGCGTCGGCGAACGGCTGTCCCACCGCCCCGCCGACGCTGGTGATGGTGAGGATGCGCCCACGTCCGGCGGCACGCATATGCGGCAACACCAACTTGGTCAACGACACCGGTCCGTAGTAGTTGACCTCGATCTGGGCGGCGATCTGCTCCATCGACAGTTCTTCCGCCGTCCCGACCATGCCCTGTCCGGCGTTGTTGAGCAGGACGTCGATCCCGCCGTAGTCGGCCACGACGTCGGCGACCACCTGCCGCGACTGCTCCGCGTCGGTGACGTCGAGGGCACGCACATCCACCGCGACACCCGCCCCCGAGGCCAGTTCGCGCAGCGCCTCCGCCTTGTCTGGATTACGAAGTGTGGCAACTACTTTCGCACCCCGACGAGCGAACTCGACTGCTGCGAACATACCCATACCCGACGACGTTCCAGTAACCAGCACAGCACCCATAGCGGCACGGTAACCGATGCGAGCTGCCCGCACACGGAGAACGGCGCCGTACAGTTGCACGCATGCCGCTGCCTTTGCTGATCGTCGACGCCGCCAACGTCGTCGGATCGAAACCCGACGGCTGGTGGCGCGATCGGCGCGCGGCCGCAGAACGACTGCGCGACAGATTGAGTCCCGTCGCGGCGACCGGCGCCGCCGGGATCGAGCCGCCGCTCGAAGTGATCATGGTCGTCGAGGGACAGGCGAAAGGAGTCTCCTCCACGCCGACGGTGACGGTGCACGACGCCCCGGCGGCGGGTGACGACGAGATCGTCGCCGTGGTGGCGGCTCACCGCGAGCGCCGGATAGTCGTGGTGACCGCCGATCGCGAATTGCGTTCCCGCGTAAAAGAATTAGGTGCGACGACGGTGGGGCCGCGGTCGCTCGACGGCCCACTCGCGCACTAGGGCGCGCCCGAGTCTATGGGTTGCACCAGGTCGGAAACACCCGCAGAGCCGCCGCGCGGGGCTGCAGTGCACCGAACTCGCATCGCACCGCGCCCAACTGCCGTGACCGCCCTACCCTGAACGAATGCTCCGCATCGGGGAACACGTCGTCGGCTACACCGTCACCGACCTTGTCGGGCGCGGCGGCAGTTCTGATGTGTACCGCGTCGTCGACGAGGACGGACTGCCAGGTGCGCTGAAGGTGCTGCATGCCGACCAAGCGCGACGTCCAGCGATTCGCGAACGCTTCGAGAACGAATTCCGTATCACCTCAATGCTTTCGCATCCGCATATCGTCGCCACCCGTGACCACGGCGAATTGGCCGATCACCAGTTGTGGATGCTGATGCAATTCGTCGACGGTGGTTCGGCAGCCGACCTGATCCCGGTCGCCGGGACCGAGCCCGTCGTCGAGTCGGTTGTGCGGATCTCCCGGCAGACCGCCGACGCCCTGGACTACGCACACTCGTGCGATGTCATCCACCGCGACGTGAAGCCGGCGAATATCCTTGTCGCAGATCGGCTGCCGCTCTGGAGCAGCCTCACCGACTTCGGCATCGCGCAGTTGCTCGACGACGCGCGCCCGCTGGCGGCCAACGGACGCGTCAGCGGATCGATCAGCTACGCGTCGCCTGAACTTCTGGCGGCCCAACGACTTTCAGCTGCGACCGATCAGTATGCGCTGGCGTGCTCCATCTTCGAACTCCTCACCGGCGCGCCTCCGTTCGTCGGCGCCACCCCGTTCGCTATCACCAACGCACACATCAACGCGGTCCCACCTCGACTCGATCGGCGGCGGGATTGGCTTCCGACAGCACTCAACTCAGTGTTCGCCAAGGCCCTCGCCAAGGATCCGGCGCAGCGCTACCCGACCTGCACCGCATTCGTCGAGATCGTCGCGGCGTCCTTGCGCGGCATCGAAGCCCCCAACCCGAAGCCACACACTTCGTGGCTGAGTCGGCGTCGCTGAGGCGGGTCCGCTTCAATCACCGACGAGGCCATTTCCAATTCGTTAACCACAATCGTTTGATTGGTAACCGAGTGGACACGCTCTGACACATGCACTCAACACGACTCGACTTTGCTCGGTGAAGCACATCCCGAGCCGGGACGTGCGCGTGTCGACGCTGGTGCTGCACAAACGAAGCACTCGTCAGCGATACGCCCCCATCCGATGTGAGAACCACCCGAGAACGGGGACTACGCCATGTCAGTCGAGTACGACAATTCCGCCCTGACCCACGAAGACGAGGGCTATCACAAGAGCCTCAAGCCCCGCCAGATTCAGATGATCGCCATCGGCGGCGCAATAGGCACCGGACTGTTCATGGGTGCCGGTAGCCGATTGCACGACGCCGGACCTGGACTGTTCATCGTGTACGCCGTATGCGGCGTGTTCGTCTTCTTCATCCTGCGCGCGCTCGGCGAGCTGGTACTGCACCGCCCGTCGTCGGGTTCGTTCGTGTCCTATGCGCGCGAGTTCTTCGGCGAGAAAACGGCGTTCGTCACCGGCTGGCTGTATTTCTTCAACTGGGCGGCCACCGCGATCGTCGACGTCACCGCGGTCGCGCTGTACGTCCACTACTGGGGAATGTTCGAGGCGATCCCCCAGTGGACCATCGCCCTGATCGCTCTCGCCATCGTGATGGCGATGAACATCATCTCCGTGAAGCTATTCGGCGAGATGGAATTCTGGGCGTCGATCATCAAGGTCACGGCGCTGATGACATTCCTTGTCGTCGGCATCGTGTTCCTGGCCGGACGCTTCGAGATCGACGGTCACCAGACCGGTATCTCGGTGATCACCGACAACGGCGGAATCATGCCCGAAGGCGCACTGGCCCTCATCATCGTGACCTCCGGTGTGATCTTCGCTTACGCCGCAGTCGAATTAGTTGGCACAGCCGCCGGCGAGACCGCCGAACCGGCTAAGGTCATGCCGCGCGCCATCAACTCGGTGATGGTCCGGATCGCGTTGTTCTACGTCGGTTCGTTGATCGTCCTCGCCTTGCTCCTGCCGTACACGACCTACAAGGCGGGCGAGAGCCCGTTCGTCACGTTCTTCGCCAGCATCGGCGTGCCGGCAGCCGGCGGCATCATGAACCTCGTGGTGCTGACCGCCGCCATGTCGAGTCTGAACGCGGGCCTGTATTCCACCGGCCGCACCCTGCGGTCGATGGCGATGAACGGCAGCGGTCCGGCCTTCACCGCCAAGATGAATCGCAACGGTGTGCCGTTCGGTGGCATCGCGCTGACCGGCGGACTGACCTTGCTCGGGGTGATTCTCAACCTGTTCGTGCCGGAGGAAGCGTTCAACATAGCTCTGGATCTTTCCGCCCTCGGCATCATCTCGACCTGGGCGATGATTCTGGCGTGTCAGATCCAGCTGCACCGGTGGGCTGATAAGGGAATCGTCGCCCGGCCGTCATTCCGGCAAATATGGTCGCCCTGGACGAGCTATGCATCGCTGGCTTTCCTCGGCGCGGTGACGGTCCTGATGTGCTACGAGAGCATCTGGAATCTCATCGCTATCGTCGCAGCGGTACCGATCCTGATCGCCGGATGGTACGCGGTCCGCACGAGGGTGACCGCGATCGCTCAAGAACGCTTGGGGTACACCGGCGAGTATCCCGTCTTGCCGCAACCACCGATTCCGGAGGGCCCCGGCGCCAAGGCCGAATGACCTGGTAACGACCTCGACCGGAGGTCAGCGACTGGTCATCGGGCCGCGACTACCGCGACCAGGCCACCGGCCATCAACACATTTTTGAGGAACTGGACCTGTTGCTGCTTGCGCGCGACCGGATCGGTGACACCCCAGAATGCGTGGCCGGCCGCGGTGGTCGGGATCAACGAGCCGAGTACGACGCCCGCGCCGATGCGGGGTGCGACGCCGGTCGCGATGAGCGCGCCACCGACAGCCTGCACCGCACCGTTGGCGCGCACGACGGTCTCGTTGTCGACCGGCAGCGGGACCACGCCGCGGATCTTGTCGAGGGTCGGCGCGGCGACGTCGACGCGCTTGCCTGGCGTCTGGGCGGCCTCGGCGCCGAGCATGATGTACGGAATTCCGGTGAGTGCTCGAGCGGTGACAGCGAGCAGAGACGGCATGACGATCCTCCATGGGTGAGACAGACCAACGCACTCACCCTACGTCGGCCCGCGGCTGCGGCTGCACCGCCCTAGGACGCGATATGCGATCGGTCCTTGGCCCCGGCCCAGACGATCCCGTTGGGGTCGACGAAGTCGACTGTATCCCCATTGATCACGAGGCGATGCGAGCCGCTTCCCTCCGCCGGTACTCCGGCATCTTTGGCGGCGGCCTTACGCCCGTAGAGCGCCAACTTGACCGCGCCTGCGCCGCCGTCGAACTCAACGTATTTGCGCCCGAACGACTTTGCCACGGTCAACCCCTGCGCGACGTAGAAGCCCTTGGTGACGGCGACGTCGTCGGCGCCGATCAGCACCACGATGTCGTCGATGACGCGCAGCGGGGCGCCGGTGTCCTTCTTCGACGACGACGCGATCTTCCAGATGGTGCCGTCGGGTGCGACGAGCACTCCGCCGTAGCCCCAGAACGACTTCTTGGCCGGTTTGACGACCGTGGCACCGGCGGCGACCGCCGGATCGAACAGTGAGTCGACGACAGCAGGCTCGGCGACGACCAGGGACACGACCACGCCGCGAAAACCGTTCGTCGGCGCATCCGAGGAGACGAACCGTAGTCGGTCGGCGATACCGAATGCCTTGTCGTAGAAGCTCTTAGCAGCCTCGACGTCGGAAACTTCCAGGGTGATTGCGGTGATTGTTGTCATGCGAACAACGTTAGATCGCGTCCACGCGACGATGCTTCTCGAAAACTGCTCGATCCGACAGGCCTCAGTATGCCGCCCCCTCCGCTGGTTGAGCCGCCCCCTCGCCCGATCACCCGCCCTCTCCGCCGCTCGAGCCGGCCCCTCCGCTGGTTGAGCCGGGCCGGAGCGCAAGCGTAGGCCCGTGTCGAAACCACTGTGACACAACGAATTTCGACGAGTCACAGCTGACCACGACTGCACCGTCGACACAACCGTCGAATGCACCCGCCAGTGCACGACTGGCGATGATCTCCGCGATCGGAACGCGAGATGAGCCGTCGCACGACATCCGTTGTGTCACTATGATTTCGACTCGCTGCGCTCGCTCAATCCACGAATCTTCGACACAGTCCCCCGCCAGCGATACTCGACACCACGCTCGCACAGCACGGAGCTCGCCAGGGCTCAACCTGGGCTCACCGACGGCCAGGCTCAATCAGCGAATGGCGCCGCCGTCGCGATATCCGGTGGTTCAATCGAACAGGTGGGAAACGAAATCACGCTGTGCTGCATGCTGTGGGCCGGCCCGGGCAACTCTGCGGCCCTCACCGCCTACGAGGACACCGTCCTTGCGCTGCTCCCCGACCACGACGCCGAGGTGCTCTCCCGTGTGGTCGGCACCGGCGCCGACGGTCACCCGCATGAAGTACAGATCTTGCGTTGCGCATCCCGATCGGCGCTCGACGGCTATCTCGCCGACCCTCGTCGCACCGCGTTGTCCGACGAACGTGATCGAGTGATCGCGCGCACCGAACTCTTCGAGGTCGACGTCCGTGTGTGACGCCGCAAGGTCGGTGCCGTACCGCATCGCACCGTGCAAGGATGGACCGATGACCGCTGATCTCGACGAACTCCGCCGACTGCGCCGCGCGCGTGACCGGATGGACCGCGAGTATGCCGAACCGCTCGACGTCCCCGCCCTGGCCCGCGACGCCCTGATGTCACCCGCGCACTTTTCGCGACGCTTCCGTGCGGCATACTCCGAGACGCCGTACTCGTATCTCATGACGCGACGCGTCGAACGCGCGAAGACGTTGCTGCGCAACACCGATCAGAGCGTGACCGACGTTTGCTTCGCCGTCGGCTGCACCAGTCTCGGGTCGTTCTCCACGAAGTTCACCGAGTTGGTCGGCGAGACTCCCTCGGCGTACCGGTCACGCGCGCACGACGAGCTGCGCACCTTGTCGGCGTGCCACGTGATGTCGTTGACGCGGCCGCGCAAGTCGAAATAGCGAGCAGTTTTCGAGAAGCCAACCATCACTTCACGACACTAGGGTCGATGTCATGACAGTTTCACTCAGCCAATCGCACATCCTCGTCGACGATCCCGATGCCGCCCTGCGCTTCTACCGAGACGCCTTGGGGCTCAACGTCATCAATGAAGTCAACAACGGCGGCTTCCGCTATATCACCCTCACCGCGGAGGGACACCCCAACCTCGGCGTGGTCCTGATGCAGCCGCATGCCGGACGTTCGCAGGAGAACGGCGACGCCGTAGCCGCCCTGCTCGCCAAGGGCGAGTTGCCGTCGGTTCATTTCCGGTCCGATGATCTCGACGAGACCTTCGAGAAGATCGCCGCCACGCCGGGTGCGGAGGTCCTGCAAGAACCCACCGATCAGTTCTGGGGTGTGCGCGACGCCGCCGTCCGCGATCCCGCGGGCAACCTGATCCGCATCGAACAGGCCTGAACCGCCGATCTCCCCCGTCGGCCGATGGCGGGCCGGGGAGATCGTCGTCCGTGCTCAGTTCCCGCTGCTGCCCGGGCTGCCGGTGCCGTCGGTGCTGTACGACTGCGCACCGGTGCCTGCCAGGGCGCCGCCGTCGACGATCAGGTACTCGTCGCGGATCCGGTCGCCGTCGAGGAAGTTCTCCAGGATCTCCCGGGTTCCCGCGGCATAGCGCGACTGAGCAGACAACGACGTTCCCGAGATGTGCGGGGTCATCGCATTGTTCGGCATCGTCCGCCAGGGGTGGTCTTCGCTCGGCGGCTGGGGGTACCAGACGTCACCCGCGTAGCCCGCCAGTCGTCCCGACTGCAGCGCCCGGACCACGGCGTCGCGCTCCATGATCTCGGCGCGTGCGGTGTTGACGATGTACGCACCCCGTCGCATGGTGGCGAGCAGGTCGTCGTCGAACAGATGGTAGGTCTCGTTGGTCAGCGGCGCGTGGATGGACAGAACGTCGATCTCGGTCACCAGTTCCTGGGCGGTGGGATGGAATGTCAGACCCAATTCCTCTTCGATTTCTGCCGGCAGCCGACGCTTATCCGTGTAATGCAGGTGCACACCGAAAGGCTTCAGTCTGCGCATCAAGGCGATGCCGATTCGGCCCGCCGCAATCACGCCGACGTCCATTCCCTCCAGATCATACGAGCGCGATACCGCGTCGGCGATATTCCAGCCACGGCGGACGGTGACCCATTCGTGCGCGGGAACGAAATTGCGCACCAGGTCGAGAATGAGCATCATCGCGTGCTCGGCAACGCTGATGGAATTGCTATAGGTCACTTCGGCGACAGTGATTCCGCGCCGCATCGCCGCATCCAGGTCGACGTGGTCGGATCCGATTCCCGCCGTGATCGCGATTTTGAGATTCTTCGCCTTCTCGATCCGCTCCGCGTCGAGGTAGGCGGGCCAGAAGGGTTGCGAGATAACGACGTCTGCCGTCGGCAACTCCTTCTCGAAGACCGAGTCCGGTCCGTCTTTGTCGCTGGTCACAACCAGTTCGTGCCCGGCTTCTTCCAAGAATCGTCGCAATCCCAGTTCGCCGGAGACCGAGCCGAGCAGCTCGCCCGGGGTGAAGTCGATCGCCGACGGGGAGGGCAACGTCTGGCCATCGGGGTAGTCGCCGACGACCGGAATGCTGTCACGCGCATAGGCGGGAGGATATCCGTCGACCGGGTCTGGATACAGAACCGCAAGAACTTTGGCCATGATGAGGCCACTTCCTTTCCCTTGTTCGCCCATTATGGGCGCATGCGAGATCTGCCCGAATTGATGAGTCGGATCTCTTAGTGTGAAGAGTTGGGAGAACGCCCTCGAGTAATCACCGGATTGTCCCTCATGCTATTTCGAGACCGGCGTCGACGCTGACGACTTCCACTACCAACGTTACTCAGACCACCGCGAATATCAATGAATCCGACCCTATAGGCGCCCAGAATAGGCAGCGCCGATGGCACCCATAGGGGCAGCCTATGACGACCGGCACCCAAGCGAGAATCCCTACCGACACCACTCCACAACCACCAGGAAACAATCACCTACTCGGGAAGGTTCGCCGGCAGCCCGATGTGCTCGACGGTCCGCCGCACTTCGCCGGCGAACGCCCGGCCGGCGAAGGTGTGGTAGGCGGCCGCACGACGCACCAACTCGACCTGCCGGCCGATGAGCGGTGGATCGAACGCCACGCAGCGCAGCCCATCACGATTGCCGATCTCAGCAGGCAGCACGGTGCCCAGCACCCCGCCGCGGGCGATGTCGATCAGCACACCGACCGCGTCGGCCTCCACCGCAGCGGTGGCCGTCACACCGAATTCGGAGAGCGCATCGTCGATGTTGCGGCGGGTGACGAACGCCTCGGTGAGCAATGCCAGCGGGAGCCCGGCGATCGCGCTCGGCGCCACCTTCTCCTGCGTCGCGAGCGGGTGAGCCTGTCCCACAACAAGTCCCAGCGCCTCGACGAACAGCGCGGCTGCCTGAATGGCCGGCGGGTGCGCTCGGGCGTAGCCGATGCCGAGGTCGACGCGGTCGTCGAGCAGGTCCGCCTCGATCTGGTCCTGAGTGCTCTCGGTGATGGTGACACGCACCCCGGGGAAGCGCTCGTGGAATCGCCGCAGCACCGGACCGATGAGGTAGGCGGTGATCGTCGGAATCACGGCCAGCCGCAGGTGGCCGCGCGTCAGATCGGAGACGTCGTGAACGGCGCGTTCGGCGGCCTCGAGGTCGTGCAGCGCTGATCGCGCGTACCGGGCGAACTCGGCGCCCACGTCGGTGAGGCGCACCGCGCGTCCGGTCCGGTCGAGCAGTTGCGCACCGAGCTCGTCCTCGAGCTGTTTGATCTGCTGCGACAGCGTCGGCTGCGAGACCCCGAGCGCTTCGGCACCCCGACTGAAGCTGCCGTTGTCCGCGACAGCCAACACGTAGCGGATGTGGCGCAACTCCATGCCGCGACTATAGGCCAACCACCAGTCTGCCCTCGATGGTCTGACGCTCGACGGCCACGCCACGGCCCGCCGATGACGTCATACGACGCGCGGAGATGACTCAGCCGATATTGTGCGACGCATGCTGAGTTGGAAACCGGTACCCGCCGACGCCGCAGTCGTCGCACCCGATGAACGGCTGTCCTGGCCCCGGACGATCGGCATCGGTGCTCAGCACGTGGTCGCCATGTTCGGTGCGACATTCCTTGTGCCGGTGCTTACCGGCTTCCCGCCGTCGACGACGCTGCTGTTCTCCGGTATCGGCACCATCGCGTTCCTACTCATCACCGGAAACCGGCTGCCGAGTTACCTCGGGTCCAGCTTCGCGGTCATCGCACCGGTGATCGCAGCCGTCGGGTCACACGGAACCGGAAGTGCGCTAGGCGGTTTGGTCGTTCTGGGCGTGGTGCTGATCGCCATCGGTGCGGTGGTTTCGCTAGTCGGAACACACTGGATCGACGTGATTCTCCCGCCGGTGGTGACCGGTGCGATCGTCGCGCTGATCGGCTTCAACCTGGCTCCCGCGGCTAAGGCCAACTTCGAGAAGGGGCCGGTCGTCGGCCTGGTCACGCTCGTTCTGCTGGTCGCCATCCTGGCGTTCTTCCGTGGACTGATCGGCCGGCTGGCGATCTTCCTCGCGGTCGTCATCGGCTATCTGCTGGCGCTGGCGATGGGCGACGTCGACACCGCGGCCATCTCGTCCGCGGCGTGGATCGGTCTGCCGGACTTCGCCACTCCGACCTTCCATCTCTCAGTGCTGCCGTTGTTCCTGCCCGCCGTGATCGCACTGGTCGCGGAGAACATCGGGCATGTGAAGTCGGTGGCTCAGATGACCGGTCGCGACCTCGATCCGATCACCGGGCGAGCACTGATGGCCGATGGTCTCGCGACGGTCTTCGCGGGCGCCGGTGGCGGATCAGCGACGACCACCTATGCGGAGAACATCGGCGTCATGGCCGCGACACGCGTCTACTCGACTGCCGCGTACTGGATCGCCGCAGCAGTCGCGGTCGTATTGTCGTTGTGCCCCAAGGTCGGAGCCGTCATCTCGGCTATCCCGCCCGGCGTCCTCGGCGGAGCGACAGTCGTCCTGTACGGCCTCGTCGGCATTCTCGGCGTTCGTATCTGGCTCACCAATCACGTCGACTTCTCCCGACCCGTCAATCAGATGACCGCCGCGATTCCCCTGATCATCGGCATCGCCGACTTCACGTGGCGCATCGGCGATCTCACGTTCACCGGAATCTCACTCGGTTCCATCGCGGCGCTGGGCGTCTACCACGGAATGCGATTGCTGACCGCTGCGCGCGACGCGGCCGGCCGGGGCGCGTCAGAGTGACTGCGCCAGAAGGAATTCGACGACTCGACGATCCAGTGCCGGCCCGGCCAGCGTAAGTCCCCCGGGCCCGCTCGGATGACCCGCGCCTCGCACATAGGCATAGACGACGCTCGTGCGTGCCCCGCGCCCGTACTCGGTGAGCGACACGACATATCTATCGGAATGCGCTGCGAGAGTTTTGCGTTCGACAACGTCGCTCGGTCGCAGCCCGTTCCCGTGCAAGGCTGCGGCCTTCGTTATCTCACCGAGCGCCGGGACAGCGAGGGTATCGTCGCTCCCCTGAGTGATGAAAGTCGGCATCGGATGCCGGCGCGGCCCCATTGCCGTGTCGACCGCCAGTCCGGTCGGATCCATCAGATACGGGAATCCCGCCGAGGGCGCGGTCGCGGCGATCAGCTCGGGATACAGTGCCGCAACATAATTCGCCATTCCGCCGCCGGCGGAATGTCCCGCGACGTACACCCGACGAGGGTCGGCGCCCAGTGCTTTCGTCTCCTGGCGGATGATTCCAGCGATGATCGACGCCTCGCCACGACCGCGAACCATCGTCGTCGGGTCACCGATATTCCATGCTCCACTCGGGCTCGCCGCCAACGACTCATCCGGCGCCACGACCGAGTAGCCGAACGTCTTCGCCAGCCGCACCAGAGAATTGCTCCTGTTCAGGGTCCGCGAGTCGCCGTTGACGACATTGCTCGCACCGTGCAGCCAGACGATCATCGGTCTGCCGCGCACGGCCCGGTCGGGTGTGTACACCTGATAGTCGCGGACCCCGGCGTCGTTGCGATACGTCTTTGTGACGAGGGAGCCCTCGAATGGCGACGCCATTGTCGGCGACCCTCCGAATATGATTGCGACCCAACCGATAAGTGCAACAGTAAACGTCGCCGCGACCCGATGCAGCCCCGCTCGTTCAGCATTTCCGCCCATCTCTATTGCCTACCAGACCGCGGTCTCCCCCGCCTACCCACCGAGTACCGAAGCGAGACGACCACCTCGCTCCCCGAGTACCGAAGCGAGACAACCACCTCGCTCCCCGAGTGCCGAAGCGAGGCACGAGCTTCGGTGTAACGAGGGGCACGCACGCACTCGCTCCCCGCCGAAGCGACCCCTCCGCTGGTTGAGCCGGACGAGCGCCGTGCTGAGCGAGGCGCTAGCCGAGTCGAAGTAGCGCTAGCCGAGTCCGTGTCGAAACCTCTCAGCCACAACGACTTTCGATGATGCGCGCCAACATCGGCGATGACATCCGGCAAGTGACGCGTGTGCACCCTACGGGTGCACACGCCTCGATGTTCGATACCATCACAGTTCGACACGTGCGCCACCATCAAATGCATTGTGGTACAGAGGCTCGACACGCTCGTCGCTAGCGCTCCTCGCGGCTCAACCAGCGGATAGGGCCCCGTCGTCGGTGGATCCAGGCCCACGTGGCGCGACCAGCACATCTCCCACGCCGACGTCGGCCGGTAGGTCGACGACCATCGGCGACCGGCCGGCCAACACAAATGTCGCGACCTTGGCGGTCGACGCTCGACCGATCAGACGCGCCACCTGCCAATCTGCGCCCACCCGCGACAGATCGGCGTCGAGGATCAGCTCCGGCAGCGCATACGACGGCATCGAATCATCTACCGCCACCACGGCACTCACCCGCGTGATCACCACGCTTCGAGCGTGTGCGGCGTCCGACGCCGCGGCGTCGAAGACACACGGCGTACCGTCCTGCGCCGCAATCGAACTCGTCGAGCATCCGCCGATCACGATGTCGCACACCGTCGCTCGGGTCGACGCGGGCCAACGGCGCAGGTCGATCGGATCGGGGATACTCGCGCGCAGCGTCGGCAAGATCGCGGTCAGGGTCATCGAACTCCTCCGAAGAAACCGTGCCCGGCTTCTCTTCTCCGGGTCACCTCCGGTCTAACGTCTCCCGAGGTCGCGCTACGCGTTCTTAACGACCTCCATACGGTGAACCGACGGATCCGAACACGTTATGTACGCCGCGCGCCAGGTTCCCGGTACAACCGCACGACGGTCGAGCCGATCACCGAGGCGAGACCGAGGAAGAAGAGCACCAAAGCCGTTGGGTAGTACCAGCTCTCGTGCCGAACCCACATGCCAGCGATGTTGATGGCCGAGAACAACAGCAATTGCAGAGCCGCGATCCCGATCATCATCGATGCGACGAGTCGATCGAACCGAGGACGATGCTCCTCGGTCAGCCAGTAGTCGCGATGCGGGGTATTGACGATGCTCGCCGGAAATCTGCGCACATTCGCGGCGAGGATCAGCAGGAATGCGGCGATCACCACGGCGTACGTGCTGTTGAGCAGGAACCGTCCCTTCGATCCCCACGCGTCGACGCCACCCCGCAGCCCCGCGTGCGTCGGCATCTGGGCGGGTCCGGCGACCGCGATGATCAGCATTGTCACCAGATAGATCAGTGCCGCAACGGCGAAGGCGTACATGGCCTTTCTCATCGGCACAACCCTTCGATCACAGTGTCGACGGTTCGACGCGCCAGCACCGTCAATTCGTCTCTCTCGACGAACCGTAGCGGACCGACGAGCGCCAACTCGGCGAATCCGTGCACCGCGGCCCAGCATGGCCACTGCGCCTGCGCCCGACGCGCCGGCTCCAGCTCACCCCCGGACACCATGGTGTCGAGTGCGTAGGCGAGCGCCCCGTAGGCGGGCGAGGACTCGACGCGCGCCGGGTCGTCGTCCATGCCGGAGAAGAACGCGACTGCGAACCAGCCCGGCTCGGCGAGTGCGAATTCGATGTAGCCCATGCCGACGGCTCGGAGGAGGTCGCGGCCACTCGCGGGGCTGTTCAGCGCGCCGGAATCGACCATCCGCGCCGCCATAGCCGCTTCGATCTCGCGGGACACCGCCGCCAAGATGGCGTCGCGACTGGCGAAGTGCCGATACGCGGCGTTCGGCGACACGCCGACTCGTCGGGCGATTTCCCGCAGCGACAATGCGTCCGGCCCGCCGGTGCGCGTCAGCTCGAGTCCCGCCGCGATCAGCGCGGCCGGGAGGTCACCGTGGTGATACCTGGTCCGGCCACCGTCGACGACCTCTTCAGCACCAGCGTCTACCACCCTCTTGACCCTCTCCACCTGCCGTGTATACGCTGTGAACATTACCATGTGGACCGCGTACACATCCCTCGACATCAGTGGAGTTCTCATGCCGATCGCACTTCCGAAGATCGTCGACGCCGCTACGTGGCAGGCCGAGCTCGACGCACTGCGCGTCCGCGAGAAGGCGGCGACGCGCGAACTCGATTCGATCGCCGCGCAGCGCCGCCGGATGCCGATGGTCAAGATGCCCGAGTACACACTGGTCGGCGAACACGGACCGGTGAGCCTGGCCGAAGTCTTCGACGGCGCCTCCCAACTCATCGTCTACAACCACATGTGGTTCGACGACGAGCAATGGCAGTGCGGCGGCTGCACCGGTTACACCTCGCAGTTCGCGCGACTCGAGGTCTTAGACTCCTATGACGCCAGGTTCGTCATCGTCACCCAGGGACCGATCGATCAGGCGCTGGCCTACAAGAAGACCTGCGGCAACACCATGACGTGGTATTCGACGGCGGACAGTCCGTTCGGATCCGACGTCGACGCACCACCGCACGGCGGGTTCGCCGTCAACGTGTTCCTCCGCGACGGAGCCGACGTCTATCGGACCTGGCACACCACCGGCCGCGGCACCGAACAGCTCGGATACACGTTCGGCCTCCTCGATGTTCTGCCATTCGGCCGCCAGGAGGTGTGGCAGGACTCGCCGGAAGGGTGGCCGCAATCCCCGACGTACAGCCGTTGGCCATCGTCGCAGGAGATCGCCGCCACCTATGGGCCACGTTGAGCGGAGATCGAGAATCGGAATATCGGTCGATTAGACGACGAAACACGCAAAACACTTTTTCTTCTCAGTACTACCGATTTGACTGTTACCCGGGTAGACATGAACCCACACCCGACCAACTGCGAATCGAAACGGACCCATGCGCACCGACAAACGCACCACTTTCCGCCTGATCACCGCAATCTTCGCGGTCTCCATCGTTCTGCTCGCGGGCGGATGTAAGAGTGACAACTCGGCGTCGAGCACCACCAAAGCGACGACGACGGCTGCGGCCAATAACGCTTCGGGCGACTTCACCTGCCCGTCGTCGAACACCATCAATTTCGCCAAGACGAAGTTCGTGACCCACGCGGGGCTCGGCATCGGCGCCTTCCACCGTTGGATCTACAAGCCGGCCCGCAACGGCGGTTTCGCGAAAGGCGCCAAGGGGCGGGTCACCGCCTTCGTGAAGGCGGGCGCCGCTGCCCTGTTCGTGAAACGACAGGTTCGATTGGCTTCTGAGGACGCCAAGGCCAACCCGACCCTCTGCAAGTCGATCGTGGCGCCGCTCAAGGACATCTCCGACAAGATCTCCAACGCCGTCTCCTCGGCGAAGAACGGTGACATCTCTCAGATCAACTCGCTGGAGAGCGACGTCACCAACGTGATGTCGAAGTCGAAGCAGCAAGGCGACACCATCACCCCCAACGAGAACGCGGACATCTACTCCAAGTAGTTTCCGCGTGACGCCACGCGCCGGGTCCGCCGAGTTCAGCTCGGCGGACCCGCGTCGTTTCGGCGCACCTCAATCGAACACGATCATGCCTCGAATATTGGTGCCCGCCGACATGTCGTCGTAAGCCCGATTGATGTCTTCCAGCTTGTAGGTCTGGGTCACCAAGTCGGCCAGATTGAGCTTCCCCGCCCGATAAGCATCAGTCAGCTTGGGAATCTGCGTACGCGGACCCGCCCCACCGAAAATGGCACCCTGCACACGCTTCTGCAACAACGTCAACTCAAACAAATTCATCTTCACATCCATCGCAGCATAATCACCCATACCGGTGACAATCACCTTGCCGCCCTTACCCGTCAACGACAACCCCTCCGCAATGTACTCACCCTTCATCTCACCATGAGTCAACACCACAACATTAGCCATCCGCCCCCACGTGATCTCATTGATCACCGGCGCCGCAGCCTCAACCGAATCAAAAGTATGCGTCGCACCCAACTTCTCAGCCATATCCAACTTGAACTTCACCGGATCAATCGCCACCACATACCGAGCACCCGCCGCCTTCGCCCCCTGCACCGAATTAATACCCACCCCACCGATACCAATCACCACAACCGTATCGCCCGGCTCCGTATCACCGATCTCCACCGCCGAACCCCACCCCGTCGCCACACCACACCCCAACAACGCCGCCTCCCGCAACGGAATATCACCCTCAATCTTCACCAACGACGCCTGATTCACCGTGATATACGGCGCAAACGTCCCCAACAAACACATCTGCGAGATCGGGCCGCCGTCGGGCGTCGTCACCCTATTCGTTTTGTCGGCGATGGACCGGCCCGACATCAGGGCGGCGCCCTCATCGCAGAGGTTCTGCGCACCTTTCGAACACGGCTCGCACACACCGCACGCCGGAATGAACGCGGTGACGACATGATCACCCTCGGCAAACCGCGTCACCCCCTCACCGACCTTGGTCACCACACCCGCACCCTCATGCCCACCCACAACCGGAAACCGAACCGGGCTCTGACCGGTCCGCATATGGTGATCGGAGTGGCACAACCCCGAGCTGGTCAGCTTCACCTGAACCTCACCGGCCACCGGATCACCGAGCTCGACTTCCTCGATCTTCCACTCTTCATTGACGCCGTACAGAACCGCAGCTTTGATCCTCATGGTCCCCCATTGTGTTCGCCCGCCGGACAATTCACGACATCAACCACCGATCACGTTGCAGCACAACAGAAATGAATCGGGTCCGCCGAGAAGGTTTCTCCGCGAACCCGATTCAGTCGTCGATCTACGATGCCGATCAGTCGTCGTAGACGATCATGCCGCGAATGTTGTTGCCTTCCATCATGTCGTCGTAAGCCTTGTTGATGTCCTCCAACTTGTAGGTCTGGGTCACCAAGTCGGCCAGATTGAGCTTCCCCGCCCGATAAGCATCAGTCAGCTTGGGAATCTGCGTACGCGGACCCGCCCCACCGAAAATGGCACCCTGCACACGCTTCTGCAACAACGTCAACTCAAACAAATTCATCTTCACATCCATCGCAGCATAATCACCCATACCGGTGACAATCACCTTGCCGCCCTTACCCGTCAACGACAACCCCTCCGCAATGTACTCACCCTTCATCTCACCATGAGTCAACACCACAACATTAGCCATCCGCCCCCACGTGATCTCATTGATCACCGGCGCCGCAGCCTCAACCGAATCAAAAGTATGCGTCGCACCCAACTTCTCAGCCATATCCAACTTGAACTTCACCGGATCAATCGCCACCACATACCGAGCACCCGCCGCCTTCGCCCCCTGCACCGAATTAATACCCACCCCACCGATACCAATCACCACAACCGTATCGCCCGGCTCCGTATCACCGATCTCCACCGCCGAACCCCACCCCGTCGCCACACCACACCCCAACAACGCCGCCTCCCGCAACGGAATATCACCCTCAATCTTCACCAACGACGCCTGATTCACCGTGATATACGGCGCAAACGTCCCCAACAAACACATCTGAGTGAGTCCGGTGCCCTCGGCATTGGTGACGCGGTGAGTCTTGTCCGCGATCGACAATCCCGTCAGCAGACCCGCACCTTCGTCGCAGAGGTTCTGCGCGCCCTTCGAACACGGCTCACACACACCGCACGCCGGAATGAACGCGGTGACGACATGATCACCCTCGGCAAACCGCGTCACCCCCTCACCGACCTTGGTCACCACACCCGCACCCTCATGCCCACCCACAACCGGGAACGGGACGGGACTCTGGCCGGTGCGCAGGTGATGGTCGGAGTGGCACAGCCCCGAGCTGGTCAGCTTCACCTGAACCTCGCCGGCCACCGGATCACCGAGCTCGACTTCCTCGATCTTCCACTCTTCATTGACGCCGTACAGAACCGCAGCTTTCATCTTCATGGTTCCCGATTGTGCGCCCGCTCACATGCACGTGGGGCTATACGGCGAATGTTGTGCTCGGGCACCACGATCGGCGCCGCGTACTCTGTCGCAAGCACAACGCCCCGTCAATCCGACGCCGTTTCACGCAGGACGGTCAGCACCTGGTCGACGACGGGCGAGCGCGCCGATGTCAGGTACGCCGCAGCCAGATCCAGCTGTCCCGTCGCATCGGCGAGCGGTAGATAACGTACACCGGCGATGTCCAGCGCCGCCGTCGGCTCCGGAACCACCGCCACACCCAGCCCGGCCGCGACGAAGGTGACCAGCGTCGACGTCTCGGCGATCTCGTGGCGGACCTTCGGCACGAAACCCGCTCTGGCACACAGTGACACCACTACGTCGTACATCACGGACATGCCATGGCCCGCGTGCATGACGAACTCCTCGTCCCGCAATTGCGCGAGAGTGACGGCGGTCCCATGCTCCTCGACAACCCGGCTTCGAGACCGACCTTCCCCGTTCCCGCCCTCCCCGCTCCCCGAACCCACCCCGCTGTCCGAACCGTCCCCGCTCCCCGAGTGCCGAAGCGAAGACCCAGCGTCACCCTCCCCGCTCCCCGAGTGCCGAAGCGAGGAACGAGCTTCGGTGTATCGAGGGGACCCCAACTCAGCCAACCGATGCCCTTCCGGCACCGCGACGATCAATCGATCGGTCCGCAGCGTCTCCACCGTCAGGTCGTCGTAGGGCACCGTCGGTCGCAACACCGCGAGGTCCAGCTCTCCGGAACGCAGTCCGACGATCTGCGCCGGAGCGAGCATCTCGCCGCGGATCTCGACGTCGACGCCGGGCAACCGCTCGCCGAGCGTGCGGACCAACCTCGGCAGCAGCGAGTACGTCGCCGATCCGACACACCCGATCGCCAGGTGTCCCCTGGTTCCGTCGGCGATCCGCGCGGCGTGACGACCCGCGGCGTCGACAGCGTCGAGTATCTCGACGACTCGACGCAGATAGTCCTCTCCCGCCGCGGTCAGTTCGACGCGCCGCGTCGAGCGCACCAGGAGCTCCACTCCAAGTTCGGTTTCGAGTTGCCGAATCTGTTGCGACAGCGGCGGTTGCGCGATGTGCAGTCGCTGTGCAGCTCGACCGAAGTGCAATTCTTCGGCGACCGCCCGGAAATAGCGGAGGTGACGCAGTTCCACGACTAAGACCTCCTGCATCTCAATAAACGTGATTTATGTACTTCTCAATATATCTTCCGGTTCATAGGGTGGACAGCATGAACTCACCGTCTGACGTCGTCATCTGCTCGCCGATCCGCACTCCGGTCGGCCGGATGGGTGGCGTGCTCGCGTCCCTGTCGGCCGGCGACCTGGCCACCGCGACGCTACGCGAACTGGTCGCCCGTACCGGTTTATCCGAAGGCGACGTCGACGACGTCATCCTCGGTCAAGGTTCACCGAACGGTGAGGCACCGGCCATCGGGCGCTTCGCGGCACTCGACGCCGGGCTCGGCATCGGCGTTCCGGGAATGCAGGTCGATCGCCGGTGCGGTTCGGGACTGCAGGCGATTCTCAGCGGCGCTGCTGCCGTGGCCACCGGAGGCGCCTCGCTGGTGATCGCCGGCGGCGTCGAGTCGATGTCCAACGTCGAGCATTACGCCCTCGGGTTGCGTTCGGGGATAAAGCAGGGTGGCGTCGAGCTGATGGACCGCCTCGACCGCGCGCGTGCCACTGCGGGTGGAACATCGCATCCGGTCGCCGGCGGCATGATCGAGACCGCTGAGACGTTGCGCGCCCGGTACGGCCTGACCCGTCCGGCGCAGGACGCTCTGGCCGTTGCATCGCATCAGCGCGCGGTCGCCGCCCACGAGGCGGGCAAGTTCGCGCAAGAGCTTGTGCCACTGACCATTCCGGGCCGTCGCGGCAAGTCCGACGTCGTCGTGGATCGCGACGAGCATCCACGCGCCGACATCGACGCCGCGGCCCTGGCGAAACTACGTCCGGTTCGGCTGCGGGTCGATCCCGATTCTACGGTGACCGCGGGCAACGCATCCGGGCAGAACGACGGCGCGGCGATGGCCGTGGTCACCACCGCCGCGACCGCCGAAGCGAAGGGGCTCACCCCGCTGCTGGCGCTGCGATCCTGGGCCGTGACCGGCTGCGAACCGGAGACCATGGGTCTCGGGCCGGTGTCGGCGACTGCCGCGGCACTCTCCCGCGCGGGACTGACGCTCGCCGACATCGACCTCATCGAACTGAACGAAGCCTTTGCCGCACAGGTTCTTTCGGTGCTCGCCGAGTGGGGCGTCGGCGCCGACGACGAGCGCGTCAACCCGAACGGCTCGGGTATCTCGCTGGGTCATCCGGTCGGCGCTACCGGCGCACGCATTCTGGCGACCGCCGCCTACGAGGCGCAGCGTCGCGACGCTCGCTACGTGCTGGAGACGATGTGCATCGGCGGCGGCCAGGGCCTCGCCGCGATCTTCGAGACCGTACGATGAGCGCCGTCGAGGTGCACGCCGTCCTCAGCGGACGGCCCGACGCACCGACCGTCGTACTCTCCAATTCTCTTGGCTCCGACCACCGGATGTGGGATCCACAACTCGCCGCGCTGGAGGAGCACTTCCGCGTCATCCGCTACGACACTCGCGGCCACGGCGCGTCGCCGGTGCCCGACGGACCGTATTCGATCGATGACGTCACCGACGATCTGATCGCCCTACTCGACCGATTCGATGTCACCACAGCACATTTCGTCGGATTGTCACTCGGCGGCATGACGATGATGCGGGCCGCGGCGCGCAACCCCGAGCGCGTCGATCGCCTCGCTGTATTGTGCACGTCGGCTGCGCTGCCGGCCGCGCGGCAGGCGTACGTCGAACGGGCCGCGCAGGTTCGCGCCGAGGGCACCGCCGCCGTCGCACAGGGCGTTGTGAGCCGCTGGTTCACAGCTGATTACCTTGCGGCGCATCCTGATCGACGCAGTTACTTCGAGCAGATGGTCGCCGAGACCCCCGCCGAGGGCTACGCCGGATGCTGCGAACTGCTCGCCGCGATGGACATCACCGACGACCTCCCGCACATCAGCGCGCCGACATTGGTGATCGCCGGCGCCGACGACGTCGCCACACCCCCCGAAATGCTGGCCACCATCGCCGACACCGTCGCCGACGGCACTCTGCTGGTGGTACCCCAGGCCTGTCACCTCGCGAACAACCAACAGCCGCAGACGATCACACCCGCAATCGTCAACCATCTCCGCCACTTCGAGCGAGCCTAAGGAACACCTCATGACACTCAACAAAGTCGTCGCCTCCGCGGCCGACGCGGTCGCCGACATCCCGTCCGGCGCGAGCATCGCCGTCGGCGGATTCGGCCTGGCCGGCATCCCCTGGTTCCTCATCGAGGCACTCCTCGACCAAGGCGCCGACGAACTCGAGATCGCCTCCAACAACTGCGGCGTCGACGGCGCCGGACTCGGACTTCTGTTGGAACAGCGTCGAATTCGTAAGGTGATCGCGTCGTACATCGGCGAGAACAAGGAATTCGGCCGGCAGTTCCTTGCCGGCGAGGTGACCGTCGAGCTCACGCCGCAGGGCACCCTCGCCGAACGCCTGCGGTCCGGCGGAAGCGGCATCGGAGCATTCTTCACGCCCACCGGGGTCGGCACGCTCGTCGCCGAAGGCGGCCTCCCATGGCGGTACAACTCCGACGGCTCGGTCGCACTAGCGTCGCCGCCGAAGGAAGTCCGGGTGTTCGGCGGTCAGGAAATGGTCCTCGAAGAGTCGATCGTCACCGACTACGCACTCGTGCGCGCCGCCGTCGCCGACAAGGCGGGTAACTGCCGATTCCATGCTGCGGCAAGGAATTTCAATCCGCCGGCGGCGATGTCGGGCCGAATCACCGTCGTCGAGGCGGAACGCGTCGTCGAGGTCGGTGAACTGGCCCCGGACGACATCCACCTACCCGGCATCTTCATTCAGCGCATCGTCGAATTGACCCCCGAACAGGCAACCCGAAAGTCGATCGAACAGCGCACCACCCGCACCCGCGAATCAGGAGACGCGCAGTCATGAGCTGGACCCGCAATCAGATGGCCGCCCGTGCCGCACGGGAACTGACCGACGGCGACTACGTCAACCTCGGTATCGGCCTGCCCACCCTCATCCCCGACTACCTGCCCGCCGGGTCGACGGTCACGCTGCACGCGGAGAACGGCATTCTCGGCGTCGGGCCGTTCCCCTACGACGACGAAGTGGACCCCGACCTCATCAACGCCGGCAAGCAGACTGTCTCGGTGGTGCCCGGAGCATCGTTCTTCGACTCTGCCGCAAGCTTTTCCATGATCCGGGGTGGCCACGTCGACGTCGCCGTCCTCGGTGGAATGCAGGTCGCCACCAATGGCGATCTCGCCAACTGGATGGTCCCGGGCGCGATGGTCAAGGGCATCGGCGGAGCGATGGACCTCGTCAACGGCGCGGGCAAAGTCATCGTCCTGATGGAGCATGTCAACAAGAAGGGCGAGGCGAAGCTCGTGTCCTCGTGTTCCCTGCCGCTGACCGGCAAGTCGGTCGTCAGTCGCGTGATCACCGACCTCGGCGTATTCGACGTCTCCGGCGACAAGTTCACCGTCGTCGAGTTGGCGCCCGACGTGACACTCGACGACGTGCGCGCGAAGACGGGCAGCGAGGTAGAAGGCTAGTTTCGGCGGCCCCGCCCCGAACGGAACGTTCGCAACCACCCACTCCGAAGCAAGCCCCTCCGCTCCCCGACTGCCGAAGCGAGCGCAACCAGCAAGCCCCTCCGCTCCCCGACTGCCGAAGCGAGCGCAACCAGCAAGCCCCTCCGCTCCCCGACTGCCGAAGCGAGCGCAACCAGCAAGCCCCTCCGCTCCCCGAGTGCCGAAGCGAGCTCGCGAGCTTCGGTGTAACGAGGGGCGACACCGCTTCGCTGGTGGACGCGATAATGCAAGATGCCATGTCCAGTCAAACCTCTGAACTGCGGAGACATGGCATCTTCCTTACAGGGGCGGCGAGACGAACTCGCCAGGCGAGCACCTCGAACGGACCCCGAGTGCTGAAGCGAGCGCAACCAGCAAGCCCCTCCGCTCCCCGAGTGCCGAAGCGAGCTCGCGAGCTTCGGTGTAACGAGGGGCGGCGAGACGAACTCGCCAGGCGACCACGTCGAACGGACCCGAAAGGCCAAGGCTGCGAAGCTGCGTGAGTTCTGACTAGGAATATTGCCCTCTCGCCTGCCCCTCGTTACACCGAAGCTCGTTTGCTTCGACTCGTTCCTCGCTCGCCGAGTCGAAGTAGCGCTAGCCGAGTCCGTGTCGAAACCTCTCAGCCACAACGACTTTCGACGGTCCGCGCCAACATCGGCGACGCCACCCGGCAAGTGACGCGTGTGCACCCTACGGGTGCACACGCCTCGATGTTCGATACCATCACACCTCGACACGTGCGCCACCATCAAATGCATTGTGGTACAGGGGTTTCGACACGCTCGTCGCTAGCGCTCCTCGCGGCTCAACCAGCAGATGCAGTGCCCGGAACGGTGAACCCAGGCTCAACCAGCGGATAGGACCTGCCGACGGTCAATCCGGGCTCGGAGCGGGGGTCGCACGACCCGTCCTATTTCAATCGCGCGGTCAGCTCCGACCGTGACCGCACGCCCATCTTCCCGAAGATCCGAGTCAGGTGGTATTGCACCGTCTTCGGGGAGATGTACAGTTCCGCGGCCACTTCGCGGTTGGAAAGTCCTTGCACCACAAGGGCTGACACGGCCTCTTCCTGCGGTGTCAGTTCGACGCCGTCGCGGGACCCGCGGGGCGCGTTGAGTCCTCCCGCGCGCAGCTCGCGATCGCAGCGCTGCACGTACGTCTGGGCCCCGAGCGACTCGTAGAGATCGCGTGCGCGAGTGATCACGGCGTCGGCGGCGCGTCGCTTCCCGGCCCGACGCAACGTCTGACCGTAGGTGAAGTTCACCCGGGCGAGATCGTAACGCAGCGGCAAACCCTCCAGGTTCTCCAGGGACTCTTCGAAGGAGCGCCGCGCCGACGGCAAGTCGCCCAGCGCACCCGACAACCGGCCCCGTGCATAGCCGAGCCGTGCCCGCGCCGAGCGTCGCCCACGCGCCAGCGCCCGCTCTTCGTGGGGCGCGAGGAGTTTGTCGGCGTCGTCGAGCTGGCCTTCGACGACGAGCGCGTTCGCAAGCACGTCCACCCACGGCCAGAAGCCGGGTTCGTTGAGACCCTGCGCACCCTGCGCGAGCCGCGCCACCGGCGAAAGCGCTTCGCGCACTTTGGCATAGTCGGCACCTGCCTCCGCCCGCGCAGCGCGCGCCAAGCACATCGGTACGGCCATGATCTCGTAGCTCCCCTCCCCGACCACGGAGTTGGCCACCGCTTCACTCGCCGATCCCCAGTCGCCGCGCAACGAATAGACCTGCGCGGCAGTCCATTCCAGTAGTGGGGTGGCCAACGCGATGCCGCTGCTGCGGGCGAGCGCCCGACCACGCCGAACGGTCTCCAACGCCAGATTCCAATCGCCGGTGACGAATTGGACTCGCGACAGCCATCCCAACGCCCACAACGTGATTCGGGTCGACCCACCGAGTTCGGCCATCGACACGGCTGTCTCCAGGCTGCTGCGTGCGGCGTCGACGTCGTCGATGCCGAGCTCCAGCCAGCCGCGCCCCATCGTGACGCGTTGCGCCTGCGCTCCATGCCGAATGGATGCCGTGAGATCCGCGTAGAGAACCTTTGCAGCATCGTTCTCACCAGACCAGGCCAGTCCGAGCCCCTTGATCACCGAGGCCTCGATCCCTGCCGACGACTCCGCTCCCGACATGCCGATGGCGGTGTCCGCCCACTGGACCAGCTCTGTTCCCTGACAACGGACCAACGAATGAAGCACTCGACGCTGCGCGATCATCCCCGCGGTATCCGGCTCACGCCCGACATTGCAGATCGACCAGGCTCGCTCCAGCCTCATGTCCGCCTCGGCGGACCGGCCCCGCAGTATGGCGAGATACGCCAGAGTGACTTCACGCAACGGTGTCTCCCGCAGGCTCTCGACGGCCGGAACGAGCGCTGTCGCGGCTACGCAGTCACCGGCGGCGAGCAGCGCGTCGACAGCGCGGGTGAGCCGCTCGTCGCGCGCAGCCGGATTCACCGTGAGCCTCGACGACTGGCGGAACAATCGCGCGGCATCACTCCACGCGCCGTCACCGCCGCGCTCGCCGGCCAGTGCGTCGAGCCGATTTGCCAGTTCGTCGTCGGCGACCGGCGTCGCCGCGACGAGATGCTGCAGTCGGCGCACCGGATCGGTTGCCAATTCCGCGGCTCGTCGATGTGCCCGGCTGGTGGCCGCCAACCCCATCACGGCGGTGACGGCGGCCGCCTTCATCGGGCCGCCCAGCGTCGGAGTCGCCTCGGCTGGACGCAATCCGCCTGTGACGGTGAGTAATCCGACGGCCAGCGCGTCATCCAGCGCCGCCAACGGATCGTCGATGCCCGCCAATTGGCTTGCCGTCGAAAGGATTTCCCCGCTGTCGGGATAGCCCGCAGCGAGGACGGCCAATGCTTCGGTCAACGCCCGTGCCTGCGGCGTCGCCGACTCCATCAGCATTTTCGTCTCTGTCACAAGATAATCGGGTGCGGGTAGATCGAACTCGGGGCGATTCCACGCGGCGGCCGGTGTCTGGGCGAGGATCGCGAGGACAGCACGCGGATTGCCGCCGGTGTGCCGAGTAAGCCGATCGATGACGGCGGGCCGCGGCACGACGCCACTGCGCGCGGCGAGATCGGCCACTGCCGATGCCGACAGTCCGGGAAGTTCGACGACGACGGACTCGCGTATATCTACGACCACGTCACCGGGTTCAGCCGTCAGGAGCACCGCGATCGGCAGCGTCCGCCGGTGCGCGAGGAGACTTGTCAGCGCCTGCATCGACGCGGCGTCGCCGAGGTCCGCATCGTCGACGACGATGAGTACCGGCCCGGCCTCGCCCATGTCGCCGAGTCGAGCGACCGCATCATCGCACGAGACGTCCGAATCGTCTTGCAGCAGTTGCCCCAGCACCGCTGCGGGCCGCTGCGTTTCCCACGGAAAGCCCTGCGCCCACAGCACTGTTCGCGAATAGCCGGCGGCGACGGCGCGTGCGACGCTCGACCGGCCGGCACCGCCCGCGCCGACGAGCGTGATGACCCGTGCGCCGTCGGTCGCGGCGTCGATGAGCCGGGCCAACTCCGCGAGGACTTCCGCGCGTCCCACGAGCTCCGACGGACCGGTCATGAAAATCCATTCTATGGTGACGGACTGGATGTTCAGGACCGTTCGCGGGCGCGAGCGCAGCGAGCCGACCCCCCGACGACTGAAGAGCATGAGTTGGTGGCACCCCAGAACGCCGTGCCAGGCGACTACAGGGAAGAGCCGCGCAAAGAAGGCACTCGACAAACGCACCCACTGCTCCCCGAGTGCCGAAGCGAGGAACGAGCTTCGGTGTAACGAGGGGTGGGCGAGACGAAAGACTAAGCCAGGAACGGCATTCGGTGCGCAAGCGGTTCGTTGCAACTGCAGGGGCAGGTGGGGCGGCGGGCTACGAACAACATGCTGGTACCGCGCTACTCGTAATCGTGGGCGCGACTGTCCGAGATTACCGACGGCGCAATGCCAGGACAGGCCACGACAGTTCTCGGGCCAAGTTGAGTCCGCCGTGTCGCCAACCCTCGTTACACCGTAGCTCGTTCCTCGCTTCGGCACTCGGGGAGCGGGGTGGTTCCGCGCAACGGACAATCGGGGGTTCCCCACGGAGCTGAGCGGCCGTCCCTAGTTTCGGCACTCGAGTGCGGGGATACACCAAACCTCGCACGTCGGCCTTCCGATCCCCACGGTGGGTCAGCCCACGTCCCCACCGGCCACCGGCAACACCGTCCCGGTGATGTACGACGCCTCGTCCGACGCGAGGAAGCAGATTGCCGCTGCCTGCTCATCGAGGGTGCCGTAGCGGTGCATCAGCGACGAGTCGAGCGTCTGGTCGATGTGCGCCTGATACCACTGTTTCTGTTGGTCGGTCGTGGCGGTCGGGGTGCCCCGGGAGATACGGCGCGGCGGCGCTTCGGTTCCACCGGGAGCCGTTGCCACAACACGAATTCCGTCGTCGGCGTACTCGACGGCGAGCGACGCGGTGATCGCGTTGATACCGCCCTTGGCCGCCGAGTACGGAATCCGGTTGATGCCCCGGGTGGCCGCCGACGACACGTTGACGATCACACCGCCGCCCTGCTCGACCATGCCGGGAAGAACGGCTCGGGTGGCGTACAGGGTGGTCAGCAGCGAGCGGTCGATCTCCGCGCGGATCTCGGCGTCGGTGAACTCGACGAACGGCTTGAAGTTGATCGCGCCGCCGACGTTGTTGACCAGCACGTCGATCCGACCGAAGGCCGAAAGCGCCTGTCGCACCACCTGCTGAGCGCCGTCGTAGGACTCCAGATCGGCGGTCACCGCCGACGCGCGACCGTCGACGCGCAGGTCGTCGGCGAGTTCGTTGACGAGTTCGGACCGGTCGGCGAGCACCACTGCGCCACCTTCGGCGCTGATCCTCCGCGCGACTTGTTCGCCGATGCCCTGCGCCGCACCGGTGACCACCACGACCTTGCCGGCGAATCGTCCCGGGGTCACGAATTTCGGTTTGCGCGAGGCCATTTCGTCGGCCATCGCCCGGCGCATGGTCTGTTTCGACCGGTCACCGTGGGCGCTGATGAGCTTCATCGCGGCGGCCTTGTCGCCGGACTCGAAGGCCTCGACGATGTCCACGTGGTCGAGGGCGCACAACGGGTGGCACCAGGTGGCGTTGCGGAGCACCTCACCCATGCGTCCCTTGACGCCCAGCGCCGAATAGGCCTGCAGCAGATGCTCATTGCGGGTCTGTGTGAAGAGGTAGTCGTGGAACGCCGCATTGGTCTCGGTGTACTCGGCGGCGTCGACGAACTCCGCCTTGTCGGCGTCGACGTAGGGCAGCGTGGCGTCGGCGAGCAACCGATAACCGGCGAGTTGCTGCGTGCTCAGTCGCCCGAAGGTGAGTTCCAGCGCGCCGAGCTCGAGTGCGGTACGCGCCTCGAAGATCGCATCCGATTCGTGGACGCCCGGGTGCTCCTCACCGATCTGGTAGCCCTGCGCACCGACGGCCGGCTCTTCCAACTCTGGCTCGGGTTCGGAAACCGTTGTGGGACTGGTCTGTTCAGCGACGACCAACGGAGCTGTCGCGACTGCGCCGAACACTTCCTGCCCCGCGACGGCGCGGGCCGACGATTCGACGAGTGAGCCGTCGTCGGCGTCGAGCTCTCCGGTCGACTCCCGGGCCGGCCAGATCTGCTGCCTGGCGATCTGACGCGGCGAATCGCCGTCGACGCTCGTCGGCCGCGCTCCGGTCCATGCCGCGATCGTCGACGCGGGCAGAATCTGTTGCCCTCCGATCGACCGCGCTCCGTCGACGACGACGATCTCTTCGTCATCGAGAACCGTTGCGGCAATCGATGTCTGGGCCGGCGGGGTGACTTCGACGGGTTCGGTGGCAGCACCACGTGCGCCGGCCAGGGCGAACTTCTCGTAGTAGAAACCCGTCGGCTCGATCCCGGCGTCGACGACGTGCGTGCGCACGGACTCGACCATCGGCGGCGGTCCGCACAGGTAGATGGCGACGTCGCCGTTGTACAGGTGTTGCGGGGCGATCAAACTGGTGACGTAGCCCCGGTTCTTGGCGGTCGTGTCCGGCGACGAGACGCAATGATCCCAGGTGAAACCGGGCAATTCCCGTGCGAAGTACTCGATTTCGTCGAACGCGACGAGGTCCTCGTCGTTGCTCACCCCCAAGATGAGGTGCGCTTTGCGCGGCGTTTTGTCGTCGTGCAGCTTGCGAAGTATCGACAAGATCGGGGCGAGCCCGGTGCCACCGGCGAGCAGCAGCACCGGGCGCGCGGAGTCGCGCAGGAAGAAGGATCCGTGCGGCCCGGTGAAGGTGAGTTCGTCGCCGACTGACGCCCGCTCGTCGAGGTAGGTCGACATCGCGCCGCCCGCGGTGAGTTTGACCAGGAAGGTCAGCACTTCCTCGTGCGGGCCGTTGGAGAACGAATACGAGCGGGTGACCGGTTCGCCGGTGTCCCGGTCGGTCGCGCCGGGCACGGTGATGTTGACGTACTGGCCGGGTAGGAAGGCGAGATCGCCGCGATTGGGAATCCGGACCGCGAGCTTGACCGTCGACGCCGAAAGACGAACCAGGTCAACGACTTTGCCGGTGAAGGTCGCAGCTTGCGTCTTGGCGATGTCCGACGTCGCGGCGATCTGCAGCACCAGATCCGAGCGCGGCTTCATGCAGCACGGCAGGGCGTAACCGTCGGCGGCCTCTCCTTCGGAGAGGGCGTCGTCGATGTAGGTGCCGCCGTCGTAGTCGCCGGATTCGCAGAACGCCTTGCACGTTCCACAGGCGCCGTCGCGGCAGTCCAGCGGAATGTTGATGCGCTGCCGGTAGGAGGCGTCGGCGACGGTTTGGTCGGCGCGGCAGGTGATGAACCGGGTGACGCCGTCCTCGAAGGCGAGCGCCACCTGGTGCGTGACGGGGGCGTCGACGGCCCCCGACGTCCGGTCGGTGGTGACAGTCATCTCGATGGTCCGCTCAGAAGTGGTACACGTCGACGACGTGGTGGATGTAGTCGTTCTTCAACACGACGGTCTTGCGCCGGATCAGCGGCTGATCACCGGAGAAGTCGATGGTGTAGAACGAGGTGCCGTAGTACGGGTCGACTGTCTTGTATCGGAAATACATTGTGTGCCAATTGAATCGGACATCGACCAGATCACCGTCGCGGCTGATCACCTCGACGTTGGTGATGTTGTGGCTGGTCCGCGGTTCTGGAATCGACGTCGCCGACGACCGCTCGGTGCGGATGCGGAACACCCGATCCTCCAGTCCGCCCTTGTTGGGGTAGTAGATCAGCGAGATCTCGCGCTGCGGATTCTCGATGAGGTCGTCGTTGTCGTCCCAGGAGGGCATCCAGTAGACGACGTCGTCGGCGTAGCAGTCGAGCCACTTCTCGAACTCGCGGTCGTCGAGGTAGCGTGCCTCTCGGTAGAGGAACTGCTCGATCATGTTCTGCGTGATGAGCTTCTGACTGGTCTGAGTGCGTTCGGTCGTAGTCATTGTCGTGTTCCTCTCAGGCCGTCGCGTTGCCCGCATGCGGGGCACCCGCTGTGGCTTGCTCTTCGACGTCGAGCGCGTTGCGCATCGCCGAGAGCCAATAGCCGTGCTGCACCGGGTAGAGCCCTTCGTCCTCGTTCTTCAATCCGGCAGAGATGACACCGTTCATGTCGAGCTTCTTGGCTACCTCGTCGGGCCCGGTCAGCCAGTGCTCCGCGCCGCGGCTCATGTCGTTCCACGGTGCGGCTTCGGCGCGGAAGGTGAGCTGGCAGGAGCGGAACTCCTCGAGGTCGTCGGGAGTGGCCATGCCCGAAGCGTTGAAGAAGTCCTCGTACTGCCGGATTCGCCATGCGCGCGATTCGTCGCTCTCCCCCTTGGGTGCGATGCAATAGATGGTGACTTCGGTCTTGTCCGGCGCAATCGGGCGGAAGTGGCGGATCTGCGTGGAGAACTGGTCCATCAGATACACGTTCGGGTACAGGCACAGGTTGCGCGATCCGCGAACCATGAACTCGCCCTTGGCATCTCCGAACTTCTCCTTCAATTCCTCTTCGCGATCCCACAGCGGACGGTCCTGCGGATTGGCAGCCCACGTCCACAGGCAGAGGTGGCCGTTGGGGTAGGACCAATAACCGCCGCCCGCCTTGCCCCAACTGCCCGCATCGAGCGTCTTGGTGCTGTTGGCCGACTCGCCACTGTTGCGGCGCGAGGTGGTCGCGGCATAGTTCCAGTGCGTCGCGGTGACGTGATAGCCGTCGGCGCCGTTCTCCGCCTGGACTTTCCAGTTGCCGTCGTAAGTGTAGGTCGACGATCCGCGCAGCACTTCCAGGCCGTCGGGCGACTGGTCGACGAGCATGTCGATGACCTTGGTGGTGTCACCGAGATGCTCGCCGAGCGAGACGACGTCGGGGTTGAGGCTGCCGAAGAGGAATCCGCGGTAGCTCTCGAAGCGTGCGACATTGGTGAGGTTGTGGCTGCCATTGACGTTGAAGGTCTCTGGATAGCCGGCGTCGTCGGGGTCTTTGACCTTGAGCAGGGTGCCGTCGTTGCGGAACGTCCAGCCATGGAACGGGCAGGTGAGCGTGGTGCGATTGTCGGTCTTCTTGCGGCAGATCATCGCTCCGCGATGGGCGCACGCGTTGATCAGGCAGTGCAGTTCGCCGTCTTTGTCGCGGGTGATCACGATGGGCTGGCGGCCGATGTAGGCGGTGAAGTAGTCGCCGGGATCAGGCAGTTGGCTTTCGTGGGCCAGGTAGATCCAGTTGCCCTCGAAGATGTGCTTCATCTCGAGCTCGAAGATTTCCTCGTCGGTGAAGATCCTGCGGTTGGCGCGGTACACGCCCGCGGCGCGATCGTCGATCACGGCGTCGGCCAGCACCGATGCCAGATGCTCGTGGTGAGTGGGAAGGGGGGTGGTGGGGACGGTTGCGGTCATCAAAACCTCCAAGGCTGTCGAGGTGGGCTGACTTCGACACTGTCACCTTGTGGGGGTCGTCACACTAGGCAAAACCCTAGGCCTACACCAGGGTGAAATTGATCGATGCTGATTATGAAACCGAGCAATCAAAGTACTTCTCCTTTATTTATGATGCGACGTACGCTACAAAGAGTGTCGGACAGCTTCGAGGGAGGACCGATGGAACTACGCCATCTCCGCTACTTCGCCGCGGTCGCCGACACGTGCCACTTCGGCCAAGCGGCGAAACGCCTACACGTGGCCCAGCCCGCACTGTCGTACGCGATCCGGCAGCTCGAAGCCGAGCTCGACGTTGCGCTGTTCACCCGCACAACCCGCCAGGTCGCGCTGACGCCGGCCGGCGAATACTTCCGCGACGAGGTGGAGCGGATCCTGGCGTCCGTCGACAACGCGGTGCACGGTGTTCGACGCCTGGCCGACGGTCGCAGCGGCCTGATCCGATTGGGCCTCACCGGCACAGCCGCCTTCTCCCACCTCCCGCAGATCGCGCGGACCATGCAGCAAGAGCTGCCGGGCGTCGCCCTGCAGATTCAGACCGACATGCTGACGCCCGAACAGTGCAATGGATTACGCAGCGGCACAATGGAACTGGGCATTCTGCGGCCGCCGGCGATCGGCGAGGACATCGAACTGCGCACCATCGCTCACGAGCCGCTGGTGCTCGCCGTGTCGGCCGAACACCGCCTCGCGTCCGAACCCGTCGTGTCACTTGCCGATCTGCGATCGGAGCCGTTCGTGATGTATGGCAACCGCGAGTCGGCGGTGACGTCGGTGCTGTTGCGGTCGTGTCGGCAGGCCGGCTTCACTCCGCATCGAGAGCACGAGGCTCCGGGCACCGCGGTCCTGCTCGCCCTGGTCACCGCTGGACTCGGCGTCGGCGTGGTGCCGGCATCGGTTCGGTCACTTCCATTGGACGGCTTGGTAATTCGCGATCTGCCCGATGCCGGTGAAGTGGAGCTGGCGCTCGCCTGGCGGCGTAGCAACGACCACCCGCTCGTCGAGGCGGTCGGCAGGCTGATCGAGTCGCTGTACGCCGCCGACGCGGCGTCGGCAGGCCACTGAGTCACGTGGCTCCGAGGAAAGGACCATCATGCTGATAGCTCCCACCGAACTCGTCGCGGCGACGGCGTCGGACGATCTCGCCGCGGCCCGGCGTCAGGCGAAGTCATGGCGGTCACCGGAGATGAGCATCGCCGATCACGACCTCACCGATGTCGCGCTCGCCGACCTCGCGTCCACGGCCACAACGGTTTCCGACGCCTCGTTCGCGCGGGCGGTATCGGCGATCCGATCGGCCCGATCCGGCGACTTCCCCGTGATCCCGCACATCGACGCCGCCACGGAGATCTTCCGCTCCTTCCTTCGGCACGACATCATCGACGGCTGGCTCTATGTCCGTGAATCCGACGGGTACCTGCATCCGTACTTGGTCATGAACATCACCATGGAGCATGCCGACCGGACCCGGGGCCCGCGGATCAAATTCACCATGGAGGCCGACAACCCGACTGTCAAACGTCCTTCTCGCGCACCACGATTGCTGTACTTCGAGGAGACCGAGATCGCCGGGAAGACCCCCGCCGACGTACTGCTCGCCGGCGGCGCCTACAAGGAGACAGCCGAGCTGAAGGCCGAGTATCAGGCTCGACGCGACGAGTTCGCGCGCATCATCGACGACGGATTCGGGGCGCAATACCGGTTCTCCGGCCGAGCCATCCGGACCGACGACTACCGGTCCCCCAACCGCCGGGAGAACCGGAAGGTCGTGCACGACGTCGCGCCCAATGAGATTGCGGCACTTCGGATGGTGGCACCGTCGGTGTTGTTCGCCGACGTCGCCGCCGAACCGCACGGCAACGGCGCTGGTGGTTTCGGCACGGTTCCGGTGATCACCGCGGTGCGGGTCTTCGACCTCGGAGCACAGGATTTTCTGGACGTGAACACCGGGGATCTTGTTCCCTACCAGTACGATCCACATCTGCAGGACAAGTTGGTGCTGCCCGACGACCAGCGCGAGTTGCTCAACATTCTCACCACCGACATCTCGGTGTTCACCGGCGACATCATCGACGGCAAGGCCGCGGGCAATGTGATTCTGGCGATGGGGCGACCCGGCGTCGGAAAGACGCTGACCGCCGAGGTATACGCGGAAGTGACTGGGCGGCCGCTGTATTCGATTCATTCGGGGTCGTTGGGCATCACCGCCGAGCTGGTGCGCAAGAACCTCGAGGTGATCTTCGACCGCGCTAAACGTTGGGATGCGGTATTGCTGCTCGACGAGGCCGACGTGTTCGTGATGGAACGCGGAATGGACTTGGGACAGAACGCGATCGTCGCCGAATTCCTGCGCACGCTCGAGTACTTCGACGGTCTCCTGTTCTTGACCACCAACCGGATCGACGGCGTCGACGAGGCGATCCTCGCGCGGTGCGCCGCCGTCATCGAGTATCAGCCGCCCGGTCCCGACGACGCCCGCCAGGTGTGGACGATTCTCGCCGCCGGAAACGATGTGGTGCTCGACGACACGCTGCTCGACGACCTCGTCGGCGGCTTCCCCGACATCACACCACGAGACATAAAGATGTTGCTGCGCTTGGCATTGCGGATGGCAGCGCATCGGGACGTCGAGTTGGACGCGTCGGTGTTCGAAAGCAGTGCCCGATTCCGCGGGCTGCATTACGTGCGGTCGGAGGACCGGTAGGGCTTACCAGCGGACCGGGAGTACCGCGGCTGGTTGCGTTGGCATGACATCTCGCCGCCCCTTCATTACACCGAAAACTCGCGAGCTCGTTGTGCGATCACACCCGCTCCCCGAGTGCCGAAGCGAGGAACGAGCTTCGGTGTAACGAGGGGTCTGGTGAGACGAACTCGCGAAGTGACTACCTGTGCGACCGAAAAGCGACGATTGCGAACGTGTGTGAGCAGACGAGCCATCGGAAGTCTTCATGGCGGCAGGATGGTGCGTCCGGTCGGTGTCATCTGCCCTGCGGATAGTGATTCGTCCCCGACGTGGATTGCTGTCTCGCCGACCCCTCGATACACCGAAGCTCGTTCCTCGCTTCGGCACTCGGGGAGCGGGGTGGTTTTGCGCGCCGACATTACCGGGTTGGGAGCGGGGTGGTTGTGCGGAGCGGTTCCTCGCTTCGGCACTCGGGGAGCCGGGCGCTCACGGAGCAAGTAACCACCGCTCCACGAACAGGCCCGGCGTCGAATGCGACGCCGGGCCGGTGACTGTTGCGGGACCTACTGTTCGGGGGCCATCACGAAGTCGTAGTAGGTGATCTCGCCCTCGGCGTCGGGGTTGTCCTGCGGGTCGAGCATCAGTTCGGGCTTGACGGCCGACGCGATGTCGTCCGAGTTATGCGGGTCGCCCGGGAAGTACAGCTGCGTGGTGATGAGCTGATGGTCGGGTGCGCTGACCTTGAAATGCAGGTGAGCCGGGCGCCAGGCGTGCCATCCGGCGGCCTCGATCAACTGGCCGCAGGCGCCCTCCGTCGGGATCTGGTACGGCGCGGGACGCAGCGTGTGGATCTCGAACCTGCCGTCGTCGTTGGCGATCCACGTGCCGCGGAGGTTCCATTCGGGCAGGCCGGGAGCGAACTGCGAGTAGAAGCCGAGATCGTCGGCGTGCCACAACTCGAGCTTGGCTCCGGCCAGCGGACGGCCGTCGACCGACCGGACCTGGCCGGCGAACACGAGCGGGGTTCCCGGCTCGCCGTCGCGCATGGGAATCGTTCCGTTCCAAGACAATTCGGGCGAGCCGCCGATGTAGTACGGGCCTTCGATGGTGCCCTTCGAGCCCTCGCGGTCGGCATTGGCGACCTCTTCGACCGAGTGCTCCAGCCAGACGTCGAGGAACAGCGGCCACTCGCCGTCTTCGCCGACCTTGATCAGCCATGCCTTGAGTGCGTTGTACTCCTCGTAGCTGACCTTGTCGTCGAGGACGGTGTCGTTGATGGCCTTGATCACCTTGCCGGCGAGATAGCTCACGCGCTGGGTGTCGATGACGCCGGAACGTCCGCCCGCGGCGGCCATCCGCTCCTGGAACTGGGCCGAGGCGTTTGCGCCGGAATCGGCCGCCTTCGCGCTGACTTCGGAATCAAAGCTGGTGTCGGTCATGTCGAACTCCCTTGTTTCTCGTTCTGCTGTGTTGTTTCTGTGTTGACCGGAAAGGGGCTGCCTTTCCGGGGTGGTACTCAGCTTGCGGCGATGTCGGATGGGTGCGTGGCCAGCGGCGTCACCTTGATGTCCATATAGGCGAACAACGGCAATCCGGAGAGGATGGCGTGCAACTCGTCGTTGTCGGCGACGTCGAAGATGGAGAAGTTCGAGTACTCACCGACGATCCGCCAGATATGCGGCCATTTGCCCGCGCGTTGCAGTTCCTGCGAGTAGGCCTTCTCGCGGGCGACGGTGTCGGCCCGGGTGTCCGGGTCGAGGTCGTGGGGGATGGAGACATCCATCCGAACGTGGAAAAGCATTGCGGTCAAATCCTTCTCGTGGAGACGTTCACTTGTCGGTCCGGTAGCGGGCGAGTTTCTCGTCGTCGATCTCGATCCCCAGTCCGACGCCGGACAGCCGATGCAGATAGCCGTCGACGATCTGCAGTGGACGGGTGAGCAAGTCGTCGCTCATGTCGAGGAAGTTCGACAGTTCGCCCGCGTGGCGCGCGGTGCGCTCGTACGCGGCGCCGAACGCGAGGGTCGCCGCAGTGCCGACCTGGCCGTCGATCTGGTTGCCCATCACGATGTCGAGGCCGAGACTCTCGGCGAGATGGTGCACTCGCTGCGACACGGTGAACCCGGTGCGGGCGGTCTTGATGCTGACCGCGGTCGCGGCGCCGGCGAGAACCTCACGGGCGACGTTGGCCGGCGTGGGCACCGATTCGTCGGCGATGAACGGGACGTCGACCTGTTCGACGAGCCAGCGTCGGCCCAGCACGTCGTCGGCGGGGCAGAGCTCCTCGGCGAACAGCAGCCCGAGGTCGTCCATCTGCCGCATCGCGCGGGCCGACTCGGCCGCGGTCCAACCGCGATTGCCGTCGACGTACAGATCGATATCTTCGCCGAACCGCTCCCGCAACGCGCGCACGACGTCGACGTCGAGGTTGATCGGACGACGCCCCACTTTCACCTTGAAGGTGCTGATGCCGTAGCGCTCACGCATGCGTTCGGCCTCGGCGACCATCTTGGCCGGCTCGGCGAATCCGAGCATGTGCGAAACCCGAAGTCGATCGGTGTACCCGCCGAGCAGGTCGGTGACCGCCAGGTCGAGGGTCTTGCCGAGAGCGTCCCAAATCGCCATGTCCACAGCGGATTTAGCCGTCGGGTTACCCACGGTGCGGTCCAGTCGGGCGCGCACCACTTCGCGTTCGAGGAGCGTCAGCCCGACGACGTCGGGGGCGAAGATGTCCTCGACGACAGCGACGATGCCCTTCTGCGTCTCGCCGTAGGTGAACGGGCGCGGGGGAGCTTCGGCGACGCCGACGATGCCGTCTTCGGTATGGATGCGGACGAGCACATGTTCGGCGACGTGGACTTCACCGGAGGCGAAGCGCAGTGGTTTCAGGTACGGGATGGCGAAGGGTATGGCCTCTACCGCAGTGATCTTCATTGCGTGCTCATCCTCCGGAGAATCAGTCGATTTCGATGCCCAGGCCCCTGTGATATGGGCCACTAGAGACAAGCGTAGAACCGAGATCCATACAGAACAAGAACCTAAATTCGGGTTATTGAGCAGCAGTATTTATCAATAGGAGCGGGAAAGCCAACGGACCCGACGAAATCGTCGGGTCCGTCGGCCTGCGAGTGAGATCTCCACTCAACTCCGAATCGCATCACGCATCATGCCGGTTCGCGGATGGCAGTTGATGTACTCAAACACCTGATTCTTCGCGTCGGCGACCGACACTTCGTGGTAGAGGCGGAGTTTGTCCAGCCCTTCGGCCACCTTGAAGAAGGTGGTGAAGATCCGAAGGTGGGTCGGATGGGATTCGGCCCAGCGTTCCAGCCGATCGAGTGACCGCCAGTGCCCGATGTTGTAACTCTCGTCTTCGAGGTTGCCGTCGGCATCGATGCTCTGCACGAATCGATTGCTGTAGCAGCCGACCGCCGCGCCGTTGTCGCGCAAGAAGTCCATCCCCGCCGTCAGCGTCGGAAGGATCTCGTCGAGGTAGAGCGAACGCTCCTCGGCTTGCGCCGCGCGCCACTCCTGTCCCGATCGGATGAGCGCGATGTTGTCGTGTCCGGCGACGACTACGCGGCCACCCACGTCGGGATCGCCCGCGACGATACGCAACTCCCCCGCCGCCGACATCCAGTCATGCTGGGAGATCGGAAATCTGTCACGCATCGATCCCCAGTACCCGTGCTCCTCGATCTCGCCGCTGATACCGTCCATGACCGCGCCCACCCCGGGTAGATCGTCGGTGAATGCGTAGAGCGTCTCGAACTGCTCCGCGCGCGGAGCGATGGTCTCGCGAAAGTACCCGAGGCCGTCGGAGAGGCGTTCGGGCGAATCCCACCAATCGACGACCGCCGCACTGCGCAGCCATTCGCAGTGCTGGGCTGGATCTCGCCAGTAACCCACGACGATCAGATTGTCGAACCCGTCTGCGTCGACGTGCCACGTCACGTCGTGGTGATCGGGACGGTGTTCTCCGTCGAAGCTCGCGACGATGAGCGCGACGACGTCGAGCGCGGCCCGCTTGCGGTCCGGGTCGCGGTACTGCACCCCGAGATAGGCCATGACGACGTCGGTCAGCGACTCGTCCGCACGACCCACCCACATCGGAAACGGTGGTCGGTAGTCATCGGGAACTCGTCGGGTCAAGGTGCGCGGACAGGTGAGATGGGTGTCGATAGCTGATTCCACGAGGTACTCCTTCAACGGTGTGCGGGCTGAGCACCTTGAAGTTACGACGTTGTGCGACAAGCTATTTGATGGACAGCGACGAGAAATTGACGATCCGTGCCCACCCACGCCTCACCTGACGGCCGCGCGGTAATCGCGCGGGCTCAGACCGTATTCCTGCTTGAAGGCACGACTGAACACCGCGAGATCACGAAACCCCCAGTCGGCTGAGATCTCCTGCAGAGACCTGCCGTTTCCCGAACTGACGATGTCACGGCGGCATCGCTCCAGTCGTCGGGCACGGATGGTTCGCGCCACCGTCGTGCCCTGTTCGGCGAACGCGCGGTGCAACTGCCGAGTGGACACCATCACTCCTGCGGCAACACCCGGCGGAGCGAGCGTGTCATCGGCCAGGTTGTCATCGATCCACTCCACCGCCGCACGGTAGAGACTCGAGTGGGGAGTCGACTGTCCAACCGCACCCCGCAGGATGGCATGGACCAGATCCCCGACTTCCTCGACGACCGCCTGACCGGGCCCGTCGACGTCGGCCACCGGCCGGGATACGACGATGTCGTGCAGGAACCGGGCCAGCAGCCCGCTGGCACCGGCCCGTCCGTCGAACGCGACGGCGGTCAAGTCGCGAATGTCGGAATCGGTGAAGGACAGCGCGGCTCGTGGCCAGGTAAACACCTCCAGTCCCCACGATGCGTCGTCGGGGTGCCCGGCAAGACACCAGTCGAACGGACTCGTCGTGTCGTACAGGGTGAAGTCACCCGCATCCAACACGCACTCTCGGCCGTGCTGACGCACGACGGCCCTGCCTCGTCGTACCATTCCGAGCTGCAGGTATGCGCTCGTGTCAGACCGAATCAGGTTGTCACTGCGCGCTATTCGCTGTTCCGTCGCGGTCACGGTGGACACCTTGAGGTGGGCGTACTGCGATGTTCGGACAGCTCCGCTGAACCGGGGCGCTTCGACGACGTCCGAGACGTCGAGCGACACGAAGTGCTCGCGCAGCATCTCCGCCCAGTCGGCGGTTCTGGTGGTACGCGTGGGGAGCGCGAATCCGGATCGAACGAGCATGGTGTACCTCACTGACCTGGTCGACCGTACACGGCGCTGACGATCAACTGTTTGGCGCGCAGCGACAAGAACGCCCGTCGTGGACGACCGACGATATACCCAGACGTTCGACGCGACTGACGACAGGAGGTTCCGACCTTGGCTTCAGCGCCCTGCTTACGATATGTTGACACATATCGACATATCAGGTGCGACGATCGCACGAAAGGGTTAGGCGACAACCGTGACGACGCAGCGAAACCAGGAGCTGGCCTTCGCGGCACTGGCCGATCAAGTCCGACGACAGATTCTCGACACTCTCGCCACGCACGGCGAATGCAGTGCCGGTTTCATCAGCGATCAGATCACCAGCGTCGGACGCACCACGGTGTCCACCCACCTCAAAGCGCTTCGCCTGTCGGGCGTTATCGTCGAGCGCCGCGAGGGCCGCAATCGGCTCTTCTCCATCGACCCCGCCGGGCCCGCGAATGACGCATTGCAATTCCTCCACGGCGTACTGGAACGTGCGTTGAGCGCAGGTACCGAATCACGAGTCGAACAAGCGCCTCCGGGCGCCACCGTCGACGACGCCGCGGGGCGTCGTAACGCGTAGCCCCGCGCAACCCTCTCATCCACAGGCGGGCGGTAGACATGGTCGCATTCTCGGTGACCGCACAGATAACCACGGCGGGACCGCCCGCCGCCGCTTTCACCGCCCTCGCGCAGGGCCGACTCCTCGATCTGGAGTGTGAGCGTCTGGTCCCCGGCGCCGCGGTCTCGGTCGCGCTGCCGGTAGGCGACGCATCAGCACAGGGGCCCGCCGGAAGCCCGATCACGCTCCTCGGTTACGTCGGGGCGATCAAGCCGGACCGCTCGGTGCACATCGTCCACCATCAGCCCTGGCGGGGACGACTGACGATCCGGTTCTATCCCGACGATGGCGGCACGCGCGTGGTTCTCGAGTCGAGCATCGACCACGACGGGGTGAACTGGCTCGCCCAGAAGCGCGGCTACGCACCCCCGGAGCTCCCGGCGAACGACCGCCACCGAATCGGACTGCTGGTCAGTAAATCCGGATCGGCCGCGGTCTTTGCGCAGGCCACCGAGTCGGTCGCCGCCCTCGCCGTCGCCGAGATCAACGCTGACGGCGGGATCGGCGGAACACCGACGGAACTGCTGGTCGGCGATGATTCGTCGGACGTCGTCACCGGAGCGGCGGCGGCCTTGCGGCTGATGCGGAGCGGCTGTCGCACCATCTTCGCGTGCGTCACGTCGGCGACGTTCAACGCTGCCGCAGCGGCGCTGCGCGGAACCGACGTCCTGTTGATCCACACCGTCCTCAACGAGGGTGGTCGACCCGACCCGCGACTTCTCCGCCTCGGCGAACGGCCGCTGGAACAAGTGCGCGCCGGGATTCCCGCCCTGATGATGGAAACGGGTTCGCGGAACTGGTTTTTCGTCGGCCACCGCTACTCGTGGTCGTACGGCGCACACTGGGCTGCCCGACGAGTGATCGCCGAATGCGGTGGATCGGTCGCCGGCGACAGCTACCTTCCGATGGGCAGCACCGACTTCTCGGCGACCGTTGAGGCGATCGAGAGATCCGGTGCCGATCTGATCCTGTCCTCCCTCGTCGGCCACGACGAGGTACTGTTCGAGCGAAGCTGCGCTCAGCAGGGATTACGCTCGCGTACAAGAACATTCGCCCTCGTCTTCGACGAAGCGACCCAACAGCTCATCGGCAGTTCGCACGCCGACGGCGTGTGGGCGGCGTTCGGCTACTTCCAGGATCTGAGCGGCGACGAAGGTCTACGCAACCGTTACCGGGCCAGCGTCGTCGGTCCGGCTCCACCGCTGAGTTCGCTGTCCCAGACGACGTATGCGGCGATCTGGGCGTACGCGCGTGCGACACCGGGCACCGATGACCGCAGCGCGATTCGCGACCGAATGATCACGAATATGTTTGTCCGAAAAGAAGATTCGCCTCCGGTTCGGCGCCCGATCCTGCTCGCGGAGTCACGCGGCGGCCTACTTCGCGCGCTTTAGCCATCCCGGTCCGGCGAGCAGTCGACGTCTATAAGTCGATATGTCGATACGTATTGACGTAACTTCGCGGAGCTTCTAGTGTTGTGAATCGTAGCCAGCGCAGTACCCCCAAACGAGGAGCGACCATGACGGTAAGACGCCCGACTGCGGAGGACATCGCCTCCGCCGCAACACATTTCGGACTTCATTTCGACGCCGCGACAACTCGGGAGTTCACCGGCCTCGTCGACGGCGCACTGGGCTCCTACGACGTCGTCGAAGAGTTGTACGCCGCGATTGCACCCGCTGCACCGAAGCGACAGCACAATACGCCCTCGCCGAGCGAAAACCCTTTGGGCGCATGGTATGTCACTACCGATATCTCGACGGAAACCGCCGACGGCGCCCTTGCCGGCCGCCGAGTGGCCATCAAAGACAACGTCGCAGTCGCCGGCGTCCCGATGATGAACGGGTCGCGATCGGTCGAAGGCTATGTTCCCAGCACAGACGCGACGGTGGTGAGCCGCCTGCTCGACGCCGGCGCCACCGTCGCGGGCAAGGCCGTGTGTGAGGATCTGTGCTTCTCCGGATCGAGCTTCACCCCCGCGAGCGGCCCGGTGCACAACCCCTGGGATCCCACCCGCGAAGCGGGCGGTTCATCGGGCGGCAGCGCCGCCCTGGTAGCCAACGGCGACGTCGACATGGCAATCGGCGGCGATCAGGGAGGGTCGATCCGGATTCCCGCATCGTTCTGCGGAATCGTCGGACACAAACCGACTTTCGGGCTCGTGCCCTACACCGGTGCCTTCCCCATCGAACGCACCATCGACCATCTCGGCCCCATCGCGGCGACCGTCGCCGACGCCGCGCTCATGCTGACCGTTCTGGCAGGCGCCGACGGAAACGATCCTCGTCAGCCCGCCGATCTGGCCGTCGACGACTATCTGGGCTCGCTCGACGTCGGCGTTGCCGGCACTCGAATCGGGCTTGTCACAGAGGGTTTCGGCCACGACGCGTCCGATCCCCGCGTCGACGAGGTCGTCCGAGCGGCCGCGGGTGAACTCAGCGCCGCCGGAGCGATTGTCGAAGAGGTCAGCATCCCGTGGCACCTGCACGCGTTCCACGTCTGGAATGTCATCGCAACCGACGGCGGCGCCTATCAGATGCTCGACGGCAACGGTTACGGCATGAACGTCGACGGCCTCTACGACCCCGAGCAGATGGCGTATTTCGCCAAGGGCCGGATGACTCATGCCGACGAACTGTCGGAGACCGTCAAACTCGTCGCGTTGTGCGGCCGTCACGGACTGGCCGCACTCGGCGGTGCCGGCTACGGCAGGGCCCGCAACCTGGTCCCCACCGCGCGGGCGGCCTACGACGCGGTCCTCGACCGCTATGACGCGTTGCTCATGCCGACCCTGCCCTACACCGCCACCGAGCTTCCCGCGCCGAGTATCGACCGCCCGACCTACCTCGCGAAGGCGCTCGGGATGATCGCCAACACCGCGCCGTTCGACGTCACCGGCCATCCCGCCTGCAGTGTTCCCGCCGGTCTGGTCGACGGACTCCCGGTGGGCGCCATGGTCGTCGGCAGGAGATTCGACGACGCCACCGTGCTTCGAGTGGCGCAGTCCCTGGAAACCCAGATCGGCACCTTCCCCGTGCCGACCGTAGCAAGGAGTAACGCATGAATGGAGTATTCGATCTCGGTGGGACCGACGGCCTCGGCCCGATCAATCCGCCTGCCACCGAGCCGGTCTTCCGTGCCGAATGGGAGAAGCCCGTCTTCACGATGTTCTCCGCGTGCTTCCGCGCAGGATATTTCGGCATCGACGAGTTCCGGCATGCCATCGAGCAGATGGATCCCGCCGTGTACCTCAAGGCACCGTATTACGAGCACTGGCTGCACGCGTTCGAGCACTACGGGGTACAGCGCGGCGGCATCGATCCAGCCGAACTCGATCGACGCACGCAACACTTTCTCGACAACCCCGACGCTCCGCTGCCCGAACACGAACAGTCCGCCGAACTCATCGACTTCGTGAACGCCGTCATCCCGGCCGGTGCGCCTGCGCAGCGAGAGTGCGACAAGACGCCCCGATTCGCCGTCGGCGACGTCGTCCGCGTGCGCAGCGACAGCCCCTTCGGTCACACCCGTCGCGCCCGTTACACCCGCGGACGGGTGGGAACTGTTGTGGCACATCGAGGTTCGTTCATCTACCCGGACACCGCCGGTAACGGTCTGGGCGAAGACCCCGAGCACGTCTACACGATGAAGTTCACCAGCGCCGAACTCTGGGGCGCGCAGACCGCGGACCCGAACGGCTCGGTCTACTTCGACGTCTGGGATCCCTACATCGAACTCGCCACCACATCCGAAGGAGCACACGCATGACCGAGCAACCGACCACTGCCGAACAGATCGCCGCTCGCGTGAAGGCGCTGGAATCGATCCTGATCGAGAAGGGGGTGATGACCACCTCGATGATCGACCGTCTGGTCGAGATCTACGAACACGAGGTGGGGCCCCAACTGGGAGCGAAGATCGTCGCGAAGGCATGGACCGACCCCGCATATCGCGCACGTCTGCTGGAAGACGCCACCGAGGCGTGTAAAGAACTCGGCGCCAGCGGACTTCAGGGAGAAGACATGGTGGTGCTCGAAGACACCGACGACGTGCACCATGCGATCGTCTGCACCCTGTGTTCGTGCTATCCGTGGCCGGTCCTCGGACTGCCGCCGAACTGGTACAAGGAGCCCCAATATCGTGCGCAGATCGTGCGTGAGCCGCGCCGCGTGCTGGCCGAGGAGTTCGGCTACCGGATTCCGGAGAGCACCGAGATACGCGTCTGGGATTCGAGTTCCGAAATGCGCTACTGGGTGCTGCCACAGCGGCCGGCAGGCACCGAGGGGTGGAGTGAGGAACGGCTCGCCGCACTCGTGACACGCGATTCGATGATCGGTGTCGGACCGGTGGGAGCAGTGTCATGAGTGGATTCGTGACCGTCGTCGACTCGACGACCAGTGACTGGGTACAAGACCTCGTGTGCACGCTTCCCGGTGGCCGACCAGGTGAACAGTCGTTTGAAAAGCCCTGGGAGATAAGAGCATTCGCTCTCGCCGTGGCGGGGCATCAGGCCGGGCACTACGACTGGACGACGTTTCAGTCGGCTCTGATCGACGATATCGCCCGGTGGGAGGCGAACCACTCCACCGCGGCGCCGATGCTCGCCGACCCCGACTGGTCATACTACGAGCATTGGGTGCACGCGTTGGAAACAGTTCTCGCACAATCGGATTCGATCGATCCGGCCACACTGCGCGAGCGCACCGACGAAGTATTGGCCACTCCCCCCAACCGCAACCACCACCACGCCGTATTAGAGCCGGTGGCCATCGATCCCGCACAACCAGTGAACCCAGGAGCCTGACATGACCTACACATCGACCGCGGCGACAACACCGCGCATCTGGGCCGTGCCCGACGTCCGCGTCGCGAGCGTCGCGCTGACTCTCGCGCTCACCGTTGCGCTAGCCGCGCTGGTGTACTACTTCGTCGGCTACGACCAGGGCGCCGTCTCCTTGTTCGGCTCGGACACCCATGTGCACGAGTTCGTCCACGACGCTCGCCATTTCCTCGGATTCCCCTGCCACTGAGACGCTCTAGAGAAGACGGGAGAAGATCATGGAGAAGAGGTTCATCGGATTCGGTCTGGTGTCCGGCCTGCTCGCGGGAGTCATTTCGTTCGTGTTTGCGCGCGTGTTCATCGAGCCGCAGGTACAGACCGCGATCTCCTACGAACAGGGCCGCTCTCACGCGGAACTCGCCCTCAGCGGCGGGCACGAACACGAACACGAGATGTTCACGCGCTCGGTGCAGGAAAACATCGGCGCAGGTGTCGGCTCGTTGGCGTTCGCGATCGCCCTCGGCGCGATGTTCGCGGTCGCGTTCACCGTTCTGTGGGCATATCTCGGTCGTCGGTACCCGTCGACCGACCCACGATGGGTCGCGGCAGGCACTGCCGCCGCCGCATTCGTCGCGATATGTGCGGTGCCGCAGTTCATATATCCGGCGAATCCACCCGCCGTCGGCGAGGCCGACACCATCGGATCTCGCTCGGCGTCGTACTTGGTCCTGACGCTGGCGTCGCTCGCGCTGATGATCGTCGCCGTAGCCGTCGCCCTGTGGTTGCGGCCGCGGATCGGCGGACTGGCGTCGGCAACGCTGGGTGCCATCGGCTATCTGGCGGGCATCGGTATCGTGGTGCAGTTCCTGCCGCGTTTCGACGAGGTCCCGCGGGCTCTGCTCGATCAGTCCGGATCCATTGTCTATCAAGGGTTTCCGGCCCAGACCCTGGCGCTCTTCCGAACGTACTCGGTGATGAATCAGGCACTGCTGTGGACGGTCATCGCGATCGTGTTCGCGGCGGCGCTCCGACGATTCACGACGGTCCGCGGTTCGGCGGCACCCGAATCGGCGTTGTCGCGGATCTGAATGTAAGACAATCCCCCTCGGGTGCCCACCGGGGCCACGACGACACGCGTCGTGGCCCCGGTTCGTACTCCCGTTCGGTTCAGCTCAACCTGCCGCCGACACCTCCATCGGGTACGGATGGTCCGCGTCGATCTCGTAGCAGATGGCGAACGGCTTGTTCGTCACGAACAGACAGGTCACATCGTTGTCCGCGGTGGCACCGTGTTCCATCCACCCGCCCTCGGCGAACCAGACGAAGTTGCCGGGTCCGTATTCACCCTCGTGCGTCTTGAGGACGCCGTCGAGTACGTACATTCCGTGAGCGCACGGATGCGTGTGCCAGGTGTTGGTGAATCCCGCGGGGTAGCGCAGCATCATCACTTGCATTCCGGTGTCCGGGTCGTCGAACACCGGCTTGATGGAGATCTCACCGTTGATCTGCGGCAGCGGAAACGCCTGCCAGCCGAGTCGACTGGTGTCGGTGGCCGAGACGGTGACGAGATTGGTCGGAGTGCTCACGTCGCTCGCCCTACCGGTAGACCGACTTGAGATTCTGGTATGCCGCAAGGCCTTCCGGACCGAGTTCACGGCCCATGCCCGACTGCTTCACCCCACCGAACGGGGCGACCGGGTCCGGAATGTAGCGGTTGATGCCGATGGTTCCGGTACGGACCCGCGACGCCACCGAGCGCGCACGATCGGCATCGGAACTCCACACCGTGCCACCGAGACCGAAGTCGGAATCGTTGGCGATGGCGACTGCGTCGGCGTCGCTGTCGTAGCTGATCACCGAGAGCACCGGCCCGAAGATCTCCTCGCGGGCGATGGTCGCGTTGTTGTCGATACCGGCGAAGACGGTGGGCTGTACGAACCACCCGTCGTCGAGGCCGTCCGGGCGACCGCCGCCGACGGTGATCCGGCCGCCTTCGGCGCGCCCCTTGGCGATGTAGCCCTCGACGCGCTCACGGTGTCGCGCACTCGACATCGGGCCGATCTGGGTGCCCGGATCGAGCGAATCGCCGATCGCCATCGAGCCGGCGAACGCCGACAGCACATCGACGACCTCGTCATAGCGAGACTTCGGCGCAAGCACTCGGGTGCCGAGGAAACAGGTCTGGCCGTTGTTGGCGAGTGTCGCGACGAACAGGTCGTTGCCGATGGTGGCGAGGTCGAGCTCGGCGTCGTCGAGAACGATGGTCGCCGACTTTCCGCCCAATTCCAGCGTCACCGGACGCAGCAGGCGCCCGCACGTCTCGGCGATCTTCTGACCGGCCGCGGTCGACCCGGTGAAGGCGACCTTGTCGATGTTCGGGTGCGACACCAGGTGGGCACCGGTCTCCCGACCGCCCGGAACGATGTTGACGACGCCTGCCGGCAGTCCCGCCGCCTCCACTGCCTCAGCCAGCAGATATGCGTCGAGAACCGTCTCCGGCGACGGCTTGATCACCAGCGTGCATCCCGCGGCGAGCGCCGGCGCATACTTGAACGCCGCCAGCGTCTGCGGGAAGTTCCACGGCACGATCGCGCCGACGACACCGATCGGCTCACGCCTGACCTCGACCACGCCGCCGAACATTCCTTCGCGAATGTCGTCGGTCTGCGCCGCGATCAAACCCGCGTAGTAACGCAGCAGCGTCGCCGGATACACCGCCTCCAACTGGCTCGCCACGGTGATCGGCATACCGTTCTGCGCCGATACCAGAGCCGCGAATTGTTCCTTGCGCGAATCGATTTCGTCGGCCAGACGAATCAGCGCGGCAGCCCGCTCCGACGCCGGCAGTCCCGACCATGCCGACGGATCGTCGAACGCCGCACGCGCAGCCGCAACCGCGGCATCGATGTCGGCTTCGACGCCGTCGGGCACCTCGCCGATCTGCTGACCCGAGTTCGGCGAGATCACACTGATCCGGCCGGAGCCCTCCGGCGCGCGCCATTGGCCGCCAATGAAGAACGCGTTATGCGTGATGTTGTTCGACGCGGTGGGAGCTGCTGTCGTCGCAGTCATGATGAACGACTCCTTTGATGTGATTGACGTCACTGGATGGTGCGTCAATAGTGGCCGCCGGAAGTGTGCGGTAACTGTCCGGATGTCGGACAGTGTTGTTTGCGATCACTGCGCGGCGGCGACCTGCGCTCCCCGAGTGCCGAAGCGAGGCATGAGCTTCGGTGAACGAGGGCAGTCGACCTCCGCTCCCCGAGTGCCGAAGCGAGGCACGAGCTTCGGTGTAACGAGCCTCGACACCGCTTCGCTGGTGGACGCGATAATGCAAGATGCCATGTCCAGTCAAACCTCTGAACTGCGGAGACATGGCATCTTCCTTACAGGGGCCGGCAACTTCCGCTCCCCGAGTGCCGAAGCGAGGCACGAGCTTCGGTGTAACGAGGGGCCGGCGACCCGAACTCCACACCGAACCACCACATTCGGCCACGCCGAGCATCCGTCGCACTGGATCTCGATATACCGGCGAGCTCGTATACTTCGACTCGTTCCTCGCTCAGCACGGCGCCTCGCACGACGGCACTAGCTCACCCGGGAGGCTCGATTCCCAGCGCCTTCAACCGCACGTAAAGCGTGCTGCGGCTGATTCCCAACAGCTTCGCGGCGTGCGCCTTGTTTCCCCGGCACTCGCCAAGCGCGTCGACGATCCCCTGCCGTTCCATTCGCTCGAGCACGGTCAACGACGCCGACCGGCTACTGGTGCGGTAGCGAGCCGGCAGGTCGGACACCTCCAGCAGTCGCGATCCACGTGAACTCGCGCTGTCGACCGCCGCTGCGATCACCCGATCGAGTTCGGTGAGATTCGCCGGCCACTCGTGCGCCGCAAGGGCGTCCACCACGCCGGCACCCAACTTCGCCTTGTCGGCGTGCCGGGTGAGGAAGTGTTGAGCGAGCGTCGCGATGCGATGCGGCTGGTTGCGCAACGGCGTCGTCGCGATCTGCTCGTCGCACATCGCCACCACCGAAGCGACGGCCGGCCGCAACTCGGCCACCGGCGGACCGGTGAGCACCACCGGCACGCGACGTTCGGTGATCACCCGCCTGAGCAGGGCGATGTCGTTGTCTCCCAACAGTTCCGCACCGTCTACGACGAGCACCCCGTCCGACGCCGCCGCCGTCGACACCGCTGCGGCCACCTGGATTTCGCCACCCGCGGCGATCCGGCCGGATACGTCGATGCGGTACGCGGCCGCATCTCCGACGGCATCGGACGCCTGCGCCGAGCGTCCCGACCCCGGTTCGCCGAGCACCGCCAGCGACCGCGCGCTGCCCGCTGCGACGACCTGAAAGTCGTTGCTGGGGAACAGCTCTGCGGAAAGTCCGGCACCACGTGGGATCGGGTCGCGCTTCGCCGCCGCGGGTGCGACGACGAATACCGCCGCCGCGTGAGCGCCGTTGATCCGCTCCCCCGAGATCGACACGATCAGCCCCGACGACAACATCATCATCATCGACGCCGGAATCAAACCGCTCGGATCACTCGTAATCGCCCGCAGGGCACCGATATCCGCCGAGTCGAGCAGATTCGACGCCGTGGTGTTGGTGAGCAGCAGATCGTCGCCGATCGCGACCACAGCGACTCCGCGTCGATGCGCGACAGCATGAAAAGCGTTGAGTACCAACCGATGCGACGACTGCGCGGCGTCGAGCAGCCGTGCTTGGATGTCGGCGACCAGCCGGTTGACCATCGGCGCGAACAACGGGTGAGTCTGCTCGCTGACCGCCGTCATGCACAGGATTCCCTCGAGCCGATGGGTTGTCGGGTGCACGATCGGCCGCCCGAAACAGCTGAGATGCTTATAGATCTCCAGGTAGTGCTCGGTACCGTTGACGGTCAACGACGACCTGGTCTCGACCGGCGTTCCCAGCGCCGTCGTGCCGATGACGTCCTCCCCCATCATCGATCCGCGCACCGCGCCGATGGTCGCCAGATTGCGCTCGACCTGCACTCCGCCATAGCTCAGCGTGATGATCCGCGAATCGTTGTCGGTGAGGATGAGCGCGGTGTCGGAATCGGCGAGTTCAGTGGCGGCGACGTCGAATACCGGTCGCGCCGCTCGCAGCAATGCCTCCCGATTGCCGAGGTCCTCGTCGACGGTGAAGTCGGGCATCTGGTCGGGGGCCAGCCCAGACACAACCGACCTGCGCCACGAGACGTCGATCTCGGGACGCAGGGGCGGTTGCGCTGCACTGTCGATCACACGAGAGTACGCGTGACCTCGATCGACTCCTACCCGATCAAGTCCTAAACGCCGACCTTCTCGGCGGAGCTGAACGTACCCGCCGGCTCGAAACGCCCCAGGACGTCGTCGGCCGGTTCGCCCGCGACCGCGCCGATGAAGCCGAGGACGTCGTCGCGGCTCTCCAACGTCAGCAGCGGGTTGGGATCCGACAGCAGTCCGAACAGCGCCGAGGCGACGTCGGCGTTGACCGCGGCAGCCGGGAACGACAGTTCCAGGTGCGTCGCGTAGTCCGGGTCGCCGAGGTACAGACGTGTCACCTCGACGGCCGCGCGGCCGCGCAACTCCCAGTACTTCTCGAACTGTTCGGTGAGCCACTCCGCGGTAAAAGGTTGCCCCGCATGCTCTTTCGCGGCCTTGACGAGTTCAGACGCCTGAATGAGAGCCCCCTGGGCACCCTGTCCGGCGACCGGGTCGACGGAGATGACGGTGTCGCCCAGTCCGGCGACCACGTGTCCGCCCCGGGTGGTGGCGACGGGCTTGCGGACGGTCGGCGTCACCGCGCCCTTCAGCCAGGAGAACGGATCTGCCTCGATGTTCTGCAGCGCCTCGACGGCCGGAGCGTCCTCCGGGAAGAACTCGGTGAAGATCTCGAGGAGGGCCGCCCGGGCGGACGCCGCGTCGTCGACCGCGTCGAACTTCGACGCCCAGGCCCCGTCGGGCTTGGCGAACACGATGAACGACCACGTCGGGCCGACGTCCTTGTGCAGAAACGGCCCGAGGTAGATCTCACCGTTTTGCGCGTCCAGATTGAAGATGGCGTTCTGCGCACCGTCGCGGTTGCGGTAGGCGAAGGCGTCGCCGGTGTGGTCGACGCCCTGCAGCGTGACCTGCAGCAGTCGGCGCTGCGGCTCGTCGTAGTGGGTGCGTTCGGTGTCGACGTCGAACAGCGAGGCCAGCCCGCCCTTGCCGGTGGCGACGAACGTGGCGTCGTGACCCGCGGCGATGCCGTCGAGCGCCTCGACGTCGACGGTGGTGACCTCGAACTTCCCACCGCGGTCGAGGAAGCGGCCGATGCGGTCGTCGGCGCGCAGTCGGACGTCGACCGACTGCGAGACGTAGTTGTAGTCGGGGTTGAACTCGAGGACGCGGGCCCGCTCATCGCCTTCGCCGGAGTACAGGCGCGTGCTGATGCCGGTCGTGTTGCCGACCGAATAGAGGTCTTCGATGATGTCGGCGTCGAAGTCGCGGGACCGCCCGAAGAGCACGGCCACGCCGGTCGGCGGGACCTCGTCGCGCAGGGCCGCGCGGGGCTTGTCGCTGTAGAGCGTGACGTCGAATCCGGCGTCGCGCAGGCCGAGTGCGGCGGTGGCTCCGGCGATGCCGGCGCCGACGATCGCGATCGATTGGGGGGTCTGGGACATGAATGATCCTTCGCAGTGGTGGACAGTCGGGGCGTTGCGATGTGCTGCCCGAGAGACTGCCCGGACATGTCGTCGGCGAGAAGAGTTACGAGCAGCGCGAACGAATCGCCGTGAACGAAACCCCGCCCGGTCCGGCGAACGGTCAATCGTCGCGCTCGCCATATTCTTCGCAGGGCGTACTAATCGGCTGAAAGCGTCAAAGTACGCTGCAGGGCGTGAGTTCCTCCGCACCGGTCACGTCGTCCGAGTACCGACTCGACCTCGACGGTCTGCGGGGCATCGCGATCGCGTTGGTCGCGATCTTTCACGTGTGGTTCGGCCGGGTGTCCGGCGGTGTGGACGTGTTCCTGACGCTGTCGGGCTACTTCTTCGTCGCGTCGCTGCTCAAACATGTGCTGGCGACGCAGACCCCGGCGGCGTCGTGGAGTCTGGCGATCAATCCCGGCCCACGGTTGTGGCGACTCGCGCGCCGGCTGCTGCCCGCATTGCTGCTGGTGTTGGTGGTCATCGTCGGGCTGATCGTCGTCGTGATGCCCACGACCCGGTGGGGTTCGCTGGCGTCGGAGGTCATCGCCAGTGCGCTGTACTACCAGAACTACGAGTTGGCGTTCGCGTCGCAGGAGTATTCGGCGGCGGGATCGGCGAACAGTCCGATGCAGCATCTGTGGTCGATGTCGACGCAAGGTCAGTTCTTCGTCGCGACGCTGATCTGCGGGTTGGCGCTCGGCGGAATGCTGAAGCTGCTCTCGACAAGGTTCGCAGTATTCCGCAACCCGACGGTCGTGCGCGGCATCGTCGGCGGGGCGCTGACGGTCGTGGCGGTGGCGTCGTTCGTGTGGGCCGACTACCGGCACGCGGTGAATCAGCCGTTCAACTATTACGACACCCTCGCCCGGTTGTGGGAACCGCTTGCCGGCGGCCTGCTCGCGGTGTGGATGCCACATGTGGCGCTACCGCGGTGGCTGCGGAATGCGCTCGGGGTGGTCGCACTCGCCCTCATCACGTGTTCGGGCTGGTTCATTGCGGGGGTACTGCAGTACCCGGGCGCACTCGCGCTGGTGCCCGTCGGATCGACTCTGCTCCTCATCTGGATCGGGTCGTCGGGAGCCGGGTCCGACGAGCCGCGACCGTTCGACGTCGACGCGCTGCTCGCTCATCCGTCGATCGTGTGGCTGGGGTCGGTCGCCTACGCGTTGTACCTCATTCACTGGCCGTTGCTCATCTTCTATCTGACTTGGCGCTATCAGGACGAGACGTCGTTCGTCGAGGGCACCGCCATTCTAGCGATCTCACTGCTCTTGGCCTGGGCCACAACGACATTCGTCGAGATTCCGTTGCGTGCCGGGCGGTCGTCGTTCTCCCGCGCCTACCGGGTGACGCTCGTCGTCGTGCTGGCCGCGGCGACCGCCGTCGCCGCCACCACCGTCGCTGTCTGGAAGTACAACTCGGCGCGCGCCACCGTGAACACGGCTGATCTGGATCCACGACTGTTCCCCGGCGCACGCGCACTGCTGTACGACGCCCCGGTGCCGCATCTGGCCCCGCAGCCCAGCCCCGACGTCGCTGAGAAGGACTGGCCGATCACCACCCGCGATTCGGCGATCAGCGGATGGCGCGACGAATCGATCAAGGTCGGCGTCTACGGCGACACGGCGGCCCAGCGCACCATCGCACTGGTCGGCGGCTCGCACGCCGAGCAATGGATCACCGCGCTCGACGCCGTCGGGAAGCAACGCGGCTTCCGCGTGACGACGTATCTGAAGGTCGGCTGCGCGCTCACCACCAGCCACGTGTTCATCTGGTTCGGCGAGAAGTATTACCAGTGCAATGCGTGGTCGAAGCGGGTGATGGACCGCCTCGCCGTCGACCGACCCGACGTCGTGTTCACCAACAGCACCCGCCCGGTCGAGGATCAGGGTCGGGGCGACTTCGTCCCGCAGGACTACCTCGACATCTTCGGCGAGTTCCGCGACCGCGGACAGCGCGTGGTCGCGATCCGCGACAATCCGTGGTCGACCGGTCGACGCAAGCCGCCGGAATGCCTCGCACAAGGACGTAAGCCGCAGGTGTGCGGCGTACCACGCGATCAGGCGATGGCCGCCGTCGACCCATCGAAGGCGATCGCCGCGGCCTTTCCCAACATGTCTTTTCTCGACTACACCGACGGGATGTGCTCACCGACGTACTGCTCGGCCATCGTCGGCAACATACTGCTGTGGCACGACTACCACCACCTCACCGCGACGTTCGTCCGATCGCTGACTCCGACGATCGACCGGGACCTGCGACGAATCCTCGCGTGGTGGTAGGCGCCGCCCTGCGACATTTAGTGGGACATCCCACAGAAATGCCATGCACAGGCACCTGCCAGACAGGACTGATAGCGTGGCAAAGTGTTACGCGGGTCTGACCTGCCGTGCAGGCACCCACCGCCGACTTGGAAGTGATTACCCAGAAGTTATGACGTTAGTTGCGCCCGATCACACCTCGCCGCAACCCGACGACGCTGCGTCCGTGAAGCCGAGCCCGACGACAGCTGTGCGCACGGGTGCCCGCAAGGCCTACCTTCATCACCTCGATCTGATCCGCGCGACGACGTTCTCGCTGGTCATCTTCGTCCATTGCCTGACTCAGACCACCAATGAGGAACTGAGCGTCGGTATCAACGCGACGTCGTTGCTGCTGCACTTCACCCGCAACACGTTCTTCGCCCTCACCGGCTTTGTACTGATGTACCAGAATTACGAGAAGCGGGACTTCAGCACGCTCGACTTCTGGCGCCGGCGCATCAAACTCGTCATCTTCCCGTACGTGATCTGGTCGACGGTGTACTTCGTGGTGACCGTGATGTGGGCGCAGGGCCGCATCGCCGACCTGCCCTTCAGCCTGCGCGAATACGTATGGAATCTGTCCTGGGGCCTGGCCGGCTTCCAGATGTACTTCTTGTTCGTGATGCTGCAGGTGTACTTGCTGTTCCCGGCGCTGCTGTGGGTGATTCGCAAGACAACCGGACATCACGGGGCGGTCCTCGCGATCAGCGCGGCACTGCAGGTGGTCCTGGTGTCCGCCTTCACGCACTGGCAGCCGACCGGCGCGCTGGGCACCGTGTGGTGGCACAACTACGCGACCTTCCTGCCCTACCAGTTCTTCGTCGTCTACGGGGCGATCGCCGCGGTGCATCGCGAGCGCATCGGCGAGTGGCTGCGCGGACGGGGATGGATCCTCGCGTCGGCACTGCTGATCACCGCGTCGCTGGCACTGGCCACCTACCTCATCCGGGTCTTCGTCGACGACCAGAAACCGCTGGAGGCGTCGAGCGCCTTCCAGCCGACGCTGATTCCGTTCCTCGTCGTCGCAATCGCCTGCCTGTATGCGGTGGCGCTGCACTGGAACAACCGATGGCGCGGGGGCACACCTCGGTTCGCCAAGGCGGTGTCGTGGGCGTCGAACCGTTCGTTCGGCGTGTTCCTCGCGCACGTCCTGGTGCTGTTCCTCATCCTGCGACCGGTCGCGGCGTCGGGCGGACCGTGGATGCTGGCCCATGTCCCGCAGCCGTTCGCGACCTTCGCCACCTACGCGCTGACCCTCGTCGGGTCACTGATCGTCGTCGAAGTGCTGCGCCGACTGCCCGGATCGATCTATCTGACCGGCCGTCCGCGGATGCCACTGCCGTCGCTGCGAGCGCTGTTGCGCCGCACATCGGCGCCCGCCGCGGACGTCACCGCCGACCAGAGTGCACGCGGATTGGCCAGCACCAGCTCGCGCCCATGATTGCGTACGACTGTCCATACCGGGCAGTCGCAACGCGCGACGACACCGGTCGCGTCGACGCCCATCGCACGGCATAGCGCGATCGCTCGATCGAGGTGGAAGTCCTGGGTGACGACCAGCACCGTGTCGGCGCCGAAGACCTCCCGCGCCCGCCGGCAGCTGGCCACGGTGTCGAAGCCGGCCGGGTCGTCGAGCATCGCCGAGGGCGGCAGTCCCCGCTCCAGCAAGTACCCGCGCATCACTGCGGGCTCGTTGCCCGCTGCCGCAGAGCCGTTGCCGGACAAGATGATTCGACGCAGAGCTCCGCGTCTCCAGAGGTCGACGGTAGTGTCCAGCCGACCGCGCACATAGTCGCCGGGCACACCGTCGGAGACGAGGGAACCCAATACCAGAGCCGTCCGCGGCGCGGCGGTGAGCCGATCGGCGTGCACGACGCGGCCGCTCGCGGCGACACCGACCCAGGTGAGCGCCACGGTGATGACGAGTTCGACGCCGATGAACACCGCCATCGTCGGGCGGATCAGCAGCGGCGACGACATGGGGCGGACGGTACCCGCGCCGGTGCCGATCTCGCCGAGTTGCACCCTGTGTCACACCCCCGACGTAGGGTTAGATCCTCGCACAGCTCCGCAGCACCCTGGGAGGGCCCAGTTCATGCAGTACATGCCTATCACCGCATCGATGTTCCTCATCGGCGAGACCCGCGAACAGCCGATGCATGTCGGCGGTCTGCAGTTGTTCATCCCTCGTGAGGGCCAGACCGCGGGCGAGCTGGCCGACGACATGATGGATGCGTTCGCGCTCGCCACCGATATCCAGTCGGACTTCCGCAAACGGCCGACGAAACCCTTCAGCCTGTTGGGCTCGGTGTCGTGGTCGTACGACGACGAGATCGACTTCGACTACCACGTCCGGCGCATCGCCCTACCCAAACCCGGCCGCGTCCGCGAACTGCTGCACTACGTCTCGCTCAACCATTCGACGCTGCTCGACCGCAACAAGCCGATGTGGGAGGCTCACCTGATCGAGGGGCTCGCCGACGGTCGGCTCGCGCTGTACACCAAGATCCACCACTCCGTCGTCGACGGCGTGACGGCGCTGCGCATCCTCGGGCGGACCCTGTCGGCGGATCCTGAGGATCGCAATGGAAAGGCGTTCTGGGACGCCGCACTCAAGAAGAAACGTCCACCGAAGCCCAAATCCGGTGTGGCACAGCAGATCACGGGTGCGATCAGCGGCGTCGCCGACGTCGCCAACCAGGTCGTCGGGATGGCACCGGCCAGCGCGCGCATCGCGTTGCGCGCGGTCACCGACCCCAACTACCTCTCCCCAACCCACGGCGCACCCAAGACGATCCTCGACGTCCCGATCGGCAGCGCCCGGCGCTTCGCCGCCCAGCAGTGGGAGACCGCCCGCCTGCAGGCCGTCGCCAAGGCGCTCGACATCACACTGAACGACGTCGTGCTCGCGATGTGCGGTGGCGCACTGCGCAACTATCTGATCGAGCAGGACGCGCTGCCCGACGCCCCGCTGCTCGCGGCGGTGCCGGTGTCGATGCACACCGGCGACGGCAAGGACGGCAATGCAGTGTCGGCGATCCTCGCCAATCTCGCGACCGACCAACCGGATCCGACCAAACGCCTCGCGCAGCTCACGGCGTCGACCAAGGCGAGCAAAGAGGTCATCCGCGGACTCAGCCCACTGCAAGCGCTGGCGCTGGGCGCGGCGAACGCGAGCTCGATGGCGTTCATGACCATTCCCGGCGTCGTCGAGTTCGCGCCGTCGCAGTTCAACATCATCATCTCCAACGTGCCCGGTCCCCAGCACGACCTCTACTGGAACGGCGCCCAGCTCGACGGCCTGTACCCGGTGTCGATCCCCAGTTCCGGGTGTGCGCTCAACATCACCATCACCTCCGCCGCCAAGTACATGGGCTTCGGTCTGATCGGAGCTCGCGCCGAGGTACCGAGCCTGCAGCGGCTGCTCACGCACCTCGACACCGCACTCGGTGAACTGGAGAAAGTCGCGGAGATCACATAGCGGCAGCATTGCCGCCAACAAGTTACCCGCGGGTAAGGTGACCTATGTAACGCATCGCCTGTTCACGGGTGAAGTTAGGTCAACCTTGGCAGCGCCGAACTCGCGCTAGGCCTTACGGTTACCTGTGACGACGTTGCGTCGTAGCAACGTGGCGTCGAGGATTCGACGACCGATCCGACCAGCTCGCGGACGGTCGACCTCGACACCTCAGGACCGAACAGAAAGGCCGGGTAGACCGAAGTGAACGCCACGACGATCACCATTGGCTCCATAGCTGCCCTCATCAGCCTCGGCTGCTGGGCATTGTTCCTCAGCGGAGTCTGGAACATGGTCCGCGCCATCGCGCAGGGTCAGAAGACCGACGGCAGTCGATACTGGCCCGTGCTGCCGCGCATGATGACGATGCTCAAAGAATTCGTCGGGCACACCCGCATGGTGAAATTCCGCTCGGTCGGCTGGGCGCACTGGCTGGTCATGTTCGGCTTCCTGATCGGCTTCGTCTTCTGGTTCGAGGCGTACGGACAGATCTTCGATCCGGAGTTCCACTGGCCGATCATCGGCGCCTGGAGCATCTACATCTTCGCCGACGAAGTGCTCGGTTTGGCGACCGTGATCGGCATCGTCGCGCTGATCGTCATTCGCCAGCTCAACCATCCGCGCGTTCCCGAGCGACTGTCGCGCTTCTCCGGCTCGCGCTTCAACGCCGCCTACTTCGTCGAGGCCGTGGTGCTGGTCGAGGGTCTCGGCATGATCTTCGTGAAGACCTTCAAGATCTCTAGCGGGCTGGAGAATCCGCCGATCTGGACGTCGTTCTTCACTCACTACTTCGCTCAGCTCTTCGACGGATCGTCGGAGTACTGGGTCACCGCGGCCGCCGTCGTGAAGCTGATGAGCGGCATGATCTGGCTGGCCGTCGTCGGACGCAACATCGACTGGGGCGTCGCCTGGCACCGCTTCGCCGCGTTCTTCAACATCTATCTCAAGCGTGAGGCCGACGGCGGCGTCGCGCTGGGTGCGCTCAAGCCCATGGAAAGCCAGGGCAAAGTCCTGGAGATGGACACCGCCGACCCCGACGTCGACGCCTTCGGTGCAGGCAAGGTCGAAGACTTCTCCTGGAAGGGCTGGCTGGACTTCACCACCTGCACCGAATGCGGCCGCTGCCAGAGTCAGTGCCCCGCATGGAACACCGGAAAGCCGCTGTCGCCCAAGCTGCTGATCATGTCGCTGCGCGATCACGCTCAGGCCAAGGCGCCGTACCTGATCGCCGGCGGCAGCAAGGACTTGGGCGGCGACGAGATCGGTCTCGTCGACGCCGACGGCAACGTCTTGCAGGACAAGCTCGACGCCATTCCCGCTGCCGCTCGCGCCGAAGCCGAGCGCAAACTCGTCGGCGCGAGCGCCGGCTCCGGCATCGTCGACGACGCGCTGGGCGCGGTCATCGATACCGAGACCCTGTGGAGCTGCACCACGTGCGGCGCCTGCGTCGAGCAGTGCCCGGTCGACATCGAGCACGTCGACCACATCGTCGACATGCGTCGCTACCAGGTGCTGATCGAGTCCGACTTCCCGTCGGAACTCGCCGGTCTGTTCAAGAACCTGGAGAACAAGGGCAACCCGTGGGGGCAGTCGCCGTCGGCGCGCACCGCGTGGATCGATGAGATGGACATCGAGATCCCGGTCTACGGCAAGGACGTCGAGTCCTTCGAGGGCTTCGAGTACCTCTTCTGGGTCGGCTGCGCCGGCGCCTACGAGGACCGCGCGAAGAAGACCACCAAGGCCGTCGCCGAACTGCTCGACGTCGCCGCGGTCAACTTCCTGGTCCTCGGTCAGGGCGAGACGTGTACCGGCGACTCCGCCCGCCGCGCGGGCAACGAGTTCCTGTTCCAGATGCTCGCGCAACAGAACATCGAACAGTTCGACGAACTCTTCTCCACCGCTCCGGCGCAGCGCAAGAAGATCGTCGTGACCTGCGCACACTGCTTCAACGCGCTGAGCAATGAGTACCCGCAGGTCGACTCCGAGCGGGGCAAGTTCGAGGTCGTGCACCACACGCAGTTGCTCAACCGCCTCGTTCGGGAGAAGCGCCTGGTACCGGTCGCACCCGTCGACGGGCAGACGGTCACCTACCACGACCCGTGCTACCTGGGTCGCCACAACAAGGTCTATGACGCGCCGCGTGAACTGATGGAGGCGTCGGGCTCGACGCTCACCGAGATGCCGCGCCACGGCGAACGGTCGATGTGCTGTGGCGCCGGCGGCGCCCGCATGTGGATGGAAGAGCAGATCGGTAAGCGCATCAACGTCGACCGCGTGGACGAGGCGCTCGACACCCTGGGGGCGCAGAGCGGACCGTCGGGTGCGAGCGGCCAGGCCGCCGCGGGCACCAAAATCGCGACCGGCTGCCCGTTCTGCCGCGTGATGCTCACCGACGGTGTCACCGCGAGGACCAGCGGTACCGAGCTGGAAGACAAGGTCGAGGTGATCGACGTCGCGCAGATGCTGCTCGAAGGCGTACGCCGCGGCCAGACCACCGAAGTCAAGCGTGGTGGACGGTTCCTCGGACCGGCGTCGGTCGCGGTTGCCGCGGCGCCCGCCGTCGTCGAAGAGGTTGTGGAGAAGGCCGCTCCGGCCGCAGCGGCTCCGGCGGCGTCGGGCGGCGCACCCAAGCCGAAGGTCGGGCTGGCGATGAAGGGCGGCTTGAAGAAGCCGGGTGGCGCTGCCGCGGCAGCTCCGGCTCCGGCCGCTGCGCCGGCTGAGAAGAAGCCCGCCGCAAAGGGATTCGGCATGGCAGCCGGCAAGAAGCCCGGCGCTGCAGCCGCGGCGCCGGCAGGCGAGGCCGCACCGGCCGCCGCGCCAGTCGAAAAGAAGCCCGCCGCAAAGGGATTCGGCATGGCAGCCGGTAAGAAGCCGGGTGCTGCGGCTCCGGCCGCTGCCGCTGCAGCAGCAGCCGCCACACCCGCTGCCGAGGCTGCGCCGGCCGAAAAGAAGCCCGCCGCAAAGGGATTCGGCATGGCAGCCGGCAAGAAGCCCGGTGTGGGAACGAAGCCCGCCGCTGCGGCTGCGGCTCCGGCTGCTGCGGCTCCGGCGGAAGCGTCCGCCGCCGCTGCTGCTCCCGCATCGACCACCGAGGCCACTCCGGCGAAGGCCAAGGGCTTCGGCATGGCCGCCGGCAAGAGGCGCCCCGGCGGACCGGGCGCGCCGGTCGGTGCTGCCGTTGCGGCTCCGGCCGCAGAAGTTGCATCGTCCGAGGCTCCCGCGGTCGCCGAACCCGTAGTCGCTGATGCTCCGGCAGCTGAGCCTGTCGCAGTGGCAGACGCGCCTGCCGCCGCCACGACGACGGCTACCACCGCCAAGGCCAAGGGCTTCGGCATGGCCGCGGGCAAGAGGCGCCCCGGCGGACCGGGCGCGCCGGTCGGTGCTGCACCGGCTGCTGCCGCACCTGCGGCAGTCGCTGAGCCGGAACCCGAGGTCGCAGCCCCCGCTGCGGAGACCGCGGCTCCCGTTGCCGAGGCCGAACCTGCGACCCCCGCACCCGAGACCGCAGCCCCCGCTGTCGAGGCCCCGGCGTCGACCCAGGTCACAACTGAGGCGACAGTCGCCAAGGCCAAGGGCTTCGGCATGGCCGCCGGCAAGAGGCGCCCCGGCGGACCGGGCGCGCCGGTTGGTGCTGCACCGGCTGCTGCCGCGCCTGCGGCAGTCGCTGAGTCGGAACCCGAGGCCGCAGCCCCCGCTGTGGAGGCCGAACCTGCGACCCCCGCTGTGGAGGCCGCACCTGCGACCCCCGCTGCGGAGACCGCGGCCCCCGCTGTCGAGGCCCCGGCGTCGACCCAGGTCACAACTGAGGCGACAGTCGCCAAGGCCAAGGGCTTCGGCATGGCCGCTGGCAAGAGGCGCCCCGGCGGTCGCTGACACCCGAACACTCGAAGCCCCGGACGTCTCGGCGTCCGGGGCTTCGACTTTGTCGACGTTCTTGCGCCGACACGCCGTCGAACAATCGCAATAACGTCGAGAAAGTCCTCGGTGGAACCGGATCGCTACGTCGTCGCGTCCAAAGGTGATGATCGAACTGTCGAAAAGCCTCGCCGGCGGATACACGCCGTACGAGGTGCGAACCCGATTCGCATCCATCTATCGCGGTGTTCGCGCACCAGCGGGTCTGGACGTCGAATTGAAACAGCGCGTCGACGCGCTGTTGACGCTTTTCCCCGACGCGGTGGTGGGAGGGTGGACCGCGGCGCGACTGCATCGGGTGCCCTATGCGGCCGGACATCCACCCGAGATCGTCCTGCCTCGGCGGAGACCTCGCGACAACGTCGTCATGCGTCACGAAGCGTTACCCGACAGCGACATCGTCGTCGTCCGCGGTTATCGGTGCACCTCGCCGGAACGGACGGCCGCCGACCTCGCCTGGCACCTGCCGAAAGACCGGGCGATCGCCGCGGTCGACCAGTGTGTTCGACGCCTGCACGACGGCAGTCAGGTCACGACCGTCGATGCGATTCGACGCTTCGTCGACGAGTCTCGCTACTTTCACCGCGGCGCGGTGATCCATGATGTCCTCGACGAGGTCGACGGACGAGCCGAATCATTCTGGGAGACATATGCTCGACTTCTCTTGCACCGCAACGGCTTAGACCTCTTCGTTCCGCAGATCCACGTACTCGGTGATCGATTTCGAGTAGATCTGGGCGCCGGCGAGTATCGCGTCGCCGTCGAGTACGACGGCGCCCACCACCGCGATGGGCCCCAGCACGCACGCGACATCGACCGGTGGAACGCGCTCCAGCAAGACGCTGACTGGGAACTGATCCCGGCGTGCAAGACGACGATCGCCTACCACGGTGATCAGCTTCTCCACCGAGTCCGCAACGCATTGCGACGCAGGGGGTGGCCCGGTTAGCAACTTTATCGACGTTGTTGCGCCGACACGCCGTCGAACAATCGCAACAACGTCGAGAAAGTTTCGGATGCGACGCTGGACCGGTGACCGATCTCCCCGCGGGCGGCATTCCCGTCGACCCCGACGACTGCGACCGGCGCTGGCAGCCGTGGACTCCCAACGAGATCGCCACCCGCCTCGACGGATGCGCCGCGTCGTGGTGCGTCGTCGGCGGGTGGGCGATCGACATGTTCCTCGGGGCGTCCACCCGACCGCACGACGACGTCGAAATCGCCGTTCCCCGTGGACAATTCGATGCGCTGGCCGCACACTTCGGCGACGCTCGGTGGGACGTCGTCGGATCGGGACTTCGTTGGTCGTTCGACGAGGTCGGCGACGACGAGCGCCTGCATCAGACGTGGTTATGCGACCCGACGTCGGGCGCCTATCACCTCGACGTTTTCCGCGAGCCACATGACGACGACACCTGGATCTGCCGATTCGACCCGTCGATAACGCTGCCGTACGACGACTTGATCCGATTCACCCGCCACGGCATCCCCTACGCGACACCAGAAGTGGTGCTGCTGTTCAAGTCTCGTGCGCCCCGCCCGAAGGATCGGCAGGACTTCGCCGCAGTCCTACCCCACCTGTCGGGCACCCAGCGTCGCAGACTCGGGGACTGGATACGCCGCAATCCAGAGCACCGAACAATAGATTTGCCCGGGCTGTCACAATTGAACTCGTGAGTAGACCGCATGTATCGCACCTGAACCAGAACCTCAAGCCGTTGGAGCAGTCCCTCAAGCTGCAGAACGTCTGCTACGAGATCCGCGGACCGGTACATGCACACGCGGCGCAGTTGGAGGCCGAAGGGCATCGCATCCTGAAGCTGAATATCGGCAACCCGGCCCTGTTCGGCTTCGAGGCGCCCGACGTCATCATGCGCGACATGATTCACGCCCTGCCGTACTCGCAGGGGTACAGCGATTCGGCGGGCGTGCTGTCGGCTCGACGCGCCGTCGTGACACGCTACGAAACCATCGACTTCCCCTACTTCGACGTCAACGACGTATTGCTCGGCAACGGTGTGTCCGAGCTGATCACCATGACGATGCAGGCGTTGCTCAACGACGGCGACGAAGTGCTGATTCCCGCGCCCGACTATCCGCTGTGGACGGCCATGACCACGCTGTCGGGCGGAACGCCGGTGTACTACAACTGCGACGAGGCCAACGACTGGAACCCCGACGTCGCCGATATCGAAGCCAAGATCACTCCGCGCACCAAGGCACTGCTGGTCATCAACCCCAACAATCCGACCGGCGCCGTCTACTCGCGCGAGGTGTTGGAGAAGATCACCGAGGTGGCGCGCAAGCATTCGCTGCTGCTGCTCGCCGACGAGATCTACGACAAGATCCTCTACGACGATGCCGAGCACATCTCGATCGCCTCGCTCGCCCCGGACCTGCTGTGTCTGACGTTCAACGGTCTGTCGAAGGCGTATCGCGTCTGCGGGTACCGCGCGGGCTGGCTGGCGATCACCGGGCCGAAGGACCACGCGAAGGGTTTCATCGAGGGCCTCAACATACTCGCGTCGACGCGCCTGTGCTCCAACGTTCCGGGCCAGCACGCCATTCAGGTGGCTCTCGGCGGGTATCAGAGCATCGACGCCCTGGTGCAACCCGGCGGTCGGCTGCTCGAGCAGCGCAATGTCACTTGGGAGAAGCTCAACGAGATCCCCGGCGTCAACTGCGTGAAGCCGATGGGCGCGCTGTACGCGTTCCCAAGTCTCGACCCCGAGGTCCACGAGATCCATAACGACGAACTCTTCGTGCAGGATCTCCTGCTGAAAGAGAAGATCCTGATCGTGCAGGGAACCGGCTTCAACATGCCCGACCATCGGCATTTCCGGATCGTGACGCTTCCCTATGCCCGCGATCTGATCGACGCCGTGGAACGCATCGGCAACTTCCTCGCGTCATATCGTCAGTGACGCGCATCGTCGCACCGACGGGCGACGGTCCAGCTTGAGGGCGTGTCTCCCAATCTCAACCGGGAATTGGGAGACACGCCCTCGTCGTCTGAGTAGTTGCCGAGTCAGGACACCGGGCTCGGCTGCCGGTGCATATGATCCTTGACCTGCTTCAAGATGAGTTCGGCCAGCTCGTGGATCTGGTCCCGGGAGCGCAGCGCACGTGACTGCGCGCACAGGAACACGGTGTTGATCGGCGGCTCGGGCGGATCGACGAGCTTCACGAGTTCACCGGTTGCCACCTCATTCGCCACCAGGTAGCTCGGCAGCACGCTGATCCCGAATCCGCTGCGGACGGCGGCTTTCACCGACAACAGGTCGGGTACCAGCAGCGTCGCGTCGAAGATCGGTTCCGCGTTCATCACGGTGTTCCAGTAGCGCCGGATGATCGACAGTTCGCGGTTGTATGCGACGAACGACGCCTTCGACAAGGTCGACAAGGATGCGTGGCGATCCACGGATCCGGGCCTGCCGACGAGCCAGAATTCCTCGTCGGCCAGCGGCCACGCCCGGATGTCGCGGCCGCGCGGTCGAATGGTTGAGATCGCCAGATCGAGCTTGTCGGACTCGAGGTCTTCCAGTAACCGGCTCGACTGGCCGAACGCCACCGACAGCTGTGGAAGGTCGGCGGCGACGGGTCCGAGCGCCGGGATCACGCAGCTGGTCATGAAGTCGAACGGGCCGCCGATCGACACTGACCGCACCGGCTTGCCGGGCACCACCTCGCCGGAGATGAAGCGGTCGATGCGATCGAGTTGATCGCCCAGCGTCGCGGCGGTCTCGTGTGCGAATGGAGTCGGTTCCACGCCGTTCGCGGACCGGATGAACAGCGGGGTGCCGAACCAGCGTTCCAGCGAGCCGATGTGATTGGTAACGGTCGGCTGCGACATCGAGATCTGCCGCGCGGCGTCGCTGAATGAACCGGAGCGGTACACCGCAAGGAACGTACGGAGCTGATCGAGCGACGGCTTACGACTGTTGGTCACATCACAATTCTGCCAGGTGAACTTTGAGGCGCTGTCACCACATGCGATTTACCAGCATGAATATCTGCTCCTGAGCGAGCTATAAGAATTGTTATTCCTGCCCGTGAAAGGCCTGATCGGCACCCTTGCCTCAATCAGGTAACAGCTGTGATCGTAAACAACATCACCGCTGACAAATCCCTTCTCGTCAGTGACCGCCAGTCCACAATCAGAGCCCGTCGGGGGTTAGGAACTAACTAGATGCGCCCTCTCAGCAGCAGCCCGGTACGCGTCGCCAACGCCCCCGCGGTACCCGCGTCACCGGCCGCCGTCGTAGCCGGTGTCGGACGCGACGGCGTGGTCTCGTGGCAGGCCAGGCTCGCCCGCAACATCGCCGTCACCGACGCCGCAGCGATCACGGTGGCACTGGTGTCGGCGCACCTGCTGCGCTTCGGCTTCGGCGTGCCGCACGATGTCGCCCGCGCCGTCCTCACCATCTGCCTCGGCTTCGTCTGGTTCGTCGCACTCGGCTCCAACAACTCGCGTGACCCGTTTGTCATCGGCTCGGGTATTGAGGAGTTCCGTCGGGTGCGCAACGCGTCGATCCTTCCGTTCTTCCTGTTCGCCGCCGCCGAGTTGTGGCTCAAGGCCGACTTCGCCCGCATCTTCGTGATGCTGGCACTGCTGGTCGGTTTCGCGCTGATCAACGTCGGCCGCTATGCGTGGCGCCGGTCGCTGTGGCGCCACCGCGCTGCCGGCCACAGCACCACCCGAACCATCGTGCTGGGCGCCGACTCGGCGACCATCGCCCTCGCCGAGAGCCTGTCGCACGACCATCACGCCGGCATGGAGGTCGTCGGAGCCTGCATCCCCGGCTATCTCGGCGCACCGGGGGCCACCTTGCGGCTGTCCACCACCGAGATCCCGATCCTCGGCGACGAGACCCAACTGGTCGAGGCAGTGCGCGCCACCGGCGCCGACGTCGTCGCAGTCACCGCCTCCGAAGCGCTCGACAGCGGCCGCCTGAAGGAATTGACCTGGGAGCTCGACGGCACCGACACCCGCCTGGTCCTCGCCCCCGGCCTGCTCGACATCGCCGACAACCGTCTGCGCGTCACCAGCACGACGGTCGGCACGTCGTTGATTCACGTGGAACGCCCGCAGTACCGCAAGAGCGCGTCGGTCCTCAAGACCGCGTTCGACCGCACCGCTGCAATCGCACTGCTGATCTTCTTGGCTCCGGTGCTGGTCGCCGTGGCCGCCGCCGTCAAGTTCACCAGCCGCGGTCCGATCTTCTACACCGCCGATCGCATCGGCGCATCGGGCATCGCCTTCCCGATGGTCAAGTTCCGCTCGATGTACGTCGACGCCGACAAGCGCAAGACCGAACTCGCCGCCCAGAACGAGGCCGACGGCCCGCTGTTCAAGATGCGCGATGATCCGCGGGTCACCGCCGTCGGCAAGGTCATCCGCCGGTTCTCGCTCGACGAGCTGCCCCAGTTGTTCAACGTCCTGGCCGGTCAGATGAGCCTCGTCGGACCGCGCCCGCATCTGGAGCAGGAAGTGGCGCTGTACACCACCGAGAGCGAACGTCGGATGCTGGTTCGCCCGGGGCTGACCGGTCTGTGGCAGGTCAGCGGACGCTCGGATCTGTCCTGGGACGAGTCGATCGGCCTCGACCTCTACTACGTGGAGAACTGGTCCATCCTGCTCGACATGTACATCCTCGCCAAGACTCTCAAGGCCGTCACCTCCAGCGACGGCGCCTACTGAGCGACTCGGCCACCGGCGCCGCTGGGCGGGACAGTGAATCGTCCCGCCCAGCGGCGCTTTGCCTTTCGCCGCATCTGGCACGATGGCCGGCCTGTTGAAGTCGCCCGGCGGAGTCTGGCCGACGGTGGCGGTGGTCGGATTCGAAACTGGCACTTGAGATTCGGCGAGGGATGATCCACCTCGGCGTCGATGAGGGTGCCGATTGCAATCTGCTGTATGCGGATCACGGGCGATCCAGCCGACGACGCGTGGTAACGATCCGTTGTGACTAACGGTGCGGATGGGCCGGCACGGTGGAGGCTTTCCGTCCCGAAGACCTTTTCCCAGAAAGATTTTCGACTCGCCAGACCCAACGCTTCGGCACTCGGCCTGGATCCACCGATGGTGGACCCATTTCGCTGGTTGAGCCGGTCGGGGACACTCCATCTGCTGGTTGAGCCGCGAGGAGCGCTAGCGACGAGCGTGTCGAAACCCCTGTACCACAATGCATTTGATGGTAGCGCACGTGTCGAACTGTGATGTGAATCGAACATCGAGGCGTGTGCACCCGTAGGGTGCACACGCCTCACTTGCCGGGTGACATCGACGATATTGGCGCGGACCGTCGAAAGTCGTTGTGGCTGAGAGGTTTCGACACGGACTCGGCTAGCGCCTCGTCCGGCTCAACCAGCAGAGGGGCGTTCGTCCGGTGGATACAGGCTCAGCCGGCTCAACCAGCGGATAGGACCTGCCGTCGGTGAATCCAGGTTCGGCACTCGGGGAGCGGTGGAGGTTCGCGAAACCCCCTGCCCAGATTCAGCCTTCGAAAGCGCGCAGCACGGTGTCTCCGACGACCTGCCGCATCGCCGCGTGATACGACGTGTGGTCGCCCGCGGCGGACACTACGACGTGCACGTGGTCGCCCGCGGCGGCGACGGCGTCGGCCGCTCCCGACGCGTCGTCGAAGTACACGTAATCGCCGGGAGCGAATGCGACGTGGACGTCGACACCGGCGGCGTCGAACTCGGCGAAGAACGAGTCGGGTACCGACATGGCGGGGATCCGCCCGACGATCGACCACCAGCGCCGCGGCAGGCGACGCACCCGTCGCGCGCTGCGTCCACCGACCCAGATGAGCTTCCGACGGAGCCGCCCGCGAAACGACGTATCCACTTCGTCGGTACGGCCGGTGCCCGCCACTGCGACGTCGGAGCCGTAGTCGGTGACCCGGAACCGACGTTGCGGACGCAGCCGCCACATCAGCGGATTCACCAGTACCACAGAGGATTTCACTCCGGGTAGCTGTGCCGTGCGCCGCGCTCCGTGCGCCGCCATCCAGGACCCCACACAGATTCCGGCATGCACGATGCGCGCACCGGCGCGCGGCCGCAGGTCGGCGAGAACCCCGAGGCCGTCGTCGACGTAGTCGTGGGTGTACAGGGCCAGTCGGCCATCGGCGGCGTCGGCGACGCCGGATTCGCCGACACCCATCCGGTCGAAACGGATCGCGCGGCCACCGCGAGCCGCAACGGCGACGGCGATCTCGAACCACAGCCGCGACGGTCCGGTCCGCACATATTGTCCGAGCGAGTGCGCGACGAACACCTTCCCGACGTCGTGCCGATCACCTATCGCGGTGTCCCACACCATGATTCCAGCCGATGTGCGGTACACATCGGTGGTGATCGGCCGCCCGTCGTCGGCATGTGCGACAACGGCCGACGTGCGCCGCTCGACGTCGAACGGGGTCCGCTCGGGCCCGATGGCGCCGTCGATCCAGTCGACGACGACTCCGATATCTGTCAGTGGAAAGTCCAGCAGCGCAGGATGATTCGGCGCCAGATAGGATTCCTGATCGTCGATCCGCACGACGTCGGCCCCGACGTCGCCGAACGACGTGACCAGACCGTCGTCGCCGGAGAGCAGCAGGGTCCGCACACCGTCGAAGGCGCCTGGGTCCAGGGTGAGGGAACGCAGCTCCGACGCCGCGTCGGCGTGCAGCGTCTGTCCCGCCGAATGGATGCGCTCGTCGACGGTCGACGCCGCGATCGCCGACGCCGGGACGCGCGCCGCGACGTCGTCGGAGTATTCGCTGACCATGTTGTAGAGCACGGTCTTGGTTCGAAGGTATTGTCGCCCTTTGCGAATGGGATCCCAGGCGACCGCGTATCGCACGCCCGACCCGGCGATCACCTGCGACGCCAGCAAGGCTCCGGCACGATGGCCGACGACGACGATCTGCTCGGCGCCGCCGGACCGCAGATAGTCGATTGCTTGGCCGATGCCCTCGGTCCAGTTGTGTGCGGCGTCGGGTGCGTCCTGCGCTCCCGCGGATTCACCGGTGTTGGGATAGTCGAAGCGCAGCACCGCGAAGCCGCGCGCCGCCAATCGTTCGGCGAAAAGTTTGAGCCACCGCGTGGTTTCCGCCTGTTCCTTGCCGAGGGAGGGACACACGACGACCCCGCCCCGGACCGCGGCGGCCTGCGGGGTGCTGAGCACCCCGAACAGCGACCGGTCCGCGGGACCGAAGAAGATCGGCGCGCTGACCGTCGGGTCGGCGGCCAGCTCGGTCATCCTTGCGGCATGCCGAGCGCAGCGCGCACCGACGACGGCCATCCGTTGATCACGAGTCCGTGAGTGCGCAACAGCGCCAGCGCAATTCGTTCCATTCCGAACCCGACGCAGGCGCTGTGCGCGACGCTGCCGTCGGGCGCGGTGATCGCGAAGTTCTCACCGAAGTGTTCCTGATGGCAATTGGCGGAAACGATCGCCGTCGGCTCACCGAGCCCTCCGTAGAGGGGCACCACGAGCTCGGTCTTCAGGTTCTCCTCACGCTGATTGGCGGCCAGCATTCGGCCGGCCCGACCGAAGAACGGGTCATTGGCCGCCACCGCCTGAGCGTCGAGGCCCAGGCCGGCGAGCACATCCAAACCTCGTTGCACCCACGAGTTACGGTGTTGCGCAGCACCTTCGGCGTCGCCGACGTACACATACTCGTGCATCCGGAAGGCCTGCATGCGGGCGGGATCGAGGGAGGGCTCGTGGCGGAAGCAGTACCCGTAGACGTCGAGCAGGACCGGTTCGTCGAGGACTCCGGTCAGTCCCGCGTAGGCGGGGTGACAGGCCGCCGACACGAGCATCGTGCCGGCCGACTCCAGATGTCCGTCCCAGTCGACGCCGTTCTCCCGGTCGGCGAGTAGCGCACGGTGCGCCTTGTTGTCGCCGGTGAACGTGTTGATCGCACCGGTCAGGTTGGGGAACGAGGCGATGTAGTCGGTCTTCTCGAAATTCGCTCGCGGGAACACCGGCGGGAAGCGCAGCACGCGGGGCGCGGTGTCGTAGGCTGCGGCGGCCGCGGCGCGCACCGCGAAGTCGATGCCGTCGATGATGGCCTCGAAATCTCCTCCGCGGCCGTACAATCCGTCGATGCCGGTGGGGATCAACAGGCCGGCGGCAATGAGCTGCCGACCGAATTCCCGACGCCGGGCCTCGAGTTCGGTCTGATCGTCGAGTTCGGTCCGAGCCTCGGACACGGTGGTGTTCGACATGGGAAGTTCCTCGTATTCTGCTGCGAGTGTGGTCTGTTCGGGCGGCGAGCGGCTCAGCGGCCGGGTCGGTAAGCGAGTACCAGTTGCGCGTTGTTGGCGCGGATCCGGTCGTTGGAGACCATCACCTGCGGGCCGTAGGCGTCACGCAGCAGCCGCCCCAGGGATGCGGCGTGATCTTCGCGATAGCCGTTGATACCGCAGATCGCCAGCGCGCCCGCGACCACATCGACGACGGCGATCGAGGTGTCGAGTTTCAGGTTGTTCATCGCGATGGCGAAACCGATGGTCGGCTCGTCCTCGCCGGAGGCCAGGAATTCCTCGTATCGCGCGATCTCGGTGGCCACAGCCGATTCGAAGCGCTGGTGGATCACCAGCAGGTCGGCGAACTTGGCCGCCTGCGGGGTCGTCGCGCCGCCGCTGCGCCGGGCCGCCGAGCGCACCTGTCCCCGCGCCTTGTCGATCGCGGCGTCGGCCATACCCAGCCACACCGAGGCCCACAGCGTGTGCGAGGCGGGCAGCATGGTGTGCGCTGAGATCGACGAATAGGCCACCGGCACAACGTTTGTCGACGCGGTGCGCGCGGCCAGCTGAAAGCCCGGGCTGCAGGTTCCGCGGAAGCCGAGGGTGTCCCACTGCGACGTCTGGGTGAGTTGGGTGTCGTCGGCGGGGCACACCACGAGGACCTGATCGGTGGGCAGGCTGTCCGGGGACCGGCGGGCGGTGGTGCAGATGTAGTCGGCGTAGGCGCCGTAGGAGATCACCGGCGCGTTCTTCTCCAACACGACGCCGTCCCCGTCGGGGACCACCGCGCAGGTCGACGACCCGGTGTCGCCGCCGGTGGTGATCTCCGTGGTCGACGACGCCAACAGCGCTTCGGTCTCCGCGATGTGCCGGGTGAGGTCGGCGATCGGACCGGCGTCGGCATGGAAGCGCAGACTCAGCGCCTGGGTGTGATGCATCGCGAACACCATCGCCGCCGAACTGCACGCCGCACCGAGCGCGCGAGCGACCACGGCGAGTTCGGTGATGGACGCATCACGCCCGCCGAGAGCGCGCGGCAGCGACGCCGAGAGCAGCCCGGCCGCACGCATCGCGTCTACCGCCTCCTGCGGGAAGCGCGCTTTGGCGTCTACGTCGGCGGCATGTTCCGCCGCCGCGGCCACCGCCGCGCCATGTTCCAACTCGACCCGTTCGAGCGACGCATCAATCACCGAATACTCCTGCCGGTCCTGCACGAAAGTCATGTTTTACACTTCGGTTCTGTTCGGATAATCTGCTGTATCTTGAACCGTAAGTTACAACTAATGTACGCACTGCGACGGGTTCATAATGAATTCCGGAGCGCTGAACCGAAAGAATGTTGATGGACACTCAGAAGATTCGTGATGCCCTCGCCCAACACGGCAAGCTCGCCGTCGACGCCTGGACCATCGATACCTCGGCAGACCTATTCGAAGCGGGCCTGACCTCGCACGCGAGCGTCAATGTGATGCTGGCGCTCGAAGACGATTTCGATATCGAATTCCCCGACGAAGACCTCAAGAAAGCCACCTTCGCCTCGATTGACAATCTTTCGGCAGTCATCACGAAACTGCTCGACGACGCGGCATGAGCACCGATTCAGCTGCGCGCCCCGGCGTCGCGCTCAGCGTCGACGTGACCGCCGCGGAATATCTTTCGCATCGCACACATTCACCGGAGCGGATCTGGCAGGAGACCAACTGCTATCTCGATTTGTGGATCGAATTGCTGCACGGCCTGGGCCACGACCCGGTACCCGCGTTCGCGTGCGCGCTGTCTGCCGACCACGACGGGGCGCAGTGGACGTTCGTCAAGCCCGCTCCCGAAGACCTGCGACGCCTGTACGGTCTGGAGGTCACCGAGGAGACCCTCTGGCGACCCGTACTCGACACCGTTCTCAGCGGTCCGAGCCGCGGGCTGCTGCACACCGTCGAGGTCGACAGCTGGTGGCTGCCCGACACCGCGGGCACCGACTATCGGACCAATCACGTGAAGACCACCATCGTCCCCATCGCGGTCGACGCCGACTCCGCCACGATGACCTACGTGCACAACGCCGGAGTCTTCGAACTCTCCGGTGACGACTTCGCCGGCATCTTCGCCGTGCCCGAACTGCCGCCGTACGTCGAACAGGTCCGGCGCCTCGGCGACGACCCCGGCGCAACCATCTCCTCCGCCGCGGTCGTGGCCGCCGCGCGGGCCCATCTCGATCGGCGCGCGCCCGGCAATCCTGCTGTGCGACTGGCTGATTCGGTCCGCGGCGCGGTCGGATGGCTGGCCGACGCCGGGATGGAGACTTTTCATCTGTGGTCCTTCGCCACGCTGCGCCAGTTCGGTGCGACCGCGGAGATCGCGGCCGATCTCGCCGACCGGCTCGCCGCCGACGGATACGCCACCGCCGACGCCGCCGCCGAGTTCCGGGTCGCGGCGTCGACGGCGAAGACTGTCCAGTTCAAGATGGCGCGCGCCGCACGCGGGCGCAACGTCGACGTCGACGACCTGCTGGGCACCCTCACCGAATCCTGGCAGCGCGGCATCGACGGCGTCGATCACGCTGTGCCACAACGCTGATCATGAGCGCGAGCCTCACCGACTGGACGATCACGCGGACCGCTCCCGACGCGTTCGGCAGTCCGGCCGAGATGGCCGACTCCGGCGCGGTCTGGCATCCGATCGCCGGGCCCGCTCCGATCGGCGTTCTGCTCGACGACGCGCCGTGGCCGGCGTCGTCGCTCGACGACCACGACTGGTGGTACTCGGCGACCGTCGAATCATCGACCGATCTGCGGCTGACGTTCGGCGGAATCACTTTTCCCGCAACGGTTTTCCTCGATGGCGCCGCGATCGCCGACGTCGTGTCGATGTTTCTGCCGGTCGGTGTCGACGTGCCGGCCGGCTCGCACACCCTCCACATCCGGTGTCCCGCACTCAACCAGTGGCTGCGCAAGCGTCGAGGCCGCGGCCGGTGGCGCTCGACTCTTGTTGCCGCACAAGGACTCCGGTGGGCACGCACGACTCTGCTGGGCCGCGCGCCGGTGTACGGCGGCGGCATCCTACCAGCGCCCGTCGGGCTGTGGCGTCCCGTCGACGCGGCCGGCGCGTACGCGCGGAACGTGCGTATCACCTGCGCCGACGAGCAGATCGCGGTAAGCGCGCTCATCCACGGCGCCACCGCGATCCGTTGTGTCATAACCGATCCCGACGGCTCCGAGATCCTGCACACCACCATCCCGCTATCCGCGGACGGCCGCCTCACGACGTCGGTGTGGGTTCCTCATCCGCGACCGTGGTGGCCCCGCGGGTACGGCGATCAGTCGTTGTACCGCGTCACCCTGATCGCCGACGACGTCGTGCTCGCCGACCGCGTTGCCGGATTCCGATCGGTGACCGCGGACACGTCGGACGGCGGATTCACGCTGTCGGTCAACGATGTCGACGTCTTCGCGCGCGGCGTCACCTGGACGCCGCCCGACCCGGTCGCGCTCACCGTCGACACCGAAACCCTTGCCGCTCGACTCCTTTCGTTCGCCGACGCCGGGGCGACGATGATCCGAGTGGTCGGCGGGCTCACCTACGAGCAACCCGAGTTCTACCGGCTGTGCGCGGAATTCGGCCTGCTCGTGTGGCAGGACGTCATGCAGGCGACCTTCGATCCGCCCGACGACGTCGGCGAGGTCATGTGCGCCGAACTCACGCATCTGCTGGTCGAACAGAGCGGCAACCCGGCGCTGGCCGTGATCAGCGGTGGCAGCGAGACGATTCAGCAACCCGAGATGTTCGGCGTCGACGCCGGGCGCCGGCACCTGCCGCTGCTCACCGATCGGTTCCCGGAAATCGTTGCCGCACAGGATGGTCCGCCCTATGTGCCGGCCAGCCCATGGTCCCCGGACGGCACGCTCGCCATCCGGCCCGACGTCGGCGTCGCACATTGGTTCGGTGTCGGCGGCTATCAACGTCGGCTCGATGATGTGCGTACCGCCCGAGTCCGGTTCGCCGCGGAGTCACTCGCGTTCGCCATCCCGCCGTCCGATGCCGCCGTCGAACGGGATTTCGGTTCCCTCGCCGTCGTCGGACACCATCCGGACTGGAAGGCCGCGGTGCCCCGGGATCGCACTGCCACTTGGGATTTCGAGGATATCCGCGATCATTATGTGCGCGAGGTGTTCGCGGTCGATCCGCTCGCCGTGCGGCGAGTCGACCCGGCGCGCTATCTGCAACTCGGCCGGCTCGCCGTCGCCGAAGCCATGGCGCACTGCTATCGCTTCTGGCGGCAACGGGATTCGCGGTGCGCAGGCGCGCTGATCCTGTCCGGCATCGACCTGCTGCCCGGTGCGGGCTGGGGCTTGCTCACGCACGACGGCGAGGCCAAGCTGCCGCTGGCCGTGCTCCGTCGACTCTGGGCGCCGACGTCGGTCAGCATCGTCGACGCCGGACTGTCCGGACTGCGCATCGACGTCCACCACGACGGCCCGCAGCCCCTGTCCGCAACTCTGTCGCTCACGCTGGCCGGGGCTACCGATTACTCGGAATCGATTACCCTGCAACCGCATTCGTCGCTGACTCGCTACGACTGCGATCTCACCGGCGAGTTCGGTGATCTGTCGGCGTCGTATCGGTTCGGGCCGCCCCGCGCCGAGGCGGTACAGGTCACGCTCCGCGACGACGACGGCAGGTTGCTCGCGCGCGACGTCGTCGCGATCGCGCCCGCTCCGGTTCCGATCCGCGCCGGGCTGACCGGCCTGCTGCGTCCCGCGACCGACGGCGCCTGGATTCTCACCGTGTCGAGCGTGGCGTCGCTGCGCTACGTCTGTCTCGACGTCGCCGGATGGTCCGTCGACGACGATTGCTTCGGTCTGCTCGGCGCGGTCCCGCACGAGGTCACCCTGCGGCCGCTCGACGCAGCCAACTCCCCACCGCGGGTGCGGATCTCGTCGATCGATGCCCTCGACACCGGTGTCGCACAGATCGCCGACGGCGACACATGACGGTTGCCATCGGCTGCGACGTCGTCGCCCTGACGGAGATCGAGGAATCGATCGCCGCGTTCGGCGAACGCTTCCTGCGCCGGGTCTTCACCGCGGGTGAAATCGCGGATTGTCAAGGTACACAGCGCATCGAGCGACTCGCCGCCCGATTCGCGGCCAAGGAGGCCGCCATCAAGGCGTTGGCGATCGTCGACGCCGCGACGCCGCCGCGGGAGATCGAGGTCGTCGGCGCGGGTGGGCCACCGCGGCTTCGCCTGCACGGCTCGATGGCCGACCGTGCCACCGAGAACGGCTGGACGTCGATCTCGGTGTCGTTGTCACACAGCAGCTGCCACGCGGTGGCCGTCGTCGTCGCTGAGCTCGGTTGACCGCTCCGCACGAGACGCACGCAGGAGACACACCGACAGCGCGACCAGCACGGTGGACAGCAGCGACACCTGGGCGAAGCCGCCGATGTCGAGGATCAGACCGATGACCATCACGATGAGCACCGACGCCAAGACGCCCGGCACGAGTTCGGCCAGCGGCCCACCGGTGGACCGAAGTCGCACTGCCGCAACGATTCCCGACATCGCGCCCACGAGATAGAACACGATGAGCGCCGCGACACCGATCAGGCCGACCTGCATCAGCTGGGCGAGGTAGTCGTTGTCGAGGACGGGCTGCACCCGCACGTCGTAGGTCCCGGCGCCCTGGCCCAGCCACATGTGGTGGCCGAACTGCTCGGCGACGTAGTCGCGTCCGATCGAACGTGACTGCAGCGAGCCGTCTTTCGATCCGCCCGACACCACCTGGATGAGCGACCGGAGCATCGGGACATTGGCCAGCCAGAGCCCGAACAGAGCCACCGCACCCGCCGCGAAGACTCGCAGCGAACGCGTGATCGGCCAATACAGGGCGAACACCACTGCGGCAACGGCCATCCCCACCAGGGCGGAACGCGATACGGTCGCGGCCGCACCGGTGATCAGCACGATCGCCGCCGCCGCCCACGGCCACCAGCGCGCGCCGCGCCGGTACGCCTCGAAGGCGAGCGCCACCGCGACCGGGGTCATGATGGTGAGCACCGAGCTCAGTTCCAGTGGATGACCCGCGCTGCCCTGCGGACGAACCACGCCGTCGCGCATCAGATCCGTGACGAGTGCCGTGTCGTGCATGCGCAGGCCCGGAAGTGTCAGCATCGGCGCCAGATCCACGCCGGTGGCATAGGTGATCAAACCGATCATCGAACTGATCGACGCTCCGATCACCAAGCCGCGCAACACCACAACGATCGCTGTGCGTGTGTGTATCAGGGCGACGATGACCACGAACGCCGCGAGCGAGTTCACCGCGTCCCGCCCGGCGTATCCCGTCAGGATGTAGGGCACTTCGCCCATCGAGCCGGTGGTGGCGTAGGCAGCCGAAAGGAAGATGGTCGCCGCCACGCCGAGCGCGGCGGCGGTGGGAAGCAGCGGGATGGTGCGCACCGCGCGAACCCAGAATGGTCGTCCCGCAATGAATCCCACGATGAGCAGCACCAGTCCGCCCACCGCGGCGGCGCGCGCCGGCGGCATTCCGGAGGTCATCGGCACCAGCAGGCCCTGCCGCATCGCGAGCAGCATCGCGCCGAACACCGCGATGATCAGTGCGCTGGCATGTTCGGGGTCCCGAGCGAACACCCGGAACTCCTGCCAGCGAGCCCGCAGATCGGGCGAAGACAGTGTCACCGGCTTACCGACGGTTGGGTCGCTTCGAGTGATTCGCACTGCCGCCCGGATGGCTCGACGGTCGCGCCTGCCCCGGGCGGGTAGCGGTCTTCACCGACGTTGCGGCCGACTGAGCATCGCTCTCGCTCACCACCGGAGCGGTCGCGGTCGGCGTGCTCGAAGTGAGCGTTGCGGTATCGGAGTCTCGAGAGCCGCCACTCGACGCGGTCTTTCGCGTGACCGGGTCGGCGCTCGTCGTGGCCGATGCGGGCGACGCCGCGTGCGCCGCGGGAGTCTCGGGATCGCCGTCGCGGCGCGAGTAGAACCGCCACACCGCACCGATCACCGCGAGAACAACCAGCGAGCCGAGCAACCCGCTGATCGCCCACATACCGGCGCCTCGGGCACCAGACACCGCCATCGCGGTGGGTTCGGTAGGCGCGACGAGCTGCACGGACTGCGCGAGAGTGTCGTCCTTGACACCCGCATGCACCTGCATCTGCTTGAGCTGATCACTGGCGATGACCATCAGCTGTTGGACCGCATCGCGCACGGTCTGCGCATCGGTGCCGGTGACGGTGAACTGCAGCTGCGACGTCGGCATCGAGTTCACCACCGCGTTGTCATAGCGAACCGCGGCGGTGTACCCGGTCAGCGACGGCGCGCGGCTCTGCAACCCGGACACGATGTCCGGCGCGGCCATCCTCGTACTCAGTGCCTGCGCGAGTTGCGCCACGTTCTGATCGAGGTTGACGAACGGGTTATTGGTCGCGACCTGACTGCCGGCCCCGGGCGGGATGATCAAGACGATCCCCTCCGACTCGTAGGAGGGCACGGCGCGCGAAGCTCCGAACAACCCCCCACCGATCGTCAGGACCAACACGAACAGCGTCGCAAGAGCGGTGACGACCGGGTGGCGTCGCAACGCGGCGGACAATTTCACTGATCTGACTCCGATTCAACGCAGACTCGACAGCTCCCGGACCAGACCGAGAGTCGCCACTATCCTAAATGCAATATTTATCCATGATGACCCCGCAGGTCAGCGCGATGGATCACAAACATCACTAAATTTCTCACCCCTATAAGGAATCTTGCCAATAGCCGTCGCCGAAGTTCGTACGGCCCGACCGTGCTCGGTACATTAACGGTGACTTCGGATTCAAGATAAAGGAGACGATATCCATTGAAGCCGGGGCGAACCAGCGGAATCCGCAAACGCCGCACCGCGACGTTGCTGGCACTCATGCTTGCCATCCTCGCGACCGCAACAGGTAACGATCCCCTCGGTGCCGCGCCACTGTTCACTGTGCCGCCCACCGACTCGGATGCGACCGGCACACATCAACCGCTGCCGGCCGCGGGGTTCACGGTCTCACCGTTGAGCCAGACGCGAGTCTGGCTCGCCGCGCATCCCACCGATCCACGTACTCCCGCGCTGCGCGCCGCACTGGGCGCACGGCCCGACGCGCTATGGCTCACCGGGACCGACCGTGACCTGCCGAACCTGACCGAATTCCTTGCCGTCGCCCGCTCGACGGCGACCACTCCGGTGATCGCGCTGTACAACATTCCCGGCCGCGACGACGGGATCACCGGCCCCACCGCACGGATCGCGGCTGCCGGCTACCGCACCTGGGTCGACCGCATCGCGTCGACGATCGGCCGCACCGGCGCCATCGTCGTCGTCGAACCCGACGCCCTGTGGCTCGCCGACCGGCAATACCGCGACGATCACACCGGATTCGACGATCGCCTCGCCACCCTGCGCTATGCGGTCACCGCACTGCACCGCAATCCCGGCACCCACGTCTACCTCGACGCGGGCACCAGCTCGGGCTCGGTGACGCCGGACCGGATGGCTGTGCTGCTGCGCGGCGCGGGGGCCTCGACACGCACTGGATTCGCGGTGAACGTGAGCTCGTTCGGGCCGCCGGCGGAGATCACGGCCTACGCCCAACGCATTCGAGACGCTCTGATGCGGGCCGGCGTCGCCGACCCGCACTACATCGTCGACACCAGTCGCAATGGAAATCCAGTGTGGGACAACAACACCTGGTGTAATCCGCCCGGGCGGAAGATCGGCTCGGCGCCGACGGCACGCCCGTCACCGACGGCACCCGGGCTCGACGCGAACATCTGGGTGAAGGCCCCCGGGACCTCCGACGGATCCTGCGGTGTGGGCAAAGGCAGTTCCGGCGGCGACTTCCTCCCCGGCGTCGCCATGGCGATGATTCGCTGACCGGTCGGCACATGAACGATCCCTCCGAAGACGAAAGCAGCATTCCCGTGAGTGAAACTGCACCGACGCCGGCACCAGCCGCGCACGATGACACCGAGGCGGTCGGCCATTCCGCAGCCCGGATCGGGCGAGCCTTCGGGCTGCAGATGGCCGCACGGGTCTTCGGCACCGGCGCCTCGCTGATCACCGTGGCGTTGACGACACGCCACCTCGGCCCGGAGAACTACGGCTACCTCACCTCCGCGGTCATGTTCGTGACCCTGTGGATGGCCTTGACCGAGCTCGGCATCGGCGAAGTGGCCGTCCGCCGGGTCACCGACTCGCGAGTGGCCACCCGCCCGAGCATCGAGCGGCTCGTGCAAGTCAGCCTCGGCTTCGCGCTCGTCTGGTCGATCCCGCTCACCGTCGTCACACTGTTCACCGGCGTCTTGATCTACCACGACGATCCCGAAGTCGTGAAGATGTTGTTCATCGTCGTCGGGTCGATTGCCCTGACGACGCTCTACTCGTCGTTCGATCCGCTGTTCAAGGTGCACATGCGCTTCGGCGCGGTCGCTCTCGCCGACTTCGGCGGACGCATACTGTCGATGGTGCTGACCGTCGTGCTGGTCGCCCTCGACGCCGGTCTGGTCTGGTTCGCGGTGGTGCAGCTGGTGCCGCCCGCGGTCAACCTCGCGATCAAGGCCGTCGCCGCCGCGCGGCTCGGCGGCATCCGTCCGGTCTTCGACGTCTCGGCCACGCGCAGCCTCCTGGTGGAGAGCCTCCCGATCACCGTGGTCCTCGTCATCGCCGTGCTGTACTGGCGCATCGACGGCGTGCTGCTCAGTGTCCTCTCGACACCGGAGCAGGTGGGCCACTACGGCCTGGCCTACTCGATGGCGTTCATGGTCACGATGGTGTCGGAGTTGCTGCTCACCTCGCTGCTGTCGACGACGACTGCGCTTTACGCGGGCGACCGCGAGCGCTTCGCCGCGTTCGTGGCCCGGACGTCGGAGATCATGTACTTCTTCGCCTTCCCGGTCGCCGTCATCGGCCCCATCCTCGCCGGTCCGATCATCACGCTGATCAGCTCGGATTCCTTCGCCGGCGGTGCGCCGGTGCTGGGTCTGCTGTTCATCGCCGCCGCGGTGACCTTCCTCAACGCGGCCGCGAGCCAGGCACTGTTCGCCGCACACGATCAGCACTTCCTGATGCGGCTCAACGGTGTCACGCTGGTCATCAACATCGCCGCGAACTGCGCCTTGATCCCGCACTTCGGCGCCCAAGGCGCCGCGATGGCGTTGGTGATCACCGAGCTGATCGGTCTGGCCTGCTCGCGGTGGCGACTGGGTAGCCGCAAGCTGTACCACGAGCCCTTCGCATTCGGGCTCCGACTGCTGATTCCCACGATCGCTGCGGCAGCGATCGCCCTTGTACTGCATGGCTTTTCACCACTAATCTCGCTGCCCGCCGCGGCGGCGGCCTACTTGGCGATCAATGTGGCCGTCGGGCCGGTCAACAAGCGTTTCATCAGCGAGACGCTGCGCAGCCGCTCCGATTCCGCGACGCACGACCGAGAGACCGCATAACCATGACCAACTCCGATTTCGAAGTCCTCATCGTCGCCTATCGCACCGTCGACCAGCTCGCGGAAGCGATCGCCTCGACCCGAAAGTACCTCGGCGACATCACCATTCGCGTGTGGGACAACTCCGGGCCGGACCATCCGCAGGTCGCCGAATTCAGCGCCGACCACCCCGACATCGACTGGCATCTGGGCTCGGCGAATCTGGGGTTCGCGGCCGCGGTCAACAAACTCGCGGCACTGGGCACGACACCATACTTCCTGCTGCTCAACCCCGACGCGGTGCTGCTCGGCGACCTCGCCGAGACGCGCAGGCTGATCAGCGGCGACCGGGTCGCGGCCGCGGCCCCGCTGATCCTCGATCCACACGCCCAGCCGGGGCGCGCCGGAACTCGGCCGTGGGACGTCGCACATCGTCGCGGCAACCTGGTCCGCGCCCTCGTCGACCGTGCCTGGTATTCGCCGCAACTTCGTTCGACGCCGCTCTCGTCGTTGTATCCCGAAGCGCCACAAGAGGTCTCGGGATATCTGACGGGCGCCTGCCTGATGATCAACCGTGCCGCCTGGACCGACCTGGGTCCGTTCGACGAGGAATTCTTCCTCTACGGCGAGGAGGCCGACTGGCAGCGCCGCGCCCGCGAGGCCGGCTGGCGGTTGCTGCTGGCGAACGAGCCGGGCGTCACCCACGCGGGCGAAGGCACCGTCAGCGACGATCCGCGGGCCGGACTGCGCTCCGGCGACCTGCTGCGTGCGGGCATAGCGCTGAACCTCGAACGGGCCGCCACGGTGCACCACGGCGACGCCTATCTGGCGGCGACGTCGGCGCTCGATCGTGTGCAGCGGTCCGCCCGACGTCGTCGAGCAGCGTTGGCCGCCACCTACACGGGTTCGAAACCGTCGGTCATCCTCACCACCAACCGGCTCGTCTACGGCGGCGCTGAACGCCACCACGTCGTGCTGGCCACCGAACTCGCCAATCGCGGCTATCCGGTGACTATCGTGTGCATGCAGCGGTTCGGTCCGCTGGTCTCCGAGATCGGCCACAATATCCGGGTGGTTCGCCAGCCGTGGTGGGCACCGCTCATCGACGTGCCCGCCGGGCGGTCGGTGACCATCACCGGCGACACCAATACCGAGACCGGTTTCGGCACTCTGTGGCGGGCCGGGCACCGTGATCGACGCTGGCTCGCGGCCGCGCACTGGTACCCGAAGACCGACCGCGGCACCTACTCCGAGCCGCTGGCCCGCGCGATGAGCCGCGCCGACGGATTCGTCGCGCTGTCACCCGCACATTGGCGCGGACTGACGACCTTCCAATCGCTCGGCGATCGCCATTTCATCGCACCCAACGGTGTCGTGAGCAAAGCCGAACTGCCCGACATCGCCCCCGCCGTGATCCGCGACAGCGGCACGATCCGCCTGGCGATGTTGGCGAGAATCGTCGAGCTGAAGAACCCACACATCCTGACCGCTGCCCTCTCGAAGGTGCCCGAGCACCTCGACTGGACCCTCGACATCTTCGGCGACGGCCCCGATCGTGAACGCCTGCAAGCACTTACCCCCGAATCCGTACTCGACCGCGTGCGCTGGCGCGGCTGGTCCCCGGGTCCCGATCACGCACTCGCGCAGGCCGACCTGCTCTGCGGGCCCAGTGGCACCGAAGCGTTCCCGTTGGTGATCCTGGAGGCGATGGCGCGTGGGATTCCGGTGATGGCGACCGACGTCTGTTCGGTTCCCGACATCCTCGACGACGGCGCCGCCGGGTTCATCGTTCCCGAACCGAGCGTCGATGCCTGGGCAGCCGCGCTGACCGACGTCCTGTCCCACCCCGAACGACTGCCCGCCGTGGGAGCCGCGGGCCGTGCGCGGATGGCTCAGCAGTACACCGTGGACGCGATGGCCGACGCCTACGAAGCCGCCATCGACGGGGTGTTCTGATGCGCATCCTGTGGCTGTCTCCCTGGCTGCGCCCGCTGGCCCGGATCTACGGCGAACAACTGCGCGCGGCGGGCGACGATGTGCTGCTCATCACCTCGGAGCAGCATCCGCAACCGGCGGAGCCGTTGGACTGGGAAATCGTCACCGATCCCCGACCCAAGACGCTGCGGACCTGGCCGGAGTTCGCGCGGGTCTACCGGCGGGCCCGAGCGTTCAAGCCCGACGTGGTGATCACCGAACTGGTCCGCGATCCCCGATGGCTCGCGCTCGGCGCCCTCGCGCCGCGGGTGCATTTCGTGCACGACGATCAGCCGCACGGCGCCGACGAGGAACGGCCCCGCTGGGAGCAGGCACTGTTCGACAACTGGGGGCGATCGGCTTCCCGCACAGTGTGTTTCAGCGAATACGTCGCCGACCGGGTCCGCCCGGGCCGCCGCCCGGGTTCGGTCGCGGTGGTGCCGCTGACCAGCGACCTGCCCGACGACGTCATCGCCGCGCCCGCGGCGGCGGCCGACCGACGCGACTTCGTCCTCGTCGGGCGGCTCAACGAGTACAAGAACCTGCCGGTGGTCTTCGACGCCTGGCAACGGCATGTCGACGGCCCCGGCTTCCGCGGAGATCGCCTGTGCCTCTTCGGATCTGCCGCGCAGACGCCGCAGCTGCCCGACTCCGCGTGGTGGAACGGCGGGTCCTACGACTACGACGCTGTCCTCGAACCGCTGCGCGCGGCGAAGGGGTCGATCGCGCATTATCGCCTCGCGACGCAGAGCGGTGTGCAGGTGTTGTCGATGCAGCTCGGCGTCGCACCGATCGTGTCGACGCACGGGGCGTTGCCCGAATTCCAGCCTGCCGCACCGGATCCCATCGGCCCCGACGACGTCGCCGGCCTGCATGCCACGTTCGACCTGCTCGCCGACCCGGACCGGGCCGGCGACTACGGTGCGAGCGCCGCCACCCACTACCGAGATCGATACGCCGTCGACGTCGCCGCGGCGTCGCTGCGGTCGATCCTGTTGCAAGCAAAGGACTATCGATGACCTCCACCACCGTCGCGCGGCCCCTGCGCATCCTCGCCGTCGGCCCGGGACCGGCGTCTCCGGTCAGCCGCGGAGGCATGGCCACGGTGATGACCGAGATGATCGAGCTCGGTGAATCACCAAGTGCACCGGTGAAGTTCACCGTCGTCGCGACATACCTCGACCTGCCGCGGTTCCGCAAGCGGATCAACGGTGTCGTCGGGATGCTGCGATCCACCTGCTACGTCGCGGCCGGCCGGGCTGATCTGCTGCACATCCATCTGTCCCACGGTGGGTCGATCTTCCGCAAGTCCATGCCGATCTTCATGGCCCGGCTGCGCGGTGTGCCGGTGGTGATCCATGCGCACAGCTATAACTTTGCGGCGTGGTACCGCGGCACGGGCCGCCCGATGCGCAGCGCTGTGCGTGCGGTGTTGCGCGGCGCCGACCGATGGCTGATTCTCGGCAACGACCTTGCGGTCGAGTACACCGAGGTTCTCGACCTCGACCCGAAACGCGTTCAGGTGCTGCACAATCCGGCGCCCGCGCCGTCGGTCACCGCACCCGACCCGCACGGGCCCGTCGTCGGGGTCGGGCTGGGCCGCCTCGGACAGCGCAAAGGCACCTACGACATCATCGACGCGGTCCGTCGGCTCGACGAGCAGACCCGCGCGAGGATTCACATCGTGCTCGCCGGCGACGACGAGGTGGAGCAGGCCCGCGCGGCCGCGGCCGACCTGGACTGCGTCGAGATCCGCGATTGGATAGGTCCCGACGAACGAGACGAATTGCTCTCCCGCGCCACGTTCTTCCTCCTACCCAGCTACGACGAGGGCTTGCCGATGGCACTCCTCGAGGCGCTCGCCGCCGGACTCGTTCCGATCGTCACCCCGGTCGGCGCCATCGCCGACGTCGTGACGTCGGGTAACAACGGCTACCTCGTGACCCCCGGAGACACCGCCGCGATCGCCGACGCCATCGCCGAGATCGTCGCCGACCCGGCGCACACCGCGCATCTGTCCGCCGCGGCCGCGGCCACAGCAGACGACTTCAGCCTGGAGAACTGGCACGCCGAGCTACTCAAGGTGTGGACCGAGGTACTGGCCGAGCGATAGGCCCGAATCCGACGTCGCGACGAACGCAACTCTTCTGCTTGCCGAGTGTCGAAGCAGCGCACGGCGTACCGCTCGCTCCCCGAGTGCGCGGCGGGCGCACGCACCCTCCGCTCCCCGAGTGCCGAAGCGAGCTCGCGAGCTTCGGTGTAACGAGGGGAAGGCGACCCGAAAGACACTGTGCAGTAAGGACTCTCCATGCGGAAGCGCCCCAAACCTGCCGCGCCGCATCTCGTTACACCGAAGCTCGTTCCTCGCTTCGGCACTCGACGAGCGGATGGGAGCGACGTGCTGAACAACGCGCCCCGCGGCAAGCGCACGGCGCCCCCTCCGCCCCCCAAGGTGCGTGGCAGGCGCACGCACCCTCCGCTCCCCGAGTGCCGAAGCGAGCTCGCGAGCTTCGGTGTAACGAGGGGAACGCGACCCGAAAAACATTGTGAACTAAGGACTCTCCATGCGGAAGCAGCGCCCCAAACCTGCCGCGCGCCACGTCTCGTTACACCGAAGCTCGTTCCTCGCTTCGGCACTCGACGAGCGGGTGGGAGCGACGTGCTGAACAGCGCGCCCCGCGGCAAGCGCACGGCGCCCCCTCCGCTCCCCAACTGCGCGGCGGGCGCACACACCCTCCGCTCCCCAACTGCGCGGCGGCCGCACCACGTCCCTCCGCTCCCCGAGTGCCGAAGCGAGCTCGCGAGCTTCGGTGTAACGAGGGGAAGGCGACCCGAAAGACATTGTGAAGTAAAGACTCTCGATGTGACGGCAGAGTCTCAAACCTGCCGCGCCACGTCTC
>NZ_JABBNB010000018.1 GCF_012933505.1 Gordonia asplenii
GTATGGGCGTGCTAACGCTCCGGCCCGGCTCAACCAGCGGAATGGACGCTCAACCAGCGGAGTGGACGTTCTGCGTTGATCAGCACTCCCTAGTTGGTCACCGCCCGCATCGGGCCGGGTGTCCACCAGCCCGACCGTACGTCGGGCTCGACGGACAACTGCGCAACCGTCTGCGGCACAAGGGGAACCAGCTGAATCAGGTTGCCCCAGTCTTTGGCCCAGCCGTTGCGGAGGTACGTCGGCAGGGTCGTCGGACGCAAGTCGTTCTCGACGACGCCGAGCGGGCCGCCGTAGTCGCCCGCCATCCAGCGCTGCGAGTTCACGCGTTCGCCCTCGGCGTCGGGCTCGATCCGCCATTTGGGGACCTCCCACACACCGTTGACGATGCGCGCCGGGCGCTGGCATGGGAACGCGAGTGCCACCTCCCAGTCGAGGAGAACCGGATCGTCGCTACCCACCAGGGAATTGAGGGTCACCATCTTCGACACGCGCGGTGGCGTCAGCGCGATCCACTTGTCGGCGTCGCCCGCGGAGTCGTCTGCGACGACGCGCACGACGGTCGCCTTCGGCGGCGCGGAGCTGCGTGGGAACCGCAGGTTCTGCCACTTCGGTGCGGTGTGGTTGATGCCCAGCGGCGTCATCATGCTCAGCGGCGTGACGGTACCGTCGGCGTCGACCCGCCCGAACTGCAGCCGCACCTTCTGACCCGTCTGAACCACATTGAGCTCGTCGACGTATTCGACGTTGCCCGCCACCGACATCGTGATCAGCGGGGCGTCGGGCGACGCGGCGGGCAGCTGGTACCAATCCGACGTGAGGTGCCCCTGCCCCGACGACACGCCGTACGTCCCGACGATCGGTGCCGCCTGCGCGGACAATCCGAACGGACGTTTGACGGTGGAGACCGTGTTGGTCCGTCCCGGGGTGTCGGCACTCTGGTCGGTGCCGGTCGCCGTGGGGTCGACGAGGGCGGTGTCGGTCGAGTCGGAATCCGAATCGGAGTCCAGCGTCGACGAGACCGCATTCGGCTCGAATCCCGTTGCGCCAGAACCGAGAAGCGCCGCAAGCGCCGACTTCGGCGCCTGCCCGGCGACCCGCGCGGCCCCCAGCACACCGGCATTGGCGTCGCGTTCGACGAGTACCGCGTCGGCCAGCGCGCAGGTCTTACCACCGAAAGCATCGGCGTTCGACTTCGCCCACGACCACGAATTCCGTTGCGAATAGATGGCTTTCGCCTCGGACACGAAGGTGAAGGCGAGTATCGCGGCGCAGATGATCGCGATCGACTTGTTCGGCAGCCGCTGGAGGAAACTCAGCCGGCCGGCGTCGACGCTGCCCGACGACCGGTCGTCGCGGAAGTACTGCCAGGCACCGAGTGCGGTGAGCGCCACCGCAACCGCGAGGATGACGACGTAAAGACCGATGCCGTGGATCGCGGGAGTGTCGTCGGCCCATGGGATGCCGTAGCTGCCCACGTACCACCACTGGTTGCGCCCGGCGAACGCGATAGCGAGAGCATAGGCGCAGGCGGCCGCGATGAACGTCCGGTTGCACCGACGCTTCATCACCTCGGGTGAGATGAAAGCCGTTGCGGCAGCTGCCAATACGCCGGTCAAGCAGGCGAAGGCGCCCATCTGGTGCGTCGCTTTGGTCGGGACGAAGGCCAGCACCACCACCGCACCGGACATCACGCCGACCAGCCGCCACAGCGGTGCGGACACCACGCCGCGCACCCGACGTCGCTGCAGCAGGATGAGCACGATGATCAGCAGCGACAGGAAGGTCACGAACACCCCGACACGGCGCGCGATGGACCCGTCCGGTGTGGGGTTGAGCAGGATGTAATACCGCATCCCCTCGTTCCACCATTTGTTCGTCGGCCCGACGATGCCCTGCACCTTGACGCCTTCGAGGATGGTCGCCAACGTCTGGTCGGCGAAGATCGCGATCAGGATCACCAGCCCCGACGCTAGGATCGGTATCAGGATGGGCCACAGGCCGTCGCGGCGGCGCCGGATCAGCAGGTGCCGCATCAGCGGCCGCAGCCCGGTGATCAGCGGCAGAATCGCGATCGCGCCCGCCGGATGGACCGTCAATGTGCCTGCCGCGCAGATGATCGCCAGCGCCAACGGCAGGAACCGGCCACTCTGGATGGCCCGCTCGACGAGCAGCCAGGTGAGCAGTGTTCCGACGGTGAGGAAGGGTTCGATGCGCAGACCGTTGTTGAACGGCAGCCACACCGCGAGGAATCCGAGGGCGGCCGCCCACATCACCACCGAGGACGACCGCAGCGCAGGGCCGAGCCGCGGCACGGCCGCGCGGCTGATCAGGAACCAGCCGGCCACCGCGAACAGGAACGGCAGCAGGCGCAGCCACGGCGTCGCCGTGCTCACTTCCATCCACAGCGACAGATACCGGTAGTGCCAGCCGAACGGATCCTGCGGCGCACCGAAGTAGCGGTAGTAGTTGACGAGATAGCCGGCATCGCCCGCGACGCGGCCGACGGTGACCTGGTAGCCGTCGTCGGCGGTGTTGCCGCCGATGAACAGCCACACGGCGAGGATCGCGACGACGGTGACGTCGACAAACTTCGGCCGCCACCACCGTTTCGGCACCAGCCGACGCAGTTTGCGGCCGTCGCGGGCGTCGAGCATGCCGAGCGCGACGATCGACACGACCGTCATCAGCACTCCGACGACGAGCAGTACGCCCTTGAGCAGGGTCGGCGACGACGAGAACCGCATGTCGATCGTCGAGCTGAACGAAAGCCCTTCGGTGGGAGCAGTTTTCGGCAGGTCGGTGTAGACACCGATGATCTGCGGGCGGGCGTCGGGGTCGGCGACGGTGAACTGCAACGGCTTACCGTCGGTGCCACTGACGCCGTCGATGCGCCCGGATGTTCCGGTGGTGTCGGCGTGAACGACGATGCGGCAGTTCGGGTTGTCCTGCGCCGCTGCACGAGGCGTGTTGAGCAGCAAGGTATTTCGCTGCGTCACCTGAATGCTGTCGCCGGTGGCGCGCACGAACAGACCGACCTTGCTCGCCTCGACGCCGGCCGACGGCACAGTCGAGACCAGCACACCACCGGTTTTCGGCAACGACGCCGCGAGCGTGCACGGCACGGTCAGGTCGAGTTTGAGCGGCGCGTAGGCGACGTTGGGTGCGACGACGTTGCCGACCGTGCCGCTCTGCGGCCAATTCAGTTGGGTATTGCTGTATTTCACCGGCAGCAGCGGCGACAGGACGGCCAGCAGCACACCGATGGCTCCCGCGACCACCGCCACGAGCTGGATCCGTTTGATCCGCCGTGCTGCGGAATCGGGTTGAGCTGTCATGGATTTCGCCGAGTCACCTTCAGTCGGATCAATCGAGTCAGTCATCTTGGCGCACCACCCGGATCGCGCCGCTGCGCTGCCAACCCCACCGAGACTGGGTCGCCGTCGTGACCCGCGCCGCCGGGGCGTCGGGCGCCAGTGGCGTCAGTTTCTGCAGGTTGCCCCACTCGCGGAACCAATCGTTGGACAGGTAGGTGGCCATCGTGCCGGCCTTGGTCAACGCCTCCGCCGTCGCCAGGATGCCGCCGTTGACGGTCGCCTGCCACGTCTTCGACTGCCCCGCCGCGGTTGTCGGGTCGGGCAGGATCCGCCACTGCGGGATCTGGTCGATCCCGTCGGTGGCGGTCATCGGGTGCTGGCAGGGGAACTGCGCACCGACCGAGAAGTCCACCAGCACCGGATCACTGGACCCGACGACCTGCTGCAGAGTTTTCAGCTGCGGTACCCGGGGCGGCGTGATCGCCAGCCATTGATCGGGGCTCAAACTGTTGTCGCGGGCCACGATTCGCATGGCGGTGGCCTTGGCCGGGATGGTCGCGGTCGGCACCCGCAGGTTGCGCCACGGGCGGTTGGGCTGGCCCGGTCCCGGATCGATCGGGATCGCGGGCGCACCGACCGGGGTGAACGTGCCGCCGTCGTTGCGACCGAACTCCACCTGCAGGGAGCGCCCGGGAGTGACGGCGCCGTCGCGGTCGATGGAGAAGATCGGGCCGGCCGCGGTGATCACGATCAGCGGTCCCACGGAGCGGGCGGGCAGTTGATACCAGTCCGACGTCAGCGTCGCCTCACCGCTGTTGTGTCCATAGCTGCCCATCACCGGCGTGGTCGCGGGGTTCAGCCCGAACGGCAGAGCGACGGTGCTGCCATTGATTCCACGTGGACCGGTACCGCCGGTGGTGCCCGGGCTGCCGCCGGAGATCACGAACGGGCGAGCCAGGTTGCCCGACGTGTTCATCGTGCCGGGGCTCAGCGAGTTCGGGTCGGGCGTCAGGTCCGCGGCGACGCCGTTGGGATCGAATCCGGTCGACTCGCCAGCCAGCGCGGCCGACGCACTCTTGCCGCCGACCGGAGTGAGCATGCCGCGGTTGGCGTCGGGCTCCACCAGGACGTAGTCGGCCATGCCGCAGGTCTTGCCCCGCACGGCGTCGACGTCGGCCGCCAGCGTCGTGTACGTATCCGTGCGTCCCGCAACGGCTTTGGTGAACAATGCGATCTCGACGAGGACCATCGCGGCGGCGATGAGGAACAACGGCGACGACACCAACGCCACCCGCCAGGTGGGTACCGCGGCGTCGGAATCTGCCGACCCCACGGCGTCGGCGCGCAGATGCAGCACCATCGCCGTGGCCATGGCGACCGCGGTGAGTCCGAGGAACAGCGTCGACACCGGGATTCCGGCCAGGGACGGCGGTTTGTCGAACCAGGAGATGCCCAGGTTCGCGGCGAACGGCCAGGCGTTCTTGCCCGCGGTGGCGATCGCGCAGGCCAGCATCAGCGCGGAGACGAATGCGGCCAAGTTGCGTGGTGAACGTCGGGCCGATTCGGCGACGGCGACGGTCGCCACCGCGGCGAGCGCCGCGGCCACGCCCGCGTAGACGCCGAACTGAATGGTCCACTTGGTCGGGGTGAAGGACAACAGGAACGTGGTCAGCAGAATGGCGCTGACCACGCGCCACACCGGTCCCGGATCGACGCCGCGAATCTTCTTGCGGCGCAGCATGACTGCGAGAGTCACCGCCAGCGTGACCAAGGTGAGCAGCACCGGGACGCGGCGGGCGAGCGCACCGTCGTCGGTGCCGACGACGAGGAAGTAGTAGCGCAGCAGTTCCTGATACCAGACCAGCGTCGGGCCGACGGAGTAGCGCACGCGCAACGTCTCCGCGACGGTCGCCAGCGTCTGATCGCGGAACACGACGATCACCACGACGCCCGCCGCCGCGACGATCGGCAGCAGCAGGGCTGCGATCCCGTCCTCCCCGCGCCGCATGCGCAGCACCCGCAGCATGAGCCGCGACCCTGCCAGCAGCAGCGCGACGGCGATGATTCCGTGCGGCGCGAGGGCCAGGGTCAGGCCGGCGGACAGCGCGGCCAGTGCCGCAGGCAGCATTCGGCGCGTCGCGATGGCCTGCTCGACACCCCACCAGGTGAGCAGCGAACCGAGCACGATGATGCCCTCGCTGCGCAGTCCGCTGCACAGCGGAAGCCAGAACGCGCAGAACACCGCGGCGGCGGTGAACATGGCCCACTGCGACCGGCGGACGGCGCCGCCGAGGCGCGGTAGCAGCACGCGGGTCAGGATGAACCAGCTGGCAAGCCCGGCGACGAGCGCGGGAAGTCGCATCCACAGGCCCGTCGCGGAGATCGTCGACCAGTGCGAGAGGAAGCTGTAATACCAGTCGAAGGGCGCCTCGGGGATGCCGAAGAAGCGGTAGTAGTTGGCCAGGTACCCGGCGTCGGCGGCGTTGCGCCCCATGTTGAGGATGTAGCCGTCGTCGGGCGAGCCGGCGCCCAGCCAGAACCACACGACCAGCACGGCGGTGACGACGAGATCGACCGCACGTGGCCGCAGCAGGCGGCGAATGTCGAGCCGACCGACCCGACGGTGATAGCCGCGTACGACGTCGAGGCGCGCCACCGCGACCAGTGCGACGATCGTCGCGAGGACACCGACGATCATGACCAGCAGTTTGGTCACCGACGGTGCTGAATCGAAGCGATTGTCGACGTCGATGTGCGCCTTGAGCCCCTGCGCGGCGGCCGCCTGCACGCTCGACGACGGCAGGTCGGAGAAGATGCCCGCGATCTGCGGGCGGTTGTCCGGGGTCGTCGTGCCGAGTGGGCCGAGTCCGTTGAAGTGGGCGCCGGTGGACGACGCCGACGACCAGATGTGCAGCGATGTGCAGCGGTCCAGGTCGGCGATCGGCGCGGTGGCGACGGACTTGCCGCGGAAGGCGACGTCGATGCGTGTGCCGTCGTCGGTGACGAACAGCGCCGACTGTCGGGCACGCAGCCCCGACGTCGGCATCGTGGACAGAATGACGGTCGACGATGACGCGTCGCGCGGCGCCGAGGCCAGCAGCGAGCATGGAATGGTGATGTCGAGGTTGCGCGGCGTCTGCGCGACCAGCGGCGCGGTGACCGAGGCCGTCTGCGCCGACAACTGCTGCCCCGACGGCCAGTCGATCGTCACCGTCCGCTCGTTGACCGGCAGAAATGGTGTCAGAATAGCGGCGAGAACTGCGATCACACCGGCGACCACGGCGATCGCGGCAACACGATTCCTGCCCGGGCCCGCTCCCTGCGCCTGCGGCGTCGTCTGTGAATCCGGCACGGCAGGTCACATTAGTGCACTCGGCTGTGAATCATGTGAGCCGGAGCCCTGGGAGACAGGCCCTAGGACAGCAGATGACCGATCAGTGCGTCGACGGCACGGTTCGGCCGGACCCGCGGCTTGCTGACCAGATGCAGATCCCAGACGATCTCTTCGGCGAGGGGACGTACGACTATGTCGGAGCGCCGCGCCGCACTGTGCTGCGGCACGATGGCGATGCCCAGTCCGGCGGCGACGTAGTCGGGGACGGTGGTGAGATCGGGGACTTCCAGCGCGACGGTACGGTGCAGCCGCGCGGCGTCGAAATGCTGCTCCACCAGCACTCTCGTCCCGAAGCCCGCGGGCATGTCGACACAGGGTTCGTCGACGAGGTCGGCGAGTCCGATCCGGCCGGCCGTCGCCAGTCGATGATCCCGCGGCAACACCACCACCATCCGCTGCGCCGACACATGCAGGTAGCGCAGGCCGTCGTCGTCGGGCGGCAATCCGGAGAATCCCAGGTCGAGGCGCCCGGCGCGCACGTCGTCGACGATGTCCGACGATCCGCGCGGCCGCACCGCGATCGACAGTTCCACCTTGGGATGGTCGCGGTGGAAGGCGCCGAGTGCGCTCGGGATGTCGAGCATTTCCAGGTTGCTGATCACCCCGATGCGCACGCGTCCGCGCAGCCCTCTGCGCGCCTGCTGCCCGACGTCGCGGATGGACTCCGCCTCGGTGAGCAGTCGTCGCGCATGCGGCAGCAGGTCGCGGCCCTCGGCGGTCAGTTCGACGCGGCGCGTCGACCGTCGGAACAGTTCGGCGCCGACCTCCCGCTCCAAGCTCACGATTCCCGCCGACACGGTGGATTGCACGGCGTTGACGCGGGCCGCGGCGCGGGTGAAATTGAGCTCCTCGGCTACCGCGACGAAGAACTCGATGTGGCGGCTATCCACGTGCGCCTTTCGTCGGTCGGTGTCGTCGGGTCGCCTCACACTTTAGAACTGTCCTAGGGTTGGACACGTGAGTGTGCGCGCGGGAATTGTGGTCACCGGAACCGAAGTCCTCACCGGACGCATCGCCGATCGGAACGGGCCCTGGGTCTCCCAGTCGCTGCTCGACCTCGGTGTCGACGTCGCGCACATCACCATCTGCGGTGACCGGCCCGACGATCTGACCGCGCAGTTGAAGTTCCTCGCCGACGTCGGCGTCGATCTCATCATCACCTCCGGCGGGCTGGGACCCACCGCCGACGACCTCACCGTCGCGACCGTCGCCGAATTCTGCGGCCTCGAGTTGCGGCTCGACGTCGAGATTCAGGCGCACATCACCACCATCATCGAGCGGTGGCGTCGCAACTCCGGCCGATCGGCGGGCGGTGCGGCGTTGGCCGCCGGGATCCGCAAGCAGGCGATGATTCCCGCAGGGGCCCAAGCGATCCCACCGGTCGGCACGGCGCCGGGCGTCGCGATTGCGGCGTCGTCGGGTCGGCCCGCGGTGCTGATCCTGCCCGGCCCGCCGGGCGAACTGCAGGGGATGTGGGAGTCGGCGGTCGCCACCGCCCCGGTCGCCGCGGTGCTCGCCGACAGTGGGGACTACCGCACGGAAACCCTTCGCGCATATCGACTTTCCGAACCCGACCTCGCGGAGAGCCTGCGGATCGCGCAAGGCAGCGTCGCGGGATTCGCCGAGCTGGAGATCACCACCTGTCTGCGCGGCGGCGAGGTAGAGGTCGTGACGCGGTTTTTGTCCGACGACGCCGCGGCCTATGCCGCCCTCGTCGAATTCCTCACGAAAGCCCATGGGCGACAGATCTTTTCCTCGGACGGCTCGACCATCGACGAGGTGCTGATCGCCCGCCTTGACGGGCGGACGGTGGCGACCGCGGAATCGTGCACCGGTGGACTCATCGCCGCCCGACTGACCGACCGGCCCGGATCGTCGGCGTATTTCTTGGGCGGCGTCGCCGCGTACGCGAACGAGGTGAAGACTCGAATCCTCGGTGTGCCGGCTGAACTCATCGTCGCGCACGGTGCGGTGAGTGAGGAGGTCGCCGAGGCGATGGCCGACGGTGCGCGCGAACATCTCGGCACCGACGCCGCAGTGTCGACGACGGGCATCGCCGGCCCCGACGGCGGCAGCGACCGCAAACCGGTCGGCACCGTATGCTTCGGTATTTCCATTGCGGGACAACCGACTTCGACGACGACGCTCGTCTTCCCCGGCAATCGCGCGACGGTCCGGGCTCTGGCGACGACGGCGGCGATGCACTTGCTGAGCGAGGCGATGGACGGGTAACTCCCAGAGTGTCGCGCCCTTCCGCTCCCCGGGTACCGAAGCGAGGAACGAGCTTCGGTGTGGCCCCGCCCCCGAGTACCGAAGCGAGTTCACCCCGCTCCCCGAGTGCCGAAGCGAGGAACGAGCATCGTGTTCACCCCGCTCCCCGAGTGCCGAAGCGAGGAACGAGCATCGTGTTCACCTCGCTCCCCGAGTACCGAAGCGAGGAACGAGCTCGTGTCTCCCCGCTCCCCGAGTGCCGAAGCGAGGAACGAGCTTCGTGTCTCCCCGCTCCCCGAGTGCCGAAGCGAGGAACGAGCTTCGGTGTAACGAGGGGTCGGCGAGACGAAAACCCAACAGGGGAACGGAATTTCGACGACGCCGGGCAGCTGGGGGCGTAGATTCGACGTGATACCGCCACATCCTGCTGGTTGAGCGAGGCGAAGCCGAGTCGAAACCACTGTGACGCTGCGGGTTTCGCCATTGCCCGGTCGGCGGGTTTCGACTCGCTCCGCTCGCTCAACCAGCAGAGGAACGCAGCGCTGCCGACATCGTCGCTCGCCGTCGACTACGTCGCTGACCAGCCGCTACCCCCGCGCAACCGCCATCGACAATCGAGTGCATTCGTCGGCGATCTCGTCGACCGATCGATCCCGCTCGACCAGCCACGCCTCGATGAGGCGGTTCACTCCCCCGACGATGAACCGCGCGTTGCTCAGCGTCGCCGCGGGGTCGAGCGGTTCGACACCGGGCAGGTCGGCAACAACGGCGACCATCGCCTGTGCGATCCGGTCGAGCGTCTCGCGTCGTCGATCTTCCAGCCCGACGACGCCCGCCGGATCACTGGTCATGATGCGGAACATGCGCGGATCGGCGTCGAGCACCGTCAAGAATCCGACTAGTGCCGCGCGCAGACGTTGCTCGACGCTGCCGCCCGCCGCGGTGCTCGCGTCGATGAGCGCGGTGACGATCTCGTCGCGGACCTGATCGGCGACCGCGAGAATCAGTTCGTCCCGACTCGCAAAATGCTCGTAGAAATAGCGGTAGACCAGGCCCGATTCCTTACAGACGCCTCGGACGGTGATCTCGCTCAGGCCCGCTCTGCCCCACGTGTCACGGCCCGTCGCGATGAGTTTGCAGCGCCGCTCTTCCCGGCGGGCGTCCGCGCTGACGCCGCCGTAGTCGCGCACCACATCTTTTCGAGCCATTGACTGGGCAGTCTAGGCGCAGCTAGTTTTGGAAAACAGTCGTTGTCCAAAACTAGCGAGAGGGTGCGATGGCTCCCCCGATCCCGCAGAGACATCCCGCGACACCGCGCACCGTTCCATCGGGCGTCGCGATTTTCGCTCGACTGCTCGGCCTCCGCGGACCCGACGCCGCCGAGTTCGCCTACCTCGGCGAAGCTCTCACGCACGGCGATCCGCCGATGGACCGCCTCGTCGGATGGATGCTCGACGTCGGCATGAGCACCTCGCGCCCGATGTTCGAGCAGGCAGTACGGGCGGGTGTCGACAGCGTCGTCGACGCTCCCGAACCGCTGCGCGACTTCTTCGCCATCGTGGAAGACACACCGTCCTGGGTCGACCCGGCGCAGCTCCGACTCGGCGCGCAAACCATGAACAGCGGCGGCGCTGACGGTCTCTACATCGCCCGCGACGTCGCGTTGCTCGGCGGATACAGCTTCGCCGGCTTCAATCAGACGCTGCTGCGCACCGGCGCGCTGGAGAAGGGCTCTAACAAGCGCTTCGCGGAGACCTCACAGTGGGCGCTCGACGTGATCGCCGACGATGGGCTGACAGTCTTCGGCGCCGGCTACCGCTCGACGTTGCGGGTGCGGATGATCCATTCGCTGGTTCGGCGCCACGTCGTCGAACAGCCCGATTGGGACTCCGATCGGTGGGGCCTGCCGATCAATCAGACCGACATGGCGGCCACACTGGTGGGCGCACTGGTCGCGCCGATGGTCGGCGGACTCGGCATGGGATTGATCAACAAACCCAGCGAGTACACGGCCGTCGCCCATCTCACGCGCTACGTCGGCTGGCTGATGGGCGTCGACGACGAGTTCCTCCCGACCAGCTTTCGGGATTCGATCCGCATTCTGGCCCACACGTCGGCGGCGCTGTCGGTGCCCGACGACACGTCGCCGCAGCTCGCCCGTCCGATGATCGAGGACCCCTTGCGCTGGAATTACCCACGGCTGGTGCATCTTCGACGCCGGATCGCGCGATCGCAGCACCTGTCGGTGAGTGCGTTCTTCCTCGGCCGTCGCGCGATGGGACATCTCGGCCTGCCGACGCGCGTGGTGCCCTGGTATCCGGTGATCCGCACGCCGATCAACCTCGTCGGCTCGTTCGCCGCGATGTTGCCCGGCGGACGCGCCCGCGCATGCCGTCGGGGACGCGCCAGCCAGCTGCGATTCATGGCGACGATGACCGCAACCCCGGCGACGATCGGTGCGACGACCACATTGGCCGGCCACGCGGCGTGACGCCGACGATATATCGAGAAAATCGATATATCTGACCGAGAATGTTCGTTGGACGTGATTGATCGCCCGACGCAGCATTGATGTTATTACTGATTGATCAGTATGTTCAGGTGAGACGAAGCTAACACTGTCGCTGACACACTGTCAACGGCTTCGGCGTCACCTGAGGTTGGACGCGAGGATCCGCCGACAATCGGTTACAGTCGAATTACTGATCGAGCAGTCACTCTCCCGCTCGACAGCCGAAGAGGAGGATCCACGCCGTGGTGCGAGCCGAGACGATGATGGGCGCCGCGGTCAATCGCGCGGCCGAACAGGGCGCACCGTTGGTCGTCGGCCGAGACCCGTGGGCGAGCGTGTCGTCAGAGACCGCCCGAACGATCTTGAAGGCCGCTGTACAGGCGTTCTCTGAGCGCGGCTTCCACGGCACCAATCTCAAGGCCATCACCGCTGGCACCGGACTGAGCACCGCGGCGCTGTACGTGCACTTCAGCTCCAAAGAGGATCTGCTGTTCGAGATCAGCAAACGCGGCTACCTGGAAACGGTCGAGATCGTCGAGGCCGCCACCGCGTTCGACGATCCGGTGGAGGCACTGCGCGTACTCGTCTACGCGTTCACCCGATGGCAGGCCGAGCAGCACACCACCGGGCGGATCGTATTCTACGAGAGTGAGGCGTTGACCGATGAGCACGCCAACGAACTCCTCGAGCTTCGCCGCGGCGGCGAACTGAAGATCCGGGCGGTCATCGAGAAAGGCATCGAGCAGGGCGCCTTTCTGCCCGGAGACGTCCGGGGCGTCAGTGCGGCACTGCTGTCTTTGAGCATCGACGTGGCCCGCTGGTACGGCCCCCACGCGCCCTACTCCCCCGACGAATTGGGTCGGCTCTACTGCGTCCTCGCCTGCCGCATGCTGGGCGTGCGCGACGACGACTGAGCGCGTTCCCCCATCCCGCCGGTTGAGCGAAGGCGAAGCCGAGTCGAAACCCCGATGACACAATTGATTTCGCACGACTATCACCGCTCCTCCCGCCGGTTGAGCGAGCGTAGCGAGCCGAAACCACGCACCTCACGCCGAGAATCTCTCGACGCAACAACGACCGCACCGATCCACGAAACCTATTGTGTCACCGAAGGTTTCGACTCGGGCCTACGCTTGCGCTCCGGCCCGGCTCAACCAGCGGGCTGATACCGCCACTCCCCCCGGCTCAAACTCCCCCCGGCCCAACCAGCGGGCTGATACCGTCACTCCCGCCGCCACACCCTCCCGTTGGTTGAGCGAGCGCAGCGAGTCGAAACCACGCACCTCGCACTGAGACCAGCGGCGAGAACTGCTCACGCAACCAACAGGCACCCCGTCGACTACCACCCCCGCATGTCGACCGGCCACTCATCGACGACGTCGTCGCCGTCGACGAGGTACATCCGCTCGTGCAGTGCGACGGTGGGATCGATGTGCGCGGGAATGACTCGCACATGATCGCCGACGGCGAGACGATGCTCGGGTGCGAAGGTGATGTGTTCGTCGGAGCAGAACCACACCGCGGCGTCGTCGATGGCCGGATTTCCGTGGTCGAGGCTCAGCGCCTTGATCCCGACGTCGGCGACGCACCAGTCCGACGACGCCGAGATCACCCGGCCCAGCACGAACAGTGCCTGACCGAAAGGTAGGCCCACCTGCTGGTAGGCGGTATCCATGAGTGCATACGATCCGGCCTGGATCTCGTCGACCCAGGTGTTGACGGCATAGGTTCCGGTGCCGCCGCCGCTGATCAAATCGCCGCCGACGTCGGCGCTCGCCGATAGCAGCAACGCCATGGCGCGTTCGGCGTGCTCCCGACGCTCGGCTTCGTCGCCGACGAGCATGAGGTGTCCCTCGTACCCCATCACTCCACGGACGGTCAGCCCGGCGCGTCGCGCGACGTCGGCGAGCGCGCCCGCCTTCTCCGGCGCGATCCCGCAGCGCGGCATCCCGACGTTCACGTCGACGATCACCTCTCGCACCCCGCCGTCGACGGCGGCCTGCACCGTTTCCGTCGAGTCCACGGCGACGGTGACCCGGTGTCCGGCGTCGACGAGGCGTCCCAACCTGCGAGTGTCGAGCACTTCGTTGGCCAGCAGCAGATCCTCGCCGAGACCCGCCGCGGCCATCGTCTCCACTTCGCGAATGGTGGCGCAGGTGAATCCGCGATGACCGTTGTCGGCCTGCAGCCGGGCCAACGACGTGCACTTATGCGCCTTCACATGCGGCCGCAGCCGATCTCCGGGCAGGGCGGCCGACATCGCGTCGAGGTTGGCGCGCACCACCGACTGCTCGACGATCAGGGCGGGCGTCTGCAGTTCGTCGATCCGCATCACGCTCCCACCGATCCCAGTACACGGCGGATGTGGTCGTTGGTGAAGGTTCCGGTCGGATCCACCCTCGACCGGACCGCCTGGAACCGTCCCCACTCCGGGTAGAGGTCGGCCAGCCGCTCAGCGTCGAGCAGATGCCGTTTGCCCCAGTGCGGGCGGCCACCGTGGGCCACCGCGATGTCCTGCACGGCCTGGAAGTACGGCCGCCACGCCATCCCGCGGTACATGTGCACCGCGAGGTACGCGGTGTCCCGACCGCAGGCCGGACTCAAGTACGACGCCGTGTCCCCGGCGACGAAGCGAACCTCGATCGGGAAGTTCACCTCGATCCGGTGCTTGTCGATCGCCCGATGGATGTCGGTGAGGACCTGCGCGCACGCTTCGCGTGGCACCGCCCACTCCGATTCGGTGAACCGAACCGTGCGGGGACTGGCGAACACCTCGTAACTCGCGTCGACGGCGTCCGATGCCGTCATCAGACGGTCGACGCCGCGATTGATCCTCGGGATCTGCGCCGGGAACCTCCGACCGACCCGACAGACGGCGTCGAGCAGCCCGTTCTCGACGAACGACCCCAGTCTCTTCGCCCGGTCGCTGCGGGGTCGGGCAGGCAGGTCGGTCCGATTGTTCATCTTGACCAGCGCCGAATCCGCGTGCGGGAACTGGAAGAACTCGAAATGGTCGTTGTCGTCGACGAGCTCGTCGAGTCGGCCGAGGACCTCGGCCATCGGCATCGAACGCTGCTGCGCGTGCAATCGGAATGCAGGCACCACGCGCAGCCGGTAGCTGGTGATGACGCCGAGCGCGCCGAGGCTCACCCGCGCGGCACGAAGGGTCTCGGGGTCGTCGTCGGTCAGGGCGAGAATGCTGCCGTCCGCGAGCACCATCTCGGCTCCGACGATCCCGACCGCGAGATTGCCGAGCCTGGCGCCGGTGCCGTGCGTGCCGGTGGACACCGCCCCGGCCACGCTCTGCCGGTCGATGTCGCCCAGGTTGGGCAATGCCAGCCCGAGTCGAGCGAGTTCGGCGTTCAGATCGGCCAGGCGAGTACCGGCGCCGACGGTGATCAGGCCCGCGTCGTAGTCGACGTCGCGGACACCGCGCAGGGCGTCGATGTTGAGCAGCAATCCGTCGGTGCAGACGAGGTCGCCGAACGAGTGTCCGGCCCCGACGACGCGTACCGTCTGCCCGTCGGCGCTTGCCTTGGCCACGGCTTCGGCCAGCTCGGTGACCGACTGCGGCGCGAAGATGCGGGCGGGAGTGCATCCCTCGTCGCCTGCCCAATTGCGCCACGAGGTCGAGGTGATTGTCATGAGTTCTCCAGCGGGGTGACGAAGGTGTCCGACGGCGGGCCTGATCATGCGTCGACGCCGAGCGCGGCGGCGACAACGGCGTCGGTGGTCGCGTCATACGGTGGGTGCAGCACCTCGATGAGATCGCCCGCACCGCGTCGTACGACGCCGCGGGGATTGGAGAACTCGCGGAAACCGTCGATGCCGTGGTGGCGGCCGGTACCGCTGTTGCCGATGCCGCCGAATCCCAGCGACGGGATGGCGCCCTGAACCGCACACGCGTTGACAACCGCACCGCCGGAGACGGTGTTGTCGAGGACCCGGTCGGCGACAGCGTCGTCGTCGGTGAACACGTACAGGCCGAGCGGGCGCTCCCCGTCGTTGACGTAGGCGATCGCGTCGTCGAGGTCGTCGTAGACCTTGATCGGCAGAATGGGCCCGAAGATCTCCTCGCGCATCAGGGCGAGATCGTCGGCCGGGTCGAGGACGAGCGTCAGCGGCATCTGCCGAGTCGCCCGATTCGGTTCGGCGTCGTCGACGGTGCGGATCTCGGCGCCGCTCGCGCGTGCTTCGTCGACGAGGTCGAGGAGGCGCTGCAGGTGGCGTTCGGTGATGATGCCGGTGCAGTCGGCCGACGTCGCGTAGCCGGGCACCCGCTCACGCAGGTGTGTGAGGACCAGTTCGACGAAGGTGCTCAACTGCGCTCGCGGAACCAGGCAATAGTCCACCGAGATGCACATCTGGCCGTTCTTGACGAGCTTGGTGCCGACGATCTGCGCCGCGGTGGCAGCGGTGACGGCGTCGGGCGCAACGATCGCGGGACACTTTCCGCCGAGTTCCAGCGTGACCGGGACCAGGTTCTGCGCGGCCGCCAGCGCGACGAGTCGGCCCACTTCCGGATTGCCGGTGCAGAGGATGTGGTCCCAGGCGAGGGTCGGGAACTCCTTGGCGAGGTCGAGTCCACCGGTGACGACCGTGACGACGTCGGCCGGAAACGCCTGCGCGATCATGTCGGCGAGCAGCGCCGAACATGCCGGGGTGTACTCCGACGGCTTGATGATCACTCGGTTGCCCGCGGCGAGCATGTCCACCAGCGGCCCGAGGGACAGGTCGAAGGGGAAGTTCCACGGCGAGATCAGACCGATCACGCCCTTGGGCTGGTAGCTGATCGACGCCGTCGCCGTGCCGTACAGGCCCGGATCGGTGTCGCGGTACTCGGGCGCCATCCACTCGTCGAGGTGCTCGGCGGCATAGAGCGCACGTCCCGCTACGCCTGCCACCTCGACGAGGTCGGCGAAGCCACCCGGGTGCACGGCGAAGTCGGCGCTCAGGGCGGCCCGGATCCGTTCGCGGTTGCCGACGATGACTTGCGCGAGAGCCGCGAGGTGCGCGCGCCGCTGTTCGGCGGTGGGCGCACCGCCGGCGCGAACGGCGTGTCGCTGCGCCGCGAAGTGCCGGTGCAGATCCGCCAGCGCGGCGACGTCGTCGGTGCGGTCGGCGGTGTGCGGGTCGGGGACGGTCTGGGTCATCGGGTTCTCCTCTGAAGGTCGGCGTCCACCCAATCCTGACCATTCACCGATGTGATGTGAAACACCGATGTTGGTCGGTTCTACAATCGGAGAGTTGTGGATATAAATCTGCGCCGACTCCGCGCATATGTCGTACTCGCCGAGGAACTGCACTTCACGCGGGCCGCCACCCGACTCTTCGTGGCACAGCAGTCGCTGAGCCGCCAGATCGCCGAATTGGAGCGCGACCTGGGGACTCCACTGCTGCGCCGCACCTCACGCAGCGTCGAACTGACGTCGGCCGGCGAGGTGTTCCTCGACGCGGCTCGCGAGACCCTCGAGTGTTTCGACCGGGGTGTCGAGCAGACCCGCGCGGCGGGCAGCTCGACGCCCGGCATCCTGCAGGTCGGGTTCATCCCCGGCGCCGCCCTCGAACTCACCGCCCCGATCATGGCGGAGTTCGCCGCCACTCATCCCGAGGTCCGCATCGAGCTGCACGAGTCTGGTTTCGCCGATCCCTCGGCAGGTCTGCGCGGCGCCGACATCGATGTCGCGTTCATCCGATTACCCAGTGACACAAGCAATCTCACGACCTATCGACTCTTCGGCGAGCCGTGCGTGGCTGGGGTGAGTCGGACCCATCGACTCAGCGGCCACCATCGGGTACGCGTATCGGACCTCCTGGGCGAGACCCTCACGATCGGCCGCACCGACGATCAGCACTGGCGCGACTTCTGGACCCTCGCAACCTATCGCGACGACGACGCCCCGCCACGTCTCATCGAAACCACGTCGCAGTCCGAGGAGATGGAAGTGGTGTCGACCGGAATGGCCTGCACCATCACGCCCGCGGCCATCATTCGTTACACGCCGCACCCGGCGATTCGATTCATCGCCATCGAGGACAGCCCGAAGTCGGTACTCGCCGTCGCCCACCGCAGCGGCCCGATCACCGCGGTCGCCCAGGCGTTCGTCGACACCGCTCAATCCGTACGCGACCGGGAACAGGCACTGGTCGACGGCATCGAGCGTCCGACGTTGCCGTAGCCGCGCCGTCCTGACAGGTCGAGCCCCACCGGTGATCGCCGACTCGGCCGCGGGAAAATCGTCCGAATAGTGCTGCGGCAAGGGCAGGCTGCCCCCGGGCTACAGATAGTCGGACGTTTTTCCTCATCGGTCGGCGTGAACGCACCGAAACCTACTGCGTCACTGCCCCGGCCGGCACAACCGACGACCCAGACCGCAGACTCCGCAACAGCGGAATGACCGCCAGCATGGCCACCGCGGGCAGCACGAAGCCAATCGCGAGCGCCGACGAATCGGCAGACAACGCTCCCAGCACCACCGCACCGATCAACGCACCGCCGTAGTTGAACAGGTTCACCCTCGCCATGACCTCGTCGCGCCTCGCCGGGCACAGTTCGCCGGCCCGCCCGAATGCGACCGGCACGACCAACCCCGCGGCCGCCCCGGCCGCGGCGAAACCGACCACCGCGCCGACCGGACTCGGCACCGCGGCCACGAGCAGGCAACCCAGCACGGCCGATGCGATGCCGATCGACACCGTCACCGCGCCACCCAGACGCTTCACCAGCAGATCCGCCGTCATGCGTGACACCAGCACCACCGCGAGATACGCCGCATACCCGAGCGGCGCCACCGACGCCGACGTCTTCAGTCCGTCCTGCAGATAGACCGTGCTCCAGCTCGCCACCGCGGAGTCGACCACGAATGCCGCGAACACGAAAGCACCGACCGCCCAGATCATCGCGCGCGGCAACGGCACCGGGCGCGCGTCGCCGCGGGCGGCCCGTGCCTCGCGAGTCGGATCCGCCCAGCGCACCGATACGAACGCCATCGCCGCAGCGCACGCGGCCGCGATCAGCAGCGTCCCGACCGCAAAACCGCCCGACGCATGCACCGCGGACGTGAGAATCGCACCGACGATCCCGGCTGCCGTGTAGCTCGCATAGAGGCGACCGAACACCGGTGCGCCCGACTTGCTCTGCGCGAGGGCGCCCTGCATGTTGTTTGCGGCATCGACCGACCCCGTACACCGCCATCGCGACCGCGAAAAGCACCACACCGGTGCTGGCCGCCGCGACCACCAGGGAAATCGCCTGGATACCGAAGCCGACGGCGACGGCCCACCGGCTGCCCCGATGCACCGCGATCACGTCGGCCAGCACCGATCCGCCCGCTGCGGTCACACACGCCAACAGCAGCAGCATCGCGATGGCACCGTCGGTGAGCCCGACGCGTTCCTTGATCGCGGGCAGCGCCGTCACGACGATCGCGTAACCCAGGCCTTGAGCCGCGTACACGGCGAGCGCGGGCACCAGACGCGGCCGCTCGGAGGTCTGCGGCGAATTCGGCATCATACTCATGTCAACTCCTGAATCACCTTGCGAGACGGGCGATTACAGCCCGATAGACAGTGTGCCATTCGGCACCGCCCGCACCGACGAAGTCGCCGTCGCGGTTGAGCAGGAGCGTGTGCGCCAGGCGTACTCCGGTCACCCCCGCGCGGGGGCTGACCGTGATGTACTGCCCCTGAAAACCGTTGGCCTGGAAGCCATCCGGCGTCGCTCCGTTCCACCATTGGAACCCGTAACCGCCCGACGTCACTGCCTTGCCGTCGGTGATGTATCCGCCGAAGTCGTCGCCGACGGCGCCGCTGGTCGGGATCATCGTCGTGGCCTGGCGCACGTAGGCGGCCGACACCACCTGACGACCGTTCGACGCCCGACCGTCGTTGCGCATCAACTCGCCGAACCGTGCGAAGTCACCGGGCGTCGCGAAGAGTTCCTCCGACGCCACCGCGGCGCCCGTGCGGTCGGTCATGATGTCGGCCGACGCCGCCATTCCCGCCGGTTTCCACAGCTGATCGGACAACACTTCATTGAAGGGCCGGTGATAGAGCTTTTCCAACATCCACGCCAACACCTGCGGATTCGCGCTGTTGTAGTTGAATCGACCCTGGGGCGTCACCCGCGGCAGCGATGCAATATACGCGTTACGCGTACGGCCTATCCGCCCATTCGAGTAGTAGTCCATCGCCATGTCGACCCATTCGACGACCTGATTGTTGCGGGACAGGTCCTGATTGTGTTCATCCCATTCGATGCCGGATCGCATTTCGAGAATGTTGCGGATCGTGGTTCCGCGCCACGCCGTCGCTTTCAGCTCCGGAACATATCGCTCGATCGGGTCGTCGAGCGAGCTGATTCGCCGCTGATCCAGGGCGATTCCCACGAGCGTCGAAACGAATGACTTCGTCATCGACCAGGCTTGGTGAGCGACGATCGGCGAGAAGCCATTCGCGTAGTATTCGGCCGCGACCGACCCGTTGTGTACGAAGACGAGTGCGTCGGTCCCGCTGTCGTTCAGGAAATCTCCGACATTCTTCGTTCGTCCCTGCCAGCGATACGTGACATCGCGCAGGTTCACCTCTTTTTCCGGAAGCGGCGACACCACCTCACCCGCCGCAATCCGCGCATGCGGGAGTACGACGTCGGGCTTCACGGGGTCGAACGGAAGCGGCAGCAGATTTCGGTTCCGCATCGCCTCCCGCACCCAGTTCGACCAGTAGTCCGGCGAGCTCAGCGTCGCCGACGCACCGCCGGCCAGCGCGGGCAGTGCGGGCAACCCGAGCAGACTGCCGCCCTGAGCTGCGGCCAAAAGGCTCCGCCCATCATTCACCCGTACGCCGGAACCTCCGGGGCTGGCGGAGGCCACGGTCGCGGGCACGCACAGAGCGATCGCGACCACGAGCGCCGCGATACGACCGATGAGTTGCCGTTGTGTCATGTGCATCACTATGCCGACCGCATCGATACCAGCGGAAACACCAAAACTGGAGCCATCGACAACGGAGGCAATGTGAATCGCCACAGCCGAATGACCGCGCCATCAGGCGCCGGAATCGGGCTCGAACATTCGCGGCGGCGCGGTGACCGGAATTCGCGGTGCCCTCGTCGCGGCAATCTGGCCCCGCGGCGCCATCCGCGGACCACTCCCGACCTCGTCACGAGGATGAACCGGCTCACCGCCGCACCGCGTGCTCGACGTCAACGCCGGCCCGCTGATCGGGGTCAAACTGCACCTCCTCACGCGAAAGTCGTTGGGCGGCATCCAAACCGACCTGTCCTCGCGAGCCCTCGACGACGCGGGCGAGCCGATCAGCGGGCTGTACGCGGCCGGTGAGGCCGCCGGTTTCGGCGGCGGCGGCCTGCACGGATACAACTCGCCGGAGGGCACCTTCCTCAACGGCTGCATATTCTCCGGACGGGCCGCGGGGCGCGCGGTGGCCGGCACGAGTTGACCGACCGTCCGTTGCGGTCAGCCGGCCACCTACTCCCCGCTGCGCCCCAACCGATTCCAGAATTGATGGACCAGACCGCTGCGCGTCGCGATCACTTCGACGTCGAAGCGGGACTCGATGCCGCCGAGCCCCTCCCACAGACTGACCCCCTCGCCGAGGACGATCGGTTCGACGGTGAGGTGCATGAAGTCGATCAGATCGGCGTCGAGGAAGCTGCGCACCGTCGACGGGCCGCCGCCGATCCGGATGTCGGCGTCACCCGCGAGTTCCCGCGCCTGCGCGATGGCCTCGTGCGGTGAGGCGTCGACGAAGTGGAAGGTCGTGCCGTTGGCGAAGTCGATGGACTCGCGCGGGTGGTGAGTCAGCACGATGACCGGTGTCTGAAACGGCGGTTCGTCCTCCCACCAACCGCGCCACTCGTCGTCGGACCACGGCCCGGTTTGCGGTCCGAACTTCCCCCGCCCCATGATCTCGACGCCGACGCCCTGCCCCCAGATGCTGGTGGCCGTACGGTCGGCGGTGATCGGGGCGTCGGCCGAGTGCACTCCACCGATGAATCGCCCGTCGAAGTGCGCGAACAGCAGCTCTGCGCCGCCGATGGGGTGATCCAAGGTGATCGTGGTGCCCGCCGCGTAGCCGTCGAGCGAGATGTTGAGCAGGTCGACGCGTACTCGGGACGGTCGGGACATGGTGAGCCTCCTGGGTGAAGTGACTTCCGTTCCGACAGTATTGCCCAGGGGTCTGACATCCGTTGACCAGACCGGACGGCCAGCGGCATCCTCGACTCGACAGCCACCGTCACGACTCCCGGCGGCCCGCCGACCGCCGCCGGTTCGCTGACGGATTACATTGCGTCATAACAACTTCGACACCACACACCGGGCGCTGACTTCACTCCCGCCCGCGCATGACCACCCTCGGCCGGACAGACACCGATGACTGACAAGGCGATTCACCGCTCGTCGCACTTGACCAAAATTTTGGTTGTGTGGAAAACTGTAGCGGAGCGCAACCGCAGGCACGGCACCCGCGAATCGCGAACCTTCGACCTCAGGAGTATCGAATGTCTAACTCTCGCAAGCACATCGGCGAGTTCACATCGTCTGGATCGTGGAGCGGCTACTGGCAGACCGCGGTGAGCGATGTGGCACCGCAGGTCCTCACGATTCGGGGCTACCGCGCCGAAGAGATCATCGCGAAGCTCTCCTACGCGGAGACGCTGTTCATGACGATGCGCGGCGAACTGCCCACCCCGAGTCAGGCACGGGTCTTGGACGCGGCACTGTGCGCCGCACCCGATCACGGCTTGATCTCGGTGCACGCATCGACGGCGCGCTTTGTGGCATCGGTCCAGCCGTCGACTCCGGTGCCCGCGATCGCGGCGGGGCTGCTGTGCTGCGGCGAAGTCACGATCTCTCCTCAGGGATCTGCGACGCTGATCGAACGCGGGGTGCGGATGATGGCCGAAGGGCAGCGCATCGCCGACGCCGCCGCCGCGCTGGTCGATGAGCACATCGCCGCACGGATTCCGGTCCCCGGCATCGGCCATCCCAACCACAAGGAAGTCGATCCGCGCGCTGCGGCGCTGCGCAAAGTTGCTGAGACGGAAGGGGTTTGGGGTGAGGGCGGACAGTTCTACGACGCCTTGCACAAGACATTCCTCGAGCGCAAGGGGATCATCCGGCCGATGAACGTCGACGGAGTGTTCGCCTCGGTGTTGCACGATCTCGGTTTCACCGCGCGGCAGATGCCCGGCATCGCGATGCTGTCGGTCCTGCCGGGGATCATCGCGCACGTGGACGAAGAGATCACCGACGGAATTCCGATGCGGGTGATCGCCGACAGTACCTACACCGGGCAGGCGCAACGCCCTCTGGAATCAGGCCACTGGGCGCCAACCGCCCCGTCGACCGTGCCCGCATAACAACTTCTCGATCGTATCGGCACCACTGAGCTGAGGTCCACATGCCTTTTGGCACAACGCATTCCACCGAGTCGTCGCCGTTGCCGCTGGCGGGGATCCGAGTCCTGGACTGCACACGCTATCTGCCCTTCTCCTACGGTTCTCAACTGCTGGTGAACCTCGGTGCCGACGTGATCAAGGTCGAGCCGCCCGGGGGCGAGGACGGCCGCGCGATGCGCACGACCTTCGACGCCGTCAACGCAGGCAAGGACAGCCTGACGATCGACTTCAGAACTGCCGCAGACGCCGCGCGGTTCCTCGGCATGGTCGACGACGTCGATGTCGTCTACGAAAGCTTCCGGCCCGGCGTGATGGCAGGCTTCGGCCTGGCGCCGAAACAGTTGCTCGAACGCAATCCCGCGTTGATCGTCTGCTCGGCGACGGGGTACGGGCAGAGCGGCCCGTACGCGCAACGGCCGGGGCACGACCTCAACTACCTGGCGGTCGCCGGGGCGCTGGTATCACACACCGATCGAGGGCCGATCCTTCCTGGATTTCCGGTGGCGGACATGTCGGCCGGCGTGTTTGCCGCACTGTCGATCACCGCGGCCGTATTGAGCACCATGCGCACCGGCATCGGCCAGCACATCGATCTGAGCATGTGCGACGTCGCGTTGTCGATGAACATGTTCTCGGTCGCATCGGGCCTCGGGGGCTCAGCCGGGCTGCCGTGGCCGCAGATCACCGTCGGCGACTGTCCTTGCTACGGGGTGTGGCAGACATCCGACGGACAGTGGATCGCGCTGGGCAATATCGAGCCGAAGTTCTGGCGCAACTTTCTCGACGAGATCGGACTGCCTCAGTACCGCGACGATGCGCTCGTCACCGGTACGCGTGCCCGACATATCCGCGCAGAGATCGCGGAGGTGATCAACAAGGACACCGCTGCTCGCTGGGACGCGCGGCTCTCCGCCATCGACGTGTGCTACTCCCCGGTCAACGACATGTCGGCAGTGGGCACCGACGCGCAGGTGCGCCATCGCGGCTTTCTCCGTGAGTTGGACTCCACGTGGACGGTCGCATTTCCCGTCAATTTTTCAGGCTTCGAACCCAAGTTCTTCAGCGACGTCCCCGTCGCCGGGCAGTCGGACATTTCTCAATAGCGTTGCGCTCGCTGGAACACCTCCTAGCCGACGAGCGAGCCCCCTTGGGTGGTCTAGCCGACGGGCGGGCGCAGCGAGCCCGCCGGCATATCGTCGAGACCCCTGAGCTACACGAACTCCGATCATCACCGGAAAAGCGCAGTGGCAGAGCATAACTCGCATGACCGAGAACGCGATGACGGTGGTGGGTGCGTCGACTACGGTGTCTGACGCGATCTCGATACGCCGACGAGCTCGTTCACTTCGACTCGTTCCTCGCTCAGTACGGCGCCTCGCACGACGGCCACTCGACCAGCCAGCGGCAGCGCCCCGATCACCGCATCAGCGCTGTCAACTGACCCTATTGGCCCTAGAACTGGGATCGCGCGAACCTGTCAGCGGCGTCGTAGCCGGCGGTGAACGATGATGTGAACGGTAGCTGGAGGAAGCCGTGCGGGCTTGCGTCGTAGACGTGGGATTCCACGGATCGGCCCAATCGGCTGATCGCGGCCGCCATCTGGCGCGACTGCAGCAACAGGGGATCACGGGATCCGACCGCCAAGAACGCGGGCGGCAGCCGATCGGCGGCGAGTATCGGGTTCAACCGCGGGTCCGCGCGCAAGCTGTCGAAGTCGTCCACGTGCAGGTACAGCTGCTCGTCGCGCGTCGGGCCACCGATGATCGGCCCGATGACGGGCAAAGCCTGATAGAAGTCGAAGATCCCATAGAAGAGGAGGATCGCGCGCGCGGCTTGCGCGCACTGACCGCATGCGACTGCCGCCGCGGCCAGATTGGCGCCCGCGGAATCACCGACGACCACCATGCGGTCGATGTCGCCGCCGAGCCCGGGCCCGTGGGTGAGGACCCAGTCGATCGCGGTGCGGCAATCGTCGAACCCGCCCGGAAAACGATGTCTGGGGGCGCGCCGATAGTTCGGTGCCACCACCAGATAGCCGCGCGCCGCGAATTCCGCCGCGACTCGGCGGTAACCCCGGGGTGTTCCCGTCGTCCAGCCTCCGCCGTGGATGTAGAGCGCGATCGGATGTGGACCCATCCCGATCGGCGTGGTGATCTCGGCGTTCAGCGTCCACGAAACACGTTCTGCCATAATGATTTCGTCGATCGCGGCGACCGCGGGCGGGTTGGCGTCGGATACCCTCTCGAAGGCGGCGAGGAGATCGCGGAGGCCGACGCCCGGCGGCAACTCGAAGGTTTCCGAGTAGCGGGTCAGCATCGCATGGTCGTCCAAGATGCACGTCCTTCATGTCATCGCTGGTTCGAGCGAGCCGGCATGGCCGGGCTCAGCGCCGGGGAAGTGCCGCCAATCCGGCGGCGATGGCGGGCGCCACGAGATCGCCCGCGGTGTCGAAGCCGGCCCCGACCGTCTGCTGTCGGAGGTGACGGTAATAGATGCCCTCCAGGATCGCCGCCCGCTTGTAGTGGGCCAATGCGACGTACCAGTCGAGTTCGTCCAGGTCTCGGTCGCATCGTCGTGCGTAGCGCTCGACGATGTCGGTGGATGTCGGGTAGCCGCGGGCCGAGGTCGCATCGAACGGATTGTGCCGACCGTGTCCGACGCTCTGGTCGGGGCTGCGCGATACCAGCAGCGCCAAGTCGGTCAGGGGGTCACCGAGGGTCGACATCTCCCAGTCGAGAACGGCGGCCACCTCGTCGTCGTCGGTGAATAGGAGATTGTCGAGTTTGTAGTCACCGTGGATCAGGGACGCGCTGGTGCGATCGGGGGTGCGTGCGCGCAATCGATCGTAGAGTTCGTCGACGCCGTCGAGGTCGCGTGACCGCGATGCCTGCAGTTGTGAGTGCCAGCGCCGTACTTGGCGGAGCAGAAACCCTTCGGGGCGGCCGAGGTCGGCCAGGCCCAACTCGCCGGGGTGCAGACTGTGCAGGTCGGCGAGGTGATCGATCATCCGCAAGGCCACCGCCTGGGTGCGTTCGGTCCCGATGGCGTCGAGTTGTCCGGCGCTGCGGTAGGCGATTCCGTCGACCCATTCCATGAGGTAGAACGGTGCGCCGAGGATCTGTTCGTCGGTGCAGAGCAGAAATGTCCGCGGGACCGGCAGGGGGCTGTCGGCCAGCGCGTGGAGCACGCGGTATTCGCGGGCGACGTCGTGCGCCGTCGCCAGGACGTGGCCCAATGGCGGGCGGCGCAGGACCCACCGGCGTGCCGAATCGCTGATCACGTAGGTGAGGTTGGACCGGCCGCCGACCAGTTGCTCCGCAGCCGGCGACGATCCCGGCGGGTCGGTGAGGTGAGTGGCCAGGTAGTCGCCGAGCGCGCGCAGATCGAGACCTGGCGGATCGGCCGGTGCCGCGGCGTCGTGAGTCGGCCGGCCGGACTGGCTCAGAGTCATTGCGCCGCCGGTGCGGCCGGGTAGAACTTCGCCGTCCAATTGCGCACCTCCGCGAAGGCTCGCCCTTCTTCACGGGCATAGGCCGGCCGCTGGGTGTAGCGCATGTGTTCCCATATCTGCCAGTCACGTTCGAACACCTCACGGTGCGCGCCGCGCAGCATTACCGCCGCGGTCCCCGTCGGCTGGTCGCCCTCGTCTCCGTCGCTGCGGGGCAGCCAGGCGGTCATTCGCATGGTGGCGTTGCCCGGGCTGGTGGGTGTCGTGCAGATGGTGGTGACTTCACCCGAGGCGTCGGCGTCGGCGTCGGCGGAATCGGCTGTGCCGAAATCGAATCCGTGTCGGGAGATGACAATCCCGACTCCCCAGGCGGTGATCTCCACCGCCTGGCCAACCGGTCCGCGCTTGGTGTTGAGGGTGCCGCGCATCCTGCTGGAGAACGAGTATCCGTCCGGCCCGTAACCGTCGAGTTGGATGTACTCCGCCCACTTGTGGACGTGAACCAGGTGCGCCCCGTCGACCTGGTTTTCGACGACGAATTGCGGGTGGCCGCCCGGGAGCGGTTCCTCGCGCACCGCGTGGGGGTAGATCGGGTAGTAGTTCGGCGAACCGTGCTCGGCAATCGCGGGCATCGGGTCGTCCCATACCGGGTCGGCACCGTCGACGTGGTACCACGCGAAGATGAGGCCGCTGACGACTCGAATCGGCAAGGTCTTCAGTCGCCGCGCACGGTTGACGCGACTGCTGTAGGGGACGTCGACGACCTTGCCGGCGCTGTTCCACGCCCATCCGTGGTATGGGCAGACGATGCAGTCGTCCTTGACTTCACCGCCGTACCCCAGGTGCGCACCCATGTGGCCGCAGTACGCAGCCATCAGGTGAAACTCGCCTGCCGTGTCGCGGTAGAGAACGAAGTCTTCACCGAACACCGTCAGCGGTTTCACACCGCCTGGGGCCAGCTCACCCTCCCAGCCGATCTGGTACCAGCCCATCGGGATGTCGACCGCCAGCCGCACGGTGGTCTGGGTACCTGTGGTTACTGTCATGGTGACTACCTCATACGTGGTCGGAGATTGAGAACTACCTGGGCGAGAGCCCGTTCGGTGGCGAGACATCGGGTAGATGGGAGGTGAAATTCATTGGCAGGCAACATCATCCGCAGACGCGCGAGCAAGTCCTGCACTATTTCCCTCATCTGAGCTTACGACACAATCCCCGCAAAACCAAGCAATTTTTTGGTCGGTACTCAGTGTTGGGCCGCACCGGCCCGAAGGCTGCGCGTCAACGCATCGCGGTGCTCGGGCGCTGCGATCGCGATGAGTCGGCGGGCCCGCTGCGCCGCACCGCATCCCCGCAGCCACGCGACGCCGTGCTCGGTGACGACGACGTCGACGTCGCAACGCGGTGTGGTCACCAAGCTGCCCGGCAACGCGGGCAGGATGTTCGAGGATCCCGCCGAGCTCGCGCGCAGGATGACGATCGACCGTGCGCCGGTCGTCGCGGCCGCGTGGGCGAAGTCGACTTGGCCGCCGACCGCACCGATGTAGGTGCCCTGCCGGACCTCGGCGTTGACCTGGCCGGAGAGGTCGACGCTGATCGCGGAGTTGACGGCACCAGGTTGTCCAGTTGCGCCAGCACCGCCGATGCGTGCGTATAGCTCGTCGGGCGCACCGCGATGGGCAGGTCGGGCATGGCGTCGTAGAATGCCCGGGACCCGACTGCGGAGCCGACGACCACGAGACCCGCGTCGGTCCCCTTGAAGCACCCGGTGACGGCACCTCGACTGATCAGGGCCAGTACCTCGGTGGTGATGATTCCGGAATGAATCCCGAGATCACGGTGGTCGCTGAGTGCGCCCAGCACCGCGGCCGGGAGCGGGCCGACGCCGGTCTGAACGGTCTCCCGGTCAGAGACGAGCTCGGCGACGCTGCGCGCGATCGTCATGTCTACCGCGTCCGGCGCCCGCTGCGGCGCGGTGCGGAGGGGCCGGTCGGTGGAGATCGTCGCGGCGAATCTGCTCAATGGGATTCGGGGCGCCCGCGGGGTGTCCGGCATCTGATCGTTGATCTCCCCGATCAGTGTGCGCGTGTGTGCGATCGCGTCGGCCGCATAGTCGGCGCCGACTCCCATCGAGCAGGTGCCGTCGACGTCCGGGCGGGACACCTGGACGAACCCGACGTCGGTCGGCAACCGTCGCTCGGCGAAGAGTCTCGGCAGGGTCGAATAGTGACAGGGCAGCACGTCGAGCCGACCCGCTCGGCTCTGCGCGCGCAGATCTCCCAGCGCGCCGTATGAATGCAGCGAGATCCCGGCGAGAGGTTCGGTCGTCAGTCGCCGATCCCAGCTCAATCCGCAGAACGCGTGGATGGGGCCGAGGTGATCGGCCTGATCCAGCAGCGCGTGCACCAGCGGAGTGGGTTCAGCTGCGCCCTGGCCCCACCACACGCCGACTCCGGGGTGCAGGTGGGCTGCCAGATCAATCGTCGCGTCGGGACTGCGCTGTCGGTGACCGCCGGCCGTCAACTGAGTGCCACCGGTGTGCAATAGCGCTCGCGCACTTGATGTTTGAGTAATTTGCCCATCGAGTTGCGCGGTAGCCGATCGGCGATCTCGATGCGCTTGGGCACCTTGTAGCGGGCGATCCGGTCTCGGCAGAAGCTCACCACGTCGGCAACGTCGATGGTGGCGCCGGGGCGTGCGACGAGTATCGCGGTGACCACTTCGCCCCATTTCGGGTCGGGCGTGCCGATCACAGCGACGTCGGCGACGGCGGGGTGGGCGTGCAGAACGTCTTCGACCTCGGTCGAGTAGACGTTCTCGCCGCCGGTCACGATCATGTCCTTGATCCGCCCGCACAGGTGCAGATAGCCGTCGGCGTCGATGAAACCCGCATCGCCGGTGTGCAGACCGCCGTCGTGCAGGATCGCCGCGGTCGCCTCGTCGTTCTTGGAGTAGCCGATCATCGGGTTGGGGCAGGTCACGACGAGTTCACCCACCGTCCGCGCCGCGGGGGCGCCGTCGCTGGGATGGATGACGAGCCCGACGCCTGCGACCGGGCGCCCGGCGGCGAGCAGCAACTCCGGGTGCCCGTCGAGTGCCCGGACATGGTCGGCTGGGGTGAGCGTGGTGGTCAGCAGACTTTCGGTCATGCCGTAGATCTGCAGGAAATGCCGTCCGAGGTCGCCCAGCGCGCCGCGCAGGATGACTTCGGCGATCGGAGACCCGCCGTACATGATCAGGTTGAATCGGTAGTCCGCGGGCTCGCGCCGGGGGATCCGTTCGAGGCAGGCGTGGATCATCGACGGTACGAGGAAAGTCCACGAGATCGGGTGGCGCACCGCGGCGTCGAGGACGGCGTCGACGTCGAATCTCGGTTGTGTCTGTACGTGGCCACCCCAACAGGCCGTCGTACGCCACATGATCAACGCCGCGCCGTGAAACAGCGGCGCGACGACCAAGCTGCGGCCGTTGCGCAGGCCGTCCCACGGTTCGACCATCTGTGCCCACTGCGAGATGCTCATCGTCATCGAGTCGTGGCTGTGCAGCACGCCTTTCGGCTGGCCCGTCGTACCGCTCGTGTAGAGCTGCACATCGATGTCGTGATCGTCGCCACAGCCGGCACGGTCCGGCCGCGCGGCTCCCGGCGTCAGTCGCGCTGCGGCCGTCCAGCCGGGCCGGTCGACGGCTCCGAGCGCAACCCACGAACCGACGTGTTCCAACCTCGTGCGCACGGTTTCCATTGCCGCACAATAGTTCTCACCCACGAATACGATGCGCGCCTCCGCGTGGTCGATGAGCTGGGCCCACTCGGCTGGGTTGAGTCGGGTGTTGAGCGGGACGAGGACGAGGTTGGCTTTGGTCGTCGCAAGGTCGAGTAGCAGGAAGTCGACGCTGTTGTCGGCGACTACCGCGACTCTGCTCTGCGGCGGTAGATCGCCGAGCGCCGCGGCGAGCGCGGTCGAGTCCCGGTCGGCGTCGAGGTAGGTGAGTTCGCGCGAATCGTCGGTCATACACGGATCCTGCGGCCGCATACGCACCTGATAGGCGAAGTAATCGGTGAATTTCATGTTGGGTCCTTGCCTAGTGATCGGCGTCGGTGCGCAATGCGGTGGTCAGCCGGTCGACGACGTCGCCGAGGCCGGCGGGCGCGGTGCCGGTGCAACCGCGGATTCCGATGTGGCCGTCGTCGTCGGAGTCGAGGACGATCACGAGGTGCGGATTCCAGAGCGGTGTGTCGATCGCCGCGCGATGGAGGGCCGGGATCCACGACGGGTCGCGGCGGTTGCGGCGAGTCACCGCGACCGTGATCGGGTGCGACTGTGCCGCGCGGACGGCGACCATGGGGCCCGCCGGGCTGATCAGCGCATCGGGCGCGACCGGGTACGGGTGGAGGCCGAGCCGCGTCAAACCGTCGACGACCCTGGTGGTCGCACGGCTGCCAGGAGTCCCGTCGACGAGCAGGCAACTGGTGCCGCAGGGCTGCGGGCCGGCCATCGGCGGCGGGACGGTGTCGTCGGTGAAATTGGGGGCCAGGTGTGTGATGTCGCGAACCGACATGTCGGCCGAATCGATTGCGTGGACGGCCGTCTGACCCAGTCGGGCCTCATCGAGTGCGGCGCCCGTCAGTTCCGTGCCGAACAGCCGCGCGCCGAGTAGTGCCGCGCCGCGAAGTCGCGCCGACGACAACGCGGCGTCGCGCAGGTCCGCTTCGCACAGGTCGGCTCCGTCCAGGTCGGCGTCGCGTAGATTCGCCCCACACAGTTGGGCGCCGGTGAGGACGGCCCGCGCCGCACTGACCGACCGAAGATCGGCGCGGCGCATACTCACTCCGGGAAGATGCGCCTCGGTCAGCGTCGCTTCGACCAGTAGGGCGTCGTCGAAGGATGCCGGTTGTCGACGATCGCGGCCGGCGGCCAGATCGGCGAGCCAGATCGACTGCCATCCGAACCGGGCCCGCGACAGTCGCGCACCGCGCAGGTCGGCACCGTCCCACCGAGACCCTTCGAGATTGGCACCCTCGAGGCTGACTTCTCGGGCGTCGACGCCGGAGAAGTCGGCGTCGCGTAAATCGCAGCCGTCCAACCGCGCGCCGCGAATACAGGTCGACGACCACATCGCCAAGGCCCCGCGCAGGTCCGCGCCACGAAGATCGGCGCCCCGCAGATCGACGTCCTGCAACCGGGTGCCACGCATCCGCGCCGACTGGAGATCCGTTCCGCGCAGATCGACACCATCGAATTCGCGGTACTCCAGGTCAACTCCCGACACGGGGGTGCTCATCGCGCGTACTCCCGACGTTGCGCGGCCGCATGATCTTCCTCCTGGAGGACCATGCGGTCACTCAGCTCGCCTGCTCGCGCGCCGGGCAGGCCCAGCCACTCGGCGAGGACTTGCTGGTTGTGTTCGCCCCGATACGGCGCGGGCCCACGCGGACCCGACCGTGCGGCGGAGAACTTGTACGGCGTGTTGGTCACGCGACGCGTCGCGCCGTCGCGTCCGTCGACGTCGACTGCCACCGCGCGCGAATACGCCAGGGGGCTGGTCAGCGCATCGCCGGGCGAGCGGATGTCGGCCCACACGAGGTTGGCGGCATCCAGTGCGGCACACGCGTCGGCCCGGTCGTCGAACGCCAGGAGCCATTCCTGCACCAGTCGCCGTCGGGTCGCGATCTTCTCCGCGACCGGCGTGTCGGGGGCGAGTCCGTCGGCGAGGTCGAAGGTCCGGCGCAGCCTGCCCCAGGTGTTGTACAACACGCTGGCGATGATGATGGGTCCGCCTGGCGCAGACCAGATCTCGCCGCCGACCCGCGCAGCGGAATACCCGTCGAGGTAGTTGTGCGCGTAGTCGTCGGTGGCGACCATGGCGTCGAACATGCTCATGTCGATGTGCTGACCGGTGCCCGTCGCCTCGGCCAGCCGGACCGCGGCCAGCACCGCGATGGCGCCGTGCAGGGCCGCGTTGTAGTCGCCGACGGCCAGCGCGAGATCGGTCGGATCGCTGTCGTCCAAGGTGGCCTGGCGTGCCATCAGGCCCGCCTCGGCGTGTACCACCGACGCATAGGCTGGGCGCGGTGAGTCAGCGCCCGTCTGGCCGAATCCCGAGATCGACAGCACGACGAGGGACGGCCTGCGGGCCAGTAGAGTGTCGGGAGCCAGTCCTAGTCGGGCCATCACGCCGGGGCGGAAGTTCTCGATCACCACGTCGGCCCGGTCGATGAGATCGAGCAGCACCTCGACACCCTGCGCGGTCCGCAGATCGATGCACACGTTGCGTTTGCCGACATTGAATTGGGTGTAGAAGCCGCTCAGGCCCGCGCGAGTCGCACCGAAGTGGCGCGACTGATCGCCGTCGGGCGCTTCGACCTTCACGACGTCGGCGCCCAGGTCGGCCATGATTCGCCCCACATAGGGTCCGGCGAGCACCCGGGACAGATCGACGACGCGCAGTCCGGCCAGCGGTGACGGTAGGTCAGATGTCATGTCAATGCCTCAGCTGTATTTGGCCAGTTCGTTCTTCGCGACCGACCTCAGGTGTACGTCGTCGGGTCCGTCGAAGATCCGCATTGCGCGGGCGCGGGCGTAGAGACCGGCCAGCGGGGTGTCGTCGGTGACTCCCTTGCCGCCGTGAATCTGGATGGCGCGGTCGATGACGTCGCAGGCGACGCGCGGCGCGACGATCTTCACCGCCGAGATGTCCCCGCGCGCATGCTTGGCACCATATTTGTCGATCTTCCAGGCGGCGTGCAGCACAAGGTGTCTGGCCTGGTCGATCGCCAGTCGGCATTCGGCGATCTGATGTTGCGCGGCGCCCAACTCGGCCATCGGCTTTCCGAAGGCGATGCGGGCGTGGGCTCTGCGGCAGGCGAGTTCGAGCGCACGCTCGGCCATCCCGATGACTCGCATGCAATGGTGGATGCGGCCGGGACCAAGGCGCCCCTGGGCCAGGGCGAATCCGTCGCCTTCGCCGCCGAGCAGGTTGGCGGCGGGCACCCGGACCTCGTCGAAATAGACTTCGCCGTGGCCGTGCTGGTCGTGGTAGCCGAAGATCGGGAGGTCACGGACCACGCGGATCCCCGGAGTGTCTGCGGGGACGAGGATCAACGAGTGCTGGCGGTGTCGGGGTCCGTCGGGATTGCTCTTTCCCAGGACCAGCAGCACCGCGCAGTTGGGGTCGGCTATCCCCGAGGTCCACCATTTGTGCCCGTCGATCACATAGTCGTCGCCGTCGCGGCGGATCGTCGTCGCGATGTTGTTCGCATCCGACGAGGCGACGTCGGGTTCGGTCATGGCGAATGCCGACCGGATGTCGCCGTCGAGCAACGGCCGCAGCCACCGGTGTTTTTGCTCGCCGGTGCCGAACAGATGCAGGATCTCCATGTTCCCGGTGTCGGGGGCCGCGCAATTGAGAGCTTCCGGGGCGATATCCGGCGAGCGGCCGGTGACCTCGGCGAGGGGTGCGTAGTCCAGCACCGACAAGCCCGATACGTCGGGGAGGAACAGATTCCACAAGCCCTGCGCGCGTGCCTGCTTCTTCAGCGACTCGACGATCGGCGGCAGTCGGTGATCGTTGTGGCCCTGTTCCATGCGCCACGACGCATAGTCGTCCTCGGCGGGATAGACGTATTCGTCCATGAAGTCGTTGAGGCGTGCCAGATAGTCCCGTGCGGTCGGCGACAATTCGAAGTCCATCGTCGGCCCCTACGCTCCGGAGATCTGTCGGTCGGCGTCGCGCCAATACTCCTGGCGGACGGCACGTCGAAGCAGCTTCCCGACGCTGCTCTTGGGCAGCGGTTCGGATCGGAAGATGACGCTGGTCGGCTTCTTGACCGACCCGACGATGCTGCGACAGAAGTCGATGAGCTCGTCCTCGGTTGCCTCGGTTCTATCGCGGAGTACGACGACGGCGCGCACCGTCTCCCCCCATCGATCGTCGGGGACGCCGATGACCGCGGCCTCCAGCACAGCGGGGTGGCTGTAGAGCGCGTTTTCTACCTCGGCCGGCCAGACGTTGAACCCGCCGGAGATGATCAGATCCTCCTTGCGGTCGGCGATGTAGAGGAAGCCGTCGTCGTCGATGTAGCCGATGTCGCGGGTGCGGACCCAGCGTCCGTCGATCATTCGTTCTGCGGTCGCCGCGGGATCTCCCCAGATGCCCTGCATCACGCCCGGTGCCGCGATCACAATCTCTCCGAGTTCGCCTGTCGGACAGCGGTTTCCATCGTCGTCAAGGATCTTGACGAAGGAGTTTGCGGCAGGCCGGCCCGCCGAACGCAGCCAGTGGCGCTCGCGCGGGGTTCCATCCACGACGTGATAGCGGGGCGGCAGCGCAGCAGCCGGAACGCATTCGGACTGACCATAGAGCTGGTACATCACGTTGCCCCACAGCTTCTGGGCCTCGACGAGAGTGCGCTCGGCGATCGGCGACGCACCGTAGAGGACACCCTTGAGACTCGACAGGTCACGCGTGCCGGCCGACGGATCGGTGACCATCATCTGGATCATGGTGGGGACCACGATCGCGTATCCGCATTTCTCCCGCTCGATGAGGTCGAGAGCGTTGCCGACGTCGAATTTCGGCATCACCACCTGGCATGCGCCATGGGCGATCATCGGCCAGACGAGCAGGCATGACATATGCGACAGCGGGCCAGCCACCAGCTGCGCGTCGCCTGCCTCGATCCGCGGCAAGAAGAAGGCCACCTCGTTGCCCGCGGCCGCCCATCCCCGCCAGGAGTGGGCGATGGCTTTGGGCCGGCCGGTGGTACCGGCGGAGAATCGCAGGATGTGAGTGTCGTCCACGTCGACGACGACCTCGGGATCGATACCGGAGGACTCGGCCAAGACCGCGTCGTAACTGAGCGCGTCACCGGTGGCCTGACCGTGCACGATGACGTGCTCGACCGACTCGGCCTCGTCGAGCCGTCCCGATACCTCGGCGAGATGGGTGTCCTGGATGATGAGCGCTTTCGCGCCGGTCAGGTTGAGCATGTACACGTGGGTGTCGGCGGTGTTCTGGGTGTACATCGGCGATCTGACCAACCCCGCCAGCGCCAGCGCGCATATCTCCTCGACGGATTCGAACTGATTGTCCCCGAGCGTGGCGACTCGATCCCCCGGTTTGAGTCCCATGTCGACGAGCGCGGCGGCCAGTCGGCATGAACGTTCGTAAAGTTCTTTGAACGTCAGTCGCCTGCCCTCGTACACAACCGCGTCGAGGTCTCGATATTGTTCGCTGCTCTTTCGCAGCAGGTCGCCGATCTGCATTGTGCCACATGACCTTTCGTGTTCTTCTGAGTGAGTTGTCGATGCGCGTCGGCGGCCCTGCGAGCGCACCGAGCCGGAATCGTCTTGTTGTGAAGCCTGTCACACAATCCTCACCCAAGCAAGATTTTGGTTGGTGATTGTCGACGGCGATTGCCCGCGAAACGGGACGCATCAACGATCGGTGAAGACCGGGACGCGTTTCTCGATGAAGGCTGCTGCGGCCTCCGCGGTGTCATTGCCCGCCTGACAATGGACGTGGCGCTGCGCTTCCCGATCGAGTTGGTCGGACAGACTCAGGTGCAGCGAGTCGTTGAGGTTGGCCTTGATTCCGCGCAGCGCGCGGGGCGCCGAGGCCGCGAGCCGCTCGGCGACGGACAGGACGGTCGCTTCCAGTTCGGCGGCGGGGACGGTCCCGTTGACCAAGCCGATCCGGAGCGCCTCGGCGGCGTCGAACCGCCCGGGCAACAGGTAGAGTTCCCGCGCTCGGGCCGGCCCGACGATGCGCGGCAGCGTCCATGAGCCACCGAAGTCGCCGGACAACCCGGCGGTCAGGAAGGCCGTGTTGAACTTTGCGGAGTCCGCGCAGTAGCGCAGATCCGCCGCGCATGCCCAGGCGAGCCCCGCTCCCGCACAGGCTCCGTTGATCATCGCGATCGTCGGCTTCGGCATCTCGTGCAGGAGTTGGGTGGTGCGCATCCTCTTGCGCAACACACTGATCCGCGAGTTCGCGCCGGTGTCGCAAGCAGCGCGGTTGGCGATTCCGGCCAGGTCGCCGCCCGCGCAGAAGGCCTTGCCCGCACCGGTGACGACGACCACCCGAACGGCTTCGTCGTCGGCCACCGCTTCCAGCACGCCGAGCATCGCGTCGAGCAGTTCGGGGTTGACGGCGTTGAGTCGGTCGGGTCTGTTGAGTGTGATGAGCCCGAGCGGGCCTCGTCGTTCGAGGAGGACGGTGTCTGACATGAGTGCTCCCTTGTCGTCGGGTGAATGGGTCTCCTGGCGAATGGGTAATGCGGCTACCGGCGGCCGCCGTTGACGTAGATCGTTTGGCCGGTGACATGTCGGGCGTCGTCACTCGCGAGGAAGGTGACCACGGCGGCGATGTCGTCGGGCTGGGCGACGCGGCGCAATGGAGTCTCACCGGCGACCTTCTGTTCGAGCTGTTCGGGCTCGGCTCCGACGCGGCGCGCCGACGCGGCTGTCATCGGCGTGGACACCCACCCCGGTGCGACCGCGTTCACGTTGATTCCGTACGGGCCGAGTTCCATCGCCAGCGTCGCGGTGAGACCCTGGACGCCTGCCTTCGCCGCGGAATAGTTGACCTGGCCGCGATTCCCGCGGGCAGCGGTGCTACTCAGATTCACGATGCGGCCGTACTTCGCGGGCACCATGTGACGTTGTGCGGCGCGGCTCATCAAGAACGCGCTCTTGAGGTTGACGTTCAGGGCGACGTCCCAGTCCTCGTCGGTCATCTTGTGAACGAGGTTGTCGCGGTTGATGCCGGCGTTGTTGACGACGATGTCGAGGCCGCCGAAGTCGGCCGCGATCTCGGCGATCGTGTCTTCGACATCGGAGGTGAGGGTGACGTCGCACGCGTACCCCCGAGCCGTTCCGCCCGCGTCGGAGATCTTCTGCGCCTCGGCGCGGGCGGCATCCTCGGCGAGATCGATGATCGCGACATGGGCTCCCTGCGCGGCGAGTCGTTCAGCGGTCGCCGCGCCGATCCCGCGGGCGCTTCCGGTGACCACGGCGACTCGATTGGTGAATCCCTGCATGTGTTTCTCATTTCTTGTGCGGTTGCGTGAGTTGGATGCGGCGCGGCGTCGCCGGGCTCAGCGATAGAACCGGCCGACGGTTTAGGCGATGCAGGCAGGCTTGGCGACGCCGTCGCATTCGATGCGTACCAGCAAGGTGATCTGCGTGCAGTTCTCGCTCACCTCGGTCACCTCCTGGACTTCGGCGCCCGCCCGGATTCGGGAACCGACGACGACCGGGGCGACGAAGCGGACCTTGTTGAGTCCGTAGTTGACTCCCATCCGCACCCCATTGAGTGAATAGATCTCCCGGGTCATCGCGGGGATCATCGACAGGGTCAGATACCCGTGGGCGATGGTGGTTCCGAATGGGCCGTCGGCCGCGCGGACCGGATCGACGTGGATCCACTGTTCGTCGGCGGTGATCCGGCCGAACCCATCGACGCGTTCCTGGTCGATGGTGTGCCATTCGCTGTAGCCGAGGTGACCCTCATACGAGGCAAGCTCGTCGATGGTGGCGAATTCGCGCATGATGTGCTTCTTTCATCTCCGGGTCCCGCCCGGATGGCCGCCGTCGGCGAGCGCCGGATCGACCTTCGCAACATACCAAGCAAATTTTCGGTTGGCAATGGCGGGCGGGAGGCGGTACTGATTTCGATAGTGTTGTGGTCCAACGAGTTACGCTGCGTACGTCGCGCCACGGCGGACCCGGCACGGCGTGTGAAACTCAAAACTCGATCGTCAGCGAGTCCGAGTCAGGGTGTGCCTGGCAACCGAGAATGTAGCCGTCGGCGAGTTCCTCGGCGTCGAGTGCCGCACTGGTGTCCATCGTCACCGACCCGGCGCGGACCCTGCAGAAGCATGATCCGCATTCGCCTTCGTTACACGAATAGGGGACGTCGATGCCGTTGGCGAGCATGATGTCGACGAGACTGCGATGCTGCGGCCAGCGCAGCTGATGAGTCTGACCGTCGAGGTGGACGGTCACCTGAGCTCCGGATTCGTCGCCCTCGTCGTCGACTGTCGCGGCCGACGTGAACGGATCACCCGTGAGGGAGTTGAAGGCTTCGACGTGTATTCGGTTGCGGGGCACCGACAAAGCTGTCAGCGCTGCACGAACGGCGGCCATAAAGGGCGCCGGGCCGCAGACGAATGACCTACGGTCGACGTACGGCGCGAGCAGGCCGGTGAGCTGAGTGGCGCTCGGGCGGCCTTGGACCGACTCGAGCCAGTGAACCGCAGTCAGCCGCGCGCTGTGTTCGGCTTGGAGTTCGCGGAGCTCGCGCTGGAAGATGATCGACTCGCCGTCTCTGTTGGCATAGAGCAACGTGACGTGGGCGGTGCCGCGGGCGAGCACCGATTTGAGGATGGACATCACCGGTGTGATGCCGCTGCCGCCCGCGATGAGCAGCACATCCTCGTCGAGGTCGGTCGGCGTGAAGGCACCGGCGGGTACCAGCGCCTCGATCCGATCCCCGATGCGGACGTGATCGCAGATCCAGTTCGACGCGTACCCGCCGTTCGTGCGTTTGACCGTGATCTTCGGTTGACTGTCGGTGATCGGCGAGCTGGCCAGTGAGTAGCAGCGGGCGACCGATCCGGTCTGGTCACTGGGGACGCGCAGCGTCAGGAACTGGCCCGGCGCATAGGAGAACCTGTGACGATCGGCCGCGGGGACATCGAATTCCACCGAGCAGGCGTCCGCGGTTTCCGCGATCACGTTGCTGACGTCGAGAAGAACACCCCGCGACGCGGTCGGTGGGTCTGCTGGCGACATGGAAGCCCCTGTTCTGACGGTAGGGAGTTGGGGGGCGTGCGCCTGGCCGGATATCGGCGCGGCCAGGCGCACGCATGATCACGGAAATATGCGCTTGAGCCAGGAGATCGCCACCCGATACCAGTCCTGGGTATTGCGCTGCATGTTCAGGCAGTGGCCCGAGTCTTTCAGCACATAGGTCTCCAGAACTGCGTTCGGGTAGGCGGACTTCTCTTGCCGAAGCAACGACTGACTGTTCCGGCAATCCGATCCGAGCGGACCGCAGAAGATATTGTCGAATTGCCCGGACACGTCGAGAACCGGACCGGAAATGCGGTTTGATGTTCCGTTGAACAGGATGAGCGGGAACTGTGCGAGTTCACCGGCGGTGGTGGTGTCTTCAGCATATTTCGCGTCAGCCACCGGCACGCCTGGATCAGTGTCTGGAGCGTTGTAGAACAGTGCGCTTCCGCGAGTTCCGGGGATCGAGGTGAAATACGCCTCGTCGCGGTTGGCGAAGCGCGGATCGAGCTTCGCCGGATACACCACCGAACGGAATTCGGGTAGCCCGCTCGGATTGAGCTTGTGCTGAATACCTGTGGCGATGAGGCCGTCGGTGTCGTGATAGGTCGCGGTTTCGAGCATCGCGGTAATGGTGCCGAGCGAATGTCCGACGAGAACGACTCTGTGTGCCGCTCCGGTGAGACCGGCGATAGCGCCGGTACGCAGTGCCCGCACGAGTTGGTGAACGACGTAGGCGTTGACGGTGACGTCGACGCGTACGCCGGGCGGATGAGAACTCCGGCCGGTGCCGATCCGGTCGATGTTAAACGTCCGATAACCATGTTCGTTCATGGTCCGCACATAGGAGTAGGTGTCCGGCCGGTACGGCAGATCCCAGTAGGCGTGGTTGTAGGTTCCGCCGGCCAGCAGCAGTTGGACCGGCCTGTCCATGCCGCCACCCGCCGGTGAGCACAGTTCTCCGTACACCTGGTAGTCGGCCGGGGTCCCCGGAGCCAGTGCCACCCGGGTCGTGCTCGGCACGCAACCGCCTGCGCGAGACGCACCTGCGGCGCCCACACCGAGTATCGCCGACAGCACCAGAAGTGCGGCTGCGACCATCGCGGTGAAGGCCGCTCCATTCTGTCTCGTCCTGACCGGGATGTTACTTGTCTTCAATGCGTTCCTCTCTCTATTATTCAAACGACGGGTGGGTCGAACAAATTAATCAGTAAGAGCGCGGCAACCCCAGAACGTGTTCGGAAACATAGTTGAGTATCATTTCTTGGCTGATCGGCGCCAATCGAAGCAGGCGAGATTCTCGGAAATATCGCTCGACATGATATTCCTGGGCATATCCCATCCCGCCATGTGTTTGTATCGCGCGATCGGCGGCGAAGAATCCTGCCTCGGCACACAGCCATTTGGCCATATTCGCCTCTTTGCCGCACGACAGTCCGTTGTCGTATCGCCACGCGGCGTTACGAGCCATCAACTCGGCGGCATCGAGTCGAGTGGCGGCTTCGGCGAGGGGGAAGGCGATGCCCTGGTTTTGAGCGATGGGCCGGCCGAACACAACGCGGTCCTTGCCGTATCGCACGGCCCGGCGCAGGGCTGCGCGCCCGATGCCGAGCGCCTCGTGTGCGAGCAGGATCCGCTCGGGATTCAAGCCGTCGAGCAGATACCGGAATCCGCTGCCCTCCTGCCCGACCAATGCTGAACTCGGCACTCGCAGTTCGTCGATCAGCACTTCGTAGGATTGGACCGCGTTGCGACCGAGCTTGGGGATCGGGCGCAGATGGACGTGTGTCGACTCGATGTCGATCAGAAACAGCGACATTCCCTCGGTTCGCTTGGCGACCTCGTCTCGCGGTGTGGTGCGGGCGATCAGGACCATCTTCTGCGATTGCCCCGCTTTGGTGATCCACACCTTGCGCCCGGTGATCACGAAATCGTCGCCGTCGCGGCGAGCGAATGTCGATACTCGGGTCGTATCGGTCCCGGCGTCGGGCTCGGTCACGCCGAAGCACACGTGCAACGATCCGTCGACGGCCCGGGGCAGGACCTCCTTGCGCAGTTCCTCGCTGCCGTGCTTGACGATCGTGTTCAGTCCGAAGATCGTCAGATGCATGGTGCTGCAGCCGTTCATGCCTGCTCCCGAAGCGGCAACCTCTTCCAGCAGCAGCGCGGCTTCGAGGATTCCCAACCCGCCACCGCCGTACTCTTCGGGAATCGCGATCCCCAGCCAGCCTGCGTCGGCGAACGCATTGTAGAACTCGGTGGGAAACTCCTTGTTCGTGTCGCGTGCCGACCAGTAGTCGTCCGGAAAGTTCCCCGCCAATTGGCGCACGGCGGACCGGATATCTTCTTGGTTGTCTGTCAGAGTGAAGTCCATATCAATTCTTTCCTGGATACCTGCATGCCGTGGTCGAGCACTCTCGTGGTTGGCGGCAGACCGCTATTTTCGCGCCAGTTCCCATGACTCTGGACTATCGGACAATTGTGTGAGGTATTCGGCGTAATCATTCTCCGCTACCGCGCGGCATCGTTTCCGGTAATTTCCGACGCCGCCGAAGAAGAATAAGACACCCTGCGGCTTTCCCGGGATATTCGCGCCCAAGAACCACGAGTGACGCCCCCGCGTCATGAGTGATCGGTTTACGTAATCCTGGAGCACTTGCCACCAATCGTTCACCGATGCTTGCGTGGGTTCCAGTGCCGCGATCCCCGATTGCCTCGCGTAGTCGACGGTGTCCGCGATCCAGCCGACGGTGGTCTCGATGACGACCGGGATATTCCCGAACGGACTCTGCGGACCGCTGATCATGAACATGTTGGGGAATCCGTCGATGGTGATGCCCAGGTGCGTTCGTGGACCGTCCGACCAGTGTTCACGCAGCGTCCGCCCGCCGCGCCCGCGGATGTCGATCTGATCGAAGGCGCCCGTCGCGGCGTCGAAGCCGGTTGCGAAGACGATGACGTCGGCGGGGTATTCACTGCTTCCGACCCGAACTCCGTCCCGGGTGATCGCGGAGATCGGTTCGGAGCTGACATCGACGAGTTCGACATTCGGGCGATTGAAGGTCTCGTAGTAGAAGTGTCCGAGGGGAGGGCGTTTGGACCCGATGGGATAGGCGGTGGGGCAGAGCAGCTCGGCGGTGTCGGGATCGGTGACGATGGTTCGAATCTTGTGTCGGACGAATTCAGAGACTCGCGCATTGACGTTCTCGTCGATTGTCGTGTCGTTGAATGTTTCGTAGAGGAATCTGAATCCGCCGACCTCCCAACCCCGCTCCAGGATGTCGTCGAATTCGCTGTCGGTCACGTCGTTTCCCGATACCCGTGGTCGATCGAAGGCATAACCGAGCGGGTGGGTCCGCGCGGTCTGCCAGATGTCGTCGTAGTGGGCCCGAATTCCTTGGCGCTCCAGATCTGCCAACGAGTGGTTTCGCGCGGGCAACACATAATTCGGGGTGCGTTGGAAGACGGTCAGCTTCTCTGCGGCCTGCGCGATGAGAGGGATGGCCTGAATTCCGGAGGCACCGGTACCGATGACAGCGACCCGCTTGCCCGCGAAGTCGACCTCGTGGTCGCGGGGCCACCGACCGGTGACGTGCCACTGCCCGGCGAAATCCTCGATCCCGTCAAACTCTGGCGTGAACGGCTGCGACAGCAATCCCACCGCGAGTACGAGATAGGTGCATTCGATTCGCCGTCCGGTGTCGGTGGTCAGAGTCCACGACACCTGAGCCTCATCGAACCGCGCCGCGACGATACGGGTATTGAAGTCGATGTGGCGACGGACGTCGAAGAGGTCGGCGACATGGCCGAGATACCGATACACCTCCCGCTGAGTGGGAAACTTCTCGGTCCAGTCCCAGGTGTTCTGCAGCTCCTCGGAGAACGAGTAAGCGTAGGTCCAACTCTCACTATCAGTGCGCGCCCCGGGATAACTATTCCAATACCAGGTGCCGCCGACGTCGGCCGCAGCCTCGATGACCTTGACCGTCAACCCTCGTTGAATGAGTTCGTACGCCATCCGCAGACCACCGAATCCGGCGCCGACGACGACTGCGTCGACCGACGTCGACGAGAGCGACTTAGCTGTTTCTTGTGACATAGATACTTCGCCTTCATGTGACCGGCATGCCACGCAAACACGTTGCGTGTGGTGATATTTCGATTCGCCACCCGCGGGTGCCGAGCTGGCGGCGCTCCGACGATGATGCTCCCGCAGTGTGTCAAGTATCACCCAGTGGTCCGCAAAAAGCAAATTTTTGCTTGGTTATGCTCTGCACGTGACCCGTAATCATGTTGCGCTTCAGCCTATTTCGGTCCGCCGACGACGATGTTGACCGTTACGTCAACGAGGGCACCCGCCATCCACTCCGCTGGTTGAGCCGGGCTGGAGCGTTAGCGCAGGCCCGTGTCGAAACCACGTAAGCCGACGATTTCAGCGCACCAAAAACATAGGGACAGTTGGCAACTCGTCTCGCCGTCGTTCTCCAACAGCGAAGGAGCTACGGCGAAGCGACCAGACCGGCTAGCAGCACCGTCGCCTGGACGTCGGCGATCTCGTCGATCTTCACCCGCCCGGTCGGCCGGTACCACTGGCTGACTCCCCACATCGCTCCGCGATACGTGCGGTACACGACTTTCAGATTGACGTCGGCGCGGAATTCTCCACTCTCCACGCCTTCTTCGAAGAGGCCGAGCCACAGTCGTTCGGTGCGTTGAATCCCCCGGGAGACATAGGGGAACACCGACACCAGATAATCCCAGTCCTTCTGCAGGATGGCGACTTCGGCACGGTACTGCGCGGCGTTCAGGACGGTCTCGCGAACGAGTTGATAGAGCTTGTCGCGAGCACTCAGATCGGCATTGATGATGCGCTCGTTCATGGGAACGAGTCCGTCGAAATAGGGTGTCAGGAGCTCATCGAGCATCGCCTCCCTTCCGGGGAAGTGATGATAGAGACTGCCGTTGTGAATATTCGCCCGCTCAGCGATGTCACGGATCCGGGTGCGTGAGTATCCGAGGTCGGCGAACGTCTCCGCCGCTATCGCGAGGAGTTCCTGCCTGCGGGTCGATCCCTTGTCGCCTGACGCGGTGGACCTGGCGGACGCCTTCGTGGCGCGTTCGCGTTGCTGGGGTGGCATGATGATCTCCGATCCTCGACGTGCGTCAGCCTACCAAATATTTGATTGGGGCCGCAGCGCCTCGCCGCTGCCCAACTCTCCCGTTGCGGGTACTGTCACGTCGGGTTGATGAGTTCGTCCCGTCTGCGAGAGCGCAATTCGCGACGGAGAATCTTTCCGCTGGTCGTTTTCGGCAACTCCGCCATGAGATGGATTCGACGGGGCGTCTTGTAGGCGGCGAGATTGCTCCGACAGTGCGCGTCGAGTTCGGGGACCTCGACGTCGACTCGCAGGCTCACAAAGGCCTCGACGGTCTCCCCACGATAGGCGTCCGGCACCCCGACGACGGCGGCCTCGCGGACCGCGGGATGCGCGTACAGGACTTCTTCGACTTCGGTGGGCATGACCTTGAATCCCGATGCGATGATGATGTCCTTCTTGCGGTCGACGACGTAGACCCAGCCCTGCCCATCCATGAAGCCGATGTCCCCCGTTCGGAATCGCCCGGAGTGAAACGACGCCGCGTCGGCGTCGGCATTGTCCCAATGGCCCGGCACCACCATCGGCCCGGCGACGACGATCTCGCCGAATGTACCCGGCGGGAGTTCGCGCATGTGATCGTCGACGATCCGTACATCGGCCCCGGGGACCGGCAGCCCGACCGCGACAACCCCCGTCTCCGGGTCGACTGGCGCTGATACCCCCGAGGGGACAGTCACACATCCGGCCGTGGTCTCGGTCAATCCGTAGCCGTTGCGCAGATAGGTGCCACATCGCTCGGATAATTCGGTCAACAGCGCCGCCGGCAGCGGCGCTCCGCCGCTGAACAAGGCTTCGAATGAACCGAAGTCGTCACGGGTCACACCCGGAACGGACAAGAGCGCGATGTAAGCGGTAGGTGGGCCCACCATGTAATGCGGCCGATGTCTACGGATCATGTCGATGGCCGTCGACGCCTCAAACCTGCAGGTCAGAATCAGTGTGCCGGCACTGGCCAGGGTCGCGGCCAGTTCGGCGACCATACCGGTGATGTGGAACAACGGCGCCAGCGCGAAGATCACCGGATGTCGCGGCACGTCGACCGATCCGATCAGTCGTCGCGCGCTAAAGGCCAGGTTGGCGTGCGTATTGAGCGCACCTTTGGGCGCCCCGCTGGTCCCCGAGGTAAAGCTGATCAGCGCGACGTCAGCGGGATCGGTCGGGACGCTGGAGCGCCGACCGCCCGACCGGCGACGCGCGACATCCAGCAGGTCCGCTACGCCCCGGATCGGGCACCGTTCGATCGCGGCCAGCGTGGGCGGAACACGACGGCGCTGGTCGTGAAAATCCAGTTCGCTGGTAGAGAGCACGATCGGCACCTGCACTCGGCGCAGCGCCTGTTCGACCGAGTGCGCCCATTGTCGTTCGGCGAACACCAGCGCGCGGGCGCCGGTAGCGGCCAGGGCGTCGGCGAGCTCACGCGTGCTGTACATCGGGTTGAGCGGCACCACGATGCCGCCTGATTTCCACGCCGCGACGGCCGAGAGGACGAACTGGGGAATGCTCTGCAAGAAGATCGCCAGGCGGTCGCCCACCGCGAACCCCGAATCAACCAGATACTGCGCAATCCCGTCGGTCAGGGTGTCGACGTCGCGGTAGGTCAGTTCGTCCTCGAAGTATCGAATCGCGACACCGTGCGGATTGGTCTGCACAGCCGCGTCGAACAGCGCGGTGATCGTCGTCGTTTCGGCGCGGAAGTCACGCATCAGGGCGTCGTAGTGCGCTTCCCACGGTTTGGCGTCATACCAGCTCATCACGGATGTCCCTTAAGACAGGCGCTCGATGATCAGCGCCATGCCCTGTCCGCCACCGACACACATGGTTTCCAACCCGAATTGCTTGTCGGTGGTGGCGAGCCCGTTGATGAGCGTTCCCATGATGCGGGCGCCCGTCGACCCGAACGGATGCCCCAGCGCGATGGCTCCGCCGTGCACGTTGAGCCGCTCCGGATCGAGGCCGATCTCCCGGTACGACGCGATGACCTGCGCGGCGAACGCCTCGTTGATCTCGTACAGGTCGATGTCGTCGACAGTGAGCCTCGCTCGGGACAGCGCCCGGCGGGTGGCCTCGACCGGCCCCAATCCCATGATCTCCGGGGAGAGACCCGACACTCCCGTCGCGACGATGCGCGCCAGCGGCGTTATGCCGAGTTCACGCGCTCGCGTGTCGCTCATGATGACGGTGGCGGCCGCGCCGTCGCTGAGTGGGCAGCTGTTGCCCGCGGTGACCGTGCCGCCGACACGAAACGCCGGCTTCAGGCCGGCCACGGCGTCGTGGGTCACGCCCGCCCGCGGGCTGTCATCGGCGGTGATGACCGTACCGCCGGTCGTGGTGATCGGCGTGATCTCGGAGTCGAAGAACCCCCGTGCGAGCGCCGCCTCGGCGAGGTTCTGGCTGCGCACCGCGAACGCGTCTTGATCCTCGCGACTCACCTTCGACAGGTTTGCGACGTTCTCCGCCGTCTGTCCCATCGCGACATACGCGTCCGGCAAGTCTCCGACGGTTCGCGGATTCGTCCACTCCCCGTTGCTCTGCGCGAGTTGTCGGGTCCGTTCCTTCGCCGAGTCGAACAGCGCATTGTCCGCAGCGGGATCGGCGACTCCCAGCCAGCCGCCGTGATACCGCGACACGCATTCCACCCCGGCGGAGATGAAGACATCTCCCTCACCCGCCTTGATCGCGTGGAACGCCATCCGCGCGGTCTGCACCGACGACGCACACGCCCGGATGACCGTGGTGGCGGGCACATCGTCGAGCCCGAGCAGAATCGAGACTCGTCGAGCCATGTTGCGGCCGTGCTCGTCGTGGGGCTCCGCACAACCCAGGTGGAGGTCGTCGACAGTCGAGGGATCGAGTTCGGGCACCTTGTCCAGAGCCGCCCGAATCACCGCCGCGGCAAGGTCGTCGGGACGGACGTCGGTCAGCGACCCCTTGACCGCACGCCCGATCGGAGATCGCGTTGCGGCGACGATTACTGCTTCTGGCATCAGAGATCCTTCCAGCGGCGACACGGGCATCCGTGTCGCGTTGAACCAAATTTTTGCTTGAGTTGACGTTAGCGACGGACCAGACAGACACGAAAACCATTGTCGCCAAAGCTATTTGAGAATAATCCACTCGCGCTTACCGGACTCGGCCTCGGTCATCCGAGTCGAGAACGAACGAGGACACTCGGCGGGCAGTCGCAGGTGTCCTCGCCGTCGCGCACGCCCTAGAACTTGATCGCGACGTTCTTGACGGTCAGAAACTCGTCGAGACCTTCTCGGCCGCCTTCGCGCCCATAGCCGCTGGCGCCGATGCCACCGAACGGCACGGTCGGGTCCAGACCGACCAGTTTCCCGTTGACTCCGATGCCGCCCGCCTGGAGGTCTCGGCACAACCGCATCGCCCGGCTCAGGTCTGCCGTATGAACGTAGGCGGCGAGACCGTATGGCGTGCTGTTCGCGATTCGTACGGCGTCGTCGTCATCGTCGAAGGGGATGACACAGACGACGGGACCGAAGATCTCCTCCTGCGCTACCGCAGATGCGGGGTCGACGTCGCGCAGCAACGTCGGCGCAATGAAGAATCCGGGTCGGTCGAGTGCGGCACCTCCGGTCACACAGGTAGCACCTCCGGTACCGACGCTCTCGTCGATCACGCCGAGGATTCGGTCGAATGCGCCCTGGGTGAAGACCGGACCCATCATGGTGTCGGCGGCGTACGGATCGCCGACCGTCACCTGCTCCAGCGCAGCGGCGACCCGGGCGACCACGTCGTCGTAGACCGATCGTTCAGCAAGAATCCGACTTGGTAGCGAACATCCCTGACCGCTGAGCGTGGTAACGATCGTCGACCACGACGTGGCCGCCTCCAGGTCGGCGTCGGCGAAGATGATGTTCGCCGACTTGCCGCCCAACTCCAGCACCAGCGGGGTGAGATTCTCCGATGCGGCTTGCTGGAGTTTGCGTGCCGTGACACCACCGCCGGTGAAGCTGACCTTGGCGACACCGGGATGGCGGACGAGGGCGTCGCCGGCGATGTGATCGCCCAGGATCGTATTCACCAGGCCTGCGGGCAGGCCGACTTCATCACACAATTGGGCGAATCGAACCGCTTGGAAGCCCGCCTGCTCCGCCGGTTTGAGAATCACTGAACAACCCGCGGCCAACGCGGGAGCCACCGCCATCGCGATGCTGGCGATCGGCAGGTTCCAGGTCAGAATCTTGGCCACCACGCCCACCGGTTCGCGCAGTGTGAAGTTGATTCCTTCCTCGCGCGGCACGGGGATGGTGTCCCCGGTGACTTTGTCGGTCCATCCGGCGTAGTAGTCCAGCCAGCCGACTGACGCATCGGCCGCCCACCGAGTGATGTTGAGCGGCGTGCCGATCTCGAGTGCTGCGAGTTCGGCGAAGCATTCGATGTTCTCGCGCAGCGCCCGGGCCAGCGCTTGCAGCTTCTCCCGACGGTGAGTCGGGCTCTCGAGTCGCCATTGCTGTTGGGCCCGCGCACTCGACTCGACGGCGGCAGTCACCTCGGCCGGCCCCGCCAGCTGAAATTCGACTTGCGCCTGGCCGTTGGCCGGATTGATGTGGGTGAAGCTATGTCCGCTCGTTCCGACGACGGCCGCCCCGTCGATGTGCATGGCGTCGGGCAGAGTTGTCGCGTGTTCGGCTGGTGCCGTCTGGATCGCTGATGTCATTTGGGGTGTCTTCCTCGATGTGGTGCCGGTCAGTGTTCGTGGATGATCACGCCGCGAAGGTTGCGGCCGGATTTCATGTCTGCGTATCCGTCGTTGATCTGGTCGAGGGGATACTCACGCGTGACCATCTCGTCGAGTAGGAGTTGGCCGGACTTGTAGAGCGCAAGCAGCCGCGGAATGTCCGAACGCGGATTGGCTTCACCGAAGAGCGAGCCACGAATCTGCTTCTGCCACATGGTCACTTCGAAAAGACTCACTTTGGCATCGATCTGAGTCGCCGGAGCGACACCGGTCACGACTACCTTTCCCGCCTTGCGCGCCAGACCGACCATCGGCTGCAGCATGTCGCCGTCGACGACTCCGACGGTCAGAATCGCGACGTCGGCCATGACCCCGAGCGTGAGTTCGCCGACAAGCGTGTTCACCTCGTCGACGCTGCCGACGAAGTGGGTAGCGCCGATTCGCTTTGCGAGTTCTTCCTTGCTGGGTTCGAGATCGACCGCGACGATGTTTCGTGCGCCCGCCATGCGCGCACCTTGCACCGCACTGCCGCCGATTCCGCCGATTCCTACGACGACGACGGTGTCGCCCGGCTCGATCTCTCCGGTGTTGACCGCCGAGCCCCATCCCGTCGTAACGCCACAACCCACCAGACATGCGCGGTCCAATGGGATGTCGGAGTCGATCTTGATCACCGAATTCTCCGGCACCACAGTGTAATTCGCGAAGGTGCCCAACATCGCGAGGGAACCCACGTCGGTTCCGCGGGCGTGCGCCCGGGCGGTGCCGTCGAGCTGTGTGCCGCCCAGCATGTGCGCACCGAGGTCGCACAGATTCGAATGCCCGGTGGCACACCATCGACATTTGCCGCAGGACGGAATGAACGACATCACGACGTGATCGCCCGGCGCTACGCCGACGACACCGGGCCCGACGGCCTCGACGACACCTGCGCCCTCGTGACCGCCGATGATGGGAATGCTGATCGGCAGGTCACCGGTGACGGCGTGGTCGTCGGAATGGCATAACCCGCTCGCCACCACCTTCACCAGGACCTCGTGATCTTTCGGATCGTCGAGGTCGATGTCTTCGACGCTCCATTCGGTGTTGCGTTCCCACAAGATTGCCGCGCGTGCCTTCATATCGGTGACGTCTCCCAGTTATCGAGTAGCGAGATTCGCGAGGGTGGGATCAAGCCCCAACCGACGACGCCGAACATCCGTCAGCCCTCGCCGTAGAGTGATGGTCGACCACTTAACCAAAAATTTGCTTGGGTGATCTAGCTCGCACAGTAGCGAACTCCGCCGACGCGAGTCAAGACCCCGGCAGTCGCCCACCGTCCGATCACCACAACGATCTCTGACCGTCCGGCCGCAGGGCTAAGCTCACCTTCCGTGAGTCCTTTCCGTTCCCGAAACATCTTCCGGCTCGGCGCGATCGGCGTGGTGACACTCGGTGCCGCCGTGGCCGTCGCACTGACGACTGCTGTCGCAAACGCCGAGAAGCTGCCGCCGACCGGCGCGCCGTCGTGGTCGGGGATGGACGTCCGCAACTACGACGGCCCCGTACCCGCGAAGGCCGGGACGCTCATCAACCACGTGCCGCTCGACGCACGACTGTCGGTGCCGGCCGCGGGCCGCTCCTACCGCATGCAGTATTCGACGCCGAATCAGCACGGTCAGATGGCGACGAGCACCGCAGTTGTGTTCTTGCCCAAGGGAACTGCGCCGGCGGGCGGCTGGCCGGTGATCGCCTGGGCGCACGGGACCGTCGGGCTGGGCGACGACTGCACGCCGTCGGCGCAGCCGCGCTCGCAGCGCGACTCCGACTATCTCTCACACTGGTTGCGGCAGGGCTACGCGGTGGTGGGCACCGACTACGTCGGGCTCGGCACACCCGGCCTGATGAGCTATCTCAACGGTCGGTCGGAGGCGCACTCCATCGTCGACTCGGTGAACGCCGTCCATCAGCTGGGCCTTCCGCTGGCGAATCGGTGGGCCATCGTCGGGCAGTCGCAGGGTGCGGGCGCAGCTCTCAACGGGGCGCGGTACGCGAACGAACTCTCACGTGGAAGCGGGCTGGACTATCGCGGCGTCGTCGCGACCGGAACACCGGCCAACATCGAACAGATCATCGCCCTCGGCGGCCCGACGTTCCCGCCGGTGAAACTACCCGCCGGGCTCAACACCTATGCCGCCTACATCCTGGCCGGGTTCATCGACGCCCGGCCCGACCTGCACCCCGAGCAGGTGCTGACCCCCTACGGCCGGCAGATCGTCGAGCAGGCTCGCCACCTCTGCTACCCGGAGATGAGTGACCTGATGGACGGCAAGCGGCTCACCTCGCTCTTCGCCAAGCCGATCACCGCGATCCCCGGCGCACGGCAGGCGCTCGCCGACTACATGGGGACCCCGTACAGCGGCTACGACCGGCCGATCTTCCTCGGCCAGGGACTGCGCGACATCGACGTTCCCGCACCGTCGGCGCTCTCGTTGTACGCACAGATGAAGGCCGACAACCAGCCCGTCGAACTGCACGTTTACCCGAGTCAGGACCACTCGGGCACGGTATACGCATCGATGGCGGATTCGACGCCGTTCCTGGCGCGAATCCTGCGGTGACTATTCCTTGTCGGCGGCGGCCGCGCGCTTGCGATCCTCTTCGCGCACGCGCTTGGCCGTCGCCCGTTCCGCGGACAGCCACTCGGGCATCTCGGCCAGCATTACCTTGATCTGCTCGGTGGTCAGCGCTTCGTCGATTCCGTTGCGCGCCAAAGCTGTTACCGAGATTCCAAGCTTCGCCGCGACCAGATTCTTCGGGTGCGGACCAGTTCGACGAAGCTCCTGCAGCCACTGCGGCGGGTCGGACTGCAATGCGGCGAGTTCGTCGCGGGTGATCGCGTTCTGCTGAAACTCCACGGGCGTCGCGGGTAGGTACACGTCCAACTTTCGGGCTGCCGTGAGCGGTTTCATCGCCTGCGCGGAGGGCTGTGTACTCATTCGACCAGGGTATCGGTCCCGCCGACGACTCGCGCTGATGGGAGGTACTGGTTGTGACTCCCTGCATCCGAGGCGCGGACCTAACGTTGGTGCGAGCGGACCACGCCACAATCAAGGAGCGCAATGACCGACACATTCGACCAGATCTTTCCCACCGGCGAGAAGAACGAGGCCTTCGGGCAGTACTTCATCGGGCAGAGTTACCTGGCTCCGTTGACCGACGGGACTGTGCCCGTCAACAACGTCACCTTCGAGCCGGGCTGCCGCAACAACTGGCACATTCATCACGGCGCCGACGGCGGTGGTGACCAGATCCTGCTGTGCACGGCCGGTAGCGGCTGGTACCAGGCCGACGGTGACGAGCCGGTCAGCTTGGAGCCGGGCACGGCGATTCGGGTCCCGGCCGGCACCAAGCACTGGCACGGCGCCAAGGCCGACTCCTGGTTCTCCCACGTCGCGTTCATCACGCCGGGCGGCGACGTGCGAAACGAATGGCTCGAGCCCGTCACCGACGACGAGTACGGCCGACTGCCGGCGAGCGGATCGACTAGCGGCGACTGAGAAGCGCTACGGTCGTGGCGTGACTACGCCCGCGGCTTCGACGTTCCGGCTCGCCATCGTCCCCGGCGTGACCCCCGCGAAGTGGGTGCGGACCTTCGCGCAACGTCGACCCGAGCCGCTGGAGCTCCTCCCCTGCGACAACACCGCCCACGCCATCGCGCAACTGTCCGACGGCGTCGCCCACGCCGCGCTGGTCCGCGAACCCCCGGCGTCGACACCCAACTCCATCTCCCTGTACGACGAGACGACGGTCGCCGTCGTCGGCAAGGATCATCTGTTCACCGCGGCTACCGAGGTGTCGGTCATCGATCTCGCCGACGAACCCCTGCTCATCCCCCTCGACGACCCGCTGACCTGGGATGATCGCCCAGGCGCCGTCGTCGAGCACCGGCCGCCGACGGTCTCCGACGCCATCGAACTCGTCGCCGCGGGGGTGGGTGTGCTCCTGGTCCCGATGTCGCTGGCCCGGCTGCACCATCGGCGCGACATCACGTTTCGACCTGTCAGGCGGGCCCCGACGACGCCCGTCGCGCTGGTATGGGCCGAGTCGTCGCCTGCGGTCGAGGAGTTCATCGGGGTCGTGCGGGGGCGTCGAGCGAACTCCTCGCGGGGGCAGTCCGCACCGGCCCCGAAACGCTCCGCCAAGGAGAAGATGCTGGCCAAGCGGGCGGCCCGGGAAGCGGCCGGCAAGACTCCGAAATCGTCGAAACGGGGCCGACCTCGACACCGGTGAGCGATACCGGCAGCGCAACGAGCGGGCCGAATGTTACGTCATCGTGGTCACATCGTCGCCGAGCACACCCGACTCTCAGGTGTCCGCGGGTATTCTCAAGCCCGATGTCTACCACTGAGTCACTTCCGATCGAGACCCGCCGCCTAGTCGGATGGTCCCGCACCACGCCCATCGACGGCCACGTGCTGGACACCAACGACGTCGAGGTCATCGCCAAGGCCGTCGCACAGGTCGCCGACGACAACGCCGACAAGCCCACCTACCTGCAGCGCGGCATCATCGCGCGCGGTCTGGGCCGCTCATACAACGAGTCCGCCCAGAACAGCGGCGGCCTCACCGTCGACATGACGCGGATCAATCGCATCCACAACATCGACGGCGAGACCGGCATCGTCGACGTCGACGCCGGGGTGAGCCTCGACCAGCTCATGCAGACCGCCTTGCCGTTCGGACTGTGGGTACCGGTGCTCCCGGGCACCCGCCAGGTCACCATCGGCGGCGCCATCGCCCACGACATCCACGGCAAGAACCATCACAGCCAGGGCAGCTTCGGCAATCACGTCACCGAGCTCACGCTGCTGGTCGCCGACGGTCGAATCCTGACCCTCACCCCGGGCGGCAGCGCCGACGACCCGACGGGCGAACTCTTCTGGGCGACCGTCGCCGGCATCGGGCTGACCGGCATCATCCTGCGCGCCAAGATCCAGATGAAGCGCACCGAGAGCGCGTATTTCATCGCCGACACCGCGCAGACCGCGAGTCTGCAGGAGACCCTCGACCTGCACTTGTCGGACGGTTTCGAGGACGGCTACGAGTACGCCTCGGGCTGGTTCGACACCATCAGCGCCCCGCCGAAGCTCGGCCGTGGCACCTTCTCGCGCGGCAACCTGGCGACGCTCGACGAGCTGCCGGAGAAGTACCGCAAGGATCCGCTGAGCTTCAACAACAGGCCGTTGATCACCTTCCCCGACGTCTTCCCGCGTGGCTTGGCCAACAAGCTGAGCTTCTCGCTGGTCGGCGAGGCGTACTACCGGATCGGACCGCCCAGCGAGGGCAAGGTCAAAAATCTCGCGCAGTTCTACCACATGCTCGACGTGTTCGGCGACTGGAACAACGCCTACGGGCGGGGCGGCGGCTTCGCGCAGTACCAGTTCATCGTGCCGACCGGCAACGAGGACGAGTTCACCCGCCTCATCGAGGACATTCAGGCCTCCGGGCACGTGAGCTTCCTCAACGTGATCAAGCTGTTCGGCGACGGCAACCAGGCGCCGCTGAGCTTCCCGTTCAAGGGTTGGAACGTCTGCCTCGACTTCCCGATCAAGGCCGGTCTGGCTCAGTTCCTCAACGAGCTCGACGCCCGGGTGATGGCGATGGGTGGACGTCTGTACACCGCGAAGGATTCCCGGACGTCGGCGGCGAGTTTCCACGCGATGTACCCGCAGATCGATTCGTGGATCGCCACGCGTCGCGGCATCGACCCGACCGGCGTGTTCATGTCCGACATGGGCCGCCGCCTCGAACTGAACTAACCCTCTACGCAAAGGACCTCCACGAATGATCAACGCCGTCGGCGTTCCCCAATCCGTCCTCGTTCTCGGTGGCAGCTCCGAGATCGGCCTGGCCATCACGGCCGAATACCTGTCGCAGGGCGCCTCGCGCGTGGTGCTGGCCACCGTACCCGGTGATCCGGCCGCCGACGCCGCCGTCGAGAAGATGAAATCGGCCGGCGCCACCAGCGTCGAGCAGATCGACTTCGACGCACTCGACACCGAGTCGCACGCCGCAGTCATCGACAAGGCGTTCGCCGGCGGCGACATCGACGTCGCCATCGTCGCCTTCGGCATCCAGGGCGACGACGAGCAGGCCTGGCAGGACCAGAAACTCGCCGTCCTCGAAGCGAAGATCAACTACACGGCCGCCGTGTCGGTCGGCGTGCTGCTCGGGGAGAAGTTCCGCGCACAGGCGCACGGACAGATCATCGCGATGAGCTCGGTCGCCGGTGAGCGCGTCCGCCGCAGCAACTTCGTCTACGGCTCCACCAAAGCGGGCCTCGACGGCTTCTATCTCGGACTCGGAGAAGCATTGCGCCCCTTCGGTTCTCGGGTGCTCGTCGTCCGTCCCGGCCAGGTCCGCACCCGGCTGTCGGCGCATGTCAAAGAAGCCCCCCTCACCGTGGAGAAGGAGGTCGTCGCGCAGCTGGCCGTCGCCGCGGCCGCCAAGGGCAAAGAGATCGTCTGGGTCCCCGGCCCGTTCCGCTACATCATGATGGTGCTGCGCCACATCCCGCGCCCGGTGTTCCGCAAGCTTCCGGTGTAGCTCGCGCTTGCCTACAACTCAGGCGGGGTCCACGACAATAATTGTCGTGGACCCCGTTTCATCTGTGGGGTAGTCGCAACTCTGGATTACACCGCACGCTCGACTGCGCGCCCACCCGGCGGAGTTCCAACTCCGCCGCAGCATTCCAATTGCCGCTCGCGCCTGGGCGCGGTTGGGATGGACTCGCGTCTCTTGCGCACCAGTCGTATCAACGAATCGTTCTGCCCACCCGGCTACCGAACCTGAATTCACCGATGGTAGGCCCTTCCGCTGGTTGAGCCTGAACCCAGCGATAGTGGACCTATTCCGCTGGTTGAGCCGGTCCGAGGCGCTAGCCGAGGTCCGAGTCGAAACCACTGTGACGCTGCGGGTTTCGTCGTTGCCGAGCCGGCGGGTTTCGACTCGCTCCGCTAGCTCAACCGGCAGAGGAACGCAACGGTCATACAACTCTTTAAGTGCGACACTCTACTAGCGCCTCGGACCTGCTCAACCAGCGGACTGGGCCTACCATCGGCGGATCCAGACCGAAGTGTCGACGCGCGCGTCTGGACCGCGCCACGGCCGCACTCACAGGACAACCCGACTCGCAGCTTTCGCCGCTCAACGACGCATTCCGTCGTACTTCTTGACGGCACCCATTGACTTTTGACGGTCTAGTCACTAATTTCACATGTATGTCAGGTGATACGGCTCACACGCTCTCCCCCATCGACGACGCACTTGTGCCCTACCCGGCCGGCGACGTCGCGCGATACCGATCTGCTGGATGCTGGCGCGGACGCTCCCTGCCCGACGAATTGGCCGACGTCTTTGTCGAACATGCCGATCGCCGAGCACTCGTCACCGCCGACGTCTGCTGGACGTACGCCGAATTGCACCGTGAGGTGCAGGTGTTCGCCCGCGGAATCAGCGCGTCGACGACGCTGCGCCCCGGCGACCGCGTCATGTTCCAGATGGGCAACGTCGCCGAGACGGTCGTCGCCTACCTCGGCGGGCTGACCGCGGGGCTCGTCCCGGTCTGCACGCTCGCTCAGCACGGCGCTCGCGAAGTCGGCCTGCTGGCCAAGCACGTCGGCGCCCGCGGACTCATCACCCAGGCCGACTTCCGCGACGGACGCCTTCTCGGCGTCGCCCAGGCACTCAGCGACGAGGGCATCGTCGACACCGTCATCGTCGCCCGCGGTGACGCCTTCGCGGGCGCGCAGTCCTACACGCAGATCATGAACTCCGGCGCCGCCGACAACGCTGCGTCGTCGGCGCCGGCCCCCACCCTCACCGACGTCGCGGTGTTCCAATTGTCTGGTGGCACAACGGGATTGCCAAAGGTCGCGCCCCGGCTACACGAGGAGTACGTCTACAATTCACAGCGTTGGGCGCAGGTCCTGGGTTGGTCGCCGACCACCACGATCCTCTACCCGCTCCCGCTGATGCACAATGCCGGGATCGCGCTGGCCCTGCAGCCCGCGCTGTTCTCCGGCGCGACGACGGTACTCGCCGAAAGCGCCGACACCGATCTCATGCTCGACCTCATCGCGGCCGAGCGGCCCACTGTCCTACCGCTGGTCCCGCCCGCCGTGGCGATCCGACTCCTGGAGAACCCCCGTTCTGCCACAACAGATCTCACCTGCATCGAACAGTTCATCGTCGGCGGTCAGAAACTCGCCGTCGAGGTGGCCCGGCAACTGCGCGACGACCTCGGCATCCAGGTCCGCCAGATGTTCGGCATGGCCGAGGGCATGTTCCTGGTGACACCGCCCGACGCCGACGAGCGCGTCGACTTCAACACCGTCGGCCACCCGATCTCGCCGCTCGACGAAGTACGCATCGTCAATCCGGCCACCCTCGACGACGTCGCCCCCGGCGAGCTCGGCGAACTGTGGGCTCGCGGTCCGTACACGATCCGCGGCTATTACCGCGCGCCCCAACACAATATCTCCGCCTTCACCGCAGACGGCTTCTACCGCACCGGCGATCTCGCGCGAGCCCACCTCATCGACGGTGAGACCTACTACTCGATCGACGGCCGCATCAAAGACGTCATCAACCGCGGCGTGGAGAAGATCCACGCCGAGGAGGTCGAGGAACTGATCCTCGAACACCCCGGAGTCGAGAACGCCGCCGTCGTCGCGATGCCCGATCCCGTTCTGGGAGAGAAGGTTTGCGCGTACATCGTGATGCACGACGCGCAGCCGCCGCTCACCGTACCCACCCTCGCGGCGCATCTCGGCGGGCTCGGGCTGGCGAAGTACAAGTTCCCCGAACGCGTCGAAATACGCACCGCACTGCCGCTTTCCAACGTCGGCAAGATCTCCCGTAAGGACCTCCGCGACGACATCGCCGGTCTACTCACCCAGCCCGCCGGCGCCTGACCGCCATCGTAGAAAGAGCACAACTCATGACACATCGAACCATCGCGATCATCGGCGGCGGGCCTGCCGGACTCTTCGCCGCGCGGCTGATCAAACTCAACCAACCCGACGCCGACGTCACCGTCTACGAGCGCAACGGTCAGGACACCGCGACCTTCGGGTTCGGCGTCGGGCTCACCGAGTCGACGATGTCGAACATCGACCGGGCCGATCCCGCTGCCGCAGAACGTATTCGGAACGTCAGCCGGGCCGGACACGATCTGAAGCTGCGCGACGACGCCGGCGACATCGTGCTGCACGGCGCACGTAATCTCGCGATCGGCCGTGCCGAGCTACTGGTCGAACTCAATGCCCTCGCACTCGACGCCGGCGTACGCATCGAATACGGAACGCGGATCGGCGTCGACGACCTCGACGCCGACGTGATCGTCGCCGCCGACGGCGTGCGCAGCGCCACCCGCGCGCGCTTCGCCGATCAGCTCGGCGTCCGCGAGACCCTCGGTCGCGGCCGATACATGTGGTGCGGCATCGATTTCGCCGTCGACTCCGCCTTCTTCGCCGCCCGTACCCGCGGCGACGCGCTGTTCGTCACCCACGCCTACCCGTACACCGAGGACCGCAGCACCTTCCTCCTCGAAGCCGACGACGAGACCTTCGAGACCGCCGGACTGGCCGCCTTCGACGCCGCCACTCCAGTCGGCGAGTCCGACACCGCCAGCCTCGATCTGCTCAGCGAGGTCTTCTCCGACGACCTCAAACAGCGTCCGCTGCTCGCCAATCGCAGTCGCTGGGCACGCTTTTCGACAATCGGTCTCGATCGCTGGTCGACCGGAAACGTCGTTCTGCTCGGCGACGCCGCGCACACCGCCCACTACACGTTGGGGTCGGGCACCAAGCTGGCCCTCGAGGACGCGATCGCCCTGGCCGACGGCCTCGCCGGGCACGCTGACGTCGCCGATGCGTTCGCCGCGTATGAAGCTGCTCGACGCCCCTCGGTCGACCGGTTCAAGCTTCTCGCCGGGCGCAGTCAGCGGTGGTGGGAGAGTTACCGATTGCGCCATGCACAACCGGCCGAACTGATCGCGATGTCGTACATGACACGTGCCGGCAATCTCACCGTCGCCGATTTCGCGGCGCACGAACCGACCACCGCCGCTACCGCACTGCGCAGCCTCGGAGCCGAACCACCCACGGAGCCAAGCGAACTCGATGACTGGATTCTCTCGCGTGCGGCGACGTTCACGCCCGAACAGGTCACCTACCGACTGACCTGGACCGAACCGGACGTGTGGGGCGCCGCCGCCGACGACGCCGTTGCGTCGATTCCCAGCGGCGGTGTCGTCGAGGTCAGCGGCCCCGACGACACCACCTCCGTCGGGGCGCGCATCGACTTCGCCGAGCGTCTGCGGCTCACTGGTCACGCACGTTCGATCGTGGTGCTGCCCAACAGTTTCCGTAGCCAAGCCGCCGCTGCCATCGCGACCGGTCGTACCGACGCCGTCATATTCGAAGCCTGAGAGCAACCGTAAGTCAAGGTCCTGCAAGCGAACCGTCCCGCAACCGAAAATCACTGCCCACCTTCACCTTAGGAGAACCATGACCACCACCACTGCCGCCGCCACCCCGATCACCGTCGATGCCGCGGGTGTCAGCCTGAGCGGACGAGCCGCCGAACCCGCCGGACCGTCACGCGGCCTGATCGTCGCGATGCACGGTGGCACATACGATTCCGGCTACTACGACGTCGGGCCCGATTCTCTGCTGGCCCTCGGCCCGCGGCTCGATTACACGGTGGTCGCCGTCGACCGGCCCGGCTACGGCGCTGCGACCGACGTCGACGATGCACACAAGTCGTTCGCGGGCCAGACCGCGGTTCTCGTTGCGGCAGTGGATGAGTTGGTTGCCCGCTACGGCGGTCCCGTTGTCCTGATCGGCCATTCCATCGGCGGAATGATGGCCTTGCGGACGGCCGGAGCCATGTCCACGCCACCCGCGGGGGTCGAGGTCAGCGGGCTGGGCGAGCTGTGGCAGCCCGGGTTGCGGGAGATGTGGTCGTCGCTCATCGGCGACGCACCCGCCGTCTCACTACCGGCCGAGGGCCACGCGCAGGTGATGTTCGGCGAGGAGAACACCTTCGACGCCGGGTCCGTCACCGTCGACGCGGAACTGCTCCGCCCGCTGCCGATGCCGGAACTGGTCGACGTCGTGGCCTGGTCGGAACAGCTGCCCCAGGTCGGCGCCGCGATCAGCGCACCGGTCAGTCTGACACTGGCCGAACAGGACCGGATCTGGCAGTCCGACGACGCCGCCCGCACCGCCCTCGCCGGTCACTTCACCGCCGCGGCCAGCGTAGACATCGACCTGTTCACCGGTGCCGGACACTCGATCGAGCTGCATCGCCGGGCACGTGCATATGCCTTGCACCAGTTGGCCTTTGCAGAAGATTGCCTGTCGCGGGTGTAACCCACGCGACATGAGGCGGCCGGTTCTCCGGCCGCCTCAACGTCGTTGGCACCCCAGCCTGGATTCGCCGACTGGACCCTCCCGCTGGTTGAGCCTAGTTGAGCCTGGACTCACCGACGGTAGGCCCACTCCGCTGGTTGAGCCGGGCCGAAGCGCTAGCGAAGGCCATCCCCTCCGCCGGTTGAGCCGGGTCTCACCATTAGCGAAGGCCATCCACTCCGCCGGTTGAGCCGGGCCGAAGCGCTAGCGAAGGCCCGTGTCGAAACCACGCAACCCGACGATGCCAGCGCACCAAACGCTCAGCGACAGTTGATCACTCGTCTCACCATGGTTTCGACACGCTCGTCGCTAACGCTCCTCACGGCTCAACCAGCGGGCGGCGCGACGGGCCCGGCTCAACCAGCGAGAGGAGGCGCGGCGAGCTTCGCTTACTTCGACTCCCCGCGCTCGCGCAATCGACGGGTTCGGGACCCGGCAGCGCAAGATGCACCGACTCGACGTCGATGCAGCGCACGCACCTCGCGCCGAACGCAAATGGCCGGCCGGTCACGACGACCGGCCGACCGCTCCGACTTCCTTTAGCCCAACTCCCCCAACCACTTTCCCATTTCCAGCCCGGCTAGCGTCGCACCGGTCGGCTCGCCTTCCACCAGCGCACCGCCGAAGTGTTTGCCGGGTACCCGCACATGCGTGACACGATCGGACCCGAACGCTTCGACCATCTGCTGCGCGTCGGCCGGGAAGCACGCCTGATCGCCGGTGAGTTCCACCAACAGACAAGGGATGGAAATCGCAGGAGCACAACGCAATAGGCTCGCCCTACTGGAAATCGACGACCACGTCGACAACCATGCTTCGGGCGTCGTGACTCGTCCGAATCCGACCACCCCGTAGTTCGTCAGATCGGGGCGATATCCGAAGAGCGAGCCGTAGGGCCGATCGTTGGGGTCGAGCGAGAGGTCCACACTGCGCAGATCGGCGTCGGTGCGATGTACCGTGATCACTCCGCTGGCCAACGACATTCGACGGTCCCGCGCTGCGCCGGACTCCTTGAAGCGGCGTCGAGCGGCGTTCGCGTCGGCAATCGCCTCTCGTGCCACGGCGTCGATGCGCTCCACGCGCCGACGTTGCGCCGCACGATAGTCGGCGACGAACTCCGGCGAGTACGACGACGGCTCGGGCGCGGCACGAAAACCGTTGTCCGGGTTGTACATGTCGAGTCCCGGCACCGCCGACATCGGGTCGAGCTCGTTCGCGACGGACGGATCGATCATGCGCCCCAACAGGACTCCCTGCCCGGGATGCGGCGCCATCAGCATCAGCCCCGACGGCACCGGCATGTCGGCGTCGCGCAGTGGCACCGCCTTGCCACCCGGCGTCGTCGCGAAACGCTCGGCGGGAGCGAGTGACGCCTGCTCGATGTAGTAGGCGGCAAGCGCTCCACCACCCGAATGTCCTACCGAGACAACGTCTTCGAAGCCCATGTCCCACAGGAACGCGTGTCCGGCGGCGACGTCGAGCAGCGCCTGCTCATGCAGGAGAGTCATGTCGTTGAGCCCGGTACGGGTGCTCTGCGTCCACACCGCGTAACCCTGTTCGAGCAGTTCGGGCACCAGCACGTGATGCGAGAAATCCTGCCGCGGGTGCATCAACACGCACACGACGACCGCACCCGGACGGACCCTTAGAATCCCGGACACGGTCGCACCGTCGCGCGTGGTGATCTCGTGCGTCGTGGTGACCGTGTCGTCGGGGATGGATGCGGCGGCGAGATAGCGCCCCGCACCCAACCGCTCGCCGACCGTCATCGGGCGACCACTCGCAGCGCGTCCTTGTCGTGCTGCACGATCCGCGAATCCTCAAGCCCCGCAATGGCGCTGTACCAGACCGCGTGACGCGCACCGGTGGCCCGACGGTCGATCACGAGATCGTCGACGGCGCTCACCCGGAAATACGGGCCGACCCGATCGACGACGACGTCTGCGGCATCCGACGCGACGCGGACCACACCCTCGTTCTCCGGGACGTCGAGGACGTACATCCGGGCGCTCATTGTGCGGCTCCGGCCGGAACCCAGTCGGCTGCCTTCTCGACGATCAGTTCCGCCTTGCGGGTGAGCAGCTTGTCCATCGACGGTGAATCTCCCTGTGCCACATCGCACAATGCTTCGATGGTCAGCTCGGCGTCGAGGTCTTCCTGCGGGGTGACCGGTCGCAGGGCGCGCGTGATCTCCACCATGTAGCCGTTGGGGTCGTGGGTGTAGATCGACTCAATGGTCTCGTGCATCACCTGCATCTCGACCGGCCAGTTGGAATCGTCGAGGCGGCGCCGGTACTCCAGCAGGTCCTCCTCGTCGGCGACGTGGATCGCGAGGTGGCGCGAACGGACGAAGTACTCCGGGGCTCCCGCGGGGAGTCGCGCCCAGGAGTCGCCGGGCAACTCGGCGTCGCCGATCGGCTCTAGCCCGAAGTAGTAGAAGAAGGCGATGCGGTCTCCCCCGCCGATGTCGAAGAAGAAGTGGATGAAGTCGGGATGGTTGTCCGGGCCCCAGCCCGCGGCGCAGATCGAGTGAACGACGGGGAATCGCAGCACATCCCGATAGAAGCGGACGGTTGCGGCCGGGTCGAAGGTGGGGAACGCGGCGTGGTCGACGCCTTGGACTCGATGTTCTGGTTTCGTCATGGGAGTCTCCGATTCGTGGGTGGAATTCGTGGCGGATGGAACTACTGGGCGAGGACGGCGTCGGCGCGCAGCAGCGAGCCAGCACCGGGGATGTTGACAGGGAGGTTCAGGCTGCGCAGGATCGAATACGCCCCCGCGGTGGCGGCGGACAGGACGGGCAGACCAAGTTCCCGTTCGGCTTCTTCGACGATCGACAACGACGGCATCTGCACGCAGCACGACAGCACCAGCGCGTCGGCTCGGCTCAGGTCGAGGCTGCGCGCGGCGTCGAACACCCGTTGCGACGGAATGCAGCCGACTTCGGCGTTGTCGGCGACTTCCAGCGCCCGCCAGTCGACCACCTCGAAGCCTTCGTTCTCGATGTAGGCGACGACCTGCTGGGCGAGCGGGCGCATATACGGCATGACCAGCGCAACGCGTCGCACACCGGAGTCACGCAGCGCCCTCACCAGTCCGCCCGCGCTGGACAGCGCCGCCGCTGAAGATCCGTCGGCCGAAAGCTGTTCCGCAACAGCATCTTCGACGAGGCGATGCTCGCCGAGTCCGGTGGCCATGATGGCGACCAGGCAGGCATAGAGCACGGCATCGACCCCGGCGTCGGCGACCTCGACGACGCACCGTTCGCGTTGCGCGTTCATCGCCGCGAGCTCCTCCGGGGTGACCGCGTGCATCCGCATCCGGCTCGAGTGGAAGGAGAATTCGACGCCCTCGACGCCGGCCAGGATTCGCGGCAGCTCGGTCTCCACCGTCACGTTCGAGCTCGGGACGATGAGTCCGATGCGATTGATCGTCATTAACCACTCCAGTTCGTTAGACGTATATGACGATATTCTGACGGATACGTCGAATTGTCAAGGGGTTGCCGAGATCACCACACCGCGCGACCCGTGCACCGCCGAGACGCATACGCTCAATCGCATGGCGAAACCGACGATCCGAAGCGCAGGCAGGCACGACCTCGTCCTCGAGCAACTGCTCGACGCCGCCGAGACCCTGTTCGCCCGACAGGGCGTCGCCGGCACCTCGCTACAAGAGCTGGCCGACGCCGTCGGGCTCACCAGAACGGGCATCTACCACTACATCAACGGCAAGGACGACCTGCTCGAACAACTCGTCCGCGGCTTCACCCTGGAGACCGCCGAGTCACTGCGCGCGCTCGCCGAACGCACCGACGAATCGGCCGCCGACCGTCTGCACACCGCGGTGAAGTCGATGGCCCAGCGCGTCGCCGAACACCCCAAACGCTTCCGACTGCTTCTGACCAGCGAAGATTCATTTCCCGAGACGCTGGCCAAACAGCACCGCGCGGCCCGCCGTGAGACGCTGCTCGCGATGAGCAGCATCATCGATCAGGCCAAGACCGAGGGAAGTTGCCGCCCGGTCGACACCGCGCACACCGCGTTCGCGCTCATCGGTGTCGCCAACTGGGTGGCCTTCTGGTACCCCCGGCCCGGTCAGGACAGCGACAGTCCGGCGCAGATCGCCGCCGAGCTGGCCGACATCGCGCTGGGCGGAGTACTCAGCAGCCGCAGCGTCGACGCCGGGGCCGGAGCCATCCCGGGAGCCCTCGCACTGCTGCGCGAGGACGTCGCGCGGTTGGATCATCTGCTGGCCGACTTGCCGCAACCGCCGACCTGACCGGCCCCGCGCCGCCGCACCTCCCGGTACCCTCAGATACCTGTTCGCGTCAGGGTTCGCTGACATGTTGCGGACAAGCATTGACCGCCAGGAGGGCACCGCGGAATGGTCACGATCGACCCCACTCTGATACGAGCGGCTTCGAACCAATCAGAAAACGTTCCGCTGAACGCTCACCCACGCGTACGGAGTTAAGCGAATGCCACCCCGTTGGGAATCAATCACAATCGATGACTGGCTGACCCCCGATGTTGACATCGATCTGGAGCCACTGGGCGGTAAGGAAAAGTTCTGGCTCCCTGGACCCGATGGGCACGAGTACCTGTTCAAATTCTCGCGATGCGATCCAGATGGAACAAATGTGCGCGGCGAGGACTGGGCAGAGTGGGTGGTCCACGAGCTGGCAAACCTCATCGGAGTCCCCACGGCCGTTGTGCGGCCGGCCAGCTGTGAGGGCCGCCGAGGAATCGTCTCACGTTCGGTATGGCGTGCGCGCGAACAACTCATCCACGGCAATGAGTTGATCGCGCAAGTGGACCCCAACTACGACTCTGCCGCACAGCGGCAGAATCCGGGCTACACCGTCGAAGCTGTCGGCGCGGCTCTGGATGGAGTCAGCGCGCCCGCAGAGTGCGACCCCGCGATCGAGAACGGATTTGATGCGTGGGCCGGATACGTTCTGCTGGACGCCTGGGTGGCTGGCCGTGACCGCCATCATGAGAACTGGGCAGTGATCGACGACCGCGGAAGGCTCAGTCTGGCACCGTCCTACGATCACGGAAACGCCCTGGGCTTCCAGGAATCCGAGGCGAAGGCGGCTCTTCTGTCGTCGGATCCCGACGCGCTCGATCGTTGGATGCGGTTACCGTGCGACTGACATCAAGCATCTTCGCCGAGATTCCCGATTCGCTGATGTCAGACACCGGACGTACATTCAGGGTCAAGCTACTCGAACTCAATCAGGAAAGGATTCTAGATGCCCTCAGTGCATGACGCATCAGTCGCTCGAGACTTGCGCGGCGACGATGCTGTGGCCAGTCGTCGACTTTTCCTGATCTGGCAGAATCCTGACACCCGCAAGTTCGTGAGGGTCGGCGTGCTCAGCGAGCTTGTGGATGGACGCTATGTCTACGAGTACACCGACGGTGCCCACGGTGACGGATTTCACCCCTTGGTTCAGTTTCCTGATCTCGACCGCGTCTACGTCTCCCGAGGTCTCCCCGCGTTCTTTGTCAACAGGCTGATGAACAACCGGCGACCGTCATATCCCGACTACCTGAACGCGATCGGCGTCGACTCCCCGGATCTGGAAACTCCAATGGAGTTGTTGGCTCGAACCGGCGGCCCGCGTTTCACCGACACTTTCCACCTCGTTGACGACTTCACCAGTAATGACGACGGACTTATAGTCACCCGGTTCCTCGCCTCCGGCATACGTCACATCGCAGGATCGGACGATGCGCTCAAGCGTGTTCACCCCGGCGACCGGCTAGAGCTGCGAGCGGAGCGGGAAAACCCCGTCAACCGGCGTGCCCTGCTCGTGTGTGCCGTCTCAGACGAAGCGCTGGGCTACGTGCCAGACTGGCTGCTCGAGGATCTGACCGCACTGCGCGCCCGCTCCGAATCATTCGAGATCTACGCCGAACGCGTCAGCCCCGACGAGCATCCGCACATGCGATTGCTGTGTCGGGTTGAAGCCGAAGCGCACTGAAACCTGACCGCAGATGCCCTCGCCGCGCGTGCCGCGGCCAGGGCTCCCGACGCGGACTGACAGCGTCCCCACCCCACCGACTAACCTCGACCCGGTGACGGCAACGCAGAATCCCGCTTCGGTGTCCACCCGTTCCCGGCTCGTCGACGTCGGGGGACTCGTGACCGCCGTGGTGGTAGGACTGGTGGTCGCCTGGGCCGGACTGCTGATCATCGACAAGGTCGGCTGGCCGGCGTTCAACTCGTCGAATGTCACCCGGGCGTTGACTACGGTCGGTCAGGCCGTTGCCGTCGCGGTCTTGGTCGTCGCGGTGATCGCCTACCGCGTTCGACGCTGGGCCACGGCACAGCAGATCATCTCGGCCTCGGGCATGGCCGGGCTGGTGACCATCACACTCGGCATGCCGCTCGGTGCGACCAAGCTCTACCTCGGCGGTCTGTCGGTCGACCAGCAGTTCCGCACCGAGTACCTCACCCGACTCACCGATTCGCCTCACCTCGCGGACATGACCTACCACGGACTGCCGCCGTACTATCCCGCCGGCTGGTTCTGGCTCGGCGGGCGGTTCGCCGCGTTCGACGGCCTGCCCGGCTGGGAGGCGTTCAAACCGTGGGCCATCATCTCCATCGCGGTGGCCGCCGCATTGGCCACCGTCCTGTGGAACCGGATGATCGGCACCGACCGCGGTGTCGCCGTGTCACTCGCCGTGACCGTCGTAACGCTGATGTACACCGCCCCGGAGCCCTATGGCGCCGTGCTGATCCTGCTCGGCGTCCCAATGCTCGTCGTGTTCGTCAACGCGTTGCGGGGACCCAGATTCGACGCCGGGCCCGTCGCCGCTTTCCGTGCCAGTTCGTGGCCGGCCGTCGTGGCGTCGGGTCTGTTCATCGGACTGTCGGCGACCTTCTACACGCTCTTCACCGGATTGCTCGCCGGCATCGCGATCCTGCTGACGCTGTGGTTCCTCGTCGTGGGATGGCTGGCCGCGTCGAACAAGGCTCTGCCCGACGCCGAGGTGACCGCGCAGCGTCGGGCGATGGCTCTCGGGGTCGTCGGGCGGTTGGTCGTGATGGGTGCGATCGCCGGCCTTGTCGCGCTATTGGCCTGGGCGCCTTACCTTTCCGCGCGAGTGTCGAGCAAACCCGCGAGCGGGGGCACCGCCGAACACTATCTTCCCGAGGCCGGCGCGCTGTTCCCGGTGCCGATGTTCGACTTCTCCCTCGTCGGGCTGCTGACCCTCATCGGCCTGATCTGGGTGCTACTGCGTTTCCGGACCCGCACCATCGCCCTGGCCTTCGCCGCGGCGATCGTCGGCGTCTACGCGGTGACCGCGCTTTCGCTGCTGCTGACTGCCGTCGGCACCACGCTGCTGTCCTTCCGGCTCGGCCCGGTCATCATCGCAATCCTTTCCGCCGCAGGCATTTTCGGTGTCGCCGAGGTGGCCCGTGTGGTGGTCGGCAAGCTCGGCGACGTGCGCTTGGCGGTCGGCGCCCTCGGCGTGCTCGTCGCGATCGCGATGGCGCAGTCGGTCCCCGGCATGCTCAGCTCCGACATCACCACCGCCTACACCGACACCGACGGCACGGGCGTCCGCGCCGACAAGAAGCCGGCCGGCGCCGAATCGTACTTCCCGCAGATCCGCACGCTGATCCACGACCAGACCGGGAAACCGGCCGACCAGACGATCGTTCTCACCGCCGACTACGGCTTCCTCTCCGTCTACCCGTACTGGGGATTCCAGGGTTTGACGTCGCACTACGCGAATCCACTCGCCGAATTCGACAAGCGCGCCAAGACAATTGAGCGCTGGTCGAAGCTCACCACACCCGGGGAGATGGTCGCCGCACTCGACGCCGCGCAGTGGGCGCCGCCGACCGTATTCCTGTTCCGCTACAGCGCCGACGGGTACACGCTGAAGCTGGCCCAGGACGTCTACCCCAACGATCCCAATGTCCGCCGCTACACCGTCACCTACCACAAGCCCGCGTTCGCCGATCCCCGGTTCCAGGTGACCGAGGTGGGGCCGTTCGTCCTCGTCGTCCGAAAGGAACACAAATGAGCAGCGCCCGCCTCTCGTCGCTCCGCTCGCCCCGATACACCATTGCGAGCATCCAATCCGACTCCGGAACAACTCATTTCGTATCAACCGAGGTGTCGAACTGGATCATCTTGCAGCATGGATCCGACCTGGCGCTGATCGACGGCGGCTACCCCGGTCAGGCACGCGACGTCGTCGACTCGATTCGGGAGATCGGCGGGCGCCCCGAGGCCGTCGTCGGCGCGCTGCTGACCCACGCGCACGTCGATCACATCGGTGGGCTCGCGAAACTCGTTGAGCAGTATGACTTTCCGGTCTACGCCGACGACCTCGAAGTGGGCCACGCACGACGCGAGTACCTCCAGCAGGCGACACCCGCCGACGTCGTGCCACTGACCCGGCATGTACGCGGCATTCGCTGGCTGTCGAAGATCATTCCGCTCGGTGCATTGACGAAGGACGGAATCGCTGCGGCACAAGGATTCCCGTCATCGTCGAATCCACCCGCACTCGATCTTCCGGGAAAACCGGTGCCCGTCGCCGCCCACGGTCACACTGACGGGCACAGCGGCTACCTCGTCGCCGACGGCGTGGGCCTGGTCTCCGGCGACGCACTCGTCAGCGCCCACATGACCTCACCGCTGACCGGGCCGCAGTGCCTGTCCAAGCATTTCCAGCACGACGCCGAGGCCAATCGCACTGCGGTGCAATCCTTTACCGCACTCGACGCGCAGATCCTCCTGCCCGGCCACGGACCGCTGCTGCGGACGAGCGTCGCCGACGCCGCGCGAGAAGCATTGGAGCGGTAGCTATTCTCGCGGCCAGCGGTCGACGAGCACTGCCGGGGTCCACTGCGGCCACGCCACGACGCCGACCGGATCACCGTCGGTGAACACCGCGACTACCTGTGGGCCCGATGCACGCGAATTGTCGTAGACGTAGGCATGATTGCTGACTTCGATGGCTTGCCTCGCAATCGGCCACACGCGGTCGTGGCGGTGTCGAATCTTATCCTCGGGCACATCGTGACCGCCTGCACGCACGCGACGCGTCACACGGGCGACGGACAGCTCAACCGGCACCATCACCACGTGCAGGACCACGGTGTACCCCAACTTCCTCGCCTGCACGGCGAGGTCGAGCTTCGACGGATGCGATGCGACAGTTTCAGCGATGAACGATCGCCCGGCGGCGAGTAGTTCTCGCCTTGTCCGGTCTGCGATCTGCGCGGCGTCATACGAGTAACGCGCCTCGTGACCCGGCCAACGTTGTTTGGCTATCACATCAGCATTGACAAATACGGCATCCGAGCGCCGAGGAGCAAGCGTGAGAGCTATGAAGGTCGACTTACCGGCGCCGTTCGGGCCGATGACCAAATCAAGTCGCTTCACTCGTGGACCTAGCGGTCCACAATCGTCGATGTTCCGTCCGGCTTCAACTCGACCAATCGTCCGTCGTCGTTCAGCGATACGGTCGTGATGCCTTCAGCCGCGAGCAATGTCGAGTAGTCGGTGCGCGTCAGATCGTGGGCAATCGCACTCGCCACCTCCGCGTTGTAGACGACACCCTCTTCATCGGTCAGATAGGTCAACGGCAACCTTCCTGCCAACGCCGCTTCGACGCGACTGCGGGCAATCGTGCGCTGCGAGCTCACCTCTCGGCCAATCCGCGTCCAATGCTCCAACTGCTGCCGCGCCGACCTATGTTGCCGCCGCCCCTCTGCTGCGGCACTCTCGATCAGGTCGGCATCAAGCCTGGTCAGACGGTCAGCACCCATGTTTCCACCCCTCTGGTTTCAAATTGTTCTGCAGCTGATACAAAATGTTACACCCGGTGCGTTCTCGTGTCATCCAAGTCGGAGTAACCCAGCTCAGCCGCGCCGCACGTACTCCATCAGGAACTGCAGCGCGTAGTCGTAGCCCGCGACGCCGAGCCCCGCGATGGTCCCGACGGCGATCGGTGACACATAGGAGTGGTGGCGGAACGGCTCACGTTTGGCGACATTGCTGATGTGCACTTCGACGATCGGCACCTCGGGAACCACGAGCGCGTCGGCCAGGGCGACCGAGGTGTGCGTCCAGCCGCCCGGGTTGATGATGATCCCGCTGACATTGCCGCGCGCTTCGTGGATCCAGTCGATCATCTGGCCCTCGTGGTTGGTCTGCGCGGCGCGCAACCCGAATCCGCCGTCGGCGGCCCGACGTTCGGCGGCGTCGACGATCTGCGCCAGCGTCGTCGAACCGTAGACCTCTGGTTGCCGAACGCCCAGGGTGTTGAGGTTGGGGCCGTTGAGCAGGAGGATCGGCAGGGGTTCGGTGCGGGCGTGATTATCGGTCATCCGATCACCTTAAGACAGTCCTTCAGGCGTAACCGATACCATTTCCCCTTGTGCCAGCCCACACCGTAAGACGTGCCAAGCTCGCAGCCATCATCACGGGGTTGCTGGGGTTCTTCATGGCATTGGCTACCCCGTTGATGCCGGTCAACCAGACCACCGCGGAGATCTCCTGGCCGCAGCACGGCGTCATCCGCGGCGTCGAGGCCCCACTTGTCAGCTATGTACCCATCGACCTGACCGCGTCGATTCCCTGCTCAGCGATCACTCAGCTGACGACCGCTCCCGACGCCGCGTCGAAGTCGGTGCTGCTCTCGACGCTGCCCAAGCAGGCCGACAAGTCCGCCGACCGCGGCCTGTTCATCCGCACGACCGGAACCGCCAAGGACGCGCTCGATACCCGCTCGGTCGAGGTGGTCATCCGCAATACCCCGCTGGTGTCGGCGACATTCGCGCAGCTGCGCGCACAGCCGTGTACCCGCATCGACGTGAGCGCGACCGCCGACGAAGTGCGCGCGGAATTCGTCGGCACCAAGAACTCCGACGGGCAACCGCTGACCGGTAGCACCGTCGACCACGTGTCGGAGCATTACGACGCCGACCAGCGCCCGCAGGTCACCGGGCTGTTCACCGACCTGTCCGGACCGGCCGGCGCGGTGGCAGGACTCAAGGCGCACGTCACCATCGACTCCCGCTACAACACTCCGCCGACACTGCTCAAGTGGATCGTGCTGATCGTCGGCGTGATCGCCACGCTGGTCTCGCTCGTCGCACTGGCCGCCCTGGACTCGACCGACAGTCGCCGACATCGACGGATCTTCCCGGCCCGGTGGTGGCGTCTCAATCCCCGCGACTATGTGGTCCTCTCGGCGCTGCTGATCTGGCATTTCATCGGCCCCAACACCTCCGACGACGGCTACCTGCTGACGATGGCGAAAGTCGCCGAGGGCAGCGGGTACACCGCCAACTACTTCCGCTGGTACGGCGCGCCAGAAGCCCCGTTCGGCTGGTACTACCAGGTGTTCGGGTGGCTCTCGCATGTCAGCTTGGCCAGCCCCTGGCTGCGGCTGCCCGCCCTCGCCTGCGGTGTCGTCTGCTGGCTCATCGTCAGCCACGAAGTGCTGCCGCGCCTCGGCCGCGCCGCGGCCCGGTCCTCCGTCGGCTGGACGTCGGCGTTCGTCTTCCTCGCGATGTGGTTCCCGTTCAACAACGGCCTGCGGCCCGAACCCATCATCTGCCTGGGTGCGCTGCTGACCTGGTGCTCGGTCGAGCGCGCCATCGCCACCGGCCGTCTGCTGCCCTTCGCCCTGGCCTGCCTCATCGGCGCGTTCAGTCTTGCCGCCGGCCCGACGGGCCTGCTCGCCGTCGCCGCGCTGGTGGCCGGCGCGCGGCCGATGATCATCGCAACCATCAAGCGCGCCAAGGTGATCGACGCCGCGACACGACCCGACGCCGCGACGACGCATCGCGGCCGCTGGGCGTCGTATCTCGCGCTACTCGCACCGATCCTCGCCGCGGGCACCTTCGTGATCTTCGTGGTCTTCCAGAGCATGACGTTGACGTCGTTCCTGGACGCCTCGGCGATGAAGACCGCGCTCGGCCCGACGCTGCACTGGTACAACGAAATCGACCGCTACTCTTCACTTTTCGCATATTCCGCGGACGGTTCCATCGCCCGACGCTTCGCGGTGCTGGCGATGCTGCTGTCGCTGGTGGTGTCCGGCGCGGTGATGATTCGACGCTCCCGCATCCCCGGCACGGCGCTCGGACCGTCGCGACGCATCGTGGGAATCACGTTCGCGTCCTTGCTCTTCCTCATGTTCACACCGACCAAGTGGACCCACCACTTCGGCGTGTTCGCCGGGCTCGGAGCGGCATTGGCGGCGATCGCCGCGGTGGCCGTCGGCAACGGGGTGCTGCATTCGCGGCGCAACCGCACGATCTTCGCCGCGCTGACGCTGTTCATCGCCGGATTGGCGTTCACCGCGCCCAACTCCTTCTACTACTCGTCGGCGTGGGGAATGCCGTGGGGCGTCGAGCAGGTGACCTTCGGTCTGAAGCTGTCCGACGTTCTGCTGTACGCCTCATTGCTGCTACTCGCGCTGGCGCTGTGGTTCCACCTGCGCGAGCCGTTCGCCGGTCGTGATCCGCGCGACGACGCTGCCAGCACTCCAGCGTCGAAGTCGGAAAAACGCAGGCGCGCACTGCCTTCCACGCTACGGACCGCCCCGCTCGCCTACGTGGCCGCAGCCGTCGTGCTGTTCGAGATGATCACCGCGGTGTTCGCGGGCATTCAGCAGAGCACCTCCTACTCGGTTCCGCGGACCAACCTCGAAGCGTTGACCGGCAAGGAATGCGGCATGGCCGACAAGGTCTACGTCGAATCCGATCCGAGCTCCTACCTGCTGTCGCCGGTCGACAAAACGCTCACCGATCCGCTGTTCGGCCCAAAGGGCACGGCGTCGACATCGGTGGGCTTCACCGCGAACGGCGTTCCGGAGGAGCTCAACGCAACGGCGTCCGCCGGGTCGCTCGGCGTGCTCGCCGGTGCGGCCCAAGCAGATCCGGACGTGTTGAACGCGAACACCGGCGGCACCGGCGGCGGCGAGATCACCAAGCCCGGCATCAACGGATCGGTCGCGCAACTGCCCTTCCTCCTCGATCCGAACCGCACACCGGTGATGGGCAGCTACTCGTCAGGCGATCAGATTCCCGCTCGCCTGACGTCGGGGTGGTATGCGCTGCCCAAGGACTTCCGGTCGCGGCCGCTGCTGACCTTCTCCGTCGCGGGCTGGTTCAACACTCCCGACCTGCAGTTGGAGTACACCACCGACGCCGTCGGGCCGAATGCGCGCGACGCCGAGCTGACCAAGACCGGCACGCTCGATCTGATCGACCCCGGGCCGCGCCCGTCGTGGCGCAACGTCCGGATCATGACCGATCAGATCCCGGCCGACGTGACCGCGGTGCGGATCATGGCCAAGGACGAGAACCTGTCGCAGGACCAGTTCATGGTGGTCACCCCGCCGCGGCTGCCGAAGCTGCGGACTCTGGAGGACGTCGTCGGGCGGACCGATCCGGTGCACATCGACTGGACATCGGGGCTGGTGTTCCCGTGCCAGCGCCCGTTCGACCATCACTACGGCGTCGCCGAGATCCCCAAGTGGCGCATCAAGCCCGGCGCCGACCTCGCCGCGGCCGTATCCGCGTGGCAGGCGGCCGACGGCGGAGGCCCGCTCGGCTGGCTCGAAGTGTCGCAGCAGGCCGACTCGTTGGCGACCTACATGCTCGGCGACCTGGGCCGCGACTGGGGATCGTTGGAGAAGTACACGCCCTACGACGACACCGCCACCGTCGCGACGATCACCTCCGGCACCGCGACGCGCAGCGGATTCTGGGCGCCTGCGCCGATCCGATACTGATGAGGGGATTCACGTGAGCTACGACGTCTGGCTGATTCCGGCGGAGTCCTGCGAAAGTGCCGACGCGGCACGCGAATTCGCGATCGGACAGGACGAAAGCCGGTCGACGCCCACGGCGGTCGCCGAGCGGCTCGCCGCAGACATCTCCGCGGCGAACGCTCCGCTCGACGAAGAGTCCGGGTTCCTGTCCCTGTTCCCGTTGGAGGCGAGCGGCGCGGCCGTCTTCGTGCCATCGCCGTTTCCGCGTATTCAGGTCGCCCGCGATGTGGTTGTGCCGCAGGCATTCTCGGCCGGCTACGGCGTGTACGATCCGCAGCTGCACGTCGTGCTCGATCCCCGCACCGCGGTAGCCGGCACGACCATGACGTCGACCGAGGGCACGTTTCCCACCATCACCCCGGGCCTGATCGAATTCTTCGTCCGCGCAATGCAATCCGACGATTTCGTGATCATCGAGACCGGCGCCGAGCAGTACATGCAGACCAAACGCGTCGACGCCGACGAGTTCCTACTGGAGTATCGCGCCGGTTCAGCCGAGTGCCACTTCGGTACGACGGTCGCGACCGCGGCCGACGTCGCCGAAGCGATGCGCGGCTGGATCGCCGGGAATGACGCAGCGTACCAACGTCATTCGTGGGAGAGGATTGATCTGGGATAACTGGAGGCGGTCAGCTCGCTCTGGCTCGACGCCACACCACCGCGGGATCCCACGACATCCCACGCATCTGTTGTGACACGGATGTCAGCGTGAGGTTCTCGTTATCCAGAACGTCGATGTACCTGATTCGGTCGGTCCCTATCCAATTGGGAAACAGCGACGCAGAGACGACGTGGTGCACCGTGCGACAGTTGTCCTCGATCTGATAGCGGCCGGAGTAGGCGAGGTATCCGCTTGCCGCGGAACTCAACTCGTCCTCGGTGCCGGAATGAACGCCCGGGGCGGCGAACCTCTGCCGATCGGGTGCCATGAGCTGTGCTGACATGTACCCGTCCGCGGTGTACATGATCAGGCCAGTCGCATCCGGTCCGAGCGGATAGTGAACCTCTCCAGTCGACGCGGTCATCGAATATTCGACGAGTTCCCACGCTCCGACGAGGCAGCTTCGAACGCTGTCATCCACAACCATCCCCGTTCGCGCAAACCCTCTGCCGATCTGTTGATAGATCGATCTACCGCAGACTATGGCGTTTCACTCTTCAGGTCAAGGGCCGAGCCAATCCGCCGCGCGACGACGCAAGTGCACGCTTACACGGCGGGTACTCGACCAACCAAGCAGAAGCGAACCAATCACTCAGACGACAGCGGCGACCGCCGCCGGCTCCACCGTGACCTTGATCGCCGTGCCCTCCTTGACCACCGCGAAGGCGTCGAGGACGTCGTCGAGGGGAATATGCCGCGTGATCAGATCCTTGACCGGAACCTGCCCGGTGGAGATGTACTGCAGCGCCCGCTTGTTGTGTTCGGGTGCCGAGCCGTTCGCTCCGTGGATGTGCAGCTGACGATAGTGCACCAGGTTGGAGTCGCAGGTGATGGTCGGATCGGTCTTGGGCAGACCTCCGAAGAAGGAGATCCGGCCGTTGCGGGCGGCCATCGAAATCGCTTGTTCCTGAGCGACATTCGCCGCGGTGGCGGTGATGATGACATCGGCTCCCCGCCCCCCGGTCAGTTCCATCATCTTCGCCACGACGTCGACTTTCGACCCGTCGATGATCTCGTCGGGCGCCACGGCGTCGGCCGACATCTGCAGGCGGCCGGCGTTGACGTCCACCAGGTAGACGGGACCGGCCTTGTGCACACCGCGGGCGATGCGGATGTGCATGCAGCCGATCGGTCCCGCCCCGAACACGACGACGGTGTCGCCCTCTTCGATGCCGAGCAACTCCTGTGCGTTGATGGCGCATGCGAACGGCTCCGCGGCAGAGGCCTCGTCGTAGCCGACGTTGTCGGGGATGCGGTTGAGCCCGTCGACCTTGAGTACCTGCTTGGGCACGATCATGTACTCGGCGAACCCGCCGTCGTACTGGTAGCCGATGGACGTCTGGTTCTGGCACACCGCCATCCAGCCCTTGCGGCACTCGTAACAGTCGCCGCACGGAACGGCGGCGATCACCTGGACGCGGTCACCGATCTGCCAGTTCGCGGCGTAGGTGCTGTTGACGTCGCCACCGACCTCGACGATCTCGCCGGCCACCTCGTGCCCGAGTGTGCGCGGCGGAGTGAGGTTCTGATGCCCGTTGTGGAAGATCTTGACGTCGGTGCCGCAGGTGGAGCAGTTCTTCACGCGGATCTTGACCTCGTCCGGCCCGCAAGTGGGCTCTGGGACGTCTTCCAGTCGGACGTCCTCGGGTGCGTAGAAGCGGAGAGCCTTCATGGGGTGGGTTCCTTTCGGGGTCGGTGTGATTTAGAACTCTAGCGTGCATTCGGGCATAAATCCACCGGTTTCTCTGCCCAATTTTGCCCGATCACTTGCTTTCGTGCCCGTTTGTGTGTGTACTTATTGATGTGACCGCCCTCACGGTCAGGATCAAAACGGAGGTAAACCACATGTCAGAAGCTGACGCCTCAACGACGGCGGCGCAGAGAACCGGCCTGCGGGTACGGGTGCAGAAATTCGGTACCGCGCTGTCGAACATGGTCATGCCCAACATCGGCGCATTCATCGCCTGGGGCCTGCTGACCGCACTGTTCATCGAGTCCGGCTGGTTGACCGGCATCTTCGGCAGCCTCGACGATCCGCACGGCTGGGTCGCCAAGATCGGCGGCTGGGGCGCGTTCGAGAACGGCGGCATCGTCTCGCCGATGATCACCTACCTGCTGCCCATTCTGATCGGCTACACCGGCGGCCGCATGGTCCACGGCAACCGCGGCGCGGTGGTCGGCGCGATCGCCACCGTGGGCGTGATCACCGGCTCCGACGTCCCGATGTTCATGGGCGCCATGATCATGGGCCCGCTCGGCGGCTATCTGATGCGCAAGCTCGACGCCCTGTGGGCCGGCAAGATCAAGCCCGGCTTCGAGATGCTGATCGACAACTTCTCCGCGGGCATCCTCGGCCTGATCCTGGCCGTGCTCGGCTTCTTCGGCGTCGGACCACTGGTCTCCGCATTCACTCGGGCGGCCGGCAACGCCGTCAACTTCCTGGTCAACCACGACCTGCTGCCGTTGACCTCCATCTTCATCGAACCGGCCAAGGTGCTGTTCCTCAACAACGCCATCAACCACGGCGTACTGACGCCGCTGGGCACCGCGCAGGCCGCCGAGACGGGCAAGTCGATCCTGTTCCTGCTAGAGACCAATCCCGGCCCCGGTCTGGGAATCCTGTTGGCGTACACCTTCTTCGGCCAGGGCGCGGCGCGCGCGTCGGCTCCGGGCGCCGCGATCATTCAGTTCTTCGGCGGCATTCACGAGATCTACTTCCCCTACGTTCTGATGAAGCCCCGACTGATCCTGGCCGCCATCCTCGGCGGGATGACCGGCGTGTTCATCAACGTCCTGTTCAATGACGGACTACGCGCCCCGGCGGCTCCCGGCTCGATCATCGCCATCTACGCGCAGACCCCAGGCGACAACTTCGTCGGAATCACCCTGTCGGTGGTCGGCGCGGCCGCGGTGTCGCTCGTCGTCGCAGGGTTCCTGCTGAAGATCGATAAGAGCGACGACGGTGACCTCGCGGCGGCAACCGCCGAGATGGAGGCCATGAAGGGCCGCAAGTCGAGCGTGTCGTCGATGCTGACCGGCGCCGCCCGCGGCCCGATCACCGACATCGTGTTCGCCTGCGACGCCGGAATGGGGTCGTCGGCGATGGGCGCCTCGGTGCTGCGCCGCAAGATTCAGAAGGCGGGCTTCGCCGACGTCACCGTGGTCAACCAGGCCATCTCCAACCTTGCGGACACGCACGATCTGATCGTCACCCACAAGGATCTGACCGAACGGGCACGGCAGTCCACACCGTCGGCCATCCACATTTCCGTCGACGACTTCATGAGCAGCCCACGCTACGACGAGATCGTCGAACTGCTCGGCCAGACGAACACCGCAGCTGACACGAAAGACGTTGTAGTCGAAGAGGATTCGGCGTCGACGCCCACCCCGGCGTCGAACGGCGGGGTGGCCACGGCACCGGCTCCGACGCTGCACGCCCTGGCTCTGGAATCGATCGTCCTGCACGGCACCGCGACCTCACGCGACGGTGCCATCGACGAAGCCGGTCGACTGCTCGTCGACTGCGGTGCGGTCGAAGAGTCCTACGTCGCCGCGATGCATGAGCGGGAGAAGTCGGTCGCGACGTTCATGGGTAACGGCCTGGCCATCCCGCACGGCACCAACGAGGCCAAGGGTGCCATCGTCCGGACCGGGCTGTCGTTCGTCCGCTACGACGACCCCGTCGATTGGAAGGGAAAGTCGGCCGAGTTCGTCATCGGCATCGCCGGGGCGGGCAAAGACCACCTCGCTCTGCTCAACAAGATCGCCAAGGTATTCCTCAAGGCCGACGACGTCGAGCGGTTGCGTTCGGCTCAGACCGCCGAAGAGGTTCGAGACATCCTCACGGGGGCGTGAGGATCTCGACGATCACGGTTGTTGCCCCGGGTAGCGTGAAGTCTCGTGGATTCCGATACCCGCCAACGCCAGATCGTCGAGTTCGCCCGCACGCGCGGGCGGGTGGAGGTCGTCTCGCTCGCCGACGAACTGGACGTCGCGAGCGAGACGATTCGCCGTGATCTGAAAGCACTCGCCACGCGGCGACTCCTCAAGCGGGTACACGGCGGGGCGGTACCGCTGGAGACCGCCGCGTTCGAATCCGGCCTCGAATACCGCAGCCAGGTGGATCTGGCGCAGAAGCACCGCATCGCCGCCGCCGCCGTCGAACAGCTGCATGGTGCCGAGACGATCTACCTCGACGAAGGTTTCACACCCCGCCTGATCGCCGAGCGCGTCGCCGACCTCGACCTCACCATCGTCACCTCGTCGCTGTTGGCGGCCGAGGCGTTGGCCCACAGTTCCACCGTCACCGTGCTGTTGCTCGGCGGCCGGATGCGTGGACGGACGCTGGCCACCGTCGACAGTTGGGCCGTCGAACGGCTCAACAGCCTGGTGATCGACGTCGCCTTCCTCGGCACCAACGCCGTCTCGCTCGATCACGGGCTCACGACGTCGGATCCCGCGGTCGCCGCGGTGAAGGGCACCGCGGTCAAGGTGGCTCAACGCCCCATCCTGGTGGCCGCCCATTCCAAATTCGGACAGACCAACTTCTGCCGCTTCGCCGAACTGCGCGAAATCGAGACCATCATCAGCGGTACCGAACTCGACGCCGCCGACGCCCACCGGTACGAGGCCGCGGGGCCCGCGGTCATCCGGGCATGACTCCTCTCGACATCCACCCCCGCGTGCTGCGTTACTTCCTCGTCGTCGCCGAGGAACTGCACTTTCGTCGCGCGGCGGAGCGCCTCTATATCACCAGTCCTGCACTGAGCCAACAGATTCGGCAGCTTGAGACAACCCTCGGTGCCACCCTGTTTCGCCGCACCTCACGAAGCGTCGAACTCACTGAGTCTGGTGCACAACTGATTCCGTTGGCACGCAGCGTTATTCAGGCGAGCGATACACTGAACCGTTGGGCGGCAACCGATTCTCCACATCGCGCGGTCGTGTGCGTCGGCTTCATGTCGACCGGAGCGGGCGAAGCCACCCAGTCGATTCTGCGTGCCGCAGGCGAGTTGCTCCCGGACGTGGACCTTCAATTGCGCCACGTGGATTGGGGTGAGCAATCGCGCGTTCTCATCGACGGTGTAGTGGATGCCGCATTCCTGCGCGAACCGGTGTCGATGGTCGACTTCCGGTGCACGACAGTGCTGAGCGAGCCACGCGTTGCGATGCTCCCGGCGTCGCACCCACTCAGCGGCCGCAGCACCGTCTCATTCACCGAGATCGCCGACGAGATCTTCTTACCAAGCGCAACCGGCACCACCGAATGGACCGACTACTGGCTCGTCGATCCGCGACCCGACGGTTCGCGCGCCCGGCGCGGGCCGGGGATCTCAACGGTGGAGGAAATGCTCGAACACTGCGCAGCGGGCCGCGGCATCGCGACGACTGCTGCGTCAGTCTCGCAGTTCTACGCACATCCCGGCGTGCGCTTCGTAGTGATCGAGGATCTACCCGACAATCGCGTCTACCTGGCAGTTCGCGCCGACAACGACAGTCCCCCGGTTGCCGCATTCGAAGCTGTCGTGCGGCAGACCCTCGTCGCCCGCCAGAAACATCGATAGGCGTCCCTTACCGGTCGACGTGAGATAGAACCTGGTCCACACGGGCCTCGACGGCGCACAGTGGATTGCGCCACGGATCGCAGACTTCCTCGAACCCAACTGTGGCACACCACTATTCACCCATCTCAAGGAGTCCCGATGACCACCGTGGATGACGCGTGCCCTGTGAACGCTCAACCCCGCAATCCGCTGTTTTGGATGACCAGCCCCGGCAACACCCCGAAGGGTGAACGTCGCGACTTCTACCGCATGGAAGAGACCGGCTGGACCGACTGGCTCATGCCCGGCACCCGGTACAAGCTTCTCTACTGCAACCTCGTCTCCGGCGCTTTCACCATCCTTCTGCAGGTCGACGCCGGAATTCAGGCGACATCGCACTGGCACGTCGGCAACCTGCAGGTCTATATCCTCGACGGTGGCTTCTACTACTACGACGGCACCGTCACGATCGACGGCGAGACGATCGAGGACCGCGGCACGACCGACTCGTTCACCGTCGAGACCGCGGGCACCGTTCATCAGCCCTTCGCCAGCGACACCGGTTGCGTGATGCTTGCGATGTTCGACGGTCCCATCGGCGGCTACACCGACGACGGCCAACTCGCCGTGATGGGTGACGCACGCCTGCACTACTACATGGCCAAAGACAACAACGCCGTCCGCAACACCCAGCTCGTCGACTACAGCTACGGATCGACGGACCTCCAGTGACCAGCGAAAGTTCCATCATGACGACAATGTCCGACCTCGCCGGACTTACTGCCTATGTCACCGGAGGCGGCGGAGGATTTGGGCGAGCGATCAGCCTCGAACTCGTCTCCCGAGGCGCCGCGATCGCCGTCGTCGACCGCGACGAGGCATCCGCGCAGGCAACGGTCGACGCCGCACGCGACGCAGGCGGCAAGGCGGTCCCGGTCATCGCCGACCTGACCGACCTCGAGTCGGTCGGTCGATCGATCGAGGCCACCATCGACATATTCGGCGCCCTCGACATCGCGGTCAACAATGCGGGAATCGGTGGCGAGATGACATCACTGGCCGACTATCCCGTTGACGCCTGGCACCAGGTTATCGACGTGAACCTCAACAGCGTCTTCTACTGTTTACAAGCCGAACTGGCAGCGATGGTCGCAGCCGGCAGGGGTGGGTCGATCATAAATACCGCGTCGATCATGTCGACGGTAGCGATGCCGACGATCGGCGCGTATGTGGCGTCGAAGCATGCCGTTCTCGGGCTTACCCGGGCCGCAGCCGTCGAATATGGGGCGTACGGCATCCGCGTCAACGCAGTCGGGCCGAGCTTCTCCAGAGTCGGTTTCACCGCGGCGAAGATCGACGACGACCGGCAATGGGATGCCATGGCAACGCAGCATCCGCTCGGACGTACCGCCTCGCCCTGTGACGTCGCCGGAACCGTAGCCTTCCTCGCCTCCCCATCGGCACCCTTCACCACCGGACAGTTGCTGCTCGTCGACGGCGGCTACACCGCTCAGTAAGTAAGGACTCACCGCAATGACATATTCACCACGGGTCGCGATCGTGACCGGCGCGGGCGGCGGCATCGGTGCCGCGACCGTACGCGTCCTCGTCGACGCAGGGATGTCGGTCGCCGCCGTCGACCTCGACGAGACGTCGGTGCACGCACTCGCCGCTCAGCTCGGCGATCAGTGTCTGCCGTTCACTGCCGACGTCTCCACACCCGAGGGAGTCGACTCCTATCTCACCGCGACCCTTGCGAAGTTCGGTCGCATCGACTACCTGCACAACAACGCCGGTGTCGAAGGCCGGGCGACCGATCTCACCGACAGCGACCCCGCCGAATTCGCCCGGACTCTCGCCATCAATGCGGGCAGTGTCTACCTCGGTATGCGTGCTGTTCTTCCGCACCTGTACGCGCAGGGCTCCGGCGCGATCGTCAACACTGCAAGTCAGGCCGGTTTGGAGGGAGTTCCCCTGCTGTCGTCGTATGCGGCGAGTAAGCACGCCGTCGTCGGACTGACGCGCAGCGGCGCACGGGAAGCCGGTCCGCGGGGAGTGCGAGTCAACGCCGTAGCACCCGGTCAGATCGCCACGAGGATGATCGAGAGCCTCGAGGAACAGTGGGCGCCCGGTTCGGCCGACCGGGTACATGACCAGTTGGTGTCGCTGATTCCGCTCGGCCGCTACGGCCGAGCGGAGGAAGTCGCCGCGACGGTCCGCTGGCTACTGTCGGACGAAGCGTCGTTCGTCAATGGTGCCGTGTACACCGTTGACGGCGGCACAACCGCGTAGCCACGCAAATCCGAAGTCACGGGCGCGTCGACCTGCCGGAATGCACCCGCCATGCACAGGTGCCATAACATCTACTGGCGTGCCTGTGACCTCCCCCGCTGCCACGCGACTCGTCGCGGTGATCGCCGGAATCGTCGGCGTCATACTCTGCGGCCTCACCCCGTTGCTGCCGGTCAAGGCCACTGACGCATCCTTCAGTTGGCCGAGTACCCAGCGCCTCGGCGCCGCCGACTCGTCGGTGACCGCGCCGCTGATCGCGCAGACCGCCAAGTCGATGCAGATCAGCATTCCCTGCCGGGTACTCGCCGACCTGCCGGCCGGTCCGACCACCGTGCTCGCGACGATGCCCACCAGGGCAGGAGCGTCGGCGTTCATGTTGTCGGTCAAGGCCGAGGGGACCTCGGTCACGGTCACCACCCGCAACGCGGTGCTGGCCACCGCCGCGCGCTCCGCGATCGCCGCCGGCGGCTGCACCGACCTGAAGGTGTGGTCCACCGCCACTGGTATCGGAGCGCAGTTCGCCGGGCTGGGGCCGGCGACCGTCCTCGCGTCGGACAAGCGCCCGCAGATCGACGGCATCTTCAGCGATCTCACCACCCCCCAGGCGAAGGCCGCGTCCGCCGCGGGTCTGCACGCCCGCATCGACATCGACAACCGCTACGCGTCGTCGCCGACGATACTCAAGCTGCTGGTGATGATTCTCGGCGTGCTGGCCGTCGTGGTGTCGCTGGTCGCGCTGTACCTGCTGGACCGGATCGGCGGCTACCACCGCAACGTCGGTCGCACCCGGGCGATGTTGCGGCACAGTCTGATTCCGCGGCCCACCGACATCGCCGTCACCGCGATCCTGGTGCTGTGGGCACTGATCGGGGCGGGCTCCCCCGACGACGGTTACATCCTCAACATGGGCCGCGTCGCCGTCGACGCCGGCTACCTGCCCGACTACTACCGCTTCTTCGGTATCGCCGAGACCCCGTTCGACTGGTACTACAGTTTCCTGTCGCATTGGTCGGCGGTCTCGCCGTCGATCCTGTGGATGCATATCCCGTCGCTCCTGGCCGGCTTGGCATCGTGGTTCGTCCTCACCCGAATCCTCCTGCCCCGCTTGGGTCCCGCCGTGCGGCGCAGCGGCTGGGCGCAGTGGGCCGCGGCGATGACCTTCGTCGCCTTCTGGCTCCCGTTCTGCAGCGGACTGCGCTCGGAGGGCATCATCGTGGCGGGATCACTGCTCACCTGGTGGGCCGTCGAGCAGGCGATCGCCACCCGGCGCCTGCTCCCCGCGGCGCTCGCGGCGCTGGCCGCGGGCTTCACCTTCGCGCTTGCCCCGCACGGCGTCATCGGCATGGCCATCCTGTTGGTTGCGGCCCGTCCCATGCTTCGGATTCTGCTTCGCCGCCGCCGCGAGGTCGGCCTGCTGCCCCTGCTGGCGCCTCTGGCCGCGGCCGGCATGCTCGTCGTGATCGTCGTGTTCCGCGATCAGACCTTGGCGACCGTCGCCGAAGCGATCAAGATCCGCTACCAGGTCGGCCCGAAGATCCCGTGGTACCAGGAGTATCTGCGGTACTACTTCATCTCGGTGACCACGCCCGACGGTGGACTCCCCCGTCGAGTTCCGGTGCTGCTGCTCTTCACGGCGGTCTTTGTGACGGTGGCAGTCATCTTGCGGCGCACCAGGATTCGCGGCGTCGACAACGGTCCCACCTGGCGTCTCATCGGCGCCGTCGGCGTCACTCTGATCCTGCTCGCCTTCACTCCGACCAAGTGGACCATCCAGTTCGGCATCTTCGCGGGGCTGGCCGCGGCGGCCGCCGCCACCGCGACTCTGGCGATCGCGCAGACGGCGGCGAGTTCCACGCGGAACCTGACAGTATTGATCTCCGGCCTGTTCTTCGCGCTCGCCGCGGCGATGGCGGGCAAGAATGCCTGGCCGTACGGTTACAACCTCGGCATCGCCTGGTTCGACCGCGCGCCGGTGATCGCCGGCATCCCCATCTCCGGGCTGTTCCTCGTTCTCGCCGTCGTCACCGCCGGATTGGCCGCCTGGCAGCACCTGCGCCAGGACTACGTCTCCAACCGCGGGCTCGCACACGGCGGCGTCGTCGACGACGCTGCCGCACAGCAGGATTCGGCCGAGGCCAAGGCTGATCGACGCCGGCTCGCGCTGGCGTCGTCGCCGCTGGCGGTGATCGCCGCGGTCATGGTGCTCGCCGAAGTGCTGGTCTTCGCCAAAGCCGCCGTCACCCGCTACCCCACCGTCACCGTGTTCAGTGAGAACGTGAACACGTTGCGCGGCAAGCCCTGCGCCCTGGCCGATCAGGTGCTGGCCGAGCCCGACGCCAACGCCGGAATGCTCGAACCGGCTGGCGGCCAGTCCGCGTCGCAGGCGCTCGCCGGCGCCGATAACGGTTCGATCGGCTTCTCCCCCAATGGAATTCCCGACGATCTCCATCCGGATCCGGGCAGCGCGCGCCCCGGCCAGATGAACGTCGCGGGCAGCGTCGCCAAACCCTTCGTCGTCAGCGGTGCGCCGAGTGCCGGGACCACCGGTGGTCGGGGCCCGACGACGGTCAACGGATCGCATATGGCGCTGCCGTTCGGACTCGACCCGAAAACGACGCCGGTGCTCGGCAGCTACGCCTACAACGGTCCCGCCCAGCTGACCACCGACTGGTACCGCTTGCCCGACCGTTCCGCGTCGCCGCTGCTGGTGATCAGCGCGGCCGGTTCGATATCGACCGTCGACGCCGAGGGCGCCCGGGTCTTCGGGCAGCCGGTGCTCCTGCAGTTCGGCCGCCCCGGCCCGGCTGGCACGTTCGAGCCGATGGGCCCGGGTGTACTGCCCATCGACCCCGGCCCGGTCATCCCCAACATGCCGTGGCGCAACCTGCGGATTCCGATGACCGCGGTACCGCCGGCCGCGACGGTGGCCCGAATCCTGGTGGTGGACAACAACTTGGGGCCCAAGCAGTTCGTCGTGGTCACCCCACCGCGCGCTCCTGAGTTGGTCACCTTGCAGAAACTCGTCGGGTCGCAGGCACCGGCGCTGATCGACTTCACGGTCGCCGCACACTTCCCCTGTCAGCGGCCGATGGCGATCACCCACGGCGTCGCACAGATCCCGCGATGGCGGATCCTCGGTGACTATGTCACGACCAACTCGCAGTCGAAGACCTGGCAGGCCGCCTCCGACGGCGGGCTGCTGGGCGTGTCGGAATCGACGACGTCCGCGTCGACGGTGCCGACGTACCTGTCCGGCGACTGGCATCAGGACTGGGGCGCCCTCGAACGGCTCACGCCGCTGGCACCCGACGCGGTGCCCGCGAAAATTCAGACCGCACAACGCAATCAATGGGGCTGGTCGCGGACCGGTTCGATCAGGGTGGAGCCGGACTCGCAATGACGACTAGTGTATCCGGTTCGACCGGCACGACGACCCGGCGCGCCGCGCTCATCGCGCCGCTGACCGCACACGACTATCGCGGCGCCAAGTGGACGGCGGTGGTGTGCGGTGTGCTCGGCATCCTGATCGCCGTGCTGAGTCCGCTCCTGCCCGTCGACCGCCCGACGGCGCAGTTGAACTGGCCACAGGGTCACGGCGTCAACGACGTTGCGGCACCGATGGTTTCATTTGTACCGGTGACCATGAACGTCTCGGTGCCCTGTGCGCTCGCCAAGGACCTTCCGAAAACCGGCGGCGTGTTGCTGTCCACCATTCCGGCCGATGGCCTGCAGGCGAGCGCTCGCGGGCTGTTCATCCGAGCGACCGACGACTCGATTGTGGTCACCGACCGCGATGTGGTGATCCTGTCCACCAAACGCACTGTGGCGCAGAACAACCCCGCCTGCCGCGTGGTGTTCGTCGCGGACGGCAAGGGAGTCCACGCCCGCATCGACGGCGTCGACGCGCAGTCCGCGCCGGGCAGCGTACTGACCTTCAATCTCCCCGACCCCGACATGCGCCCGCAGATCGTCGGCGTCTACTCCGACCTTCCGGCGTCGGCGAATACCGAACATCTCGCGCTGCGGGCCGACATCGACAACCGCTTCTCCACGACACCGTCGGCGCTGAAATTCTGGGCGATCGTCTTCGGCATCGTGATGACCATCGTCTCACTCATCGCGCTGGGCGTGCTGGACTCGCGCGACGGCCGGGGTCACAAACGGATTCTGCCGATCGGCTGGTGGCGGATCCGGCCGATCGACGTCCTGGTGTTCGCCATCCTCGCCTTCTGGTGGATCGCCGGCGCCAACACCTCCGACGACGGCTACAACTTCACCGTCGGTCGCATCACCCGCAACGCCGGGTACGCGGACAACTACTTCCGCTACTTCGGTGTGCCGCAGGACCCGTTCGGCTGGCATTTCCAGGTGATCTCGGCGATGAGCGAGGTGAGTCTGTCCGCTCCGTGGATGCGACTGCCCGCCTTCGCTCTCGGCCTGCTGGGCTGGTGGCTGATCAGCCGTGAAGTGATCCCGCGTCTGGGCCGAACGGTCCGCAACAGCACTCCGGCGCTGTGGTCGGCCGGGTTCGTGTTCCTGGCGATCTGGTTGCCGTACAACAACGGTCTGCGTCCCGAGCCGGCCGAGGCCGTCGGCGCACTGCTCACCTGGTGTTGCGTCGAGCGCGCCATCGCCACCCGGCGGCTGCTCCCGTACGCGGTCGCGGCGCTAACCGCGGCGTTCACGTTGGCGTTGGCCCCCGGTGGGCTGATGGCGGCGGCGGCGCTACTGGCCGGCTTGCGTCCGATCGTGAAAACCCTCGTGTCGCGGCGTAAGCGGGACGGTCTGCTGCCCATGCTGGCGCCGATCGTCGCCGCCGGGTTCGCCGTGCTCTACGAGATCGGCGCCGATCAGAGCCTGATGCCGCTCGTCGACGCTTACAAGGTCGCCTCCGGGGTGGGGCCGACACTCGCCTGGTGGGAGGAGCCGGTCCGGTACTACTACCTGATCCTGCCGACCGCCGACGGCACGTTGGCCCGCCGCTTCGGCATTCTCACGATGATTCTGTGTCTGTTCGTCGTGATGTTCCGGTTGTTGCGCAAAGAACACCCGAATGCCATTGCCCGAGCACCGATTTGGCGTCTGATCGCGGTGACGTTGGGCACCATGTTCTTCATCTCGTTCACCCCGACCAAGTGGACGCATCACTTCGGTGTGTACGCGGGCATCGCCGGCGGTCTGGCGGCCGCTGCGGGCGCGATGATGTCGCCGATCATTCTGCGCTCTCGACGCAATCGGATGTTCTTCGCGTCGGCGATGCTGACGGTGACGGCGATCTCCTTCGCCGGCCCCAACGGATGGTGGTTCGTCGCGAGCTACGGTATCCCATGGTGGGATCGAGCGCCCGCCGTCGGCGGCGTTCAGTTCTCGTGGATCTTCTTGGCGCTGGCGGTGCTTGCGGCCGCGGCCGGGCTCTGGTTCCATTTCCGCGACGACTACGTCGACGAACAGACCCGTAGCCGCGGATCGTCGACGATCGCCCGGCTGAAGTTCGCGCCGCTGCCGGTGCTGTCGGTGTTCGTAGTGCTCTTCATGGTCGCGTCGTTCGCGAAAGCGGCCTACGTGCAGCGCGACAGTTGGTCGTGGTTGAAGTCCAATTCCCGTGCGCTGCAGGGCAATGACTGCGCACTGGCAAACGAGGTGATGGTCGACGCCGATCCGAACGCCTCGATGCTCAGACCTGCGCGCGTGGGCGGGGTGACACCGTCGCTCGCCGCGAATCTTGCGGGCACGGCGTCGACCGGCTTCAGCCCCGACGGTGTCCCCGCGGGCACCTCCGTCGACGCGACGCTGTCGAGCAGTTCGACCTCGGACGACTCGTCGTCGAGCACCACGTCGACCGACACCAGCGCCACGACCGATGATTCCACTGCCACCCAACAGAATTCGTCCGCCGCGGAGACCCCCGGCACCCACGGGAAGAAGGGTGTCAACGGTTCGACGGCGAAGCTGCCATTCGGCCTGGATCCGGCCACCACCCCGGTACTCGGGTCGAACGCATCGCCGAGCGGTACCGGGTCGCTGACGTCGGGCTGGTACCAGTTACCTTCTCCCACATCGAAACTCGATCCCGACGCCCCTCTGCTGACCGTCGCCGCCGCGGGCACGATCGCGGGAACCAACAGTGTCGGCACGTCGCATTCGGGCCAGCAGGTGGACGTGCAGTTCGGTCGACACAACGCCGACGGCACGGTGACCGCGTTGGGTCGGCTGAGTCCGTACGACATCGTGGACGACGTCACCTGGCGCGACCTGCGATACCCGCTCGCCAAGGCGCCGAAGGGCGCCGACGTGGTGCGGATCGTCGCGACGGACACCAGCGGCGCCCCGGCACAGTGGGTTGCGGTGACACCGCCGCGGGTAGCCACCCTGCGCACCCTGAATGACGTTGTGGGACAGACTGATCCGGTGTTCATCGACTGGCTGCCGGGCTTCGTGTTCCCTTGCCAGCAGCCGATGGCGGTGCGCAACGGTGTACTCGAGGTACCCAGGTGGCGCATCCTGCCCGACGCCCAGGCGACCGAGAAGAACAGCCAGACGTGGATGGCGGGCAAATCCGGTGGGCCCCTGGGCATCACCGAAGCGATGCTGGTTCCGACGATCGTCCCGACCTACCTGCGCAACAACTGGGACCGCGATTGGGGTGGGCTGCAACGCTACACCGAGATCGCTCCGGCACCCCCGGCGGAATTGACGCTGGGCACCACGCGGGAGTCGGGGCTGTGGGACCTGGGACCGATGCGCTCGATCGGCTACTGAGACATCACGAGCGCGCGGGCGTACGGTTAGCCCATGCGTCTGAGCACCTGCATCCTACCCGTCTTCGACGCCGCCGAGACTCGGACTCGGTGGCGTGAAGCCGAGCAACTCGGCTTCACGAGCGCCTACACCTACGACCATCAGTCCTGGCGAATGTTCCGTGACAAGCCTTGGTACGACGCACTTTTGACACTTTCGCTAGGGGCGTCGGTGACTACCGGCCTGCGGCTGGGCACGCTGGTCACCACACCCAACTTCCGGCATCCGGTGACACTGGCCAAGGATCTGATCACCCTCGACGCGATCAGCGACGGCCGCATCACACTAGGACTCGGGGCGGGCACGGCGTCGTTCGACGCCGACGTACTCGGCGACCCGCCGCTCACGCCCCGGCGTCGGCAGGACCGCCTCGAAGAGTTCACTCGTGACCTCGACCAGCTGCTGACCAACGACGCCGTCTCCTTCGCCGGCGAGTGGTACACCGCCGTCGAGGCCCGCACCATCCCCGGATGCGTTCAGCGCCCGCGTATTCCGTTCGCGATCGCCGGAGGCGGACCCCGTGGAATGCGGCTCGCCGCCGAACTCGGCCAGGCCTGGGTATGCGACCTGTCGATCTTCGACGCCGGCGACGACGTCCCCGCAGAACTACTGAATCAGCTTGAGCGACTGGGTAATACGTTGCGCGACGCGGGACGGGCACCGGAAAGCCTGGAGCGCATCCTATTGGTGGGCCTCGACGCTCCCGCGTTCAGCCACGACGTCGACGCACTGATCGGTGCCGCGGGCGAGTACGCCGCGGCGGGGTTCACCGAGATCGTGATTCACGCGCCGATCCACGACGTCGGGCTGGGCACCCGACCGTCGGTCTACGCCCAGGCGGATCGGATCGCGCGCGAGATCGCGGAGCTCTAGCGTCTCGTGTCGCGTATTAGTTCGCGGTAGCGATGCAGAGGCGGATGAGGGTTGTGTGGCTGCTGCAGTTGGGGTTTGTCATGTCAGAGCACCCTGCTTCGTCCCATCCTGCTGGTTGAGCGAGGCGAAGCCGAGTCGAAACCACTGCGACGCTGCGGGTTGCGTCATTGCCCGGCCGGTGGGGTTTCGACTCGCTCCGCTCGCTCAACCTGGTTTCACCGGTCCGGACACTCCATCTGCTGGTTGAGCCGCGAGGAGCGCTAGCGACGAGCGTGTCGAAACCCCTGTACCACAATGCATTTGATGGTAGCGCACTTGTCGAACTGTGATGGAATCGAACATCGAAGCGTGTGCACCCGAAGGGTGCACACGCTTCACTTGCCGGGTGAAAGTCGCCGATATTGGCGCGCATCATCGAAAGTCGTTGTGGCTGAGAGGTTTCGACACGGACCTCGGCTAGCGCCTCGGACCGGCTCAACCAGCAGAGCGGCGCTTCGGCCGGTGGATCCAGGCTCAAACCGGCGGAGGAACGCAAGATCGATTCTCGTTGCCCGATCGCTGCGGAAGCTATCGCCCACCCCAAACCGATTGCGCGCCAAGGTCACCGACGCGAATCGTGATGGCCAGCGAGCCGAGCGCCACGATCACCGTCAGTACCGCGACGGCGCTGCGCACCCACTTCGCGGCGCCGTCGCCGAGATAGCGTCCGCGCAGCGCGCTGACTCGATCCGAGGTCAACAGCCACCACAGCGCGGTCAGTCCGAACAGCGGCCCGACCAACAGGATGACTTTGTCGCCCCATTCGACGTGGTCGGCGAGCGGTCCGGTGGGCACCACACCCAACGAGTGTTCGAGCGACTCACCCGCTGAGGTGACCAATGGCAGAAAGATCAGCGCGATCAACGAGAGGATCGCCGGCGTCGGGCCGAGCCAGACGCGCGCCCTCGGCCACACCGCCGACACGATCGCCGCAAGGGCCGCGAGTGGGATCATCACGACGACCACGTGGACTAGGAGCGGGTGAGCGGGCAGACCGTTGATGGTGTCCATGCCGTCGAGCCTAACGCCCCGACGACCTGCGCATACGGTAAGCGTTTCCTTGCTTGCGCCGCCCTGCGGCGTGCGATTAGGTGCTGATATGTCCACTCCCGCGACGCATGCCGATGAGCCGCACACCGGATCGCTGTCGAACCGGCTGAACTGGCTTCGGGCCGGTGTCCTCGGCGCCAATGACGGCATCGTGTCCACGGCGGGCATCGTCGTCGGTGTCGCCGCCGCGACGACCACCCGTCAACCCGTCTTCATGGCGGGAATCGCGGGGCTCGCCGCCGGGGCGGTGTCGATGGCACTCGGTGAATACGTGTCGGTGAGCACTCAACGCGACTCCGAGCGGTCACTGCTCGCGAAGGAACGTCGGGAATTGCGGGACAAGCCGACCGAAGAGCTCGACGAGCTCGCCGGCATCTATCGGGGGAAAGGTCTCAGCGCGGCGACGGCCCGCCAGGTCGCCGAAGAATTGACCGCGCACAACGCTTTTGAGGCTCACGTGGACGCCGAGCTGGGATTCGACCCCAACGAGTTGACCAATCCGTGGCAGGCGGCGACGTCGTCGGCGGTGTCGTTCACTCTCGGAGCGCTGCTGCCGCTGATAGCGATCCTCGCGCCACCGGTGTCCATCCGAGTGCCGGTGACGTTCGTCGGTGTGCTCATCGCCTTGGCGCTCACCGGCTGGATCAGTGCGCGGCTCGGCGGTTCACGGCCCGGCCGCCCAGTCCTGCGCGTGGTCATCGGCGGCGCGATAGCAATGCTGGTGACCTTCGGGATCGGGCATTTGACGGGATGAGGTCGAACACCGACTCACAGCAGTCGAAACGTCGACAACCTAACGTCGGGGCTGCGCGACGAACACCCAATAGCCGCGCGGTCCGTCGTTCAGCCACAGTTTGTCTCCGACGATCCTCGTCGACCGCGTACCCGCGAAGGCCTGCCGGAAGATCGCCTCGGCACCCGGCGCGAAGCACGCGCGCATCGTGGAGATCATGTGCCCGAACGTCACGCTGCTGCCGTGCACCACGGCCATACCGCCGGTCGCATTGCAGCCGTCGTTTCCAGACAGTGAGTTGTTCCGGATGGTGAAATAGGCCGGGGATCCCGTATACATCCGTGGTGCGGTACGGGCGTAGCCGCTGGCTTGCAGCTTCCATGCGGTACCCGACAACGGGGTCGTCGGGTGTGGTCGAGTCGGCGCCGCCTCGGCGGTCGGCGCAGCGACGACGAAGACAGCTGCGGCTGCCGCGACCACTGCGGTGGAGAGTCGAATGCGCGCGGTATTCACGATCGTGGACATAGTTCGAGAATAGCGCCGTCGGCGTCGGGTCACCTACGTCCACGCCAAATCGATTACCGCAGTTAGATCGGCATCAGGTAGTGCTTGCGCTCGGTGCGCAGGACCTGCTTGTCCTGCAGCTGCGCCAACGCTTTTCGCAACTGCAACCGGGTCTGCGACGGCTCGATGACGGCGTCGATGTAGCCGCGTTCGGCGGCCAGATACGGCGTCGCCATCATGACGTTGTAGAAGTCGATGAAGTCGCGGCGGACCTTGTCGGCGTCGCGCGCCGACATTCCCTCGGTCTGGCGTCGGGTCAACACCGCCGCGGCCGACTCTGCACCCATCACCGCGATCTTGGCCGACGGCCACGCGAAGTTGATGTCCGCGCCGAGCTGCTTGGACCCCATCACCGCATACGCACCGCCATAGGCCTTGCGCAGCACGACGGTGACCTTGGGGACGTCGGCCTCGACGTACGCGTAAAGGAACTTGCCGGAGCGCCGGATAGTGCCCTTCTGCTCCTCGACCAGCCCCGGCAGGATGCCCGGCGTATCCACCAAGAACACCAGCGGGATGTTGAAGGCATTACAGATCCGGACGAAGCGGGTGGCCTTCTCCGACGAATCGGTGTCGATCGTCCCGGCCATCACATTCGGCTGGTTCGCGACGATCCCGACGCTACGGCCGTCGACGCGGGCGAATCCGGTCAGGATGTTCGGCGCGAACAGCTCGGCCACCTCGTGGAAGGCACCGTCGTCGAAGAGCCGGATGATGATGTCGCGCATGTCGTAACCGGCATTGTCGTTGTCCGGCATGAACGTATCCAACGACAGATCGGTCTCGGTGATCTCAGGTTCCAGACCCGGGTTGATCACCGGCGGCTTCTCATGACAACTCGACGGCATGTACTGCAGATACTCGCGCACCCAGTCGAAGGCGGCCTTCTCGTCCGGCGCGACGTGATGGATGTTGCCCCAGCGCGCCTGGTTGTGAGCACTGCCGAGGTCTTCGGCGGAGATCTCCTCACCGGTGGTCTGCTTGATCACGTCGGGGCCGGTGACGAACATGTAGCTCTTGTCCTCGACCGCGACGAGGATGTCGGTGTTGGCCGGCGTGTACACGGCCCCACCGGCACATTTGCCGAGAATCACCGACACCTGCGGTGCCAACCCCGACAACAGATCGTTGCGGCGGCCCATCTCCGCATACCAGGCCAGCGACGTCACCGCGTCCTGAATGCGCGCGCCGGCCGAATCGTTGATGCCGACCATCGGGCACCCGATCTTGCCCGCCCACTCCATCAGGCCGGCGACCTTACGGCCGAACATCTCGCCCACCGTGCCGCCGAGCACCGTCTGATCGTGACTGAACGCCGCGACCGGACGCCCGAAGACCAGTCCGTGGCCGGTGACCACGCCGTCGCCGTAGCCGGTCTCCGCGGCGCCCGGCATCTTGGCCAGCGCACCGATCTCGACGAACGTGCCCGGATCGAACAACATCTCCAACCGCTGACGGGGGGAGCAGATCCCCTTCTTCGCGCGCTTCGCGAGAGCCTTCTCGCCACCCGGTTCTTTCGAGATCTCCAGCTTCTCGCGGAGGTCGGCCAGCTTTGCCGCAGTTGTGTCGGTCACGTCACTCCCCATTTCCCGTCGCTACGCTCGCCCCGGTGACATTTCCCGTCGCTACGCTCGCCCCGGTCACATTCTTCATCCGGCTGGTCAGATCCGCGCCGATCTTGGCGATGAACGGCTCGTCGACGATCGACAGGTGGTCGCCACCGATGTGGATGATCTCCAGATCGTCGACCACTTCGCTCCACCGGCCGTCCTCGTCGATCTTGGCCCACTTGGGCTCCAACTCGATGGCGCCGTCGTGCATCTTGTCGGCGCGGTAAAGGACCACCTTGCCGTCGTACGGTGTCGGCTGGATCTGATCGAGGACTCGGTTCTCGATGAACGACGTCCGCTGGTGCTCGATGATGCCACCGGGGATCTTGGTGTCGCTCATCGACATCATCTCCATGATGATCTGGAACTGCCCGGCGTCGTCGGCGTCGACGAGACGATCCATCGGGATCGGGATGTCGGCGTCGAGGTCGTAGTTACGGACCGCGAAGTTCTTCCACCGCTCCAGGCGTTCACGTTTCGAATCGGGCGTCTCGATCATGTCCTCGGTGGGCCGCACGACGTCGATCAGCCCGACGAACGCGACCTCTTCACCCGCCTCGCGCAGCACCTGCGCGACGCCGTAGGCCAGCGCGCCACCGAACGACCAACCGACCAGCACATAAGGACCGTGCGGCTGAATCTCGCGCAGCTTCGGCAGGTAATCGCGGACCCGCTCTTCGAGCGAACCTTCGACGCCGCGGTCGAAGCCGATGACCGGCCGATCCTCGGGAAGTCGTTTCAGCAGAGCCTCATACGCCATCGTGTTGCCGCCGGCCGGGTGGAACAACAGGATCGGGACGGCGTCACCGGTTTCCGGGTTATAGGACTTCTTGCCGTCGGGTACCAGCCGCAAGTAGCGGACGAAACCGTCGGTGTCGGCGCTGTCGTCCATGTGCTGGCGCACGTAGTCGGACAGTTCCTCGATGGTCTCCGAATCGAGGACGTCCTCGATGTCCAGTTCGCCGCCGGCCCGTTCGGACAGCCGGTCGGTGAGTTTCTGCGCGGTCTCCTCGTCGAGCACGGGCAGCTTGTTGAAGATGCCGCCGGCCGACTTGCCGGTCACCACCGCGTACACACCGAAGGTCAGCCGCTCGGCCGCGTCGCGCGGCGGAACGTCGGAGCCCGCGGCCTCGGCGACCGCGGCCTGATCTTGCAGATCGACGGGGGGCGCGGGGTTTCGACTCGGCTCGTCGCTAGCGCTCCTCACCGGCTCAACCAGCGGAGTGGTCGGCTCGGCCGACGGAGTGGTCGGCTCAACCAGCGGAGAGGCCGACGCAGTAGCTGCCTCCAGCGCGTTCTGCGAGTCGATGTAGGCGTTGAGGGCCGCGGTGTCGAGTTCGCCTCCGCCGGCGGCCTTTTCGGCCAGATCGTCGAGCTGATCGCGGTGTGCGACGGCGAACACGACGAACTTCTCGATGTCGGCGAGGGTCGCTTGACGCATCGCCTGCAGTTGCAGCTGCGGGATGTCGAACTCGTATTCGACCCGGTTCTTGATGCGCACCGCCATCAGCGAATCCAGTCCGAGCTCGATCAGAGCGATCTCGCGGGGCAGGTCCTCGGGGTCGTAGCCCATCGACTCGCCGACGATGATCGCGAGCCGATCCCCCGCTGTCTCAGCGGAATTCGGGTCCCACTTGTTGCCGATGTCGTCGACGACCTCGTCCTCGTCGACCACCTTGTCGTCGGCGAACACCTCGACAGCCGACGTGACCGGTGCGGCGGTCGCGGTTTCGCTGAGGGCTCCGGTCACCCCGGCGTCGAACAGCAGACGGAAGTGTTTGCCGTCGCGAGCGTGGATCGAGACCGACGCTCCACCCGGATGCGGGCTGAGCGTGGTGGTGAGCGTCCCCGACGTCGGGAGCTGCGCGTAAGACTCGCTCGCTCCGACGACCGCATCCGAAATCACTTCTGCCGCAGCGGATCTCGCCAACTCACGGGGATCGGTCACGACGGCTGCGGTGACCTCCCAGGCATGCCGGCCGTCGGGCAGCGCGACGTGCGAGCCGGGAGCCCGGCCGCCCGAACCGCCACCGGAGATCTGCGCCTGCAGCCAGTAGTCCTTGCGCTCGAAGCGAGTACGTGGGATGTCGGCGAAGTCGCCGGCACCGAACAGACTCGCGACGTCGACGCCGTGACCGTGCACGTAGAGCTTCATCAGCGCGTTGATCACGCCGAAGTTCTCGTCTTCCTTGCGGCGCAGTGTCTCGATGAGCTCAGCATCGTGCAGCCCGGCCGAGAAGGTCACGGCCGCAACGGAAATGAGCACAGCCGGGTTGGGCGAGAGCTCCAGGAAGGTGCGGTGCCCGTTCTCCACCGCCTTGGCAATGGCCTGGCTGAACCACACGCTGTGGCGCAGGCCCTTGAGGAAGTAGTCGATGGTGTGCACCGGTTCGTGGCCGGGGCGGTAGAACGTTTCGCGGTCCACCGAGCTGTAGAAGCCGACGGTCGGGCGCAGCGCGTCGATGCCGGTCAGCTCGTAGGAGAGCTCACCGAGGATCGGGTCCATCTGCGAGGTGTGGCTGGCACCCTTGGTCTGCAGTTTGCGGCCCAGTTTGCCCTCGGCCTCGGCGCGGGAAACGATTGCGTCGACCTGTGATTCGGGCCCGCCGATGACGGTGTGCGTCGGCGCCGCATAGACGCAGATCTCCAGATCCGGGTAGTCGGTGAGCACGTCGTTGATGTCCTCGGCGCTGTACTCGACGAGCGCCATCAACCGAATGTCGTCGCCCTGCAGCATCGACTCACCCTCGCCCATCAAGCGCGAACGCTGACAGATGACGCGGGTCGCATCGGCCAGCGAGAGTCCGCCGCTGATGAACGCGGCCGACGCCTCACCCATCGAATGCGGTACCAGCACACCGGGTTCCGCGCCGTGATGACGCAGCAACTGCGCCAGCGCGACCTGAATCGTGTAGATGCCGACCTGGCTGGTCTCGATGCCGTAGGTCTGCTCGTCGTCGACGAATATCTCGGCGATCGAGTAGCCCAACTCGTTTTGGACATAGCCGTCGACCTCGTCGACGTACTTGCGGAAGACCGGGTTCTCCAGATAAAGCTGCTTGGCCATCTTGCGATGCTGGCTGCCGAAGCCCGACAACAGCCACACCGCCGACGCCGGATCCGGCGAATCAGCGCTGTACACAAGGGGATTCGCCTTGCCTTCGGCTACCGCACGGACACCCTTGACGGCGTCGTCGTGGGTGCGGGCCATCACCACGGCGCGCGAGCGGCCGTGGTTGCGGTGCGCGAGCGCTCGGCCGACGTCGGCCAGCGGTGTGGCCTGCCCTTCGTCGGACTCCAGCCAGGCGAGCAGATCCTCGGCGGCCTTGCGTCGACGTGACGGCAGGAATGCCGAGATGACAAGCGGCACAACCGATCCCTCGACGGCGGCCGGAGCGAAGCCGTCGCCGGGGTCCGTCTCGACCTCGGCTACCACGACGTCGTCCTTCTTCGACTGGGCGGCGAGGATGGCACGCTCGGCGTCGGTCAGGTAGTCGTCGTCATCGTCGAAGCCGGCGTCGACGAGATCGGCGGCGTCCTCCGAAACCGATTGCGACTCAACCGAAGTCGCCGGCGCGTCGGAGAGGTCCGCGGGCAGCACCTCACGTACGACGAGGTGCGCGTTGGTGCCGCCGAAACCGAAACCGGAGATGCCCGCGATGGCGGTGCCGCTGTAGCGCGGCCACTCGGTGACCTCGTCGATGAGCTTGAGGTTGGTCGCGTCGAACTGGATGTACGGATTGGGCCCCGCGTAGTTCATCGACGCCGGCAGCTTGTTGTTCTGCAGTGCGAGAATGACTTTCGCGATCGCGCCGGCACCGGCCGCCGACTCCATGTGACCGAAGTTGGTCTTCGCCGAGCCGAGCAGCATCGGCTGGCCGGGGGTACGCCCCTTGCCGACCACGCGGCCCAGCGCGTCGGCCTCGATCGGGTCACCGAGGATGGTGCCGGTGCCGTGGGCCTCGACGTAGTCGACGCTGCGCGGGTCGACCGCGGCGTCGGCGTAAGCCTCACGCAGGACCGCGACCTGAGCCTCGGGGTTGGGGGCGAAGATACCGTTGGAGCGGCCGTCGGAGTTGACCGCGGATCCGGCGACCACCGCGAGCACCTGATCGCCGTCGCGCCGGGCGTCGGCCATTCGCTTGAGCACCACGAGGCCGCCGCCCTCGGAACGGACCATGCCGTCGGCGTCGGACGAGAAGGCCTTGATGTGGCCGTCCTTGGCGACCGCGCCGATGGTGTCGAAGCCCACCGTCGCGGCCGGGGTCAGCAGCATGTTCACACCACCGGCCAGCGCGACCTCGGACTCGCCCGAGCGCAGGCTGCGGACGGCCTGGTGGATCGCCACCAGCGACGACGAGCAGGCGGTGTCGAGGGCGACCGACGGTCCGTGGAAGTCGAAGAAATACGAGACGCGGTTGGCGATGATCGACGTCGACGTACCGGTCAGCGCGTAGGCCGCCGTCTCGTCGGAGCCCTCGCCGAGGCCCATCGCGGCCATCAGCTGGTAGTCGTTGGTCGAGGTGCCGACGAAGACGCCGACGTCGCGGCCCTTCAGATCACTCGGCGGGATGTGCGCGTGTTCCAGCGCCTCCCAGGTCAATTCGAGCGCGAGACGCTGCTGCGGGTCGACCATCTCGACTTCGCGGGGCGACATCTGGAAGAAGTCGGCGTCGAAGCCCTTGACGTCGTCGAGGTAACCGCCGCGCAGGTTGGCCTTCGCCAGCACCTCCGCCAGGCGCGGATCGGACTTGAATTCCGCCCAGCGGCCGTCGGGCAACTCGGAGATGCCGTCCCGACCCTCGATCAGCGCTTCCCAGGTGGACTCGGGGGTGTGCCCGGCCTTGGGGAAGCGCGTCGACAACCCGACGATCGCGATGTCGTCGTCGGCGCTGCGCTCGCGCTCCCAGAAGCGATCGGCATCGGCGTCGAGCCCGGCGTCGGGGTCACCCTCGATGATCCGCTTGGCCAGCGACGCGATGGTCGGATGCTGGTAGGCGACGGTCGCGGTGAGGATGACGCCGGTCTCGTCTTCGATGTCGCCGGCCAGCGCGACGGCGTCGCGCGAAGAAAGCCCGAACTCCTCCATCGGCCGGTCGTCGGAGATGGAGTCGGCGGGCACGCCGGTGGCGGTGGCGATCCAGTTGCGCAGCCAATCGCGGAGTTCGGCGACGGTGAGCTCACCCACTGTCTCGCCAGGGGTGGCCGATGCCGCCGGCCCGCTCGCTGCGGTCGCGGCGTCGTCGGGGCTGTGGTCGTTATTCAGTTCAGACATCGTTTCCAGACTACTGGTTCGTAACTATTGGTCGGGCGCATCCGGGAAGGCGGTCTGCTGGTAGCCACCGCGCAGTGTCCCGTCGATGTAGGCGGCCTTGGCAGCCCGACGAGCGATTTTGCCGCTCGAGGTGCGCGGAATGGAACCGGCCGGAACGAGGAGCACATCGCGCGTCATCACGCCGTGTCGTTGAGCGATCGCGGCGCGCACGGTGTCGGCCACGTCTTGCGGGTCGGTCTTGCGGCCCACGCCACGCTCGCCGACGATGACCAACTGCTCGGAGGCGTCGTCGGCGTCGAAGGTCAGTCCGCTCGCCGCGTTGTCGAAGACCTCGGCGGGCAGCTGGTTGGCCGGAACCGAGAACGCGGCGATGAAGCCCGGACGCAGTGCGGTGCTGCTGGCCTCGGCGCTGTGCTCGAGATCCTGCGGGTAATGATTGCGGCCGTCGACGATGACGAGGTCCTTGACGCGGCCGGTGATGTAGAGCTCACCGTCGAGCCAGACGCCGTAGTCGCCGGTGCGCATCCACGTGGCGTCGGCCGGCGCGCCCGCGCTGTGGCTGCCCTCGGGCAGCGGCGTGGTGAGCGTGTTCTGGAAGGTCTCGACGGTCTCGTCGGGCTTGTTCCAGTAGCCGACGCCGATGTTGAGTCCGTGCAACCAGATCTCGCCGACCGTGCCGTCGGCGCATTCGGTGCCGGTCTGCGAGTCGACGATGGTCGCCCACTGGCTCACCGCGACCTGCCCGCAGGAGACCTGCGCGAGAGCGTCGGGGGCGTCGGCGTCGACGACGACCATCCGGCCGGCGTTGAGCTCGGCGCGGTCGACGTAGATGATCTTCGCCTCGTTGGCGCGCTGCGTCGCGGAGACGAACAGCGTGGCCTCTGCCATGCCGTAGCAGGGCTTGATCGCCGTCTTCGGCAGCCCGTACGGGGCGAAGGCGTCGTTGAACTTCTTCATGGAACTGACCGTGACCGGCTCGGAACCGTTGATCAGGCCGATGACATTGGACAGATCGAGGGACTCGCCGTCCTTGGGCAGGCCGCGCGCGGCCGCATGCTCGAAGGCGAAGTTGGGTGCGGCAGCATAGGTTTCGGCACCGTCGGCCGCAGCGGCCAGCTCTTTGATCCACCGTCCCGGGCGGCGCACGAACGCCTGCGGGCTCATGATCGTGATGTAGCGCCCGCCCAGCGCGGGCAGGATGACGGTCAGCAGGCCCATGTCGTGGAACATCGGCAACCAGGTGACACCGCGGGCGTTGCGGTCGATCTCGATGGTCGAATAGATCTGCAAGACGTTGGCGGCGACGGCCTGATAGGTGATCTCCACGCCGGCGGGTATCCGCGTCGAACCCGACGTGTACTGCAGATACGCGATGGTGTCGCGGTTGTGGTCCTTGCCTGCGACCGGGGCGACCCAGCTGGAGCCGACCGAGTCGGGCACGGCGTCGACGGCGATGACGCGCGGGCGCTCCTTGGCGGGCCGGTCGGAGAAGAAGTCGCGGACCGCCTCAGCCGACTTGGTCGAGGTCAGAATCGCGGTGGGCTCACAGTCGCCGAGCACCGCGTGCAGGCGGTCGGTGTGACCGGGCTCGTCCGGGGAGAACAGCGGCACCGCGACGTTGCTGGCATAAAGCGCGGCGAAGAAGCCGATCACGTATTCCAGCGACTGCGGCGCGAGAATGGCCACCCGATCACCGGGTTTGGTCACCTGCTGCAGACGCGCGGCGACCGCGCGCAGGCGTTTACCGAATTGCGCCCAGGTGAGGTCCTGCGCTTCGCCGTCGCGCTCACGCGAATAGTCGATGAAGCGGTACGCGAGGGTGTCCGCGGCGTCGCGGACGTTGCGCTCGACATAGTCGACGAGCGTCGCGTCTTCGGTGAAGTGAAGGTTTCCCGACTCATCGAGAAAGTCTTCGAATTCAGTCTTCAGCATTCGTACTCCCGTGCTGCGCGCAGTGTGGTCGGCAGCCATTCTTGTCCGGCAGGGCACCACCTGTGGAATCGGCTCCACCTGTCGTGCGCAATGCGAACTTTTTGTGTTGTCGTATTCGGTGTTAATTACTGTGCAGCATGCTTGTGGCGCACAGTTATCCAAACGTTACCTTAAAGTGGTACCCGGACATGTGCGCCAAACCGTGGATATCCTACTCTCCCCGCAGGAGCGGGATGACCGGAGCGAACGCATCCATCTGCGTCGGGAAAACGCCGACATAGGACATCGACGTCCGGCGTCGAACCTCCCGAATCTGATCCGCGATCTGCTCGAAAGTTCCGAAGGCCAGATACGGCGAAGCCAGGATGTCGTCGACGGTGAGCGTGACGTCGCGGGCGATGTTGGGCGGGTAGCCCTGCTCCAGCGCCTTGAGCGCCATGTCGGCGGTGGCCTCGCGATCGTCGGTGATGACGATCGTCGCGATGGTCCAGTTCAGTTCGATGTCGTCGAATCGATCACCGGCGGCCTGGCGAATGACGTCGACGCGCTCGATGGTCTTCTCGATCGTCATATCCGACAGTCGCAGCTGACCTTCGCGGGTGGTTCCGGTGGCGACCGAGATGACGTCGGCGTACTTGGCCGCCAACGCCAGCATCTTGGGCCCACCACCGCCTACCGCAATCGGCGGACGCGGCCCCTGCCGAGGACGCGGACTGCCGACGAGGCCCTTGATCTGGTAGAACTCGCCGTCGAAGTTGACTTCCTCGCCGCGCAGCAGGCCGTCGAGGATGATCAGCGCTTCTTCGAGCCGACGGATCCGCACGCCCGGCGACTCGAATTCGATGCCCGCCTTGTCGAACTCCTCCTTCATCCAGCCCGCGCCGATGCCCAGTTCGAGGCGCCCCTTCGACAGGACGTCGATGGTGGTGGCCTCTTTGGCGAGCAGGGCCGGATGGCGCCAACCGTTGGCCAGGACCGAGGTGGCCAGCCGAATGGTGCTGGTGGCCTGCGTCAACGCGCCGAGCGCGGCGATCGGCCCCACCTGGTTACCCAGATGGTCGGGGATGGCGAACGTGTCGAAGCCATACTCCTCGGCAGTCTGCGCGAGCTGTACGAACCTCCGGGCGCCGCCCTCGTCCTTGTTGCCCTCGCCGCCTGCGCCGAAGCGGAACTTGCGGGTCATCACGATCTCCTCGCCGGTCTGCATAAAAATTCACCGCAACCGGAGGTTCGTAGACAACCCCGGATGCGGCACGCGACCACCCACGTTACGTGGGTGATCGCGTGCCGACCAAATGTAGGCGGACCGCCGTCGCGGTCAACTGTGCTTGGGGTGCGGGGCGTCGGCGATCAGTCCGGCCGACCACCCGTACATCCACTGCGTGGCGGTGGAACCGTTCAGTTGCCAGTACTTCGGCGTCGCATACATCGCGTGGATCGGATTGTTGATCGCGCCCGCCAATTGGGTGACCGCCCGCAGCGGATTGGCGACCGTCGGCGAATCGCAGATGAGATCGCCTGGGGCGCAGATACTTTGCACCCGGTCACGAAGCTCGCCGTAGCCGCTTTGGCGCGGACCGTTGAACGTGATCCCCGGGACCAGGCTGCCCATGCCCGCCAGCGCGATCTCCGCGCCGACGCCGTCGGGGTCGGGCCCGACGTCGACCTGCTGACCCGACTGTCGCCGACCGTCGGCGATGAGTCCGACGCCCAGAACGAGATCTTCATTACCCTTCGGTAATACCCCGCGTCCGGTGCCGATGATGCTGGCCAGATCGCCGCCGATGACGGCGCCCTGCGAGAAACCGATGATGACGAACCGAGTGAGCGGGCACTTCGCATTCACCGCCGTGATCCGCGCGGACGCCCGCTGGTAGCCCTGCGCACGCGACGTGTTGTAGTCGGCCTGGGTGTCGGCGAGATTCGTCGGGTTCCGAAATTGCGCCATGTAGGGCACCGTGTACACCTCGGTACGCGACGTCGGGAACTGGTGCTGTAGCGCCGTGGAGACGCGCAGCAACAACGACCGCGGATTCGCATGCGGATGCAGCGGGTCGTCGGTGGCCTTCGACTCCCAGGTTCCGGGGATGACCAGCGTCTCGACGTCGGGGCAGCTGGCCGCCTGAGAGTCGGGACGGTGGGGGCCGGTGGTGGGCGGACTCGTCGGGGGCGGGGTGATCGGCGGCGGCGAGAGGGTGTTGATGATCAGAATCACGATCAAGACGATCGCGATGACGATCAACGCGGCGATCAGCAGCAGCCACCGCGAGAACTTGCGTTTCGGCTTGCCGTGCAACGCTTTTCGTGCGCTCATCAACGGATCAGCAGTAGTTCTCGACGGCGGCCTTGATTACCTTGTCCGCCTTGGCGTTCGCGTCCAACGCGTCCTTGGTCCCCGGGCTCGTCGACGCCAGGACGATCGCCTTCCACACGTTCTGGTCGCCACCCTTGCTGCGTTGCGCGCAGATGTAGTCCGCCATCGTCAGGGCGATGGTGTTGTCGGTGTCGCCCATGAACGTCACATTCATCTTCTTGAGCGCCGCGAGGTACTTCTTGCCCTTGTCGGAGACCGGCGCCGCCGTCGTTCCGCCGGGGAAGTCCGCCGGCTGCGACGTCGCCGAGTTGGGATTGGTGGCGGGCATGCCCGGCTTCGACGTGTCGGTGCCGTCGGGAGTCTCGTTGGCCTGCGAACTCGTCGCCGAACCCGAGGTCTGCGGGGATCCTGAGTACATCGACGTCGTGGTGACCGGCTGCGTGATCGGAGCGCTGGCCGTCGAATCGTCGCCGCATGCGGTGACCAACGACAGTGCGAGTGCACCCGCGCCCGCGAGGAGTGCCCAGCGAAGGATCCGCTTCGTCATGTTGTGTACTACTGCCTTTCACCCGGTCAGTTCTTCTTCTCGCGCCAGCCCCCGCTGTTTGTTCGACGCCTGTGTCAATCTACCCGCCTGATACGGGTGCGGTTGACCGCGATACACCCCGACCTGCGACAACACCGGAATTCCTCAGCCAGATTTCAGGCATCGCATGTCTGCGGATCAGGGTGGCCCGCGGTTGGGTACTACTTGGTGACCCGAGCACCGTCGCGCGCCGTCCAGACGATCTTGCCGTGCTCGAACGTGTTGAACCGGCCCTTGCCGTCACGAGTGGGTTGCTCGTCGCTGGTCGGCATCCCCAACTTCCCGCCGGACCCGCCGATGCCCGCGTACAGGCCGCCGATGCCGCCGGCCACGATCTTGGGGCCCTTCGGGCCGACGAAGATCCGACCACCGCGGAAGTCCTGGGCACGTCCGCCCGGCACCGCGTACTCGGGGGTGAGGCATTCGGCGAGGGTCGCGCGGTTGGCGTCGGCGACCTTCTTGATCTTGCCCGCGGCCCGGCACGCCGGCCGGTCGTTGATGAGGCCCAGTGCACCGGCCGCCTGCGGCCACGCCTGAGTCATCTCGAACTGCCAGTACGGCCAGGTATGGGTACCCGACGGTCGGTAGACCGCCTGGCCGGGGATACCCAGTTGATTCAACTTGGTCGCGAACTGCTGCGAGGTGATCCTGGAGAGCAGTTCCAGCCCGACGCCGCTGTAGTTGGTGGCCAGCATGGGGATGTCGGACGCCTTGTCGTGCGGGCCGATCATGCCGTTGCCCGACGACACGTACAGGCTCGTCCCCTGCAGCTTGTCGGCTAACAGGTAGGGGTCGTGTTCCTTCCACGCTTCGTTGCTCGGCGTGCCGAACATCTTGGCCGAGTCGTAGCCGCCGCCGTCGCGCACCGCGAACTGGATCGCCTGCGGCATGCCGAGCGAGGTCAATTGCAGGATCCCGGAGAACGACGCCGCGAACTTGTAGAAGCCGGGGTTGCGCGAGGCCAGCATCATCGCGGCCGTGCCGCCCATCGACAGTCCCTCCACGCCGCGCACGTCGGTCGAGCGCCAGTCGGTCTCCAGGACCGGCGGCAACTCGTGGATGAGGAAGGTCTCCCACTGATAGTTCTTGCCGCGGTCGGGCGCGAGCCAGTTCGTGTAGAAGCTCGACTCTCCGCCGATCGGCAGCACGACGTTGACGTTCTTGTCCTTATAGAAGTCTTCGGCGTTGGTGTTGATCAGCCAGCCGTTCTGGTCGTCCTGCGCGCGCAGCCCGTCGAGCATCAGCAGCTGAGGGAACTTGGCGGTCGGCTTGGCCCACCAATCCCGGGCCAGCAGCAGCTGAACCTGGATGTCGGTGTTCATCGCCGCGGAATGCACCCACAGTGCGACGTGGCGATCGCTCAGCCAGGAGATCTTGGTGACCTTGCCCGCGGGCACCGACGCCGGCTGCGCGGGGGCCGGCGCCGACGGGCTCGGCGCCGCGGGCTTGGGCGTTGCGGGCTTGGGCGTTGCGGGCTTGGCCGCGGGCGGCGTCGACGCTGCCGGCGCCGGCGAAGCGGGTGCCGGGGCGGGCGCGGCCGGAGCGGGCGCCGCCGGAGCGGGGGCAGCCGGAGCAGGGGCAGCCGATGCGACGCCGACGCCGCTGAATGTCACGACGCCACTGACAGCTACCGCAAGCGCCGTATATGCGATACGACGCCGACCTGGTTCTCTCATCGCCACGTACTCCCTCTCCCGCGCCCGGCCGACGTGTCTCCGGCAGGCGCTAGCCGCAGCGCTCCGCCGTCTCCCATAGGCAGCAGAACGCCCTACCCGTGTTTTTCTACACCTTGAGTTGAGAGTTTCGCGGTTGCCACGCTGTGACTCGTGGGATTTTTGTTACTACTGTGACTGGGTCGCAAACAGAATCGGCGTCAAGGGCGAGATGCCCTTGACGCCGACCTTGTTTACAGTTCTGTGCGGATCGCGGCTACGACCTACTGGAAGAAGCCACGCGCCTTCGCGTTCCAGACCATGTCCTGCCAGTAGCCCCACGCGTGGGTGCCGTTGGCGTCGTAGGTCATGACCGGCAGGCCCTGCAGCGCCGCCGCGGCCTCGAAGGCCTTGGCCTGGGTGAAGGCCAGGAACTCCAGGGTGGAACCCTTGAACAGGTCGTCGAAGACGTTGGGCAGAGCGTTGTACCGGCCGAACAGGCCGTTACCCGAGCCGACGAAGATCTTCATGCCGTGCATGCGGTTGATGTTGAGGAACGGGTCGTTCTGGTACCAGCGGGCGTCCCACGGCGGGCCCCACATGCTGTCGACGTTCCACGGCTTGGGATCGACGTCGAGCATCGCCAGACGGATCATCGTGTGCATGCCGGGTGCCGACAGGAAGTTGTAACCCGACAGCGACGCCGCGCGGTCGAAGTTGTTGCGGTTCTGCGCACCGATCACCAGGGCGGCGTTGCCACCCATCGACAGACCCATGATCGCGTACTTGCCGTTGCCGACGCGGTAGCCGCGGGAGTCGAGGCCCCTGATCAGGGTGTTGGTGATGACGCAGTTCCACGTGTAGCGGTACTGCTGGTTGTTGAAGTTGCTGGGCGCATTCCAGTCGGTGTAGAAGCTGGCGGGTCCACCGATGGGCTCGACGACGTTGATGCCGGAGCGGACCATCTCCTGGATGTTGGTGTTGATTTCCCAGCCGCTGTAGTCGTACTGAGCGCGCATGCCGTCGAGCATGATCACGGTCTTGTAGTTGCCGGGGCGCTTCCACGCGCGGACCTTGACCGCCGGCATGCCGCAGCCGCCGACGTAGAACTGCTCCCGGCCGAGCTGGGTGGCGCCGATTCGGGCGTTTGCCTGCCCGGCGCCGACGACGACACTGGCCAGACCGATCACCGTCAACGCAGCCACGATCATGGCTGTCAACCGGTGCGGCTTGCCCGCCGACCGCGGCGTAGAAGCGTTTACGCGCATTCGCCTGAACTCTCTCTCTTCATCGCACCGGCATACACCGGTCGCTGAAACTCTCTCGGATCCGTTCGCCCCGACTGGTCGGGCCCAGCCTCATCTGCATGAGGTCGTGAGCCACATCGAAGTGAGCCTATTGCACACCCCGGGGGGCTGACAAACGCTGAGGCGCAATCGCAACCTGTGGATAACCTATTTGCGCTGGCACAGCCGTTTTATTGGACATCGATGTTTTTATCGCAGCTCCGACGCCCAGCGTTACCGTTTCGAGACCAAAGCGGGCAATTTGGGAGCTGTGAGACAAATGAGACGAACCTGAGTACAAGGCAGTCATCGCTGGTGAATCCGCGGCGGCATCGGCAGCCCGCACCGCTCGATCTCGTACTCCGGATTGCGCTGGATCCGGTAGCTGGTGAACCCGAAAGACTGCTTCAGACTGCTCTTGAAGCGAGCGAGCGTCCACGGCTCCGCCTTGTACGACGCCAGCCGGTCCTGCGTCTGTCGACACGTCAGCGCCACCTGAGCCTGGCGCACCGTGTCCTCGTCGAGGTAGCTCGGCAGCACCGGCCGACGCGGGTATGCGCCGGATTCGGCGATCACCCATTCGGTCGGCAGCACCTTGTCGTGTCCGATGCGGCCGTCCTCGAGGCGCTGTGTGTGTGCGGCGACCGGGTAGGCCAGGCCCATCTGATCGATCACTCGCACGTCCAGCGGCGCGTTCATGCTCGTCATCCCCAGATTGAGGAAGTAGACGGTCACCTCACGCTTGATGCCGGCGGGCATCTTGGTGGGCAGCTGTGCGACGTACCACTCGTCGTAGTTGGCCGACGGCAGAATCACTCCACCGGTGGCGTGCAACTCGTTGATCTTCTCCACCATCGCCCGCATTCGGGGATAGGCCAGATAGTCCTCGGCGGTCACCGGATTCTCGTTGCCCATGTTGGTGACGTAGAACCGCCGCTCGTCGACGATGCCGCTGCGGCCGATGTCGATCCCCGCGTTGGGCAGCATGTTCTCGTGGGAGTTGATCGCCCAGACCAGGGTGGTGACCCACAGGCCGGCCATCAAGACCGCGCCGCCGAGCTGCCACTGCGCCAGCCGGGTGCGATTCCGCGCCGCCTTCGACGACGCCGCCTCGCTCGACGGCCGGCGGAAGGCGTCACGGACGTGTGCGGGGAGGGTCAGCGGCACGACGATGATCGGCAGCAGCATGATGAACAACGGCACCAGCAGCACGCGGGCGTGCATGAAGTCGCCGCCCTGATGCAGCCAGTACACGGCGTCGAGGAAGCCCGCGGCGACGATCACGCCGACGACGACCGCCGGCCGCTGCAGCCCACCGGTGAACGCCGCCCAGCGTCCACGAAGACTCGAATCACCTTGCGGCACAACATCATCGAGAATACTGTCGTCATGCGCCGACGGGTCCGGCGTGGCGTCGAGCGCCTTGCCGCGCAACCGTCGCCCGACGATGATCCACACCGCGGCCACGAGCGCCAGGATGACCGGCAGCAGCAGGGTGTACGGGCCGAACATGTTGCCCAGGTAGATGAAGCCCTGCTTCCACTTGGACCCGCTGGCGTCCTTGGCGATGGCCGGGTTGGGCACCAGCACCGCGTAGTAGCCCATCCGGAAGATCTGGTAGCCGACCGGCAGCGCGCCCGCCACGACGACGATCGCGATCCGCAGCCACCACCGCTGCGGCGCCAGGAACACCAGCACCAGCGCCAGGCCACCGAGGATCGTCAATTCGGGCCGCACTAGGGGTGCCAGGCCGGCGACGAAGGCGAGGGTCAGGTCGGCTGCGACGACCCGCTTGGTCTTCGGGCCGGTCAACGCCCCCCGACGGCCCCACGCAAGCATCAACACCCACAACCCGGCGACCCACAACAGCGCCAGACCGTTCTCCAGTCCGCTGGTGGCGAAGTCGCGCGCGGGCGGCAGCGCGATATAGATGATGGCGCCCAGCGGAAGCAGCAGCGAGATGCCGACCGCACCGCCCCGAGCGGTCAACGACGGCCAGTACAGGCGCGCGGTGCCGTACATCGCCAGCGGCACGGCGAGAAGCGAACAGATCAGCGCCACCCACAGCGCGACGTATTCGAGCTGCCCGCCGGTGACCCAGGCCCAGAACCACAGCACATAGGTCCACGCCGTCGAGGTGTTGGCCTCGACGCGCTCGCCGGCGTTGAAGACCGGGCCGTTGCCCGCGAACAGGTTGCGCAGCGTGCGCAGCACGATCAACCCGTCGTCGGCGATCCACCGACGCTGCCAGGCCCCGATCGCGAAGAAAACGGTGATGAGCACCGCACCGACGAACCCGCTGGTCGCCGTGGTCGCATGCCGGACTCCCCAGCCGCGCAGACCACGCCTCTCGGTCAATTCCGGTCGGGTAGATTCAGCCTGCTCGACGGCGGAATCAGAGGTTGGCATAGACGGCGACACCAACGCATACTATCCAGGCCACCGCGAGGAACTGCAGCACCCGGTCGCCCAGGGCGATCTCCTCGGGCTCGCCCGCGGCACCGCCGTCGACGTCGACGGCATAGCGCAGGATCGCGACCGTGAACGGAACGATCGAGATCGAGTAGAAGACGTTGTTGTCGTGGATGCCGCTCGAATCGAGTGCCCACAGGCCGTAGCAGAGGACCACCGCGGTCGCCGACAACGTCCACACGAAGCGCAGATAGGTCGTGGTGTAGTACTCCAGCGACTTACGGATCTTCGCCCCGGTGCGCTCGGCGAGCTGCAACTCCGCGTACCGCTTGCCCGCCGCCATGAACAGCGAACCGAAGGCCATCACCAGCAGGAACCAGCGGGACAGGCCGTTGGGCAGCTCCGCCGCGACACCACCGGCGATGGCGCGCAGCAAGAAGCCCGACGACACGATGCAGATGTCGATCACGGCCTGATGCTTCAACCCGAAGCAGTAGCCGAGCTGGATGAGCAGGTACACCCCGATGGTGACCGCGGTCTGCCAGTTGGCGATGAACGCGACCCCGATCGACGCGACGGCCAGCACCACGGCCAGCACGAAGGCCAGGTTGCGCGGCACCACTCCCGCGGCGATCGGACGGAATCGCTTGGTCGGATGATTGCGGTCGGCCTCGACGTCGAGTGCGTCGTTGATGAGGTAGATCGATGACGCCACCAGGCAGAACGCGACGAAAGCCAGGCCGACGCGGGCCATCATGTCGACGTTGGTCAACACGTCGGTGCCCGCTGCCAGCGGCGCCGCGAGCACCAGGACGTTCTTCACCCACTGGCGTGGACGAACCGCCTTGATCAGACCAGTCGCCAAGTTCTTGGGCGGGCCCAAAACCTTGTCGTGTTCGATCGGCTCCTCGCTCATCTCACATCCGCTCTGCTGCTTGTGCGTCCCGCGAAGAGACGACTCCCCAGGATCTTGTCACCGAACAGTTTGTCACCAGCGATGACCGCGCCCGCGCTCGCCGCTCCGATTGCCGCACCGGCGACGACGTCGGACGGGTAGTGCACGCCCAGCACCAGCCGCGACAGCAGCATCGGCGGCACGATCGCGGCGGGAACCACCGCGGGGTGCAGGCCCGCCGCCCGCCCGATGAGGATCGCGGCGGCGGTCGTCGACGTGGCGTGCGACGACGGGAAGCTCAACTTGCTCGGGGTGCCGACGCCCACCCGGATGGCCGGGTGGTCGGGTCGGCGACGTCGAACGACGCGCTTGATGATCACCGACGCCGCGTGCGCACCGAATGCTCCGACCCCGGCCTGCGCCCAGGTCAGCTCACCGCGCGCATCGCCCCGACGTCGAGCCGCCACCACGCCGGCTCCGGCGATGGCGAGCCACCCCAGGGAATGCTCGCCGAAATGCGAGAGGCCGCGCGCGGTCGATACGACGCCGGGCTGATCGACGAGCGCCGACTGTACCGCGACGAGGACCGCGGCCTCGCCGGTCGGCGGCGTCGATTCGGCGGTCACCACATCAGTCGATTCCGAAGACACGGGCCCAACTCTCCTTGCTCGTCAGATCGTCGTGTGCGGCCCGGTAGCGCTGCGCCATCTCCGGGAAACGCGCCTTGAGTTCCTTCACCAGCGCCGCGGATTCGCGTGCCAGGGCGATCATCTTGTCCCGGTCACGCTGCCGGTAGACGACGCCGCGACCGTCCGCGGTGGTGACGGTGACGCCGTCGACGCGGCCCAGGCTGTACCAGCGGGCCTCGATCGGCGGGTAATTCGCTTGCGGCACTTCGTAATGCCGCGGGTCGGCGGGCCGCATGTTGTTGACCACCGCGGCTGCCAGCGAGCGCACCTTGGCGATCGGGTTGGCCGGCTCGTTCACACCGAGCGCGGTGGCCTCGCCGGTGGTCTTCGGCAGCGACTGCGCAGACTCCAAGACCACGGCGTCGGGGAATTCCTTGCGCATCGCGGCGACCTTCGGCAGCGCCGTCGGCAGCAGCGACCGGATGTGGTCGGGTCCGGCGAGGAAGTCGCGGATCGCCTCGTTCTGGATGGCGACCGTCGAATACTCAAGGCATAGAAGGTGTTTCGCGGTGGCCTTGGCCATCGACTTGAGGATTCCGTTGATCGGGCCGTCGTGGTGGATGGAGGCCACGACGAGTCGGTTGCGCAGGTGGAAGTACGCCTGCCAGTCGATGGCGTCGTCTTTGTCGCTCCAGGCCATGTGCCAGATCGCGATCCCCGGGACGGTCGCCGTCGGGTAGCCGGCCTTGGCCGCGCGCAGCGCGAACTCCCAGTCGTCCCACTTGATGAACAGCGGCATCGGCAGCCCGATGGTCTCCGCGCAGGCGCGCGGGATCATGCACATCCACCAACCGTTGCCCTCGACGTCGATGCGCCGATGCAGGTTCTTGGAGTTGTCCCGGTCGCGCAACGGGTATTTGGAGAAGTCGTGGTCGTATTCGACGAACGGTGCCGCGGTCCACATGAAGTTCCCGCGGTTGATCACCTCACCCATGCAGTGCAGGTGACTACGGTCCTGCAGGTTGAGCATCTGGCCGCCGACGAGCATCGGCGACTTGGCGAACCGCGACATGGCCAGCGCACGCAGGATGGAGTCCGGTTCGATCGCGATGTCGTCGTCCATGTACAGCACGTACGGACTGTCGGTCAGGCGCAGCGCCTCGTACATGATGCGGGCGTACCCGCCGGAGCCGCCCAGATTGCCCTGGCTGAACATGTGCAGCCGATCACCGAGCGCCGCAGCGGCCTCGGTGTAGCCGGGCTCGTCGACGACGTTGCGCGTGCCCTGGTCGGGCATGATCACGGCGTCGATCACCTCGTCGACCAGCGGATCGCTGGTCAGCGCGGCGAGCGCGGCGACGGCGTCGGTCGGACGGTTGAAGGTGGGGATGCCGACCGTGACGCGCTTGGTGTCTGGGATCAGGATCGACGCCGCGTCGGCGTCGGCGTACCAGCCGGCGGCGACGATCTCGGTGTCGGTGTCGGTGGTGATGTCGAACCAGATCCAGCCGCCGTCTTCGAACGGCCCCAAGTCCAGCTCGAATTCGATGGTGCCGCGGCCCGTTTCATCGGTGGGGATCAAGTCGCCGCCGATGCCGATGCGTGAGCCGTCGATCTTGGACCGATACAGGTCGACGCGCGCGGTGCCGATCACCTCGAGTCTGAGGACCACCGAGGTCAGCACGCTCCAGTGCCGCCAGTAGGCGGCGGCGAAGGCGTTGAAGTAGGTCTCGAAGCTGACCTCGGACTCCGCACCGATCAGCACCGAAGTGCGGCTCGGGGCGTGCGCGCGGCGGTTGTTGCTGTCGGATTCGACCAGGTAGAGCGAGCGGACGTCGAGCGGTTCGCCCGGACGCGGGAAGATGACGCGCTGCAGCAGCGACGCCGCCTTACTCGGTGTCTGAAACTGCGACTCCTCCGTGCTGGTGCTTGCACTTGCCGTCATGAACTCGCCTCTTCCGAATCCGCCAGCGGCGCACCGTCGAGCAGGTGCGGCGCGAGCGTGTTGTCGAACATGGTCAGGGCACTGGCGATGGCCATGTGCATGTCGAGGTATTGGTAGGTGCCCAGCCGTCCGCCGAAAAGCACCTTGGCGCTTGCGGTTTCAGCCCGGGCGCGGTCGCGGTAGCGGGTCAGCATGGCGCGGTCGTCGGGGGTGTTGATCGGGTAGTACGGCTCGTCGTCGTCGCCGGCGAAGCGGCTGAACTCGCGCATGATGACCGTCTTGTCGGCCGGGTAGGTGTCGCGCTCGGGGTGGAAGTGGCGGAACTCGTGGATCCGGGTGAACGGGACGTCGGCGTCGTTGTAGTTCATCACCGGGGTGCCCTGGAAGTCGCCGGTCGGCAGTACCTCGGTCTCGAAATCGAGTGTGCGCCAACCCAATCGACCTTCGGAATAGTCGAAGTAGCGGTCCAGCGGGCCGGTGTAGACCACCGGCGCGTCGGGGTTGGCGGCACGCAGCTCGTCGCGGACGTCGAACCAGTCGGTGTTCAGCCGCACCTCGATGCGGTCGTCGGCGGCCATCTTCTCCAGCCACGCGGTGTAGCCGTCGACCGGCAGCCCCTCGTAGGTGTCGTTGAAGTAGCGGTTGTCGAAGGTGTAGCGGACCGGCAGTCGGGTGATGTTCCCGGCGGGCAGGTTCTTAGGGTCGGTCTGCCACTGTTTGGCGGTGTAAGCCTTGAAGAACGCCTCGTAGAGGGGGCGGCCGATGAGGCTGATCGCCTTCTCCTCGAAGTTGGCGGCGTCCTTGCTGTCGAACTCGGCGGCCTGCTGGGCGATCAGCGCACGGGCCTCGTCCGGCGTGTGCGACCGGCCGAAGAACTGATTGACCAGCCCCAGCCCCAACGGCAACGGATACGCCTGGCCCTCGTAGAGACCGAAGACCCGATGCTGGTAGCCGGTGAACTCGGTGAACTGGGTGACGTAGTCCCATACCTTCTTATTAGAGGTATGGAACAGATGCGCGCCGTAACGGTGCACCTCGATGCCGGTCTCCGGCTCGGCCTCGGAGTAGGCGTTTCCACCGATGTGATGCCGACGGTCGAGCACCAGGACCCGCTTGTCGAGCTGGGTCGCCGCGCGTTCGGCGACGGTGAGTCCGAAGAATCCGGAGCCGACGACGATCAGGTCGTATGCACTATTGCCTGCCACGGGAGTTCAGAGTATCGGAAACTACCTGAGCGTTTCCCGCTCATCCGCTGCGGGGTGCGACGAGTCACAAGCCCACCGCAGATCCCCGCCGGCGTCGGATCCGGGTGGGACGAGCCGCCGGTCCAGGCGGATTTGTTCACCGCCAACCTCGTCCATGATGGTGAACGTCGGGGCGGCGGCTCGTAAAATGCGGGAATGACAACCGAATTGCCCGGCACAGCCGACGCGGCTTCGTTCGACGTAGGTCAATTCTGGTACTCGTTCGACGATGATCATTGGGAATGGTCCGACGAGGTCGCACGCATGCACGGGTACACCTCGGCTGCGGACGTGACGCCGACCACGACTCTGATGCTCGCGCACAAGCACCCCGACGACAAGGTTCGCGTCGAAGAACTGATCGCGCGGATCCGCACCACCCGGGAACCGTTCAGCAGTTCCCATCGCCTCATCACATGTTCGGGCGCCACGCTGCCGGTGCTGGTCGTCGCCGACGTAGAGACCGACGACGCAGGCGAACCGATCGGCACCACCGGCTACTACATCGCCCTGAGTGACCATGAGGCGCTGGCCGAGGCGGCCGACGTCGTGCACGACGAACTCCGCCGTACGGTGCACGAACAAGTGGAGGAAGCCCTCGCGCGTAGGCTCGCAATCGAGCAGGCCAAAGGTGTGCTCAAGCTGATCTACCGCCTCGACGATCAGCAGGCGTTCGAACTGCTCAAGTGGCGATCACAGGCAACCAACGTGAAGCTGCGTGACCTCGCCGAAGCGATCTGCGAGACGCTCCCGACAATCGAATTGCCCTCAGCCGCCCGCACCCAGTTCGATCACGTGCTGCTCACCGCACACCTTTTGGCAACGCAGAATTCTGCTCCCTGCCCCGAAGGATGACGTCGCCGCTCGAGGGCCCAGGCCGCCGAACGGTTGAGGTTTGACCGTCGCGGTCGTGGGATAACCTCGACCAATGTCTACCGATGTGAGATGGCTCGATGCGATCTCGCTGCGTGATCTGGTCGCCGACGGTGAGGTGACTCCTGCCGAACTCGCCGACGGTGCCATCGCCCGCATCGCCGAGCTGAACCCGACCCTGAACGCAGTCGCAGTGCCCATGCCCGATGCGGGTTACGCGGCCGCAACGGACCCGGCCTTGCCGTGCGGGCCCTTTCGCGGAGTGCCGTTCTTGTTCAAAGACGCCGGCGCGTGCGTCGCCGGACTGCCGCTGTACATGGGCAATGGTCTGCTCCGATCGCTCGACTGGCGAGCGCCGTCGGACACGGTCCTGGGCGCGCGGTTCCGCGCGACGGGCGTCGTCGCCGTCGGCAAGTCGACGCTGCCGGAGTTCGGGTGCCAGCCGACGTCGCAGCCGCTTGCCTTCGGACCGTGTCGAAACCCTTGGGACACAACACGATCCACGTCGGGATCGAGCGGCGGTGCCGCTGCTGCGGTGGCCGCCGGTCTGGTGCCGGTCGCTCATGCCAGTGATATTGGTGGTTCGATTCGGTTGCCTGCCGCATGGTGCGGAGTGGTGGGGCTGAAACCGTCACGCGGCCGGACGTCGAGCCTGCCGATCACCGACCCGAACATGGTCGAGCACGTGATCACCCGCAGCGTCCGCGACACCGCGGCCTTTCTCGACGCCGTCGGAGGACCGGATCCGACCGATGTCTATCGCCTGCCGATGCCCGAGACGCCGTATGCGACGACCGTCCTCGAAACGCCCGAGGCGCTGCGAATCGGCTTCGTCGACGCTGTCGGGGGGATCGCGACGCCGGTCGATCCCGATTGTGTCGCCGCGGTCGGCGAAGCGGCACGGCTGCTCGAGGCGGCCGGCCACCACGTCGAAGCGGCCGCACCCCCGCGACTGTTCGACGAGGAGTTCGCGCTGCATCATCTACGCTCGTCCGGCTGGGAGTTCCGGCAGATGCTCGACGGGCTGGCGAACGCCGTCGGGCGGCCGCTGACGACCGCCGACGTCGAGCCGTACTCGTGGGCCCTCGCGAGCGTCGGAGCTGGGCTCACCGACGCTGAGTACTCGGCCAGTCAGACGTGGCAGCGGGCCTACACCGCAGAACTGTCGGCCTGGTGGGCAGGCGAATTCGACATCCTGCTGACGCCCGCGGCCGGCGAACCGCCCGCCTTACTCGACGAACTCCTGCCACCGCCCGCCGATCCGCTGTCGATTCTGCCCAGGTTCGAGCGAATCTGGTGCTTCGCAGCACCGTTCAGCGTCACCGGCCAGCCGGCGATCAGTGTTCCGATCGGACGGACCGCGAGCGGCCTACCGGTCGGTGTTCAACTCGTCGCGGCACTGGGGCGCGAGGATCTGCTGCTGCAGCTCGCCGCACAACTGGAAGCCGCAGCGCCGTGGAGCGACCGGCACCCACCGTGCACCTCTAGCGATGAATCCTGAATAGATAGCGGCCGACGGTTACCCCACTGCGGACGGAAAGAAGCTTGTGCCACGCAAGCGCTTGACAGACCACGCACTGGCGTCTTACGCTTGGTTTACCAAGCAGGCGCTTAACATCCCACTGAGCTGCCACAACCAGAAAGAGGACCGACATGCCTACTTACTCCGAAATCACCGCACAGATCGCCGATCAGTGGATTGAGGCTCTGGAGAACGCGGAGAAGGTCGCCGCAGCCGTCTCCGAGCAGGGTCGTCGCCTCGCCGAGAGCCTGCCTCAGCCCACCCCGGTCAAGCTCGACGGCTTCGAGAAGTTCACCGACATTGCCAGCGCTAACCTGCCGTCCGCCACTGAGATCGTCAATGCCAACTTCGACCTGGCTTCGCGCGTTCTGGCGGCACAGCGTAACTCGGCACTGCGTCTCATCGAGAACATCACCGCAGTCACCAAGACCGCGTCAAAGGAATCCGCAGACGCATAAGTCGCATCTACCGAGATCGGGATCTGGCATCGGGCCAGATCCCGATCTTGGTTGCATCAGCGCTGTTCGCCCGCCGAGCGGCCTAGCGACACCCAGGGTCAGCACGTGGTGACCGACCAATCGGGCTAGTCGTCGCCGACCATCGCCTTGTACGTCTGCATCAATGCCGACTTCTGCGCTGGTGACAATGCCTCATCGCCAGCAATTGCATCCATCACCCCGCTGTACAGCGCGGGCGCACCGGTCTGCGGCAACCATCCCATCCTGCGAAACAGCTCGTCGGGAGCCAAATTCAGACCGTCGGCAATAGCACGCAGCACCTCCGGCGACGGCTGATAGAGACCTCGCTCAACCTGGCTGAGATACGAGTCGGACACCTTGGTGATGCGGGCGAGTGCGCGCAGCGACACCTGCGCCATCTGCCGTTGGGCCCGTAGGAACGCGCCGAGATCCTCCCACGCCTGCTGAGTGCCGTCGGCCATCGTCGTTCTTCCTACTCGCCCATACTTGCGTAGGCCATGATAGTGCGTGGCGTACCAAATTCAGTAGGCGACTTCCGGTTTCGTCTAGGCCCGACGAGCGCTAGCGCTGCGCTAGCGCTGCGCTAGCCCAGACGGGTGTCCCGTGGATGGTCGAGTGCCTGGCGAGGCGCTAGCCGGCCGGGCGCATCTCGAGACCCGCGCCTGTGGGATGAACTGTGCCGCAGCACTTTTGGCCGCGGTCGGTAGGCTCGTAGTGCTGGGTCGGGATCGTCGACCGGAGTTCTCACGGTTAACGCTGATTTGTCGGTGGTGACCGTGAGATTCGGTGGTCGGGCTGCGGTGACCGACGTGTGGCGGGTGTGGAACAGCCAGGCGCACAGTCAAATTCGGTTGAGCGTCGGTGTGCGGCGTCTGGTCTAGAAGGGTGTCGTCGTACTGCGGTAACGGTTCGTTGTCACGGGCGTGACTGGTGTGACTCAGGTTGGGTGAGCGGATACGCCGGCAATGCGGTCGTGTTCGGCGGCGATTTCGCGTTCGGCTCGGTTGCTTTCGCGTTCGCGTTGGCGGCGGCGTTGCTTGTCGACCGTCGCCGCCGACCGCCGCACCTGTGTGGGATGAACTATGCCGCAGTACTTTTGACCGCGGTCGGGAGGTTCGCGGTGCTGGGGTCAGTGGCAGGCTGTGGGTGGGCCGTCGCGTTCCGTTTGAGCGTCGCATGTGTGGTGTCTGGTCTAGAAGGGTGGTGGGGTGTCGTCGTATTGCGGTAACGGTTCGTTGTCACGGGTGTGACTGGTGGGACTCGGATGGTGGGAGCGGATCCGCCAGTACTTGCAGGGTTCACCGGTGACGCGGTCCTGTTCGACGGCGGCCGCGTGCGCTGCCTCAGCATTTTCGCGTTCGGCTCGATTGGCGTCGCGTTCTTGTTGGCGGCGGCGTTGTTTGTCGACGGTCGACGCCGACCGCCGCCGCCGCTGCTGTTTCCTTCTGCTGCTGCTGCTGGTGGTGGTGGGTGTGGTGGGTGGGTCGGCGAAGTGGATGTGGGTGAGGGTGTCGAACAGGTCGGTGCCGGACAGGTCGGGGCCGTCGATCCACAGTCCCTCCGGGGTACGGACCCGGTACTGCACGCGTCCATTGTGGTCGAGGGTCATGTCGTCGAGCCAGCCGTGGTCGCCGGTCTTGAGCAGGTGGTGAGAGACGCACAGGGCGTGCACGTTGGCGGCGTCGGTCTGTCCACCCGCTGCCGGGTGGTCGTGGTTGTATTCCTGGCAGTGATCCAACTGTGCGGCGAAGCCGGGCCGGTCACACCCGGGCGCACCGCACGCCAAATCCCGGGCGCGAATGTAGGTGTCGAACGCGGTGGAGAACCGATACGGATCCGACGGCAAACACGGCAACGGCAGCCTCGGCTTACGCAAACACGCCGGAGCCCCAGACGATCCTTCCGCTTCTGCAGGCGCTTGTGGCTCCGCCTCGCCCACTGCTCCTGGCGTCGGCCCGGGCTCGGGTACAGACTGCGGTGCGGGTGCGTCGCTTGTGCCCGGTCCCTCCCCGACCGGTGGTGTCTCGGCGTCGGATTCGGGTTCGGCTTCGGTGACGGTCGAGGTCGTCGACGCCGTAGTGGGTGCCTCGTCAGCTTCTGGTTCGTTCCCACCCATCTCAGTGTCGGGTTCGGGTTCGGGTTCCGGCGCCGCCGACTCCGTCGCAGGCGCAGGAGCGGGTTCGGGTTGGGGTTCGGTGGTCGTCGGCGAGTGCGGCTCTGGTGTGGCTGCTCGGCTACTTTCTGGTTCGGGTTTCGCGTCAGCGGCCGGTTCGGTCTCGTCTGCCGGCTCGGCCTCACATGATTCCGAGTCCGTCGCGGTCGACGACGCCGCCTCGACGAAATCCAACCCCAGTTCCAGTTCCGGTTCGCCGTCAGCCTCAGCCTCGGTCGCGGTCGCGGTCGCTGTGTCGGTGTCTGATGAATCATGGCGTGGTTCGGGTTGTGTGGTGGGTGGGTTGGGGAAGTAGCTGACCTTCGTCTCAGGGCGGTCGGCGATGTCACGGACCTGCTCGCCGGTGATGATCCCGTAGCCGTCGACGTAACCGACCCCATCGCCCGTGGTGCTGTCGGGGGTGGTGGTGAGGGTGGCTTGTTCGGTGATCACGTGCAGCGCAATCACCACCTGCGCCTGCGACACCCCTGCCGCGGTGTCGTCGGGGTCGCCGGTACACGTGTCGGGGTCGCCGCATTCGCATTCGAACGCCACCCCGTGCAGCCGGGCGATCACCGCATCTGAGCGCCGCGCCCCCGACGCCGCGGATCGTTGCTGCAGCACACCCGGGTGATGAGGGCGTCGATGGCGGCGAACGCGGTCGCGACATCCTCCACGGTGGCGGTGGCGCGGAGTTCGGCCATCCCATCCGCCAACGGATCGGTGGTGACGGTGCGGCCTTCCTTCGCCAGGTGGTGGCGGCGGCGGACGGCGTCGGGGTCGTGGCCGAAGATCGCCGAATCCACCAGGGCATCCAAACGTTTCCCCGACCACGATCCCCGCCCCACCCGCCGCGCGATTTCCTCGTCGACCGCCGCCCGATACCCGTACCCGTCGATCAGATCCGACCGTGACACGATCCGGGTGAACTGCCACGCCGCGATCACCCCATCCCGCAGGCGTTCCCCGGTCCGCGGCAACCGATGCACCATCGCGACCGCCTCACTGACATGCCGCGCCGACACCTGTGGGCTGATCGCCCCCGTCATCGCATACCGGGCCGCCACCTGCGACTGCTGCGACACCAACCGCCCGTCCCCGTCACCGCACCCGCCGGCCAACTGGTCATGAATCCCGGCCAGGGCCCGGTATTTGGTCCACAGCAGAAACGATTCCCCCGCCCGACACGTGGTGATCACATCCATCAGATCATTGATATGCCCACACGATGCATCCTCGGCGACCTTGTCTGTCGCCAGATGCAGGCCGATACGGCCGGGGTCTTCACTCGCCCACCCATAGCGGGACACCGTCGCACGCGACGGCGGAACAGAATCACGGCTAGTAGACATCAGATGCTCCGAACACGCAGGGACAAAACCATCTACAAAAAGAGGTGCTTCCCACGTTCGGCGGCCCACCCACACTCAGGGCCTTCGCTACTATGTTCGATTCTACCCCGCAACCAGCCCCAAACCAAGAGCAAACGGGACACCAATCTCGGCGGGCGGTCTACGCTGGCTGGAGCTGGGGCCTTCGCCCCGGATCTTGGACACAGGTGGGATTATGCTGTGGTGGAAAGTGTAGCAGCGTAAGGGGTTTCGTAGGTGTTGGGCGCAACATTGCCGCAGTAGGAGTGTCGGCGCACCGTGTTGTATCGCACGAGCCACCGGAATACTTCCCGCCGGCAGGTCACCTCATCGGGCCAGTGCCGACGATCTTGGAGCACTTCGCGTTTGAGTGCGGCGTTGAATGATTCGGCCAACGCATTATCCGCCGAGGTACCCACCGCCCCCATCGACTGCGTCACCTCCAGAGCTGTGCACAGTTCCGCATACTCCTTACTCGTGTACACTGATCCATGATCTGAGTGAAAGACACTGCCCGCCAACCCATTTCGCTCACGATCGGCATCCTTCAACGCAGCGGCGACCAGGTCGGTACGCATGTGATCAGCGATCGCCCACCCCGCCAGTTTGCGGGAGTAGCAGTCGATCACCGTCGCCAGATACAAGTGGGTTCCATCCGCCAACGGCAGGTAGGTGATATCCCCGACGTACAGCAGGTTCGGGACGGGCGCGCTGAAGTCCCGGGTCACCAGGTCGGGAACCTTGTGATCAGCGGGCTCGGGGACCGTGGTGCGCACCTTGCGGCGTTTGCGGTAGCCGGCGATACCCCGCTCGCGCATCACCCGCGCCACCCGCTTGTGATTGACCCGCTCACCCGGCGGGACACCGTCGTTGAGTTCGGCGGTGATCCGTGGTGCCCCCATCGTCGGATCAGCCTGGTGAATCAGTCGGATCCGTTGGGCCAGAACATCATCAGCTGCCTGGCGGGCCCGCCGGGACTCTGCAGCCGCGCACCAGGCGTGGTAGGAGGAACGGGCGATCTCAAGCAGTGCACATAGCCACTTCACCGGGTAGGTGTCGCAATGGTCGGCGACGAACTGGAAGCGGCTCACCAGTTCGTCTCCCCGGCGAAATACTTGGCCGCCTTCTGCAGGATGTCGCGTTCAGTGGCCAACGTCGACTTCTCGCGGCGTAACGCGGCGTTCTCGGCCTCCAACCGGTCCACCCGCTGCGCCAACGTCTCCTCACCGCTCACCGCCTCGTCGGCGGGTTCGCGGGCCGTGAGCGGGCTGGCCGCAGCACTACCATCAGCGGCGGTCTTGCGGCCAGTGCCGTACACATCGAGCCACCCACGCAACGTGCTGCGATCGATTCCCAGATCCGCGGCCACACCGCGCACCGTCGCGCCCGGCGTCGACTCATACAAGTCGACCGCATCCTTGCGGAATCGCTCGGGATAGTTCTTCCTAGACATGACGTGGATCCTCTCGCTTCCTCCCACAAAACTGTGGGATTTCGGAGTGTCCAAGACCCGGGGGTAAGTCCCCTGGCCGGCAACAGATTTCGCACACACCGCCGGCCGGGCACCCCAACTCGACCCGCCACCCGGCGTCCCCGTCCAGGCCACTTCGGCACCCACACCGTCGACCAGGTGAGCCCGCGACGGAAACGGTGCACGCCCCCGAATTCCCGTTCCCCCGTTGCGCTTTTCGGGTCACCACCCCCTCGTTACACCGAAGCTCGTGCCTCGCTTCGGCACTCGGGAGCAGAGGGGTGCGGCGTGAGCGACGTCGACGGCGTTCGGCGAGCGGAGACGCTCAGCGTCTCCGAATCCCGTTCCCCTGTGGGCTTTTCGGGTCACCAGTCCCCTCGTATCGAGTAGGAGGGCCGGGTTTTCCGGCCCGCCTCTCACACCACCGT
>NZ_JABBNB010000019.1 GCF_012933505.1 Gordonia asplenii
CGAAGAACCCAACGGGCCACAGGTCCTGCTGCTTGACGATGTTCGCTGCTGTCCTTGACTCCTGCTGCAGCAGATACAGCGCCCGAGCTATACATCTGTCCAAACGGTCAGCAACCTAACCGTGACCTTCCGGCGTTACGGTTGCACCTACAACTTGGGTAGGTTGGACATTGATGACTGTTCTTGCTGACACGCACCTGTCGGGCGCGGTAGATGCGGCCGAGCGACTGCTGTCCATGCGCGCGGGGGCTCCGGTGACGCTCGCCGACGCCGAGGATCTCGGCGGCAGCGGACGCACCACCGTGGTACGCGCCCGGGTGGCGCAGAACCCGGTGTCGATGGATCGTACGCTCGTGATCAAATCGCTTCCCGCACATGAGGATCCTCGTTCGTTTCGACGTGAGGTGGTGTCGTATCAGTACGTCACCGCGTTGCCCAACGAGTCGCGGCCGGGACCGCAGTTGATCGCCTCCGACTACGACCGCCGGGTACTCGTGCTGTCCGATCTCGGCACCGGCCAATCGATGAAGGATCTGCTGGCCGGCAACGACGTCGTCGCCACCTCGCGGGCCGTCTCGGCCTGGGGTCAGGCACTCGGACGGATGCATGCGGCGACCCTCGGCGGCGAGGAAGACTTCTCGGCGCTGCTCCGGCGCGGCAACGCGAAAATCGGCGTGAGCGTCGACGTCGGGGAGCGGTGGGCTCGTCACGCGACCGACTCCGCGGCGTCGGCGGCGGCCGGGCTCGGCGTCGAACTCACCGACTCGGTCGCGCGCATGCTCGACGCCGGCTGCGACCTGTTCACCGGCGGTGAGCATCGCGCGTTCAGCCCGTCCGACGTCGGGCCGGAGAACATCATGCTCAACGACGCGGGCGTGCAGTTCATGGACTACGAGTGGGGCGGCTTCCGCGACGCCACCCTCGACATCGCCTATGCGGTCGCTACCTTCGGCCAGCATCTGTCACGAGTGAATCTGGCCCGTCGCGCCGACCTGGAATCAGCGTTGATCGACGCGTGGCGCTCGGAGGTCGAGGGCATCTGGCCCCGACTGAGCAACGACGCCGAACTGCACACCAGGCTGTTCACCGCCTGGGTGCTGTGGTCGTGGCTGTCGACGGTGTGGATGCTGCCCGGCGCGGGGCACGACGGTCTCGCCGTCGACGGCGACGGTGAACTCGTCGAAGATCCCGCGTCGGTCCTGTCCCACGACTGGGCGCTGCACAGCAACGACCCACGGGTGATCATCGCCCGCTGGACCGACCTCGCCGACGCCGCTTCGCGAGCCGGTGACGCGCAGCTGGCGAGTTTCTCGTCGGAGCTCGCCGTGGCGCTGCAGCGCGCCTGGTTGAGCTGACCGGCCCGACCCCGCGCGATGGACACACTCTTCGATCCTCCTGGTGACCCCGTGCCGTCGTCGTCGACGACCCTGGGTCCGCCCGACGCGTCGTCGGCGCCGTTGGCGGTTCGGATGCGACCACAGTCCCTCGACGACCTCATCGGGCAGGAACATCTGCTGACGCCGGGATCACCGCTGCGTCGGTTGATCGCCGGGTCGGGAGCGGCATCGGTGCTGCTCTACGGGCCGCCGGGTACCGGTAAGACCACCATGGCATCGCTCATCTCGCGAGCCACCGGCGGCCGCTTCGAGGCGCTGTCGGCGTTGTCCGCGGGGGTCAAAGAGGTGCGTGCGGTGATCGACGTCGCCCGTCGCCGACTGATCAACGGCCAGCAGACCGTGTTGTTCATCGACGAAGTGCACCGCTTCTCCAAGACGCAGCAGGACGCCCTGCTCGACGCCGTGGAGAACCGGATCGTGCTGCTGGTCGCGGCCACGACGGAGAATCCGTCTTTCTCGGTGGTGGCGCCGCTGCTGTCGCGATCACTCGTGCTGCGATTGCAGTCGTTGTCGGACAAGGACATTCGTGAGGTGATCGCCCGGGCGATCGCCAGCCCGCGCGGATTGAACGGCGCGATCTCGCTCAGCGACGAGGCACTCGAGCACCTGGTCGCGGTAGCCGGCGGCGACGCCCGGCGCGCGCTCACCGCGTTGGAGGCCAGCACCGCGCCCTACCTCGACGACCCCGCGGCCGGCGACCCCGGCGGTGAGGTGCCGGTCGTCGGCATCGCCGACGTCGAGCAGGCGATCGACCGGGCGGCCGTGCGGTACGACCGCGACGGCGACCAGCACTACGACATCACCAGCGCCTTCATCAAGTCGATCCGCGGCTCCGACGTCGACGCCGCCCTGCACTACCTCGCGCGGATGATCACCGCGGGGGAGGACCCGCGGTTCATCGCGCGCCGATTGATGATTCACGCGTCCGAGGACGTCGGTCTCGCCGATCCGATGGCGCTGCAGACGGCCGTCGCCGCCGGTCAGGTGGTCGCGCTCGTAGGTATGCCCGAAGCCCAGTTGGCGTTGGCGCAGGCCACGATTCACCTGGCGACGGCGCCCAAGTCGGGAGCGGTGACCGCCGCGCTCGGCGCGGCGATGGCCGACGTCGCGGCCGGAAAATCAGGTGCGGTTCCGCCGCATCTGCGCGATGGTCACTATGCGGGTGCTCGCAAACTCGGCAACGCAGTCGGCTACCGGTACCCGCACGACGACCCGGATGGTGTACTGCCGCAACAGTATCCGCCAGACGAGCTCGTCGGCGCCGACTACTACCAGCCGACCGAACGTGGATTCGAGCAACAGTTGGCCAAGCGATTGCCACGGCTGCGGGCGATCGTGCGCCGACGGCGCTGAGGTCGCGACCCGGCGTCGAATCCTCCGGCGGTAGGCTTGATTGTCTCGACTCTCGAACCCACGAAGGACACCCAGAGTGCAAACGCATGAAATCCGCAAGCGATTTCTGGATCACTTCATCCGCGCCGGCCACACCGAGGTGCCCAGCGCGTCGTTGATCCTCGACGACCCCAACCTGCTGTTCGTCAACGCGGGCATGGTGCCGTTCAAGCCGTACTTCCTGGGCGCCCAGAATCCCCCGTTCGACCGCGCGACCAGCGTGCAGAAATGCGTGCGCACCCTCGACATCGAGGAGGTGGGCATCACCACCCGCCACAACACCTTCTTCCAGATGGCGGGCAACTTCTCGTTCGGGGACTACTTCAAACGCGAGGCGATCGGTTTCGCCTGGAGCCTGCTGACCGACGCCGTCGACGCCGGCGGCTACGGCATTGATCCGCAAAAGCTTTGGCCCACAGTCTTTCTCGACGACGACGAGGCGTTCGCCATCTGGCGCGACGAGATCGGCGTGCCGGCCGAGCGGATCCAGCGTCGCGGCATGGCCGACAACTACTGGTCGATGGGTGTGCCCGGACCGTGCGGCCCCTGCTCGGAGATCTTCTACGACCGCGGCCCCGGCTACGGCGTCGAAGGCGGCCCGGAAGCCGACGAGGATCGCTACATCGAGATCTGGAATCTCGTGTTCATGCAGAACGAACGCGGCGAGGGCACCAGCAAGGACGACTACGCGATCCTCGGGCCGCTGCCGAAGAAGAACATCGATACCGGCATGGGCATCGAACGTGTCGCCTGCATCCTGCAGGGCGTCGACAATGTCTACGAGACCGATCTGCTCAAACCCATCATCGACATCGCCGCGTCGCTGACCGGCAAACCCTATGGCGCCGATCACGACGACGACGTGCGTTTCCGAGTCATCGCCGATCACACCCGCACCGCGGCGATGCTCATCAGCGACGGCGTGCTGCCGTCGAACGACGGCCGCGGATACGTGCTGCGCCGCCTGCTGCGCCGCATCGTCCGATCGGTACGTCTGCTCGGAGCCACGCAGCCGACCATGCGCGAGTTCGTCTCGGTCGCCATCGACGTCATGTCGCCGGCATATCCCGTGCTCAACGAGCAGCGCGAGCACATCCTCACCGTCGCAGTCGGGGAGGAGAGCGCGTTCTCGACGACCCTGGTCGCCGGGTCGAAGCTCTTCACCGACGCCGCCGACGCCACCAAGAAGGCGTCGCGCACGCAGATCAGCGGCGCCGACGCGTTCGCCCTGCACGACACCTACGGCTTCCCGATCGATCTCACACTGGAGATGGCGTCGGAGGCCGGGCTCACCGTCGACCGCGATGGATTCGCCGAGCTGATGTCGCAGCAGCGCAAGCGTGCCAAAGCCGATGCCACCGCGCGCAAGTCCGGGCACGCCGATCTGTCGGTGTACCGCGAGTTCGTCGACCGCGGACCCACCGAGTTCACCGGATTCGACGAACTCGTCTCCGACGCGCGGGTCCTCGGTCTGGTCACCGACGGCAGGCGAGTCACGCACGCGGGCGTCGGCGACGAACTCGACGTGATCCTCGACCGCTCGCCGCTGTACGCCGAATCCGGTGGCCAGATCGCCGACATCGGATCGATCACCACCGGGTCGGGCGTGCGCCTGCGCGTCACCGACGTGCAGAAGGTCGCCAAGTCGGTGTGGCTGCACAAGGTCGTCGTCGACGAGGGTGAGATCGCCGAAGGCGACGAGGTGATCGCCGCCGTCGACGCTTCCTGGCGTCACGGATCCACCCAGGGCCACTCCGGCACGCACATGGTGCACGCCGCGTTGCGTCAGGTCCTCGGACCGTCGGCGACGCAGGCCGGATCACTGAACCGGCCCGGTTACCTGCGCTTCGACTTCCACTCGGGCAAACCGCTGTCGGAGTCGCAGCGTACCGAGATCGAGGAGATCGCCAACGCCGCCGTCGAGGCCAACTATCCGGTGCGGACCTTCGAAACGGGTCTGGCGGAGGCGAAGGCGATGGGCGCGATGGCGCTCTTCGGCGAGAATTACGGCGACGTCGTGCGCGTCGTCGACATCGGCGGACCGTTCTCGATGGAACTGTGCGGCGGTACCCACGTGGCGTCGTCGGCGCAGATCGGTCCGGTCACCGTCGTCGGTGAGTCGTCGGTCGGCTCGGGTGTGCGCCGCGTCGAGGCGTACGTCGGAATGGATTCGTTCCGGTACCTATCGAAGGAGCGCGCTTTGCTGGCCGGGCTGGCGTCGTCGCTCAAGGTGCCCTCGGCCGAGGTGCCCGACCGCGTGGAACTGCTGGTCACCAAGCTGCGTGAGGCGGAGAAGCAGATCGAGAAGATGAAGGCCGAGGCGGCCGGCGCAGCGGCGTCGGGCCTCATCGACGCTGCCGTGACCGTCGGGGACACGCTGGTCGTCGCCGGTCGCGTCGCCGACGGGCTCGACGGCAACGGATTGCGCGGGCTGGCGACCGACCTGCGTGCGAAGGTCGGCGACCGTCCCGCGATCGTCGTGCTGTTCTCCGTCACCGGGGTACCCGGCGAGGTGAAGGTGCCGTTCGCCGTCGCCACGACTGACGCCGCGCGCAAAGCCGGACTCAAGGCCGGTGACGTCGTGAAGGAGATCGCGCCGATCGTCGGCGGGCGCGGCGGCGGCAAACCCGACCTCGCGCAGGGATCCGGCTCCGACGTCGCGGGCATCGACGATGCGCTCGCCCGGGTCGCGCAGCTGGCCGGCGCGGCGAAGTGACAGACGACTGGACCCGGGGGCGGCGACTGGGAGTCGACGTCGGGACCGTACGGATCGGGATCGCGATGTGTGATCCCGACGGAATCCTCGCGACACCGGTCGAGACGGTGCAACGGGCCAAGGGCAAGGCCCGGGGAACCGATCTCGACCGTATCGCCGACCTCGTCGCCGAATATGAGGCGATCGGCGTGATTGTCGGACTCCCGCGCAATCTCGCGGGTAAGGAATCGTTCGCCGCTGATGCGGTTCGCGAGTTCGGCGACGCCATTGCGGAGCGTATTTCCCCTGTTCCCGTCGAGTATTTCGATGAACGGATGACCACCGCGAGTGCGTCGCGAGCGCTGAGATCGGCGGGTGTTTCTGCGAAATCGGCACGCTCGGTGATTGATCAAGCAGCGGCAGTCGCTATTCTTCAGGGGTGGTTAGACTTCGAACACCGCAGAATGTGATGGGCGATAGTGAATTGTTTTCCTTGTCGGTGATCACACGGTGAATTCAGATGAAGGGTCGGATCGCTCGCGCAGCCGCCATCGTGGTGGCAGCGCCGACGACGCCGACCGGCGCCGGTATTTCACCGAGGTGGATCCGGCCCGTTCCAACACCCGGCATCGCCGACGGCGACTGGAGGGGGACACGACAGTACCCATCTGGTTCACCGGCGAGGTCCCGCTGGTCGACGACGTCGTCGACGAGGGCACCGGTCGAGTGCTTCCCCAGCGCGTGGAGCCGGGACGCCGCTACGCCTCGCGTGAGCCTGAACCTGCGCAAGACGAGGGACCGGGGGAGCCGAACATCCGACGGCACGTGCCGTCGGGCAGGGAAACCGTTGCGCAGTCGCGTCCAGTCGACGTGCCGGCCGTCGAGGGGCCGGCAGTCGACGACGAGACCACCGACGAGCCGCTCGACGACACCGCCGTCGACGAGGCGGCCGCACTCGACCGGAGTCGGGCCGGTACCCACGATGACACGGTCGCCGACGAACTCAGCGAGTGGCAGCGGGAGTTTCCCCGGGAATCCGGCGTCGACGAAGCTTCGGTGGGGCAGCCGTCAGTCACCCACCAGGCGTATTCCGAAGTCGAAGACACCGACGACCCGGTGTATCCCTTCGACGACAACGATCATCGTGACGATGGGAGCGCCGCGCGGCGTCGGCGTCGCAGCATCGTTCTCGCTGTCGTCGTCGTATGTCTGTTGGCGATGGTCGGCGGAATCGGATACTTCGGCCTGCGTTTCCTCGGAGTCGTCGGCGCGAGCGACTATTCGAATGCCAATGGTACCGGTGATGTGCTGGTAACGATCCCCGATAATTCGACGCTGCGCGATTTCGGGCAGATTCTCACCGACAAACACGTCGTCGGAAGCGTGAAGGCATTCACCCGGGCGGCCGACGGTAAGACCCTGGCCGCCGGTATCTACAAACTGCGCACCGAGATTCCAGCCGCCAAAGCAGTACAAATGCTGGACGACTCGCAGATGACGTACCGAGTGGGCCGGGTGGTGATTCCCGAAGGCGTCCAGCTCGATTCGAAGACCGGAATCGACGGCAAGGTGACCCCGGGTATTTTCGAATTGATCGCCGAAGCGACGTCGACCACGATCAACGGTACACCCGTCGGCGTGACGTCCGACGCGCTGTCGAAGGCCGCCGCCGAAGCCACGGTCGATCAACTCGGCATCCCGCAGTGGGCGAAAACCGAGGTCACCGCACTCGACGGCGATCACCGTCGGATCGAGGGGCTGATCGCTCCCGGGACCTGGGAGACCGTGGACCCCTCGGCGTCGGCGACCGACATCCTGCGCACGCTGATCACCGACAGCGCGCGCCGCTACGAACAGTGGGGCCTGCTCAGCGCCAACGAATCCGGTCTGAGTCCGTACGAGACGCTGACCGCGGCGTCGGTGGTCGAACGTGAGGTCAGCCATCCCGACGATTTCGCGAAAGTCGCCCGGGTCATTTTGAACCGCCTGAAAGACGGGCAACGGCTCGAAATGGATTCCACCGCGAATTATACGGCCGCAATCACGAATATCGATGTACACGGCGATGCGTATAAAGCCGACAACAAATGGAATACCTACCGGGTGAAGGGCCTGCCGCCATCGCCGATCGCGTCGGTCGGGCAGAAGGCTCTCGAAGCGATCGAGCATCCCGCGGTCGGCGACTGGAAATACTTCATCACCGTCGACAAAGAGGGCACCACATTGTTCGCGGCCAGTTTCGACGAGCACAAGAAGAATCGTGAGAAGGCGTGCGCGAACAAATTCTTGACGGTCGGATGCAGTTGAGCGCCCGAAAAGCGGCGGTTCTCGGAAAGCCCATCGGGCATTCCCGTTCACCCGACCTGCATCGCGCCGCCTACGCCGCGCTCGGATTGGCCGACTGGACCTACGAGCGCATCGAATGCGACGCCGACCAGTTGCCGGGGCTCGTCGCCGACCTCGACGACTCGTATGTCGGGCTGTCGGTGACGATGCCGGGCAAGTTCGCCGCGCTCGAATGCGCCTCCGAGGTCTCCGAACGAGCGGCACTCGTCGGATCGGCGAACACACTGGTGCGGACCGAATCGGGATGGTTCGCCGACTGCACCGACATCGACGGAATGACCGGCGCCCTACGTGAGGTCGGAGCCGATCTCACCGCCACTGCGCGCGCCGTGGTGATCGGCGCGGGCGGCACCGCACTGCCGACGCTCTGCGCGCTCGCCGGGGCCGGCGCGCGTGAGGTCGCCATCGTCGCCCGCGACCGAACCCGTGCCCAGCGAACCTTCGACGTCGCGGAACAACTCGGCATCGAGGCGACGTACCTCCCGTTCGCGCCGTCAGAGGAACTGACCGCCGCGGTCGACGCCGCCGAGGTGACCGTTTCGACGGTTCCCGCCGACGGAGCGACCCCACTCGCCGCGTCGATCGCCCCGCGGGCCGGCAAAGTCGTCGACGTCATCTACGCCCCCTGGCCGACGCCCCTCGCCTCCGCCGTCGACGCCGCCGGAGGCCGCGTAGTCGGGGGGCTGGTCATGCTCCTCAACCAGGCATACCGACAAGTGGAGCTGTTCACCGGCCTGCCCGCCCCGCGGGAAGCGATGGCCGCCGCGCTGCAGGAGTGAGGGGAAGGGTCGTCTAGCCGCCCGAGTACTGCCCCGCTCGCGTGTCATTTTCGCTCCCCGAGTGCCGAAGCGAGGAACGAGCTTCGGTGTAACGAGGGGCACGTAAGCCGAAATACCAAGGTACCCAATGTGTTTGCTTGCGTTGACGCGCTGCGGCTGGGGCGTCGTTGACCCCCGAAAATGGGCAGAACAGGGACCCCGGGCGTGTCGTCCTCGCCTAGCGGCTCGGCCGCCACGCCGCCCCGATCCCATTTTCGGGCGTCGTCGACACCCCTACCGAAGAGCGCCCTTTCGGCTGCACATTGGTGTGGGCAGATTGCATTCCGCCCCGACACTCCTGCCGAGGGAGCGGGCCCCTCGCCACCGCTGAGCGAGCAGATTGCAATCAGCCAGCACCCACACGGCAGATTGCATTCCGCCCCGACGACCCCCGCCGAGGGAGCCGGCCCCTCGCCACTGCTGAGCGGGCAGATTGCAATCAGCCAGCGCCCCACCGCAGATTGCATTCCGCCCCGACACTCCCGCCGAGGGAGCCGGCCCCTCGCCGCCGCTGAGCGGGCAGATTGCAATCAGCCGCTCGTCAAGCCCGACGTTGTCCACACCGACGCCGCGAGTCCACAGATCCCGAACATCTGCTCAACCACTGCCTCTCGGGCGCCACAATCAGCCCATGGGGGAGTCTTTCGACGTCGTCGTCGCGTTCTGGCTGCTCGCGCTCGCCGGGAGCGACGCGCGCTGCGGACGACTGCCCAATCGGTGGCTCGTGCCCGCGGTCGTCGCGGTCGCGGCGTCGAGCATCGACGACCCCGCGATCCTCCTCTCCGCCGTCATTGCTACGACGCCGTACCTCGCGGGTTTTGCGCTCAACCACGTCGGCGCGGGCGACGTGAAGTTGGCATTCGTCCTCGGCGGGATGTCGGCGGATCCGATCGCAGCGCTGTCGGCGGTACTTCTCGCGCAGATCACCACTGTCGCTTGGCATGTGAGATCGCACACATCCCGGGCATCGCCGCACGGTCCTGCGCTGTCCGGTGCGGCGGTGCTGGTGTGGGCCGCGGGAGGCTGATGCGGGTCGTCGACGCCGAGCATGGAACAATTGAGCATTGTGTTGCGTTGGATAACTGCCGGAGAATCCCATGGCCCCGCCCTGATGGCGATGGTCGAAGGTATGGTCGCCGGGGTGCGAGTCACCTCGTCCGACATCGCCGAACAATTGGCCCGACGCCGCCTCGGCTACGGGCGCGGCGCCCGGATGAAGTTCGAAGCCGACAAGGTCACCGTCATCGGCGGTCTGCGTCACGGCCTCACCCAGGGTGGCCCGGTCGCCATCGAGATCGGCAACACCGAATGGCCCAAGTGGGAGCAGGTCATGTCGGCCGACCCGATCGATGCCGCCGAGCTCGAAGGCAGCGCCCGCAACGCGCCGTTGACCCGACCGCGCCCCGGCCACGCCGACTATTCCGGCATGCTGAAATACGACTTCGACGACGCCCGGCCGGTCCTTGAGCGGGCCAGCGCCCGCGAGACCGCGGCCCGCGTGGCAGCGGGCACCGTCGCTCGCAACTTTCTGCGTCAAGTCCTTGGGATCGAGATCGTCTCGCACGTCGTCTCCATCGGTGCCAGTGCGCCGTACGAGGGTTTGCCTCCGACCATCGACGACATCGAGGCCATCGACGCCAGTCCAGTCCGCGCATTCGACGCCGCCGCCGAAGCCGACATGATCGCGCAGATCGAAGCGGCGAAGAAGGACGGCGACACGCTCGGCGGCGTGGTCGAGGTGGTCGCCACAGGCGTCCCCGTCGGACTCGGCTCGCACGTCAGCGGTGAGACCCGCCTCGACGCGCGCCTCGCCGGCGCGCTGATGGGCATCCAGGCGATCAAGGGCGTCGAGGTGGGCGACGGTTTCGCCACGGCCCGCCGCCGCGGCAGCCAGGCCCACGACGAGATGATTCCCGGACCCGACGGCGTGCTCCGCTCGACCAACCGTGCCGGCGGCCTCGAGGGCGGCATGACCAACGGCGAGTCGATCCGTGTCCGCATTGCGATGAAGCCGATCTCGACGGTGCCCAAGGCACTGTCGACTATCGACATGGCCACCGGCGAGACGGCCGTCGCGATCCACCAGCGCTCCGACGTCTGCGCCGTACCTGCCGCGGGCGTGGTCGCCGAGGCGATGGTCGCGCTCGTCGTCGCCCAGGCGGCCCTGGAGAAGTTCGGCGGCGACTCGGCGGGCGAGACCGCTGACAACGTGGCTCGCTACCGCGCGCACATCGCTGCCCGTCCACCGCGCCCATGACCCCGGCCGTCGTACTCACCGGATTCATGGGATCCGGAAAATCTACTGTCGGACAAGAACTTTCGCGTCTTCTCGACGTAGAGTTCATCGACACCGACACCGAGTTGGAGCGCCGCGAAGGACGCACCATCGCCGACATCTTCACCAACGACGGCGAGGCCGCCTTCCGCGCGCTCGAGGTGGACACGGTGCTCGACGTCCTCGCCACGCACGACGGTGTGATCGCCCTCGGCGGTGGATCGATCACCAACCCCAAGATCGTCGACGCCCTGTCCGGGCACCACGTGGTGTACTTGAAAATCACTGCCGAGCAAGGGTTTTCCCGCGTCGCCGGATCCGACCGGCCCCTGTTGGCGTCGGCCGACCCGGGCGCACGCTACGCCGAACTGCTCGCCGGTCGACTCGCGGTGTACAGCGGCATCGCGACGCAGACCGTCGACGCGAGCGCACTGCCCGCCGACGTCGCCGCCATGATCATCAGCGGCCTGCCGCAGGCGAGCTGAACCGAAGGAGATCGTCCATGACCGAACCGGTATCCATCACCGTCAACGCGGGCTCGCCCTATGACGTGCTCATCGGACGCGGGCTGCTCGACGACGTCGCCGCCGCCGCCGCGGGCGCCGACTCGATCGCCATTCTGTACCAGCCGCCACTGCTGCAGACCGCCGAAGCGGTACGAGAATTCCTGGCGGGCAAGGGTTTCGACGCCCACCGGATCGAGATCCCGGACGCCGAGGCGGGCAAGGATCTGACGGTAGCCGCCTTCTGCTGGGAGGTTTTCGGGCGGATCGGCCTCAAGCGCAACGACAAGGTGATCTCACTCGGCGGCGGTGCGGCAACCGACCTCGCCGGGTTCGTCGCCGCGACCTGGATGCGAGGCATCGGTGTCATCCACATCCCGACGACGCTGCTCGCCATGGTCGACGCCGCGGTCGGCGGCAAGACCGGCATCAACACCGACGCCGGCAAGAATCTCGTCGGCTCGTTCCATGAGCCCGACGCCGTGCTCATCGACATCGCAACGTTGGAGACGGTCCCGCGCAACGAGGTGATCGCCGGCATGGCGGAGATCATCAAGACCGGTTTCATCGCCGACCCGGTGATCCTCGACCTCATCGAGGCCGATCCGGTCGCTGCCCTCGATACCAGCGGCACCGTGCTACCCGAACTCATCCGACGTTCCGTCCAGGTCAAGGCCGACGTCGTGTCGGCGGATCTGAAGGAATCGTCGTTGCGCGAGATCCTCAACTACGGTCACACGCTGGGTCACGCCATTGAACGTCGCGAGCGGTACAAGTGGCGTCACGGCGCGGCCGTCTCGGTCGGCTTGGTGTTCGCCGCCGAACTCGCGCGCCTGGCCGGCCGCCTCGACGACGCCACCGCCGACCGACACCGCAGCATCCTGGAACTCGTCGGACTGCCGACCAGCTACGACGCCGATGCGTTGCCGCAGTTGCTGGAGACGATGGCCGGTGACAAGAAGAACCGCGCGGGTGTGCTTCGGTTCGTCGTGCTCGACGGTCTGGCCAAGCCGGCACGACTGGAAGGACCCGATCCGAGCCTGATCGCTGCGGCCTACTCGGCCGTGGCGAGCGACGGCGCACCGTCAGGCGGCGTATTTCTCTAAGGCGTGTCTCCCGCCGCGGCTCCTCAGACCATTCGGCCGCGACAATTCGCTAGTCCGGGCAACTTTCGCCGGACGTGGTCCTGACGTACGCTGGTATTGAATTAACCAGTTCGTACATTAGGAGCTCTCATGTCCGGCGACATCCTCGTGCTCAACGGCCCCAATCTCAACCTGCTCGGGACCCGACAGCCGCAGGTGTACGGGCATGACACGCTCGACGGCGTCGTCGAACTGTGTCGACGCCGGGCGAAGAAGTTCGGCCTGACCGTCACCGCCCGGCAGTCCAACCATGAAGGACTGCTGATCGACTGGATCCACGAGGCGCGCCGCAGCGCCGCCGGAATCGTGATCAACCCGGGCGGCCTAGCGCACACGTCGATAGTGCTCCGCGACGCCGTGGTCACCGTCGAGTGCCCGGTCGTCGAAGTCCACATCAGCAACATCCATGCCCGTGAAGAGTTTCGGCATCAGTCATATTTGACGCCGGTCGTCGACGGGGTCATCGCGGGTCTCGGTGTGGCCGGATATGCGCTCGCCGTCGACTACCTCGCCGCGAAGATCACCCGATGAGCGGCGTCGCGACGTCGATCGCGACGGTGTGCCTGTCCGGGACGCTGGCGGAGAAACTCGACGCCGTCGCAGCGGCGGGATTCGACGGCGTCGAGGTGTTCGAGCCCGACCTCGTGGCATCGCCGCTGTCGGCGACACAGATCCGCGAGCGGGCCAGGACGCTGGGGCTGACGATCGACCTCTACCAGCCGTTCCGGGACGTCGACTCGACAGATCCCGCTCAGTTCGAGCGCAACCTCGCTCGCGCGGAGGCGAAATTCGACGTCATGAGCGGACTGGGCTGCGACCTGATGCTGGTGTGCTCGTCGCCGCTGCCCACCGCGGTCCGCGACGACGCCGTACTGGTCACCCAGCTGCGGACACTCGCCGAACGAGCGCAGCGGCGCGGGATCCGACTCGCCTACGAGGCTCTCGCCTGGGGAACGCACGTGAACACCTATTGGCACTCGTGGGAGATCGTGCGCGCCGTCGATCATCCCTCCCTCGGGCTCTGCCTGGACAGCTTTCATGTGCTCTCGCGCGGCGACGACCCCGATCGGATCGCCGACATCCCCGGCGACAAGATCTTCTTCGTCCAGTGGGCCGACTCGCCGGCGATGGCGATGGATGTGCTGCAGTGGAGTCGGCACCACCGCAACTTCCCCGGACAGGGGTCGTTCGACCTGCGGCGATTCGCCGTCGCGCTGCAGTCGAGCGGCTACCGCGGCCCGTGGTCGCTGGAGATCTTCAACGACACCTTCCGGGCCGGCGACCCGGTCCGCACCGCGCGCGACGGTCTGCGATCGCTGCGATTCCTGCAGGACAGCGCACACTGCGTCGGCGACGACCTCTTCACCGCGCCCGACGTCGAGCCGCTGGGCGACGTCGTGTCCGTCCGCATCGCGGCGGGACCGGGAAAATCGTCGACGCTGCAGTCCGTGCTCGGCGCGCTCGGATTCGTTCCAGCGGGTCGGCATCGCGACTACGACCTGCAGTTATGGCGTCAGGGGCAGTTGACCGTCGTCGTCGATGCGTCGCCGGGAACGGTCTGGACCGCACCCGGGCTGCCCGCGCATCTGCCCGCACTCACGCAGATCGGCATCCGCTCCGACGACCCCGCGTCGTGGGCGCGGCGAGCACACGCGTTGGCCGTGCCCGCCGACAGCGTCGGGCTACCCGGCGTCGAACCCGACGACGCCGTCGCCCGCGTGGAAGTGACCGGCACGACGTCGGTCGACGTGCGCGCGCCCAGCAGCGCGGCGTCCTGGGGGGCCGCGTTCGTGCCGGTCCCGGGCGTACGTACGGCGACGTCGGTGCCGGTGCTCACCGGCGTCGACCATGTCGGCATCGCCGTCCCCGACGACGAATGGGATTCGGTGATCCTACTGCTGCGGTCGGTCTTCGGCATGGAGCCGCACGACGAACCCGACATCACCGACGCCGTCGGGCTGATGCGCAACCGTTCGGTGATCGCACCGGCGGGATCGTCGACGCCGTTCCGGCTGACCCTGGGTATGGTGACCGGCCTCGCGGCGTCGACGTTCGGCACCGCTCGACGCGGCGGAATCGGACACGTGGCGTTCTCCTGCGACGACATCTTCACCGCCGCGGCCGCGATGCGTCGGCGTGGGTTCACCGCGTTGCCGATCCCGTCGAATTACTACGACGACCTCGCGGCGCGATTCGGGCTGCCCGGTGAGCTGCTCGCGCAGATGGCGGCGTCGGGGATCCTCTACGACCGCGACGCCGACGGCGAGTTCTTTCATCTGTTCACCCCGACGCTGGGTGCGGACCTCTTCTTCGAGGTGGTGCAACGCGTCGGCGGCTACCGCGGGTTCGGTGACGCCAACGCCGCCGTCCGGATCGCCGCCCAGCCCGCCTGACCACCACGCCGGTCCCAAGTCCGAACGCAACGGCCCAGGTCCGACACCAAATGATGTCGGACCTGGGCCGTCGGGTCGGACGTGCGGGACTACCGGTGCGCGGCGATCTCGCGGTTGTCGAGTTCGTCGAGCGTCGTCTTGAACCGTTCGGGTGCCGTGGCAGCCGACGCCGCCGCAAGCAGCGTGCAGCAGGCGGTGAAGATGGCGACGGGCAACCAGTTCTTGACGTCGTCGCCGCGCAGTGCGGTCGCGATCGTCGGGGCGAAACCGGCCAGGGCGAAGCCGATCTGAGTGCCGATCGCCATGCCCGAGTAGCGGACCTTGGAGGAGAACATCTCGGCGTAGAACACCGGCCAGACGGCGTTGGTCGCACCGTAGAAGCCGGCCATCAGCACGATCGCGGCGGCGAAGATCGCTCCGACGTTTCCGGTGCCGATCGCACCGAAGTAGGCGAACACCCCGACGGCGGCGGTGAGGGCGCCGCCGATGAAGACCGGTTTGCGGCCGATCCGGTCGGACAGCGCGCCGTAGAGCGGCTGCGAGACGAGGGCGACGGCGTTCGCGGCGATCGCTACCCACAGCATCGTCGTGCGGCTGATCCCGACCTCCGGTGATGTGGCGAAAGCGAGGCCGAAGACGGCGAAGACGGTGCTGACCACCGCGATGAACGCGCAGACGATGACGCGCAGCACGTCGCGCCAGTGATAGCGGAACAGTGTCACGAAGGGCATCGGCTCCGCCTTCTCGGCGTCGTCGGCTGTGTTGGCGATGAAGATCTCCGGCTCTTCCAGCTTGCGGCGCACGACGTAGGCGACTACCAGGACGAGGAAACTGCACCAGAACGGAATGCGCCAGCCCCAGGTGTACAGCAGATGGTCGGGCATTGCGGCGACCGGAATGAACGCGAGGCTGGCGACGATGAAGCCGGCCTGGGTGCCGGTGAGAGTCCAGCTGCAGAAGAAGCCGCGACGAGCCATCGGGGAGTGTTCCAGCGTCAACGAACCCGCTCCGGATTGCTCGCCGGCCGCCGAGATTCCCTGGCCGACGCGCAGCAGGATCAGCAGCGCCGGCCCGACCCACCCCATGGCTTCGCGCGAGGGCAGACAGCCGACCGCGAAGGTCACGACACCCATCAGGACCAGGCAGAACATCATCACACGTTTGCGTCCGGCGCGGTCCCCGAAGTGACCGAGGACGAAGGCGCCGATCGGGCGGGCGACGTAGGAGATGCCGAATGTCGCCAGCGACAGCATCAGCGGGTTCTTGGAGCCTGCGAAGAATACTGTCGGAAAGACCAGGGCCGCGGCCGAGGCGAAGATGTAGAAGTCGTAGTACTCCAGCATGCTGCCGAAGAACGCGGCCTTGGCGGCCTGCTTTGCCTTTGCCGAGTCGCCGTCGTAGGTCGGCGACTCGACGTCGGAGTTTGTCATCGTCATTGGTGATCCTTGGTCGTCCTGATACGCAGTTCGGGGCGGTGCGTAGACATGAACGTAACCGAGGTCACAGGCCCGGGTCAATAGTGTTTGAACTAGTTAGTTAAAAAATTTCCGACGGACCGTCAGAAGACATACGGCTGGCGGACGTAGGCGACGACGGCGTCGCCGAGCATCCGCCGCAGGTGATCGCGCTGATCGTCGCCGAGCAGGTCGGTCTGGAACAGCGCACGGAACGTGTCCCGGTTCGCGACCCGGAACACGCAATACGAACTGATGAGAATATGCAGGTCAAGGGGAGTGACGTCGTCGCGGAACTCACCGGTGGACCGACCCCGGGCGAGAATGCCCGCCAGGGCGTCGAGGGCCGGCTGCTGCGAATCGGCGAGTCCGTCGATACCCGCGATGTTCTTGCCGCGCTGCATGTTCTCGACGCTGACCAGCCGAATGAAGTCGGGGTGGCGCTCGTGATGGTCGAAGGTCACCTCGGCGATGGCGCGCAACGCCTCGGCGGGCGGAAGGTGCTCGACGTCGATCCGCGATTCCTCGATGCGGATCTCCTGATAGGCATTCGTGAGAACGGTTCGATACAGCGCGTCCTTGTCGCCGAAGTAGTAGTAGATCATGCGCTTGGTGGTCGCCGTCTTCTCCGCGATCTCGTCTATTCGCGCACCGTCGAGGCCCTTCTCGGCGAATTCCCTGGTCGCGACGGCGAGGATGTCGCGTTTGGTCCCCTCGGGATCGCGTGAGCGTTTGGGTTTGTCGGCGGTCATGGCGCTCCTGGGTGTCGATCGCTGGCGAAGCCTTGCCTTAGTGCTGCCTCAGCATGTTACCGTTGCCATAACTCACTAGATAGTTAAAAGCTGGAGCTACCGATGTCCTACAGTTTTCCCGTTCCGCGGACGTACCTGTGCGGCCTGATCGGATCGGGTATCACCCGATCACTCACGCCGTTGCTGCACGAGGGCGAAGGACGTGCGCAAGGCGTCGGTCTCGTGTACCGCATCCTCGACCTCGACGAACGCGGTGGACCCGACAGTCTGCGGCGCCTGGTGACCTCGGCTGTCGAACTGGGCTTCGACGGTCTCAACATCACTTTTCCGGTCAAACAGTCGGTCATCGGAATGCTCGACGACCTCGACGACACCGCCGCAACCCTCGGTGCGGTCAACACCGTCAAGATCACCGACGGCAAGCTGACCGGCTACAACACCGACTGCACGGGATTCGCTCGCAACCTGACCGCCGGACTGGGCGGAATCGATCCCGGCTCGGTCACACAGATCGGCGCAGGCGGCGCCGGCTCAGCGGTGGCGCACGCGACCCTGCACAGCGGAGCGCAGCGTTTCACGATCATCGACGCCGATGCGGCACGCGCACGTAGCCTGCGCGACAGCCTGCGCAACCGATTCCCCGACCGCGACATCGACGCCGACGGCCTCGATGGAATCGCGGTAGCCCTCAAAGAATCCGACGGTGTCATCAATGCGACGCCGATGGGGATGGCACACCATCCGGGTACCGCATTCGACACCGCGTTGCTGCGCGACGACATGTGGGTCGCCGACGTCGTGTATCGCCCGGTCGAGACGGAGTTGCTCCGGACCGCCCGCGCCATCGGTGCCCGGACCGTCAGCGGTGACGGGATGACCGTCGGGCAGGCGCTCGACGCCTTCGAGATCTTCACCGGGTTGACGGCCGACGCCGATCGCGTAGCCGCTCACATGAGCGCGCTGCTCGCCGCGGAGATGACCGCGACCCTCTCGACTCAATAGCGTTCGATGATTTTCCGAGAGAATTGCTATCCGCAAGAACGCGAGTGCGATCATGTGAGAATGCCCACAGATAGCGTGCTCCGTGACGTCGACCGCGGTGGGCGACCCGCGACGACGAGTGCCCACGCGATAGCGGCGGCGGCTCAGCGCCTGTTTCTGAGTCGGGGATTCGATCAGACCAGCGTCGAGGACATCGCGTCGGCCGTCGGAGTGAGCAGGCGGACGTTCTTTCGCTACTTCTCGACGAAGGCCGACGTCGTGTGGGTGGAGTCGAATGCGGAGCTGACGCGTTTCGCCGCCCTGCTCGACGCATCCGATCCGGCTGTCCGACCCTCCGACATCGTTGGGCCGGCGTATATCTCGTCACTCAGTTATGGCGTCGGGGAGACCGAATGGGTCCGTCAACGTACTCAGCTCATTCTGTCGGTGCCCGCCGTCGCCGCACACGCCAACGGCGTCTACGTCCAGTGGCGCGCAGTGGTCGCCGACTTCGCGGCTCGACGCCGGGGCGAGACTCCCGCCGATGCCTACCCGATCGCGTTGGCGCACGCCTTCATCGCCGGATCGATGGCCGCACACGAACGCTGGCTCAGCGCCCCCGGGTCCGCGCTCGCCGACCATCTCACCGAGATGTTCGCAATGATGCTGCCGCTGCGCTGAACTGGACGCGCGGATGCCGCACCTTCACCGCGGTCCACCGCCGCACGCGTCGACGAACACCTGCACGACCTGCCCGATCCCGGGCGCGCCGATGACCCATCCGGCGACGGCCCAGCCGAGGCCGAGGTGTGCGAACGCGGCGGCCAGAGCGCGGACGCCGTCGAGTTCGACGCCGTCGGGTGCGGCATACCGCAGGCGACGCAGCCGCGTCGGATACGTCTGCGCGTCGACGATCTCCATCCCGACCGGATCGCGAGCCGCGATCCAGGAGCCGAGCTCACTGCACGGATCGCAGCCGCGTGCGACGAACAGCCGTGCGGGCGCGCCGAATCGCACCGGTCGCCACCGCGGCAACCACGGTCGCACCGATGCGCGGTACTCGGCCCAGTCCGCACCGAACCGACCACCGAGTGCATCGTCTTCGACGAGCGCCGCCAACCCGGCCGAAAATGCCATCGCCACCACAGCCGCCGCATACATCAGCGGAATCGACGTCACCACACCCGTCAGTACCAGGAGTAGCGTGCCGCACAACTGCATCGGATTGCTGACGTAGGCGTACGGACCCGACGTCACCAGGTGCGACGGCGGATCCCACGGCCAGGGGGTACCGCCGGCCCGCGCGAACTCGACAACCGCGGCCAGGGCGACCATCGCGACGACTCCGGCGAGCTGAACCACGACGACGTCGACCGGTCCACCGACGTGCAGACGCCAATCGGTTGGTGCGAGAAGCCCGCTGCGCCGCCACAGTTCGACGCACACGAGGGGGATCGCGACGAAGAGCACCGCGGTGAACAGCACGACCTGCAGGCACACCCGAACCCTCAGCCGCCGTCGACGAACCGTCAGATCCGCCAGTACGACGCCGGGTACGAGGCAGACGGCGACCGCGAGTGCTTCACCCCACCACCAGTCATCGCGCAATCGCACCGCGGGACCCAACGTCGGCATCGCGTACACGTCGAGCAGCACCAGCCCGATCACCGTGTAGCGCGGGTCGATCCACCGGCTGGCCAGGACCGGGACCAGCGACCACAGTACGGCCCAACCCAGCAGAAGGTCGACCGGCACACCCAGGATCGACGGTCCCGCGGTGCCGAACGACCACCAGCCGACGCCGACGGCGAGCACGTTCACCGTCAGCAGGGCGACGCCGCTCCAGATCAGCGCCAGTACCGCCGCCGCCCGGCGTCGGATGTCGTTGCACACCAACCACAATCCCGCCGCGGTGCCGACCGGCACCAGCACGATCAGCGCGCGCACGATCCCCGCGTCGAGGTGACCGATCACCGGCATCAGTCGACGGTCGCGTGCCGACCGGCCCGCTCGCCGTCGACGTCGACGGTCCGGATGAGGTAGTCGGCGGCCCGCCACGTGACGAACCGCTCGATAGGTCCGAAGTACCACGACGGTGACAGCAGTCGCGTGTAGTGAACCGTCCACCGCAGCTCGGTGCGCCGCGCGTCGACGGCCGTCCAACTCACGTCAATCCTGTTCCAGCGCAGCCACGTTGCGATCGGCGTGGTGTCCGACTCCGCGGTGAATGTCGCCGACGACGGCGTCCGGGCGACGACTCGTAAGGTGAGCGTGCTCGCTGCGGTGCCCCAATGATGTTGCACGACTGGGCCGCTCCGATGATGCGCGCCGTCGAAGGTGATTCGGCGGACGGCGCCGACGTCGAGTCCGCCGGAGTCGTCGCGCGGCGTCGGGAAGCCGATCGCGAGTATGCCGCCGCGTGGAACATCGAACCGCAGCGGACGCGCCAGTGCCGCAGCGACTTGTGACGCGGGCAGATCGATGACGCGGGACGCCGTCGACGCCGCGGCGCCCGGTGGCGTGAGGACGGGCGTCGTGCCCTCGAGTGCCAGTGTGACCAGCAGCAGCGGAACCACGACGGCGAGTGCGCCTGGCGGCCGACCGCTTCTCTTAGCCCGCCATGAATCGGCGCATCGAGCGCCGACGTAGACGACCAGATAGAAGATCGGCGCCGCCATCAGCACACAGCACGCACCCTCGCCGAGCAGCGGAACCGCGAGCAACAACAGCAGCGTCGTCACCTTGATCGCCGTTCCCGCAGCGGATTTCGGTGGCGCCGACAGCGTGATCACCACGGCGATGACCAGCGGGATGCCGATATACAGCGCTGCTGATTGCCCGAGTCCGTGGTCCTTGAAGTAGAGGTAGAGCACAAAACCGGCGCCCCCGGCCGCGATGACTCCGACGGCAAGCCACTGTTGCGTCGACGGACGGTACGGCGTTTCTTCCGGTTCTTCCTGGAGCGGCGGAAGGTCGTGGTCGTCCATGCGGGCTGATGCTACCGAGGGCGCCGGTGCGCGTCGCTCAGTGCGTGGCCTCGGCGTCGGCGTCGGGTTCGACATGATCCCGGGACAGTTCGTGCAGCGCCCGGAACACCCGTTTCGACGACTCGGCCCACGGCATCAAGATGGGGAAGACGTGGAACATCCCGTACTCCTCCATGGCGTAGACCTGCACGCCTGCCTTCTCCAGGTGTTCGACGAACTCCCGGATGCTGTCGCGAAACATCTCGTCGGCGCCCCAACAGACGAAGGTAGGTGGAAACCATTCGGGATCGGGGTCGGAATATGCGGCCGACACTCGGGCGTCGACGGGGGAGACCCCCTGCAGGTACGGCGTGACGGGAACGCTCCACGGCAGGATGTCATGCGGAGCGTTGTCGAGCACCGACGGCTGGTCGAGAGCCAGATCCACCTCGGGGGAGAACAGTGCCAGCGCGGCAGGCGCGGGCATCGACCGCGAACGCAGCAGCGAGATCAGCGACGTCGCCAGGCCGCCGCCGCCCGAATCACCCGCGACGACGAGGTGGGCAGGATCGACGCCACGGTCGAGCAGTCCCCGGTAGACATCGGCGGCGTCGAAAACGGCTGCGGGAAAGGGGAATTCCGGCGCCATCCGGTAGTCGGCGATGAACACCTCGTGTCCGGTGATCTTGACCAGTGACGCCGCGAACGCCGAGTACATGATCGGCGACGTGCCGATGTAGCCTCCGCCGTGCAGGTACAGCATCGTCGCGTTGATGGCGGCCTTGTCGCAGTCGGCGTCGACGTGGCGGTCCGAACTCGCCTTCGCGCGGCACCAGATGCCCGGCACGCCCCCGACGACGTCGTCGGTGATCTCGACGTCGTCGGCGACGCCGATGAACGGTGGCATCACGACCCGGCAGATCTCGTCGAGGATCTTCTCCATCGACCGGAACTCCTCGATCGGCAGACCCATCGCATAGCCCATGAACGAGCGCACCACCTGCCGGGTCACCGACTGCCCGACGTTGTCGAGCAGGCCCGCCGGTCCGTTCCACGGTTGGCGAAACGGAATCGTCGCCAAGCCGTTGAGCAGCGACTGTCCCAGACCGATCACGGTGAGCGCCGTCACCGGCGTCGAGGCCGTCTTCACTTCGGGTCGATCTGCCATAACCATGCTGGCCAGGGTAGTGCTCGACGCCGCGCCCGGCCATGACCCCAGTCACCGGACCAACCGCTCACGGCTCGATCGACCTGCGCCGGAGCGACTTTCGTAGCTGGGGTGTGTCCCACGCCGACCCGCCCGGCGAGCGCTCCGCTGGCGAAACGGCGCGAATTCATTATGGTGTAGAGCGTGCGTGACTTCCGATGCAAGTCCTGTGGTCAGCGTTTGTCCTTCGAGAACAGTTTGTGCCTGCACTGCGAGAGTCCGTTGGGGTTCTCTCTCGCCGAGCGCAACATTCTGGTGCTCGACGACGACGCGCGGGCCGTCGTCGACGATGTCAGCGTCGGGCGGTGTGCGAATTTCACTGTGGCCCAATGTAACTGGCTCACCGACGACGACGCGCCCGACGGACTGTGCGAATCCTGTCGGCTGACGCGTACTCGTCCGTCCGACGACGACACCGACGCTCTGGCAGCGTACGGCGAAGCCGAAACGGCCAAGCGGCGTTTGGTCTTCGAGCTCACCGAACTCGGCTTGCCGATCGTGTCGCGGCTATCCGAACCAGAGTCCGGTCTCGCGTTCGACTTGTTGTCGAGCAGGTTGGAGCCGGTGGTGACGGGACACGCGGACGGCGTGATCACCCTCGATCTCGCCGAGGGCGACGACGTGCACCGCGAGCAGATGCGCGTCGAACTCGCCGAGCCGTACCGTACGGTGCTCGGTCATTTCCGGCACGAGATCGGCCACTACTATCAGTCGGTGCTGATCGACGATGAACGGCGCAAAGGGTTTACCGAGCTGTTCGGTGATCCCGACGCCGACTATCAGGCCGCGCTGGACAAGCACTACAGCCAGGGTGCGCCGGAGGGGTGGTGGGACGAATACGTGTCGTCGTACGCGACGATGCATCCCGCCGAGGACTTCGCCGAGACATTCGCCCACTACCTGCACATCCGCGACACCCTCGACACCGCTGCCGCATTCGCGTTCGCGCCCGCCGGGTCGACGCTCGACAGCGACCTGTCCGGCGACATCGGATTCGATCAGATCATCGAATGGTGGCTGCCGTTGACCTGGTCGCTGAACCAGATCAACCGCTCGATGGGCCTACCGGATCTATACCCCTTCATCCTCGCCGGCCCGGTGTTGGAGAAGATCAGATACGTGCACTCGTTGGTGGGATGACCCGCCGGTCCCAGCCGAGGTGCGCGGCTCCCGTCCGCTGGCTAGCGAGGCGAAGCCCATCCCGCTGGTTGAGCGAGGCGAAGCCGAGTCGAAACCCCCGGTGCCGCAATCGATTTCGACTCACCGCGCTCACTCAGTCCGCAGACCTCGGGACGCTCGTTACTTCGACTCGCGCCGGCTCAATCAGCGGATTGGGACCGCCGTCGGTGACGCCCACGTAATCGGGCAGTTCGACGCCGTTGATGGCACGGTCGATCAGCTCGGCGAACCACTCGCCGGTGAAGTCTGGAACGGGCTCCGCGGCAGTGCCCCCGACGTCGCGACTGCGCGCGTTCAACCGCCCGATCTCCTGGTTGGCCTCGACGAATGGCCGCATCTTCTCTTCGTAGCGACCGAACGCGACGGCTGGGTTCCAGTCGGCGGCGGCCAGTTCACCGGCGAGCACGTAGGCGCCCACCAGCGCGAGTCCGGTGCCCTGCCCCGACATCGGCGACGAACAGAACGCCGCATCCCCGAGCAACGCCACCCGCCCGCTCGACCACCGATCCATCACCACCTGGGCGACCTGGTCAAGGAAGAAGTCCGATGAGTCGTCCAGGTGAGCGAGAATCTCCGGCGTCCGCCAGCCGAGCCCCGCGACGCGCTCGCGAACGAGCGCCTTCTGCGCTTCGACGTCGCGATAGTCGACGTCGAACTCGGGTGAGGCGAAGCAGAACATCGCCATCGCCCGCGTCGCATCCTGGATGGGCCGCACCAGCGCTGCGCGTCCCGTCTCATGATCCTGATATTCGAGCAGCCAGCGGTCGAGTCCGAATTCATTGGGCACGCTGTAGAAGGCCAGTACGTGGCCGAGGTGATGGAGGAACTCCTCGTGCGGCCCGAAGACCATGGCCCGCAGTGCCGAGTGCAGCCCGTCGGTCCCCACGACGAGCTCGAAGCGCCGCCGGTCACCGCCCGCGAACACGACGTCGACGCCGTCGGTGTCCTGGGCGAGTTCGACGATGCGGTCCCCGAACAGATACTCGACGTCGTTCGACGTCGCGTCGTAGAGCACCTGCGAGAGATCCCCGCGCAGAATCTCGATATCCGCGATGAAGCCGTCGCCACCGTCGTCCTCAGCGCTGAAGGTCTCCAGAATCTGCCCCTCGGCGTCGACCGAGTACGCCCCCGCGGTGTCGGTGGTCGCCGCGCGCACCGCCGCGTCGAGGCCCATCCGCTCGATGACGGTCTTGGTGATGCCGCGTGCGTCGACCGCCTGCCCGCCTGGCCGAAGGTCGGGCGCTCGCTCGACGACGGTCACCTCGGCTCCCCAGCGGTGCAGCCAGTGAGCCAGCGCCGGTCCAGCGATGCTCGCGCCCGCTACCAGTACCCGGGGTCGGTTCGCCCGCTGATCGGGGTCGTTGCTCATGCCGCCGCCTTTCGATGTTCGCTGCTGGAAAGATTCCAGCAGTATCGACCTCAACGCATCCGGAAACTCATCGGTGCGTCCACCAATTGCCGGACTTCACCGTAGACGCGACACTATCGGCCCAATACGAGCGCATCTGCGGCCGATGAGGAATGATCTACCCGTGACTGCAATCAAGGTGCGCGATGCGGCGCGTCTGCTCGGCGTCAGCGACGACACCGTCCGCCGCTGGGTGTCCGCCGGATTACTGACCACGACATCCGATGAAGGCGTCGCGACGGTCGACGGCCGCCGACTCGCGGAGCTGGCGCGTGAACGTGCCACCGCACCACCCGACGACGACGGCATCCTCCGATCGGCCCGCAACCGATTCACCGGATTGGTCACCGACGTCGTCGTCGACGGCGTGATGGCGCAGGTCCGCATGCAGTGCGGGCCGTTCGAGGTGACGTCGTTGATGAGTGCCGAAGCGGCGCAAGAACTCTCGCTCGAACCCGGCTCCGTTGCCACCGCGGTCGTGAAAGCCACCACCGTCATCGTCGAAACGAAACGAGAAGACTCATGAAGAAGTTGTTCGCCGTCGGATCAGCGGCCGCACTCGTGCTCCTGGCCGGTTGCTCGTCGAACGACACGGGCACCAGCGCGTCGTCGGCCTCGGCGAGCGCCGCCTCGACGACGCTCAACGTCTCTGCCGCGGCGTCACTGAAGAAGACGTTCACGACGATCGCGGGCGACTTCGAGAAGGCTCATCCCGGTGTGAAGGTCTCGCTGTCGTTCGCCGGGTCGTCGACGCTGGTCAACCAGATCAAGCAGGGGTCACCCGCCGACGTATTCGCCAGCGCCGACGAGAAGAATATGACCAAGCTCGGCGACAAGGCGCTCGATCCCAAGATCTTCGCCACCAACACCCTGGTCATCGTGACGGCGCCGGGCAATCCCAAGGGGATCCACACCATCGCCGACCTCAACAAGGCCGGAGTGACGACAGTCGTGTGCCAGGTGGCTCAACCCTGCGGCGCGGCGACCGCGACGGTCGAGAAGAACACCGGCATCACCATCAACGCAAAGTCTCAAGAGGAGTCGGTGACCGCCGTGCTCACCAAGGTCACCTCGGGGCAGGCCGACGCCGGGCTGGTGTACGTGACCGACGCCAAGGGCGCCGGGGACAAGGTCGCGACCGTCGTCGATCCGGCATTCGCCGCCGTGGTCAACAAGTATCCGATCGCGGTGGTGCGCGGCGCGGCTAACGAGGGTGTCGGCAAGGAGTTCGTCGACGCTGTGCTCAGCGCGTCCGGTCAGCAGGTTTTGCAGGCCGCCGGCTTCGGGAAGCCTTGATAGGCAACAGAACTCGCTCGTCGGTCGGTCTCCCGACGTGGCTGTACCTGCCCGCGGCGGCCGGAGTGGCCCTGATCGTCGTCCCACCGATCGGGCTGCTTCTGCATACGCCCTGGCAGTCGTTCCTCACCCAGGTTCTCTCGGAGTCGTCGCGTCAGGCACTGCTGCTGTCGTTGCGGACGGCGGCGGTGTCGACACTGCTGTGCGTGATCCTGGGGGTACCGATGGCCGTCGTCTTCGCCCGCCACGACGGTCCGCTCATACGCGTGCTCCGTGCTTTGGTGCTCTTGCCGCTGGTATTGCCGCCGGTCGTCGGCGGCATCGCCCTGCTCTACACGTTCGGACGGTTGGGCCTGATCGGATCCCCGCTCCGTGCCGCTGGGATCGACATCGCCTTCACCTCGACGGCGGTCGTCCTCGCGCAAACCTTTGTGGCACTCCCGTTTCTGGTCATCAGCGTCGAGGGCGCGCTGCGCATTGCGGGGACTCGCTACGAGGAGGTCGCCGCGACCCTGGGCGCCAGTCCCACGCGGACCCTGTGGCGAGTGACGATGCCGCTGATCGTGCCGTCATTGCTGGCCGGTCTGGTGTTGGCGTTCGCGCGGGCGCTCGGTGAGTTCGGCGCGACGATCACGTTCGCCGGCAATGCGCCGGGTATCACGCAGACAGCTCCGCTGGCGATCTACACCGCCGAGATCGACGATCCGCAAGCGGCGATACCGCTGGCGTTGGTGCTCGTCGTCGTGTCGCTGATCGTCGTGGTTGCGGTGCATGTTCGACGCCGCGACGCCGGCCAGGGCGCGCTGTGACCCCGACCGCGCCGAACCTGGTTGTGCGCGTGGATAATCGGCGTCCCAAGCTGACGGTTGAGCACGGCTTTCCCGGCGGCGGGACGACCGCCGTCGTCGGACCGAACGGCGCGGGAAAGACTACTCTGCTGCGGGTGATCGCCGGGCTGGCGCACGCTGATTCGGCAGTGATCACCGCGGGCGACCAATCGCTGGACGGGGCGTCGGCGCGTGTCCCGGCCCATCGTCGCGGCGTCGCACTGCTGGGACAGGACGCTCGTCTGTTTCCGCACCTGAGCGTCGCCGACAACGTGGCCTTCGCGCCGCGCGCCCAGCGGCTGAATCGGACCGAGGTGAAGATGCGGGTGACGCAGTGGCTGGCCGCCTGTGAGGCGGCCGACCTCGCCGAGCGTAAGCCCGCGCAGCTGTCGGGTGGGCAGGCCCAGCGCGTGGCCATCGCGCGGGCTCTCGCGGCACAGCCCCGAATCCTGTTGCTGGACGAGCCTTTTCGAGCACTCGACGTCGACGTGGCGGGCCGATTGCGCGCGCTGCTGCGCGATCTGCTCGCCAGCCGGGAGCAGACCACGATCTTCGTGACGCATGACGTCGTGGACGTCGTCACCCTGGCCGACGACGCGGTGGTCATCGACGACGGGCGCATCGTCGACGCCGGGCCCACGGCCGACGTACTGGGGCGCCCGGCGAATGCGTTCACCGCCAGCCTCGCCGGCCTGAACCTGGTGTCCGGGAAGTGGGACGGCAGCGCGGTCGTAGCCGCCGAGGGCAAGCTGAGCGGGTTCCTCGCGGAACCGGTGCGCGTAACCGATCACGCTACCGCGGTGTTCGGGCCGGACGCCGTCGTCGTGACGACGTCGCCGCCGACGGATTCGAGTATTCGCAACGTCGTCCCCGCACGAGTCACCCAGGTGGTGCCGCGCGGCGACCGATTCCTGGTGCGAGGTGCGACGTCGTTGGGTGAGCTCGGAGCCGAACTGACCCGAGAATCACTGTCCGACTTACGAATCGCAGTCGGATCCGACGTGTACTTCGCGGTGAAGGCCACGTCTGTCCGGGTGTATTGAGGTTTGCCGGCGACGGGTCGCGCCGAGCGAGCTTCGTAGTCGAGGCAGCCACCTCCGGCTCGTCGGGTGGCGTGGTGAGGGATGCGACGGCTACCTTCGCTCGTCGGCTGCGGTGGTGAGGGACGAGACGGCAACCCCCGGCTCGTCGAGTGCTGTGGTGAGGGACGCGCCGGTTACCCCCGCTCATCGAGTGCCGGAGCGAGGAACGAGCTTCGGTGTATCGAGATGTCTGTCGGCCGATGTCGAATGCTGCTGCGGTTTAATGGGATTGGGTTGGGTTGCCGACGTTGTCTCGCCGGGCCCCTCGTTACACCGAAGCTCGCGAGCTCGCTGCGGCACTCGGGGAGCAGGTGGGTGCGTGTGGCGGGGTGTCTACCCGCTCGTCGGGTGCTGGAGCGACGGATGCGCCGGCTACCCCCCGCTCGTCGGCTGCCGTCGTGACGAACGCGCCGGTTACCCCCGCTCGTCGAGTGCCGGAGCGAGGAACGAGCTTCGGTGTATCGAGATGTCTGTCGGCCGAAGTCGAATGCTGCTGCGGTTCAATGGGATTGGGTTGGGTTGCCGACGTTGTCTCGCCAGGCCCCTCGTTACACCGACGCTCGCGAGCTCGCTGCGGCACTCGGGGAGCGGGTGAGGTGCGGTTCGCGGGGTGTCTACCCGCTCGTCGGGTGCTGGAGCGACGGATGCGCCGGCTACCTCCGGCTCGTCGGCTGCTGTGGTGAGGAGCGCGACGGCTACCCCGCTCGTCGGCTGCCGTGGTGAGGAACGCGCCGGTTACCCCCGCTCATCGAGTGCCGGAGCAAGGAACGAGCTTCGGTGTATCGAGATGTCTGACGGCCAAAGTCGAATGCCGCTGAGGTTCAATGGGATTGGGTTGGGTTGCCGACGTTGTCTCGCCAGGCCCCTCGTTACACCGAAGCTCGCGAGCTCGCTGCGGCACTCGGGGAGCGGGTGGGGTGCGGTTCGCGGGGTGTCTGCCCCGGCTCGTCGGCTGCTGTGGTGAGGGATGCGACGGTTACCCCCGCTCGTCGAGTGCCGGAGCGAGGAACGAGCTTCGGTGTATCGAGATGTCTGTCGGCCGAAGTCGAATGCTGCTGCGGTTCAATGGGATTGGGTTGGGTTGCCGACGTTGTCTCGCCGGGCCCCTCGTTACACCGACGCTCGCGAGCTCGCTGCGGCACTCGGGGAGCGGGTGGGGTGCGTGTCGCTTCGCGGTCACTCAGCGCGACGCCTACACCGACGCTCGCGAACTCGCTGCGGCACTCGGGGAGCGGGTGGGGTGCGTGTCGCTTCGCGGTCACTCAGCGCGACGCCTACACCGACGCTCGCGAACTCGCTGCGGCACCCGGGAGCGGCGTGTCCGTCGGGGAGCCACCCGTCTCAGCGGTTCAGTGGGCTGTAGAACACCAGCCCGTTGCCCTTGTTGTCGTAGACCACGGCACGGCGCTCGTGTGCGTCGTCGTAGGGGCCCTGGACGATGCCGCCTCCGCTTTCCTCGACAGCTTTCGCCGCGGCGTCGACGTCGGCGGTCTTGATGCCGACGACGACCTGCCCGTGAATCGGATGGTCGATCTTGGTGGCCAGCGCGAGCGTGATGGGCCCGCCGTCGAGCGCCGCGAAATGTGCTCCGTCGCGGAACTTGAGGTCCATTCCGAGTGTGCCGCTGTAGAACTCGATCGACTCGTCGATGTTGTCGGTGGACAGGATGATCATCTTGACTTCGTGATCGCTCATTGGGAAACTCCTAGGTCGGCTCCGTTCACGGTAGCCCAAACCCGTTGCACCACCGAAGTGTTGGTTGAATCAGGCGACCATCCTCGCAGAGCCGTCCTAGGGTAGGTCGCATGACTGGCATCGACGATGATCCGTCGACCGAACCACTGCGGTCGCGGCGAAACCACTGGAACAACCAGATTCGGCGGCACGCATTCATGCGCCCCGACCTTCCCGCGTTGCGGTATCTCGGACGCACCACGACCTGGCGGGAACTCGATCGCCGATCGACGGCCTTCGCCGCCGCATTGCATCGCCGCGGCGTGGGCTTCGGTGATCGGGTGCTGATGGCGCTGCTGAACCGGCCGGAATACGTGGAGGCCGTGCTCGGCGCCAACCTGCTCGGCGCCATCGCGGTACCGGTGAACATCCGCATGAGTCCCAACGAAGTCGCCTACCTCGTCAGCGACAGCGGAGCGAAGGTCGTCGTCACGGAGAAGCTGCTCGCTCCGTTGGTCGATGCGGTTGCGGCATCCACGGGTTCGCTCGACACGCTCATCGTCGTCGACGCCGGAGACGAGGCTTCCGACCATCTCGATTACGAGACGCTGCTGACCGAGCCGGGCGGCGACCGTCCCGACGTCGATGTGCCCGAGGAGACTGTCGCGGTCATCATGTTCACCTCGGGCACGACCGGAAAACCCAAGGGCGCCATGCTGACTCACACCAATCTGCAGGCCCAGGCATTGACCACGATCAGCGCGTCGCGCGCACAGCCGGATTCGGTGTCGTCGGTGGTTCCACCGATCTTTCACATCGCCGGGTTGGCGGCGTTCGCACCGACGTTCTATCTCGGCGTGCCCGCGGTGATCCACCCGCTGGGCGCCTTCGATCCCGACGTGATGCTTGACACCCTGGAGAGCGAGGGCACGACGTCGGTGTTCATGGTGCCGGCGCAGTGGCAGGCGGTCTGTGCGGCTCAACGTGCGCGACCGCGGACCCTGAAGTTGCAGACGATCAGCTGGGGCGCGGCACCGGCGTCGGACTCGGTGCTCTCGGCGATGAATGAGAACTTCCCCGCGGCCGCGAACATGACGGCCTTCGGTCAGACCGAGATGTCGCCGGTGACATGCATGCTGGAAGGTAAAGACGCGCAACGCAAGATGGGATCGATCGGCAAAGTGGTGCCGGCGGTCACCGCGCGGATCGTCGACCCGCTGATGAACGACGTCAAGCAGGGTGAGATCGGCGAAATCGTCTACCGCGGACCGAATCTGATGAAGGGCTACTGGAACAAACCGCAGGAGACGGCCGAGGCGTTTCGGGGCGGCTGGTTCCATTCCGGCGACCTGGTGCGCGAGGACGACGAAGGATTCCTGTTCGTCGTCGACCGCGCGAAAGACATGATCATCTCCGGTGGCGAGAACATCTACAGCGCGGAAGTGGAGAACGTGCTGTTCGGCCACCCCTCGATCCGCGAGGCCGCCATCATCGGGCGCGCCGACGCCAAGTGGGGTGAGGTTCCGGTCGCCGTCATCGTGCTCGACGGTGCGGACGACCTGACTCTCGACGATCTCAAGCCGTATCTCGACGAGAATCTGGCTCGGTTCAAGCAACCGAAGGACCTCGTCATCGTCGACGAACTTCCGCGCAACGCGGGCGGCAAGGTGGTCAAGCCGACCTTGCGCGCCGCGTACGGAAGCAAAGACGCGGGACTATCCGACTGACCCCTCGACCAGCATGTCGATGGCCTTGCGGGTGTAGACGCGGTAGCCGTACTCGGGCCGGTAGCCATGGATCTCCGGAGTGTCGAGGTCGGCGATGAACCGCAGTATCTCGGCACTGAACACCTGCCCGGGCACCAGGACCGGGAACCCGGGCGGATAGGGCGTCACGAATGTCGCCGAGACGACGTCGGTGCCCGCGTCGAGGTACTCGTGGATCTGTTCGGCGTCGAGGTATTCGCAGTTCGCGTCGTCGTAGGACAGGTAGAACGCCGGTCGGACATCGCCCTCCGGCGTCGACTCCGCGAGGCCGGCGTCGGCATCGTCTCCGACGTGGACGACGTCGACGACGTCGACGACGTCACGGAAGGCCGGGTGGAATCCGCTGAAGTTCGGCATGTCCAGTGCGTCGGCGGTCAACCGGGCGACTCGCCGCTCGAAGTGGCCGCGTTCGCCGAGGGCCATGTCGGCGACGTGTTCGTCGAGTTCGCGGGTGATCTTGACCATCACTTCGACGAGGAACGCCACCGACGACCGCGTGGTGCCGATGTTCGTCATGAACAGCACCGTGTTGCGGGAGGTCTTGTTGATCTGCACCCCGTAGCGGTCCATCAGCTGGTCGCGCTTGAAGGTGTCACCGTCGTAGCCGGTGCGCCCGATCGACAAGGTGATCCGCGACGGGTCGAGGACGAACTCATCCTGCTCCCATGCGGCCATCATGTTCTGTAGACCCGATCGCAGTGGCTGACCGATGTGTGACGGCCGGTAGGTCTCGGGAATCAGATCCGACGTCTTCAGGCAGGACAGGTAGCGGCTGAGCAACGGATGGTTGTCGATCGCGTCGCGCAGCTGCATCGCATTCTCGATCTGCCGCTGGACCAATTCGACGCCCTCCAGCGCGACTTGGCGCCGACCCAGATCCAGCGACGCGAGGATCTGATAGTTGGGTGAGGTCGAGGTGTGTGCCATGTACGCCTCGTGGAACGCCTCGGACACCTTCTGGTCGAAGTCCTGGTCGTAGACGTGGATCATCGACCCCTGTCGCAACGACGTCAACGTCTTGTGCGTCGACTGCGTGGCGTACACACGCACCCGTGCCTTCGCCGGATCCGGGGTGAGCCGACGTTCGAGCAGCTCGTCGTCGGTCGGCGGGTGCGCGGCGTCGGCGGCCAGCCGCGTCTCGTGGGCGGCGATGTAGGCGGGCTCGGAGAGCTTGCGGCGCAACGTGTCTGCGTTGTACATCGCGGTGCGGGTGCGGTACACGGGATGGAATCGGGCGAAGGCGAACCATGCTTCGTCCCATAGGAACACCAGGTCGGGTTTGAGTGCGAGGCACTCCTCCATGACGCGCGCGACGTCGTAGACGATGCCGTCGAAGGTGCAGTTGGTCAGCGAGATCATCTTGACCCGGTCGAGTTTGCCCGCGCGACGCAGGGCGAGGAGCTTCGACTTGATCTCCCGCAGCGGCACCGCACCGTACATCGAGTAACCGGGCAGCGGGTAGGCCTCGAGATAGACGACTTTCGCGCCGGACATCATCATGCCGTAGTGATGCGACTGGTGGCAGTTGCGATCGAGCAGCACGATGTCGCCGGGCGCGACGAGTGACTGGGTGACGATCTTGTTGGCGGTCGACGTCCCGTTGGTGACGAAGTAGGTGTTGCGGCTGCCGTAGGCTTCGGCGGCCAGCTGCTGGGCCTCGCGCAGCGGGCCGGTCGGCTCGAGCAGCGAGTCGAGTCCGCCGCACGTAGCCGACGTCTCGGCCATGAAGACGTTGAGCCCGTAGAAGCTGACCATGTCTTTGACCCAATGCGAATTGACGATCGACTTGCCCTGCGAGATCGGCAGCGCGTGGAAGACTCCGGTCGGGCGGTGGCTGTACTCCTTGAGTGCGCTGAAGAACGGGGTGCGGTAGCGGGCCGCAACCCCCTGCAGGATGCTCAAATGCAGTTCCAATACGCCCTCGCGGGCGTGGAACACACGGCGGAACTGTTCGCCGAGCCGTCCGGCGATGTCTTCGACCTCGATCTCGGTCATCAGGTACAGGTCGAGTTCGGGACGCAGTTCGGTGAGTGAAGCCGCCAGGATCTCGGCGCGCTCGTCGGGGAAGAGGTGGTCGGCGAGGTTCTGCGACAGCGACGTGTCGAGGAATTCGGTGAGCGACGACAGGTCCCGCGGCGACGCATGGGAGAACCGGCGTCGAATCACCACCGCCTGCAGGTTGACGTTGAGGCGGGTGGCGACGAGAGCTTCGTCGCCGCTGCCGACGACGACGAGTTCGTAGCGGAACTCGTCGTCGGGCCGCCGCCACGAGCGAACTTCCCGACGCAGCGCCTGTTCCTGTTCGTCGGACATCGCTTCGACGACGAGCACTTCGAAATACGGTTGGTCGTGCCGCGAAACAGGTTGCTGCTCAAGGTCTCTGGGGTCGGTGGGGAAGAGTTCGGTGTCGTCGGCGCCGGCCCGCTTCTGGCTGCCGGAGCGATAGGACTCGTTGGTCAACGCGCGGTTGATCCGCGTGACGAGGTCACCGAATTCGTCATAGGATCCGTCGGTGAACAGTCGCTGCACGCGCGCGAAACGCGTGTTGCCCGGGTAGGCCCAGTAGGGTTCGAGCGGTGTGAGTTCGGCCAGGATGTCGCGGCAGATGCCGACGTAGCGGTCGCGCCGCTCGCCGACGGTGTCCTGCCGGTTGAGTCGGTCCGCGGCCTCGTCCAGGCGACACCACGCATCGCCCCGAAGTTGCCAGACACTGTTGTACGCGTGCGCTTCGTCGGCCATCGCCGCACCTTTCACCGGGGGTGTTGGCGCCATGGTGGCAGTCGAGAGTGGACAGACACGCGACGCGCAAACGAATTCGGCGTGGCCATCATGTGGCCGTCGCGCCGGTATCCGGCATTTCGCACCCGGGTCGGCAGAGAATCAGTCGGCAGAGAATCAGTCGGCACGGAATCAGTCGGCACGGAATCAGATGTCGCCGACGGTCTCCCACCATCGGGTGATCGCTTCGGCGACGTCGTCCGGCGCGTCGGACTGGACGAAGTGCCCCGCGTCGCGGATCGTCACCGTCGTGAGGTCGGAAAGCGTTGCCTCCCAACGTCGACGCTCCTTATCGCCCAGCGCGACGTCGCCGTCGGCCCAGATGAGCAACGTCGGCAGACCGTCGAAGCGGTCGAGGTGATCCTCGACGTCGGCGAGGAAGTCGCGGCTGCCGATGATCGCGCCGGGCAGCGTCGCGCAGCCGTTGCGGCGCTCTCTGGTGGGCAGGGCGTTGCGGTAGTGGTCCATCTCGGAGGCCGTCGGCTTCCGTCGTCGATGACCGGCCGGGATGAGCGCGTTCACGAACAGGTTGAACCGCCGGGTAAGTTCGCGGCCGACCAGTCCGCCTGCCGCGCGTGACGCCAGCTCGGCGCGGATGTCACCGTTCAACGGCCACGCCCAGGTGTTCAGTAGAACGAGGCCGAGGAATCTCTCCGACCGGAATTGAGCGGCGCAGAGACCGATCGGGCCGCCCCAGTCATGGGCGACCAGCGTGACGTCGGCGAGGTCGAGCCGATCGACGAATGCGGCGACCGTCGCGGCGTGATCGTCGGGCTGAAGTCGGTAGCGCCTCGACGCCGTGGACAACCCGAACCCGGGGTAGTCGAGGGCGATGCAGCGGAACCGGTCACTGAGCCGGGCGATCACGTCGCGGTAGACGAACGACCAGGTGGGATTTCCGTGCAACATCAGCAGCGTGGGCCCGGTGCCTTCGTCGATGTAATGCACGACGTTGCCGTCGATCTCGATGAAACGGCTGTCGAACGGGTAGAGATCGGCGTCCACCCAGTCCGGGCGAAGGTAGGAGGTCATCGTTCACTCGCTAGATCGGCGGGGTCGTCGACGACGTGTGGACCGTTGAAACGCAAGCGCTGCAGGACGGTCAGATCCCCGGTGAGGCCGAGTCCGAGTTGGCGCGCGAGCTCGACGTCGACTTGTCGGGTGAGCAGGCCCAACGCGAGCTGTGCGTTGCCCTCGATGGTCAGTGACGGTGGCGTCGACGGCCGAACGAGTGTCGTGCGAATTTCTCCATCGGCGATCTCGATGAATGCGGGGGCCTCGGCGACGCGTGCTTCGACGACGACCGGTGGCGCCGTCGGGTCGGCGTCGTCGAGCAGTTCACTGATCGGGAAGGCGAGCCAGTGACTGCGGAAGGTTTCGGTACTCGTGGGGGCGGCCATGTATCGCGCGCCGAAACGAACCAGCGAGCGGATGACGGGCTCGAGGTCGCGTCCCGCGTCGGTCAGTTCATAGAGGGTGGTGCCGATTGGTGGCGGGGCGTCGTAGCGCGCGACGAGTCCTTGCGCCTCAAGGGTTTTGAGTCGCTCGGCCAGCAGGTTGGTCGAGATGCCGGGCAGGCCGCGGACAAGGTCGGCATACCGGGAGCCGCCTTGCAGCAGCAGTTCCCGGACGATGAGGAGTGTCCATCTGTCGCCGACGACGTCGAGTGCCTTGGCGACCGAACAATACTGGTCGTAGGAGCGCATGAGGCGATCCTACGACCGATGTACTTCAGTTTCAATAGTTAGTACTTCAGTTTATGAAGCAACCTGTGTGGCGTGATCGACGTCGACGACGTCGGCGCGCTTGAGCGCCGATCGATGCCGCGCCGTGGCATAGACCAACACGGCTAGGCCGGCGACCGTGACGACCGCACCCGCCCAGATCGGCGAGGTGTAACCGAGGCCGGCGGCGATGGTGAGGCCACCGATCCACGCGCCCAACGCGTTTCCGATGTTGAAGGCGGCGATGTTCGCGCCCGACGCGAGCGTGGGTGCGGTCGAGGCGAAGTTCATGATGCGCATCTGCAGGCCCGGGACGGTGGCGAAACCGAAGGCGCCCATGAGGATCAGCGACGCTACGGTCATGACTTGGTTACCCGCGGTCGACGCGAACGCGACGAGAATCACCGCGAGCGCGGCCAGGATCACGATCAGGGTCGGTGCTAGCGCACGGTCGGCTGCTTTGCCGCCCGCGTAGTTTCCGATGAACAGCCCCACACCGAACAGGACCAGCAGCCACGGCACAGTTGCGGACGCGAAGCCGGAGACGTCGGTCAGGGTGTAGGCGATATAGGTGAAGGCACCGAACATTCCGCCGAAGCCGAGAATGGTGATCACGATCGACAACCACACCTGCGACGAGCGGAACGCGGCGATCTCGGTGCGCAGACTCGGGGTCTCGCGGTGGTGAGTCTTGGTGTCGGGCACCAGGATTGCGATGCCGGCCAGCGCGATGACGCCGATGATCGTGATGGCCCAGAAAGTCGAGCGCCAACCGAACTGCTGACCGAGGAACGTGCCGAACGGCACCCCGAGCACATTGGCGATGGTCAGTCCGGCGAACATCGCGGCGATCGCGCCGGCCCGCTTGGCCGGTGCGACCATGTCCGCGGCGACGACGGCACCGATGCCGAAGAATGCGCCGTGGCACAGTGCGGCGAGGATGCGTCCGGCGAGCAGCATGTCGTAGCTCGCTGCGGTGGCGGAGAGCAGATTGCCCCCGATGAACAACACCATCAACGACATGAGGACGCGTTTGCGGTCGAAGCGAATCACCGCCGCGGTCACCGCGATCCCGCCGACGGCGACCGCGAGCGCGTACCCGGAGATGAGGTAGCCCGCAACCGACTCGGTGACGCCGAAGTCGGCGGCCACCTCGGGGAGCAGGCCCATGATGACGAACTCGGTGAGTCCGATGCCGAAGCCGCCGAGGGCCAGGGCGAGAAGTCCGACGGGCATGTCGATCCTTTCAGGCAGTTATATGAGGCGTACGCATGTAGTTGCAAGCGCGTGATAAATAGTTGCATACGCTTGCTACTGGCGCAAGCTGGTATCCTTTGTGAGTCACATCGAGGAGGACGACATGGGTATCGCCGACGACGCCGTCGAGGTCCGCTCGCAGGGGTGGCGCACACTCGCCGCGCTGCACGGGCTGCTCGACGCCGAGCTCGAACGCGCGCTGCAACGCGAGCACCGGCTCTCCGTCGTCGAATACACCGTGCTCGATGCACTGAGCCGCCAAGACGGTTGGCACATGCGGATGGCGCAACTGGCTCGCGCGGCTGCGCTCAGTTCCAGCGCCACGACACGTCTGGTCAACAGGCTGGAGGATCGCGGCCTGATCCGGCGGATCCTGTGCGCCGACGATCGCCGCGGCATCTACACCGAATTGACCGACGACGGGCGCGACCTGCTGACGCGGTCGCGACCCACGCATGATGCGACGCTGGAAGCCGCGCTGGATTCGGCCTGTGCGACACCGGAATTGGCGCCGCTCGTGGCTGCGCTGCACGAGTTGCCGACGGCAGGTGGACGGCCGTCGGCGACGAGTCGTTACCCTGGCAGCCATGGTTGATCTCGCATACGTCATCGCAGGATCCGAGGCCACCGGCGGCGCCGGACTGCAAGCGGATCTCAAAACCTTCCAGCAGCTCGGCGTCTACGGTGTCGGCACCATCACCTGCATCGTCTCGTTCGATCCTCAGCACGACTGGGGACATCGATTCGTGCCGATCGCGCCTGACGTCATCGCCGACCAGATCGAAGCCGCCACCGCGGCGCACGCACTCGACGTCGTGAAGATCGGGATGCTCGGCACACCGGCCACGATCGATACCGTCGCCGCCGCGCTCCGCCGACAGCCGTGGCGGCACGTCGCCGTCGACCCGGTGCTGATCTGCAAAGGTCAGGAGCCCGGCGCGGCACTCGACACCGACAATGCGCTGCGCAGCGAGATCCTGCCCCAGGCCACCGTCGTGACGCCCAACATGTTCGAAGCGCAGACGCTCTCCGGCATGCGATCCATCGACAGCGTCGACGACCTGGCCGAGGCCGCACGACGCATCGCCGACCTCGGACCGCGCTACGTCGTCGCCAAAGGCGGCGTCGAACTGCCCGGCGACGACGCCGTCGACGTCGTCTACGACGGCACCGACGTGACCGTCCTGCGGTCGCCGAAGGTCGGGCAGGAGCGGGTGTCCGGGGCCGGGTGCACGCTCGCCGCGGCCATCACCGCCGAATTGGCCAAGGGAGCCGACGTGCTCGACGCCGTGCGCACCGCCAAGGCGCTGACCACCGCCGGGATCGTCCGGCGGGTGTCGGCACGGACGCCTTTCGACAGCGTCTGGCAGGGGGCGTAGCTCGATCCGTGGAGTGAGCGAGCGTGCGCGACTTCGACTCGGCTAGCTGTAGCGCCTCGCTCGGACCGGCTCAACCTGGGTTTACCGGTCGGGGCATTGCATCTGCTGGTTGAGCCGTGAGGAGCGTAAGCGCGCCGTACTGAGCGAGGCGCTAGCCGAGTCGAAGTGACGAGCGTGTCGAAACCGCTGTACCACAATGCATTTGATGGTGGCGCACGTGTCGAACTGTGATCGTATCGAACGGCGCTCGCCCAGCTCAACCAGCAGGCGACGGGGCCGGAGGCGACTTTCTCAGGTCAAAGTAGATAATCGATTCGGCGGCGATGGGGCGGTGCCGGTCAGGCCCGCCGGGAATCAGTCAGCTAGTCGGAACCGCGCGGGTCGGCGCGCAGCGCGGGCATCAGATAGCGGCGCAGGTGTCCCAGGACGTCGCCGGTATCGTCGGGGTTCACCGTGTTGCTCGGCATGGTGCCCAAGCTGATCAGTGTCCTCGCGACCCACTCGGCGACCTCGTCGAGGCGGTGGGCCGCATGGATTTCGCCCTTGCCCGACGCCGCGTCGACGTATGGGCGCCAGAAAGCCGCCAGGTCGGGGACCAACCCGGAGACGCCGGCACCCGCGCAGGCCGCAAAGTCTTCGGGTTCGTCTGTGCGCAACCGCATCAGCAGCGTGCCGGGGTCGTCGTAGGCGCCGCGACCGATCCGAACACCGGCGGCGAGCTGTCGGTCGAAGCCGTCGATTCCGTCGAGCTCGCGGCGCGCGTCAGTCCAAAACGACTCCGTCAATCGCACGATCGCGGCGCCCACCAACGTGGGCTTGTCGGGGAAATGCCGGTACAGCCAGGCTCGTGAAACACCGGCGGATTCGGCGACCTGCTGCATGGTCATCGCGCGAATTCCCTTGTCCGCCAATAGCTTGTCGGTGGCGTCGAGCAGCCGAGTCGTTACGGACGGGGGAGCGAGATCAGTCGGCGGCAGCTCAGACACCACCTGACAGTAGCAGCCACGGTAGACAGATTTCAGAAACTGTTTACAGACGTCGTCGCGATGTAGTAGACAGAATGAGTGATCTGTCTACACACCGGGAGTGCCGTATGAATCACCCCTTGCCGAGCACGGCGATCATCGGCGCCGGTATCAGCGGCCTGACCGCGGGCAAGATGCTCAACGACTACGGCGTGCCGTACGTGTGCTTCGAGTCCTCCGATCGGATCGGCGGGAACTGGGCGTTCGGCAATCCCAACGGCCACAGCAGTGCGTACAAGTCGCTGCACATCGACACTTCCAAGCATCAGCTGTCGTTCCGCGACTTCCCGATGCCGACCGACTACCCGGACTTCCCGCATCACACCGAGATCAAGAAGTACCTGGACTCCTACGCCGATGCCTTCGGCCTGCTGGACAATATCGAATTCGAGAACGGCGTCACGCACGCGCGACGGCTCGACGACGGTGGCTGGGAGCTGGAAACCCAACGGGGACAGCGGCGTCGGTTCGATCTGCTAGTGGTCGCCAACGGGCACCACTGGGACCCGCGATCACCGGAATTCCCCGGCGACTTCACCGGCGTGACGATGCACGCGCACCACTACATCGACCCGAAGACGCCGTACGACTTCTCCGGCAAGCGAATCCTCGTGGTGGGGTTGGGCAACAGTGCGGCAGACATCGCTGTGGAACTGTCGTCGCGGACCCTCGACAACACGCTGACGCTGTCGACACGGTCGGGCGCGTGGATCGTCCCGAAATACTTCGCGGGTAAACCTGCCGACAAGTACTACCACACCTCGCCGCACATACCGTTCGCATGGCAACGCAAGTTCATGCAGGTGATGCAGCCGCTGACCACCGGCCGCCCGGAGGACTACGGGCTGCCGACGCCCAACCACAAATTCTTTGAAGCGCATCCCACCCAGTCGGTGGAACTGCCGCTGCGCCTCGGCTCCGGCGATGTCGTCGCCAAGCCGAACATCACCCGATTCGACGGCGACACAGTCTATTTCGACGACGGCACCTCCGACGACTTCGACATCATCATCTACGCGACCGGCTACAACATCACCTTTCCGTTCTTCGACCCGGACTTCATCAGCGCGCCCGACAATCGCATCGACCTGTACAAACGCATGTTCTATCCGGGCATCGACGATCTCATCTTCGCGGGATTCGCGCAGGCGACGCCGACGCTGTTCCCGTTCGTCGAGGCACAGGCTCGATTGGTCGGCGCCTACGCGGTGGGCCGGTACCGGCTGCCCGACGTCGCCGAGATGCGTCAGGTGATCGCCGCCGATCAGCAGTTCTACACCGGGCACATGCTCGACCGTCCACGGCACACCCAGCAGTTGGATTACTACTTGTACGAACACAACATGCGCACCGCGGAGATCCCCGCCGGCGTCAAGCGAGCGCACCTACAGGGTCCGCCGCGATGGGCCGGCGTCGATGCCGCCGTAGATGCCGCCGTCGAGGCACAGCTTGAGGATCGGCTATGAATCGTCTCACCGTCACGTTCAATTCATACGGAACCCGTTGCGAGGCATGGTTTTACCCCGGCCCAGAAGATTCACGGTTCGACGGCCCCACAGGTCGCCCGGTGGTGGTGATGGCGCATGGATTCGCCGGGACCAAGGACTCCGGGCTCGAGCCGTTCGCACTGCGACTCGCCGACGCCGGGTTCGCGGTGTTCGCCTTCGACTATCGCGGGTTCGGCGCGTCGGAAGGGCAAGTACGGCAACGGATCTCGATGGCAGATCAGGCCGACGACTACCGGGCCGCCATCGCAGCCGTCGGAGCGCGGCCGGGCATCGACCGCAATCGTATTGTGCTGTGGGGTCTTTCGCAGTCGGGCGGGCACGTGCTCGTCGTCGCGGCGGGTCGATCCGATGTCTGCGCGGTCGTGTCGATGGTGCCGATGGTGAGCGGAATCGCCGCCGGACGACACAACTTTGCGACGGTCGGCGCCAAAGGCATGCTCCGCTCGACGGCCGTGGGACTCGGTAGCGCGATGGCGGCGAAAGTCGGTGCACGGCGTCGAATGTTGCCCGTCGTCGGCGAGCCGGGCGAAAACGCCGCCTTGACCGCGCCGGGATACCTGGAGGCATACGAGTCCATCGCCGGCCCGACCTGGCGTAACGAGGTCGATGCCGCGGTCGGATTGGAGCTGGGCTCGTTCAACGCGGATAAGCACGCGGACGACATCGACGCGCCCGTGCTGGTGCAGATCGCCGATTTCGATCGGGCGGCGCCGCCGTACGCCGCGTCGAAGACGGCGTTCAAGGCGCGAGCACAGGTACGCCACTACCCGTGCGACCACTTCGACGTCTTCGAGGGGCGCGGCTGGTTTGAACCGGCTGTGGCGCACCAACTTTCATTCCTCACCGCGCAGCTGTCGTCTGTGGAGGCGGGGGCTGATTGCAATCTGTCGGGTGAGGCTCGGTGAGGGAGTGGCTCCCTCGGCCGGGGTGAGGTGGCTGATTGCAATCTGTCGTCGGGGAGTGCGAGCGCCGCGACGGCCCGATACGACGAAGACTGCCCACCTGCACACAGCGCAGGTGGGCACTCCCGAGTGGGGCCGATCAGGCCGAAACTACTTGGCCGGAACGACCTTGCCGTCGACGGTGACCTCGACTGTGTCGGTCTTCGAGTCCCAGGTGATCTTGCCGTGCTCGAAGGTCGATACCTTCAGCGTGCCCTCTTCGGTCTCGTCGCTGGTCGCGGTGCCGAGCGGACCATTCGAGCCGCCCTTGCCGTCGGCCGACGGGTGACCGGTCGCGTCGCGCTTGACGTTCCACGCGTCGCGGATCTTGCCCCAGGTGATGTAGGCCGGGGTAGCGGGCTCGGCGTTCTTAGCGGTAATGACGCCGCCGTCGAACTGCTGGAACACGACGCCGCTGGCGCTGGTGCCCGACGCCTCCGGGCCCGTCAACGGTTTGCCCAGGTCGGCGCGCTGCTTCTCGGTGGCCGACTGATATTTCGCGGCGAGCGAGCCGGAGAGCGTCACCTTGGTGCCGTCCGCCGCGGTCAACTCAACGGATTTGTTCTCGGCCGACGCCATGGACGACCCCGACATGGCCGACCCCGACATCGCGGCCGAGCTCGCCTCAGCCGACGCCGATGCCGACGCGCTGGTGGAAGTGTCGCTGCTGTTGTCGCTGCAACCCGCGACGATGAGGACCGCGAAAGAAGCGGCGGCAGCTGCGCCGACCGTCCGTCGAATGATCTGCTTCATGATTCCCCTTCGGTTTCTGAGAGCAACTAATCGCCTCGACGCGTACAGGTGCACGCGTACCGCGTTCGACCTAACCACATTTCGATTCGAGAAATGCTCAATTCACGATCCTGGCGTGGCGCGGGGTCGGCGCAGACTGTCTGTTCGCCGTCGGTGACGCGATCCCGGGTGGCCACGTTCTTGGCCACGTCGGCGGACTCGAATCTCACGACGAAGGGCGCCGGAGGAACTACCGCGGTCGAGACGCCGCTCGAACCGAGCTGAGTCAGCGCCGTTCACGGCGAAGCGACGTCGAAGTGGATTGGTAGGTAAGGGTTTTCGCTATATCTACGCGTCTTCGCGCGCTGTAGGGTCGGCATCGAAGGAACGACGACGCACGGTCGTCCTCGGACGCAAGGAGTGATCATGCCAACCTCGCCCACGCTCGCCGAATTGGTGGCTCGCATCGAGACGCTGGAGGGTGAGGCGGCGGTCCGACGGCTGCAGGCCCGCTACATGTTTCTCTGCGACACGCCGTGCCCCGAGTTCGGCGTCGCCGACGACGCTGAACGCATCGATCTGATCCTCGACCTCTACACAGACGACGCCGTGTGGGAGGGCGTCGGTGACTACTACAACGACCAGTTCGGTCGGCTCGACGGCAAACAGGCTCTGCGCGAACATTTTCAGCGATTCTGGGGCGAAAGGCGTGACCCGGCGCTCGTGCTGAACGCGCACTACCTCACCGCCGAGCAGATCTACGTCGCCGGCAATCAGGCGACCGGCCAGTGGATTCACGTACAACCGTGGCTCTACGCCGACGGGAGCGGACTGCTGCGGTCGAGTCGGTTGAACAACGCCTTTCGCAAAGTCGACGGTCGTTGGCTGATTTCGCGGACGCGTACCGAGAACGTGTTCGTCGCGCCGTTGCAGGACGGTTTCGCAGATGCCTACCCGACATCGTCGGTGCTGATGAAGCCGTAGTCGAACGGCAACGCGGACGACGAGAGTCCGGTCGGGCCAGGATGCTCGACCGGACTTGTCGTCGAGGACCTACCTCAATTCGTTTATCAGCCTGCGTGCGTTGACGATTCCTGACTGGATGGCGCCGTCGACGCACACCCCGTTCCAGCCGCGGGCGTAGTCGGCGCCGGCGAATTGCAATCGAGTGTCCGATGATTCGAAGTTGCTCCAGCCGTTGATGAACTGCCCCGAGCGCAGCGTCGCCCAGGTCTGCCCGGACCACTTGTCGGCCACCCAGTCGTGGCCGCCGCAGTCGAGCACGGTGAGGTCGTCGCGCCACACGTTGATTGCGGCCTGCGCCGCCTCGACGTCGTCGAGGGCGAGGCGAGTGTGGTCGGAGCCGAATCCGACGAGGATGGTCGCGTCCTCGTCGTCGAGGAACTTCTCGCTGCGGATCAGCGAGATCGGGTGCTGGCCGGGAGCGCCGGCGATGATCGATTGGTGGCCCTTGACCTTTATCCAGATCTTGAGACCCACCGAATTGGTTCCCGCGGTGATCATTTCCCGTTGTGCCGCGCCGAGTTCCGGGCTGAACTCGATGTTCTTCAGCGCGCCGATGGGTGCGGTGACGATGACAGCATCGGCAGTGTCGGTCGTGCCGTCGGCGAAGGTGACCGTGGCACCCGCCGTCGTGTGCTCGACACGGGACACCGGAGTCCCCAGCTCGACGTCGGCGCACAGATCCTCGGCGATGGACTGATACAGCCCGCGCATCCCGTCGGTCAGCTTGAAGCGCAACGTCTGCTCGTCCATCAGTGAGCTTCGGTGGTCACTCAACGACGCCCAATGCTTGGCCATCAGTGGTGAGGCCGTGGCCGTCGACCCCTGGTAGCCTGCCGACCAGTACGAGTCGGCCAAGTCGATCTGCTCCTGCGAGTATTCGCCGTCACGCAAGCAATCGAGCACGCTTCCCTGGTCAGCCTGCCGGAATCGCTCGACCAGCTCCGGATCCGAGTTCGGGTCGTTGAGGACGTACAGCGGATCATGTGGGTAGGGAAAGAAGTCCCGAGATCCCTCAAAGACCTTGTCCTGCAACGTGGTCAGTGCTTTGTCGAGGTCATGTTCGGTGCCGTGGCGCACGACGCCGTCGCTGACCCAGTAGGCGTCGTCGATGTCGGGGCTGGGGTAGATGCCCTGGTCGTAGCGCGTGATCTCGGTCCAGACGAAGGGCTGCATCCAGTGCACCCAAGTCGCGCCCATTTCGAGAGCGTGGCCGCCGAGGCGCTCGTCGGTCCAGGCCCGGCCGCCGATGCGGTCGCGTGCTTCGACGATGCGGACGGTGACACCGGCCGATTCGAGTTCGCGGGCGGCGATCAGCCCGGCGAATCCGGCCCCGACGACGATGACTTTCTGATGGGTCTGTGAGTCAGACATTGCTTGTGTTCCTTGATCTTTCGGGTGCGACGGTGGATAGGCTCACGCGAGGGGGCTGTGCTGAGTGCGCGCCCCGCGGTCGAGCTGACGGTCGGCTACCAGGCGGGCCCCGACGACGCCGCCGACGAACACCACGGCGATCACCACGAGGAAGACGACGGACAGGACGCGAGAGCCGCCGATCAGGGTGGTGAAGTTGGCGATCACCAGTGCCGTGATCCCGACCAGCCCGATGGTGCCAAGCGCAGGCGCGATCTTGGTGTGCCACCACCGGTTGTCCGAATCGGTGCGCCGGAAGTAGGCGATGATCGCAACGCTGGTGAGGACCATCAGCGCGAGGATGGCGACGATGGCGACGCCGGCCATCCAGGTGAACAGCTGCAGTACGGGGTCGGCGTTGGCCACGGCGAACGCACCGACCAGAATGAATGCGCTGATCGTCTGCAGGATCGAGCCTTCGTGCGGGGAACCGTGCTTGGGGTGGACGTTCATCAGCCGCTTCGGGGCGAAGCCGGTGCGCGACAACGCGAAGATGTAGCGGGCGATCGCGTTGTGGAACGCGAGCAGGGCGGCGAAGAGGCTGGTCACCAGCATCACCATCATGATGTCGGAGGCGACGCTGCCGAGGAACTTGGTAGCCGCGGTGAAGGTGAGGTCAGCGGTATCCGACTGGGCAGCCTCGGCGACCTTGTCACTGCCGAAGGCCAGGACGACGGCCCAACTGGCCACAGCGTAGAGCACACCGATGGTGATGACGGCGACGTACGTGGCGATCGGAACGGTACGTTTGGGATTCTTCGCTTCCTCACCGTAGATGGCCGTAGCCTCGAAGCCGACGAAAGATCCGATGGCGAACATCAGCGCGATACCCGGGGAGCCGGAGAAGAAGGCGTGCGGGGTGAACGACACGAAGTCGATTCCGTGGGCGCCGCCCTTGATCAGCACGCCGACCGACAGTGCCACGATCAACGCGATCTCCGCGACGAGCAGCACGCCGAGAACCTTGGCGCCGAGGTCGATGCTGCGATATCCGAGCACCCCGACGATCGCCATGAGGACGCCGGCCCACAGCCACCACGGCAGGTCCGGCCCGCCGAATTTCACCACAACACCCTGCAGCGTCGACGCCGCGAGACCGTAGATCGCAGCCTGAATCGTCGTGTAGGCGAGCAGCGCCAATCCGGCACCTCCGAGGCCCGCGGATCGTCCGAGACCCTTGCGGACGTAGGCGTAGAAGGCGCCGGTATCGGTGACTGAACCGCTCATGGCGGCATATCCGACACTGAAGATCAGCAGAACCACGGCGGCAATGATGTAGGCCATCGGCGCGCCGGCGCCGTTGCCGATCGCGATCATGACCGGCAGTGACCCGGCGACCGCGGTGAGCGGTGCCGCAGCGGCGATTACCAGAAACACGATGCCTGCGACGCCGATCGAGCCGCGCAGCGACGAACCGCCGTCAGATGTTGTTGGGGTGGTGGGGCTATCGATCATGATCGACCTCTTCCGAAGCGTCCGATTCGACGCTTCACACGATCTCGTGGCTTGGGAGACCACGGTCTGTGATTCAACACGTGTAGAACCATGGCGTCTGATGAACGCTACTGTGACCAGAGAGCGGCGGCTATGCGGAATTCCTTTAGCGCCCGGCGCCGCGACTGACCGGGAGGACGACGTGCCAAAACTGGTAAACCATGCGGAACGACGCACGACCATCGTCGAAGCGGCGTGGCGGCTGATCGCCGAGCGCGGCATTGACGGTGTGAACATGCGTGATCTTGCTGCGGCCGCGGGCTACACCAACGGGGCACTCAGTCACTACTTCGGCGGAAAGGACGAGATCCTGCGCAGCGCCTTCGAACACGTCCTGGTCGAAACGAACCGTCGCATCGACGCGTCGGTCGGGTCGTCGCACGGTCGGGCCGCGCTGCGCAAGGTCTGCTTCGAGATCATGCCGCTGACGTCGTCGGCTGCATTGGAGGCGCGCATCGCGGTGTCGTTATGGCAACGCGCTATGAATGACCCGGTGATGAAGCGGATCAACAACGATGCCGTCGGGCAGTGGAAGGCCATCATGCGCCGACATTGGACCGAAGCCATTGCCGCGCATGAACTTCCACCGACCGATGTCGACAGGGGAGTCGAACTGCTGATGACCGCGATAATCGGCCTGCAGATCACCGCGGTCTTGGACTCTGATGCCGCGTCGCGCGGGGCCCAGGTCGCGCTACTCGATCGGATCCTCGCCGCTGAAGGTCGCTGCGGCTAGGCCTGTGCCTAAAGGAATCACCTAGGAACACGGAAGTGATTGCTGATTGGCGATGCCTGCGCGCGCTCATACTGTTTGAGGCGACACACCGATCGTCCTCGACTCGCGTCAACCGGGTTTCGCCGGGCCTCGCGCGATTCGACGACCCGCAGTTCTGGAGCCGTGATGAGCATCGATTTCACCCCCGACAACATCTACGACCTCGCGCCGTCCGACCTGGTCCAGCCGAGTAAGGTGGCCGGCCGGATGTACATCGACCCCGATATCTTCGAACGCGAGATCAAAGACATCTTCGAGCGAACCTGGGTCTGGGTCGCACACGAAAGCGAGATCCCCGCAGCAGGCAATTTCAAGAGCACTCACGTCGGGCGGCAGCCGGTGATCGTCGTGCGCGACCGAAGGGGCGCGATCAACACGCTACTCAATCGCTGCCGACATCGCGGTGCGAGCGTTTGCGAACAACGCACCGGCAAGGCCAACGGATTCACCTGCCCGTACCACGCGTGGTCGTACAGCCTTGACGGAAAACTGCGCGGAATACCGTATCCCGAGGGCTACGAGGGTGTCATGACCAAGGACGGCATGGGCCTGCGCAAACTGCGCACCGAGGCGTACTGCGGCATGGTCTTCGCGACCTTCGACGACGATGCCGAGCCGCTGGAGGACTTCCTGGGTGACGCGAAGCCATGGATGGACCGCTTCTTCAAGCAGGGCGGTGGCTATCCGCTGAAAGTCCTTGGCACACACCGATTCAAGTTTCACGGAAACTGGAAGATCCAGTTGGAGAACACCACCGACGGCTACCATTTCCCGATCGTGCACCGTTCGTGGATGGCGTCGGTCGACTCCGAGACCGCCGACATGATGAGTTTCATGAACGATCCCGCCGCCACCACCCACGACCTCGGCAACGGTCACTCAGTGGCGCAGATGGTGCCCGAACACTCCGATCTCGACGCCGACGACGGCAGCGAGCCGTTGCAGGAACGCTTCAATGATCTTGTCGCAGAACTGAAGTCGCAGGGATTGTCAGAAGCGCAGGTTCGCCGACTGGTCCGCGCGATGCACGGCACCGGCTTCAACTTGAACCTGTTCCCCAATGTCTCGATGTCGATCTCGTTCCTTCGCGTGCTCAGGCCGATCTCCGTCGACGAGACCTACATCGAACACGTTGCGCTCGGACCTGACGGCCCGCCGGAGATCGTCGACCCGGTGAATCGCGAACGCATGCGCGTCCACGAGCACTTCCAGGGGCCATTCGGATTCGGCACACCCGACGACGCCGAGGGCTGGGACCGGGTGCAGCGGGGCGCAATCGGCGGTCCCGACCTGCCGATCATGGTCAACCGCGGAATCGGTCGTGAAACGCGGGCCGAACAGGGTTGGCCTACCTCACATGTCACCGACGAGACAGGTATGCGATCGGCATACACAAAGTGGAAGGAGATGATGAGCGATGTCTGAGGCGACCACCGCACCCGCCGCCCGCAAGCCGAAACCGGGGGCCTGGGCACCGATCACCGAGGCACGGCTGCTGCCGGTGTCGACGGTCGGCACCGACGACCCGCGGGTTGGCCGCGCGCTCGATCTCATCGCCCGAGAAGCTGAGCTGCTCGACCACAAGGACTACACGGAATGGGAGAAGCTCTACCTCGACGAGGCGCTCTACATCATCCCCATCGACCCGGACACCACCGACTTCGCGAACACCCTGAACATGGTCTACGACGACGCCACTATGCGCCGGATGCGCGTGACCCGCATGACTGAGGGCTACGCGATCGCCGCGGTAGACTCGGCGCGGACTGTCCGTACCGTCAGTCGTGTGGTGCCGTCTGATGTCACCGACGACGTGGTGCAACTGCGCGTCGGCCAGACGCTGATCGCATATAAACGTGGGCGCCATGACATCTGGGCAGCCAACGTCGACTACATCGTCCGACTCGGCGAGTCGGCGATGTCGGATCGCATCCTGCAAAAGGTCATCCGACTAATCAACGGCAACGACGAAGTGCCCGCAGCTGGCTTCCTGCTGTAGGTGTGAGTGCACGACGCCCGTGGCGAGAAATCACCACGGGCGTTTGTGCTGTCTGCTCGGCGTCAGCTACGTACTCGCCCGACGGCGCTGGACAAGCGGGAGGGGCGTGCCACACATCTCCGAGGCCGGATGCACGTGTTTCCGGCATAGCTCAAGACGGTGAATCCAACTGCATTGCAGTGGGATTCACCGTCAGCGGCAGTACCTCAGATCACAGGATCACGGTCACCGTCTTGGTCTCGGTATAGGCCAGGATTCCTTCGTAGCCGAGTTCTCGGCCGATTCCGCTGGCCTTCACACCGCCCCAGGGGAGTTGCGGTGCAAGGGGGGACCAGCCGTTGACGCCGATGGCGCCGGCCTCGACGCGGGCGGAAATACTGTGTGCCCGAGACACGTCGCTGGTCCAGACAGTCGCCGACAGTCCATACTGGTTGTTGTTGGCGAGCGCGACGGCCTCGTCGTCGGTGTCGAACGGAATCACGACGCCGACGGGACCGAAGATCTCTTCGCGGGCGACGGTCATGTCGTTGGTGCCGGCGAACACCGTCGGCTCGACGAAGAATCCCGGCCGATCAGGTGCGCTGCCGCCCGCGACCACTCCCGCGCCTTCGTCGGCGCCCTTCTGCAAGTACCCGACGACGCGGTCGCGCTGACGTTCGTTGACCAGCGGACCCATCGTGGTCGCTGCGTCGAACGGGTCGCCGATCACCTGCGCGGCGGCTGCGCCACCGAGTCCGTCGAGGACTGCGTCGTAGACCGTGCGATGTGCGATGATGCGGGTGCCCGCCGCGCACACTTCGCCCTGGTTGAAGAACAGACCCATCGCGCAGCCCTGCACTGCCGCTTCGAGATTCGCGTCGTCGAAGATGATCTGAGGAGCTTTCCCGCCGAGTTCCAACGCGGTGCGCTTGAAGTTGGTTGCGGAGTTGCGCAGTATCGCGCGACCAGTCTCGGTCGAGCCGGTGAACGAGATCTTCTTAATACCCTCGTGCAGCGACATGGCCTCGCCGGTGACCTTGCCGATGCCGGTCACGACGTTCACCGTGCCCGGCGGGAAACCAGCTTCGGCTACCAGGCCGGCGAGGTGCAGGATAGCCAATGACGCGTCCTCGGCCGGCTTGATGATGACCGTATTGCCGGCGGCCAGTGCGGGGCCTAGCTTCCATCCCAGAATCATCAGCGGGGCATTCCACGGGACGATGGCGCCGACGACGCCCAGCGGCTCGCGCCGGGTGTACGCGTGCTGCTGGATGGGGCTTCCCAGGTAGCCGTCGGTGGCGATCTGTTCGCCGTTGATCTTGTCGGCCCAGCCCGCGTAATACCGCAGGGTACCGACTAGGTTCGGAACCATCAGTGCGACGCCGGCACCCACGGGGCGGCCCATGTCGAGCGATTCCAATGCGGCGAGTGTGTCGACGTCGCGCTCGACAAGGTCGGCGAGCTTGTTGATCAACACGCCCTTTCGTGACGGTGCGAGGGCGCCCCACTCGCCCCGGAAGGCATCGTTGGCGGCATCGACCGCGGCATCGACGTCAGATCCGTCGGCCGCGACGAGCTCCGTAATCGGTTGTCCGGTGGCCGGATTGAGCGTCACGAACGATTCGCGCGCGGTGCGCCATTCACCGCCGATGAAGAGTCCGGTGTGCAGCGCAGAGATGTCGATCATGGGTTGGATACTCCTCGGTGGAAGCGGATAACGTCACCGGTCGTCGGGTGACCGCGTATGCGGAATGCCGGTGTCTGCCAACGCTATCCAGCTGGAAGTCCGACCACCAGGCGAACTTGACAACGCTCGTGTAGAGAATCCTTTACCGATTGGCCGGGCCGATCACGCTGTCCACCAATGGAAATGCCAGGCGCACCGACGTGCCGCGCGGCGTGTTCGGCAGGTATTCGATAGTGCCGCCGTGCCGTTCGACGATGTGCTCGGAGATGATCAGCCCGATACCCGAGCCGTCCTGCTTCGATGAGAAGGCTCCATGGGCCAACCGGTTGCCGGGACCGCCGGCCATCCCGCGTCCCTGATCGCGGATCAGGATGAACGCGGTGCCATCCGCCTCGCCGCTCTGCACCGCAAGTTCCTTGACTTCTGTTGTGGGCCGGATGATTTCGTCAAGGGCGTTGACGCACAGATTGATGATCACCTGGCCGATGAGGACACTTTCACCCTCGATCAGCAGATCCCGTTCAGGGACGTCGGCGAATACGCGGATGCCATGGTCGGCGGCGCGCAGCCGGACGAAATACAGACTTTCGGCGACGGTTTCGTTGAGATCCATGACCGCGGCGGTGCTTTCGATGCGCCGTACGTATCGCTTCACCGACTGGACGATGCCGGCGGCGCGCTGCAGCTGCTTCTCGATCTGGTCGATGCCATACCCCAGACTGCGCCGATCCACGGTGTCGGCGGTAAGGCGCGTCTTGAGTCCGCTGAGGTAGTTGGCCGAGGCTGCGAGCGGCTGGCCCAACTCATGCGCCAGCATCATCGCCATGTCACCCATCGCGTTATAGCGACTCAAATACTGCAGGTGAGCCTCCTGGTAGGCGTTGCGCCGTTCCCATTCAACGCGTTCGGTCACGTCGCGCACGGTGAGCACCCGCGATCGGATGCCGTCGTGCGCGACGATCTCGAGTTCACCGGCAAGCCAGATCGTGGTGCCGTCGGCATTCGTGAGTTCTTGGGAGATCCGGACGGACCCCACGCCACCGTTGAGGCGGGCGACGACGTTTTCGTCGGACAGTCGTGGTTCGCACGGTCCGAGATCTTCGAGATGAATGCCGGCGAGGTCGGCGGGCGTGCTGCTGAACAATTGTGCGGCGAGCGGGGAGATGTCATCGATGCAGTTGTCGTCGTCGAGCACCACGATCCCGGCCTGTGTGTGAGTCATGATGCGCTGCAATGACTCTGACACACGGCTGAGTTCCTGCTCCAGAACTACCTCTTCGGCGATGTTGCGGAACTCGACCATGACGACCGGGCCGTCCTCGCAGTGCACGAGTGTCGCACAGGCGTCGGTGAGGAAGTCGGTTCCGTCCTTCGCCCGGTATTTCCATCTCTTGCGGCTCGAACCGTTGACGACCGCCGATTGAAGCCACGCGACCCCGACCTCGCGCCGATACTGGCGTTCCTGCGCACTCATGTGGTGGGCTTTGAGCGGTTTGAGCTCATCGACGCTGAACCCGAACATGTCGCACGCGGCCGGATTGGCCCACAAGATGTTCTTAGAACTCGCCTCGTGAATCAGAATCCCCGTGCCGGTGATGAGGATCATCTGTTCTATGTCGCGACGGGTGGGAAACATGACTCGAGAATCGTCCACGATGCGGATGCACTCAAGTAAGGAATTGCTTACCGCTGGGACGGTAAGTCCCGATAGCGGGTGTCGACGTCGATAAATAGTGTTCCCACCGGAGCGATTTCACATCGAATGGAGACTTCCCATGACCACCCCAAGCGTGACTGACCGAATGTCCGCTGAGCCCGCGGGCCCGGACCGCGAGGCCGCATTCGTCCACGCCCTCGACGTGCTCGCCGATCGTCGTGATGAGTTCAACGCGCAGGGCTACGTATCGAAAGACTTTGTTGCACTTCTGAAGAAGGCCGGAATGTATCGTGCTTCGACGCCCGCGCAGTTCGGCGGTGAGCCGATGGCACCGTCGGACTTCATGCGTCTCGTCGAGCGCGTCTCGGCGGTCGACCCGGCCACCGGCTGGGTGGCGAGCTTCGGGTCGTCGCTGGTGTACTTCGCGGCCCTGCCCGTCGAAACGCAGCGCAAGATCTACGCTGCCGGACCGGACCTCGCCTACGCAGGCGGTCTGTTCCCGATGCAGGAGGCGGAGAAGGTCGACGGCGGCTACGTGTGTTCTGGCGTGTGGCAGTTCGCCAGCGGATGCCGCGGTGCCGACATTCTCGGCATCGGGCTGGCGGGCGGACCGCAGACCGCGGGCAAGCCGCTGACCGCGCTCGTCGATCCAGCCGACGTCGAGATCGTCGAGAACTGGGATGTGGCAGGTATGAAGGCGACCGGGTCGCACGCGGTACGCGCCGACGGAGTGTTCGTACCCGACGAGATGACTTTCGTCCGCGGCGGCGAACCGCAGATCGACGAGCCGCTGACCCGTTACCCGGCGCTCGCGTACGCTGCGCAGGTGCTTGCGGTGGTCACGCTCGGCGCCGCACGCGGGGCACTGGACTATGCCATCGAGGTGGGGTCGTCGCGGACGTCGATCACCGGCGGTGCCAGCAAGGGCAACCGTTCAACTTACAAGATCGGCGTCGCCGAAGCCGAAGCGGAACTGCGTGCGGCGCAGACGTTCTTCTACGGCACCACCGACACCGTGTGGGCCAAGGCTGTCGCCGCCATCGAGATCAGCGTCGAAGAGCAGGCGCTGCTTCGTCTTGCCGCGACGCACGCCGCCCACGCGGGGCGCCGAGTCGTGTTGCGCGCTTTCGACCTTGCCGGCACTGGCGCGATCTACCAGACCCATCCGCTGCAGCGCTTCCTGCAGGATGCACTGGTGCCCGCTCAGCACGCGATGTTGCAGACCAACACCTATGAGGCTGCGGGAGCGTTGCTGCTCGGGCTCGAAGCCGGCATCCCCAGCTTCCCGTGACCGGCTGACGACAGCTACGACTTCACCATCCATTTGCAAGGAGTTATCGAATGGCACTACGTACTCTGTTCTGCGTCGGCAACAACCAGAACTTCTTCGATCTGCCCAAGTCCGACATCGGCCCCGTGTGGGACGCGACGATGGAGTTCCTGTCTAGCCTGAACTCGATGGACGGCATCGACATCGTTGGAACGTTCGACGACGATGCACACATGGTCGGTCCGTCTGACGGCTGGCCGTGGACCTTCTATGTGCTCGCCGACGTGCGCGATCAGCAGACCGTCGCCGCCGCCTGCAACCTGCTGCGCACCATCATGGTGGGCGAACACGCGTTGTGGCGCTACTTCAAGCTCGAGGCTCGGATGGGCCGCGAACTCGTCATCCGCGACGACGCAAGGGCCTGAGCAATGTCACACGCACAGCCAGGAACGGCTGGCATCGCGCTCGTCACCGGGGCCGCGGGCGGAATGGGCAGCCACATCGCCCGGCGCCTGCACGCCGATGGCCATCGCGTGGTGCTCGCCGACCTCGCCCTCGACGCAGCCGAGCAGATCGCCGCCGAGCTCTCCGCTGACGGTTCCACAGCTCGGGCCGTCCTGCTCGACGTCGCGCACCGCGACAATTTCGTTGCGGCATTGGAGGATTGCCGATCCACGTGGGGTGCGCCGACGATTGTCGTCAACAATGCCGCCCGGACCCAGGCCGCGGACCTCATGACTCTGGCTGAAGACGAGTTCACAACTGTGCTGTCTACCAATGTCAACAGCATCTTCTTCGGCTGCCAGGTCTTCGGGGCCGCCATGGCCGACCAGGGTTACGGCCGGATCGTGAACATGGCCTCGCTCGCCGGGCAGAACGGCGGCACCGCCACCGGTGCACACTATGCCACCTCCAAGGGCGCGATCCTCACCGCCACAAAAGTCTTCGCGCGCGAACTTGCCGGTAGCGGCGTCACTGTCAACGCGATCGCTCCCGGCCCGCACGACTTGCCGGTCGTCAAGGCCACCGTTGCGCCGGACCGGCTCGGTGCGGTGATCGCGAGTATCCCGGTCGGTCGGCTGGGCAGTGCGTCGTTCGTCGCCGACATGGTCGCTCTGCTGACCTCATCCGATGCCTTCTTCGTCACCGGCGCTTGCTGGGACGTCAACGGCGGACTCTACGTCCGCTGAAATCCATTCGGCCTCAAAAGCTTTCAATCCACATTCAGCACGGAGAACTACTATGGCACTCATCGACGTCGTCGTCTCGGACATCGTGCAAGAGACATCCACCGTGAAGACGTTCTACTTCGCCAGGCCCGACGGCACTCCGGTCGGCCGTTACTCGCCGGGCGCACACATCGATGTCGTCGGCCCGACGTCGCTCACCCGCCAGTATTCGCTGTGCAGTAGGCCCGACGACGGTGACACCTTCGCCGTCGCGGTGAAGCGCGAAGAGAACTCGCGTGGCGGCTCGGTGGCGCTGCACGAGTTGGCAGTGGGTGACATCCTGCAGATCAGTGAGCCGCGCAATGTGCTGGCGATCGCCGACAGCGCGACCCACCACGTGCTCGTCGCGGCCGGTATCGGCATCACCCCGATGCTGAGCATGGCGCGATACATGGACGTTCACGGTATCAGCTTTGAGCTCCACTACTTTTCGCGAACGGAAGAGGATGCCGCGTTCCTGCCGTTGCTGCGTGACCGGTGCCCGGAGAAGCTCTTCACCCACCTCGGCGTCGACCGTGAACAGCAAGAGTCGCTGCTCGTGACTGCACTGGAGAAAGCGCCGTCGGACACGCACGTATATGTCTGTGGCCCTGAGGGTTTCATGGACAAAGCAATATCGGTGGCAGAGCGCTTCGTGGCGGAAGCCGCAGTGCACTTCGAGAGCTTCCATGCCGCGGCACAGGCCGATGCAGTGCAGAACGACTCGTTCGAGGTGGAACTCGACGGAGAGATCTACGAGATCCCCGCCGACAAGAGCATCGTCGAGGTTCTCGACGAGAACGGCGTCGAAATCGACACGTCGTGCCAGGAGGGGATTTGTGGAACCTGCACGATGACGGTTCTCGCGGGGGTTCCGGAGCATCGCGACAATGTGCTGACCAAGGCGGAGAAGGAAGCAGGCGAACTGATCGCCGTCTGCGTATCACGCTGTGCGGGAAAGCACTTAGTTCTGGACTATTACTGAGTGGCTCACCTGGCGATACCCGCGTGCCGAAACGAGCTTGCACGTATCGGCACGCGGCCGCTGAGTGACCCAACCGGGTAGTCCTCCTTGCGGGCTATCCCTGCGGCACAGTCACATCGAAACGCAGTACGTCACGGACCAGCGTGCTGATGCTTTCGGCGTCGGTCTTGGCTTTGATGCGAGCGCGGTGGACGTCTACGGTCTTCACGCTCATGCCCAGCCGCCGGGCGATGTTCTGACTGGGCAGGCCCTCCACCACGAGCACCAGGATCTCCCGTTCGCGTGGCGTCAGCGCTGCAACCTTCGTCTCGATCTCGCGCTTGCTCTCGAAAGTGCTGAACCGCTGGACTGCCTGGTCGACACCGGATTGCACGGCGTCGAGCAATCGTTGTGGGTCATAAGGCTTTTCGAGGAAGTCCAATGCGCCGTTCTGCAGTGTCGACACAGACATCCGGATATCGCCGTGAGCGGACACGAAGATGATTGCCACGTGTGGCGCGTACTCGTTGAGGCGGTCCTGGAGTCGGGTGCCGCTCATCTGCGGCATCCGGACGTCGAGAATGATGCAGGCGGGATGATTGCCGTCGTAGACGGCGAGGAACTCGTCGGCGCTGTGACAGATCGTCGGGTGGATGCCGATACTGTCGAGCAGCCAGTCCACCGACTCGCAGAGCTCTGGGTCGTCGTCGACGACATAGACCGTAGCGGGGGCGGTCATGAAACCCCGGGCTGCGCCCGCGACTCGTCCCACGAAGCTTCGGCCACCCAGTAATTCATGCCGAAGTCGCTGACTCGGTGTTCCCACGGCGTTGTCCGGGCCAGTTGGGGTTCTTCACGCATGACCGAGGCGTCGGCGGCTTCCGGTCCATCGGCTTCGACCGTCCAGTGCACCCAATTGACCTCTCGGCCCTCCTCGTCGTGCACGAAGAGGTCCACGTGGTGCCAGCCGTAATCGAAGGTGTCTTCATAGCACATGAGGAACATTCGGTGGTGATTCACAGGGCGGGTGGGAATTGCCATGGTGCCTTCCTGCCTTTCGATTCCGAGCCTAGGCCGATTGAACGGGGAGTGCCCGCAGGACCGATTCGATACGTGATCCCAGATCAAGCAACGTCATCTCGGCGCCCGGAGGCCCGACTAGTTGGATACCGATCGGCAGTCCGCCGGTGCCGCGTGCACCAGGCACGACGACCACCGGGAAGCCGAGCAACTGCCACGGCCTGCTCAAGATCGGCGATCCGGTCGCGTCGAGCCCGAGCGGTGCCGGGCCTGGCGCGGCGGGCCCGACGATGATGGCGTCGTCACCAAGTTTGTCCTCGAGGAGCGCGGAAGAGAGCTCACGGCGGTACAGCGCCGCCGCGGAATCCTCGCTAGACACCGACCGTCCGGTTTCGACGAGGGTCCGCAGCGGGGCGCTGAGTTCGGCGGCATAGGTGTCGTAGATCGCGCCGAGAGTGTGAGCGGCTTCGTGCGCCATCACGGTGGCATGGTCGCCTGCAAGCGTGCGGATGTGATCGTCCCAGCTGAGGTCGTCGGTGACGACCCCGGCGTCGGCGAGCACCGAAGGCATTGCGGCCAGCAACGCAGCCATGCTGGGCTCGATATCGTGCAGTCCGCTTCCGTTCCAGAGCAGTGCGCGCGCAGCACGTTTCGGCGTCGACGAGGTATCGGCGAAGGCGGCATACACATACCGCAGGTCGTCGACGGTCCGCGTCAGAATGCCCAGCGAGTCCAGGCTCTCACTGAGGCCGGTGATGCCTGCAACATCGGCTGCTCCGTGTGCGAAAACGAATCCCGCTGCGCCACAATATGATGCGGGTCGAGTCAGCGATCCCGCGGTTTGCGTGCCCAATGCGATGGCCACCGTGCCCGCGCCCACCGCGGCAGCGGATCCGCTCGACGACCCGCCGGGCGTGTGCGTCAGATCGTGCGGGTTGCGAGTGGGTCCCGGCGCAAAATAGCCGAACTCGGTGGTGACCGTTTTGCCCTGGACGATGGCCCCGAGTTCGCGTAGCCGGCTGACACAGGGAGCGTCGGCCTGCGCAGGCGACGGTGCGGTGACGGTAGATCCGGCTCGCGTCGGGAGTCCGGCGACGTCGATTAGATCTTTGACGCCCACCGAGATACCGTGCAGCGGACGAGGGCCGGTCGACGTGGGTCGTGCGTCGTCGAGATATGTCTCCGACAGCGACACCCATGCCGCGAGATCGCTTTCCCTGCGGTTGATTTCGGAGCGCACACTCGTTGCGAGCGCCTCCGCGGAGACGGTTCCGCCGTTGACGGCTGCTGCCTGCTCACCGATGGATCGAGTCCAGTACTCCGCGCTCACACAGTCCTCCTCGTGATGTGGTCTGAACTTCGAGTCTGCCGGTAAGACACGCGCGTGAACAGTAAGGAAATCCCTTCTACCGCAGTAGGGAACCAACACCTACGGTGTGCGGGTAGATCGGCGGATCCAGGTGATCGGCGCTCGCGAACAACGGCAGGAGATTCCACGATGACACCCACAGGTTCGACGGCGATCGACTCGCGAGTCTTTCGAGAAGTCATGGGGCACTACCCAACCGGTGTCGTCGTCGTGACGGGGCGCACCCCCGACGACGAGCTGCATGCGTTGGTTGTCGGCACCTTCAGCTCGGTGTCCCTCGATCCGCCGCTCGTGTCGTTCATGCCGATGAAGACATCGAAGACGTTCACCAAGCTTCAGGAATGTTCGTCGTTGTGCATAAACATCATCGGTGGCGAACAGGAAAATGTCGTGTTGACCATTGCGCGACGGTGGGAGAACAAGTTCGACGGCATCGATTGGCATCCGTCGCCAACGGGTAATCCGGTGCTCGTCGACGCCGTCGCCTGGATCGAGACCCGAATCTGGAACACCGTCGACGCGGGTGATCACTGGATCGTGCTGTGCGAAGTGATCGATCTCGCGGTCACCAATTCGGTTACGCCGTTGATCTTCTTCCAGGGCGGCTACGGCAGCTTCGCGTGTTCATCGTTGATGGCGCGAATGGATCACGAGATCTTGCCCGCGATCACCTCGGCGCACAGTGCGCGTGCGGCTGTCGAGCAGTTGGCGAATGACATCGGCTGTGAGGCAAGCATTTTCACCACCGTGAGTGAAGAGGAGATTGCAACCGTGTTGTCGGTGACCGCACCCGGCGTGGACCGGGAGGCGGATTTCGCGCAGCGGGTGCCGATGGTGCCGCCGATCGGTGACACGTACTTCTTTGATCAATCCGAGCGTCAGCAGCAACAATGGGTCGACCGATTGCGCGGCGTCGACGACGATGTCAAGGATATCTATCGCCAGCGACTTTCGTTCCTGCGTGAGCACGGGTACGTGTACTCGCTGTTGCCCAGCGAGGAGGGGCGATCCGCCTATGACACGGTCCGCGACGCGACGGCCCGGTACTCCGGCGGACGGCTCACGCCTGCGCAGGAACGCGAAATCCGGGCTTCCCTCGTGAATACGGCTGTTGATTATCGGGTCCAAGAACTGACCGACGACGGTTTCTACGATTTGGGGTCCATCGTGGTGCCGGTCCGCGACCGAAACGGCGTGTACGCGCTCACCCTGAGATTGGCGCAATTGCCGGAGGGCGCGTCGTGCGCGGAGGTCCGAGACTGGGTGGAGAAGGCGCGGGCGGTGGTCAAGACGCTGGAGGGGTGCGACAGTTGAGCGGTGTCGACCTCAGTCGACGCAGGGCACCGCCGCGTCGGCGGATACCGCGGTGCCCTGATCCACATTCTGGACAGCCGGCGTCGGCGAGGCCGTGCTCTGACCTGTTGTCGCCGGTGTCTGCGCCGACGAGTCGCTCGTCGACGTGGTTGCGGTCGACTTACCCTTCGATGCCGACGTCAACGGCACTCCGAACGCGCGCTGAACTTGTGTGCGAATGGCGTCGGAGTCGACGATGTTGACCGATTGGCCTTCGACAGTCGCATAGCGCTCGACGGGCAGAGTGCTGAAGTGAATCTGCTGACCGGCCGGCGCGGTCATCTCCTGCGCCCACTGAACGAGATTCCAGCCGTCGGACACGACGACGTCGCGGTGCAGGACGTCGGTGAGCGCCTGCAGTTTCGCCGGATCGGTCAGCGTGCCCGCATTCTGCAACTGGTGCAGGGCGGAGATGAGGAAGGCCTGCTGGCGACGGGTGCGGTCGAGATCCCCGTTGTCGAGGCCGTGACGCTGCCGGACGAAGGCGAGGGCTTGCGACGCCGAAAGTTGCTGTCGGCCGGCGGGAAACGACGCGCCCGAGTAGGAATCGTGCACGCGATGGTTGAGGCATACGGTGACCCCGCCCAATGCGTTGGCGACGTCGTAGAAGCCGACGAGGCTGACTTCGGCGAACCGGTCTATCGGAACTCCGGTCAGGTCGCGCACCACACGGATCGCGGCGGCGCGGCCGGCCTCGCGTCCTTGCGTTTCCAGTGTCTGCTGGTCGGTCTGTCCGTTGTCGATCATCCGCTGTTCGACCTTGGCTTTGGTGCGACCGTACGCTTCTTTGATCTTGGCGTCGGAGACGTCGAGATCGTGCATCCCGACGTAGTCGTCGCGCGGTATCGAGAAGGCGACCACGTTCTTACGGTCGGCGGGGATGTGGATGAGGATCAGGGTGTTGGTGTTGTAGCCGCCGTCGGAGCTGTCGCCGGCGTGCAATTGCTGCAGAATGGTGGCTGGTAAATCGTTGCCCGACTGGTCTTTTCGGGAGTCCAGCCCCATCAGCAGGATGTTCTCGGCGGACCCGGTCGAGCGCGGCGCGTGGGCGAGCGCGTTCGACGAGGTGACCGTTTGGCTGAGCTTGGTGGTGGCGTTCCACGCGAACGCGGTGACCACGAGCAGCGCCGCCGCCGCCGCCGCCGACGCGGTACGAGCGACCGCGATCAGCCGACGACGACCGGGACTGTGCCGCGCGGTGCCGATCGTCTCGGCCCGAGGTCGTGAGCGCGACGCCCCCGCACGTCGTCGCGGTGCGTTGTCGCCCGCGGAAAGATCTGGCAGCGCTGCGCGTGTGCGTGGGATGCGCGTCGTCGGAGCGTCGGCGACCGAATGATGCGGCGGATGGAAGCGGATCGTCGGCTCGTCGACATGCGGCGTCACGTTCGCCGGGCGGTCGGTGGAGAAGTCCCAGGCACGGCCGGCGGCACGCTCGCGGCGATACAAGTCACCGGAGGTGGGGCGTGCGGCACGTCGAACGCGCCGTGGGGGTGTGGGTTCCATGGCAGCACCACGGTAGGTGGACAAAGCTTAGGCGCGACTGTGAAGCAATTCTGTCGGCACATTCGACGGATGGCCCGGCTAAGGTCGTCACGGGTCGACAACTCTCAACCGGGCGAGGTGAGGCGAGATGGACCGTGACGGCGTTGCGGTGGTACCGGAAGCGGCAGCCGACATTGCGGTAGGCAAGCGCCCGTCGGGTTTGCACGCTTTGCGCAATCCGGGCTTCCGCTGGTACTTCTTGGGTCAAATCGCCTCCGCCAGTGGAACTTTCGTACAGCAGACGGCGATCGCCTGGCTCGTCCTGCAGCTCACCGGATCGGCGGCGGCACTCGGCGTCGTGCTCGCGGTAGGCGGTCTGCCCTCGCTGATTCTGGGGCCCTGGGGAGGGGTGGTGGCTGATCGGTTCGACTTGCGTCGACTACTGCTCGTCACCCAGACGATTCAGGGCGGTCTGGCCGGAGTGCTCACGGTGATGGGAGCGACGGGTTACGTCAGTGTCGTCGCGGTGGTCGCGCTGAACGTCGTCGGCGGTGTCGTGCAGATCGTGGATTCGCCTGCGCGGCAGGCATTCGTCCCGCAACTGGTCCCGCCCGACGATCTCGCCAGCGCGGCCAGTGTCAACGGAGTCGTGATGAACAGCGCCCGGGTTGTGGGACCCGCGGTTGCCGGAGTGCTCATCGCGACGGTCGGGACCACCGCCTGCTTCGCGGTCAACACCGTGTCGTATCTGGCGGTGATCGCCGCGCTCGCGATGATCCGACCGCTGAGCACGGCGACTCGTGCCGGTTCGTCGGATGGCCTGGGTGAGGGGCTGCGTTACGTTCGGGCGCATCAACAGCTGTGGCTGCCGCTGGCGATGATGGCACTCGTCGGGCTGGTGTCGTTCAACTTTCCGGTGATTCTGCCGGTCTTCGCCCAGTCGACCTTCCATGGCACGGGTACCACCTACAGCCTGCTGTCGGTGATGCTCAGCGTCGGGTCGGTGGTCGGATCGCTTGCCGTGGGCCAGATTCCGCATCCGCGACGCATTTACCTCGTCGGCGCCTCGCTCGCGTTCGGTGTGGCGCTCGCCGCGACGGCGGCCGCACCGAACCTGGTGTTCGCGTGCATTCTGCTCGCCGTCAGCGGGGCCACCGGATTCTGCTTCGTGACACTGGCCTCGGTGGCGCTACAGCTGCACGCCGAACCGCAGTATCGCGGTCGAGTGATGGCCTTGTGGGTGTTCGTCTTCATCGGCACCACCCCCATCGGCAGCATCGTGATGGGGTGGGTGACCGGTAGCGGCGGGCCTCGAGTCGCACTGCTCATCGCCGCCGGTGCCGCCGTCGTCGCGGCCGGTGCGGCGGCATTCGTCCGGACACCTCCGCACCCCGACGAATATCTGCGGCAACCACCCGTCGCAGACCGGTGACGGGCGCGCAAGGATGCGAATAGGACCGCCAGGCAGGATTCGATTCCGTCGTCTCCGCAGCGGCGGTGATCCGCTTGCTGGGGGCGGGCGTCGTAAAGGTCGGGCCCTGACCGCTAGATCCGGATCGTCGGCAACGGGAATCGCGGTGGTCGACTCCCGACGTCGTCTCGCCACACCTCGATACACCGAAGCTCGTTCCTCGCTTCGGCACTCGGCGAGCGAGGGGGCGTCGTGCCGACCTGGCGGATGGGCACTCGGCGAGCGGGTGGGCGCGCTGTAGCGGTCGGCACTCGGCGCGGCGACCGCTCCGACCTACACTCGCCCCAAGTCCGCTTCCGCGCATACCTCTTCGAATGCCCGGGCACCCAGGCCGTCGATCGCACCCACTACGCCCGGCTGCACTCCTTGACCGCGCGAAAGGCGTTGCGCGGCAACCGCCATCAGCTCTGCGGTCACCGTGTAGGGCGACGGCCCCTCGACCTCGACCTGCGCGAGTATCGCGCCCGACGCCGACCGGGCCACCGCTACGGCCACACCGCGCACCTTCGCTCGCTCGGCCTCGTCGGGGCCGCCCGCGGGGCCCGACATGCGCGACAGCCCGGCGTCGAGCGCCTTGCGCCCGACGGCGACCTTGGCCAGACCGTTGAACAGCACCGACGTCGCCTGCATCGGGCGGGCGAGGCTCGGGAACCATCCGTTGAACACCCGCACATCACGCAGGTGCGGGTACCGAATCGGGAGCTGCAGCACCTCGGTACCCGACGCCAGGATGGCGCTGCGCGCCGCCCCGCGCACCGGCATCCGCACGACGTTCTGTGCCGCACGGCGCTCCGCCAGCCTGCCGTCGGCGAAGATCGTGACCGGCAGGGTGAGACCGTCGGCGACCGTTTTGCGTGTGCCCTGGCTCAGTCCACGCCACAGCGGTCCGGTGGCGAAGTACCCGACGTCTATCGAGCGTGCCTGCGGCCCAGCGTCTTTCGCGGCCAACTCGCCGGCGAGCACGCCGGGGATGTAGTCGTAGCCGAAGGCCGGCAGCATTACCGAGCCGTTGTCGCGGGCGAGTCGGTCGTAGCGTCGCTGCAATTCCCGGACGAATCCCACCTCACCGGTGGAATCGACGTAGTGCGCACCGGCCGCGGCGGCAGCCTGTGCGGCGGCCCAGCCGACGCGTTCGAACGGTCCGACGCCGGTGACGAGGACATCGCCTTCGCTGACGAGGGCCGCGACGCCGGCGGGGTCGGCGACGTCGGCCACCTGATAGTCGAGCCCGCCGAGGCTCTGCGCGAGTTCAGCGAGCTTCGACGCCGAGCGGCCGGCCAGGACAGGGCGTTCGCCGCGTCGAACCAGGGACTCGACCGCCAGCCCACCGGCATAACCGGTGGCGCCGAAGACAACGATGCGCGAAGCGTTGACGTCGGTCATGCGTCCGCTCCGGGGATGAGCAGCAACACCTTGCCGACGCTGTCCGCGGATTCGAGCAGGGCTTGCCCGGCCTGGGCCTCGGCGAGCGGCAGGGTCGTGGAGATGATCGGTCGGATGAGTCCGTCGGCGACCAGCGGCCATTCATCGGCGGCGACGGCCGCGACGATCTCCGCCTTCGAGCCCGGACCGGTGAGCGGGCGATTGCGCACGTTGAGCCCGATGATGCGGGCACGCTTTGCGATCAGCGCCCCGACGTTGACCTCGCCGGTGAAGCCGCCCTGCATGCCGATGCACACCAGACGTCCGCCGACGGCGAGGGCGTCGACGTTGCGCGACAGATAGCTGCCGCCCATGATGTCCAGGATCACGTCGGCCTGCCCGGCCATCTCGACGGCGAAATCCTGCTCGCGATAGTTGATGACGACGTCGGCGCCGAGATCGAGGCAGCGCTGTCCCTTGGCCGCGGAGCCGACAGTCACAACGACTTTCGCGCCGAGCGCCTTGCCGACCTGAATGGCGTGGGTGCCGATTCCGCTGCCGCCGCCGTGAATCAGGAGCGTTTCGCCTGCGGTCAGTCCGGCGTCCATGACGATCGTCGACCACACGGTGCTGGCCACCTCGGGAAGCGCGGCGGCGTCGATCAGCGAGACCCCGGCCGGGATCGGGAGCACTTGATCGACGGGCACCACCGCATACTGTGCATAGCCGCCACCGGCGATGAGTGCGCACACCTGGTCGCCGACTGCGGGACCGTCGACGCCGTCGCCGAGCGCCGCTATCGTGCCGGAGATCTCCATCCCCATGATGTCGGTGATGCCCGGCGGCGGCGGGTAGAGGCCCTGGCGTTGCATGAGGTCGGCCCGATTGATTCCGGCGGCCGCCACGCGCACGAGGACTTCGCCCGCGGCGGGCGTCGGCGTGGGCTCGGTATCGGAGACGATCAGGTTGCGATCATCGTCGACGACGATCGCCGACATCGTAGTGGGGACGGTCATTTCGATCCCTTTCCGGCGAACTTCCATGCGCGCAATGCCGCGGTGAGCGTCGGCGCCCACAGCCGCCACGGCACCGCGGCGGGCGGTGTGAAGCTTAGACCGCGTTGGTGAGCGATGGTCTGGGCTTCGGTGTATTTGAGAATCCCGTCGCGGCCGTGCCGACGACCGAGGCCGGAGTCGCCCATGCCGCCCATCGGCGCGTCGATGCTGCCCCACGCGGCGGCGAAGGCCTCGTTGACGTTGACGGTTCCGGTGTGCAGGCGAGCCGCGACGGCCCGGCCGAGCGCACCGTTGCGGGTCCATACGCTGGAGTTCAGTCCGTATACCGACGCATTGGCCTGTGCGACGGCGTCGTCGATGTCGGTGAAGGTGTACACGGCGACGACCGGTCCGAAGGTCTCGTGCTCGAACAGGGTCATGTCAGGGGTGACGTCGGTCAGGATCGTGGGCTCGTAGAACAGCGGGCCGAGGTCGGGACGGGCGGTGCCGCCGGCGAGAACCGTCGCACCCTTGGCGACGGCATCGTCGACGTGAGTGCGGACGGTCGTCAACTGCGACGTGCTGGTGAGACTGCCGATGTCGACGGTGTAGTCGAAGTCGGCGCCGATCTTCAGTGCCTTCGTCTTCGCGACGAACTTCGCGATGAACCGATCACGCACCGATTCGGCGACGTAGATCCGCTCGATCGAGACGCAGAGCTGCCCCGACGACGGGAATGCGGCGGCAACCGCGCCGGCTGCGGCCTTGTCGAGGTCGGCGTCGTCGAGCACCAGCATCGGATTCTTGCCGCCGAGCTCCAGGGACGCCCCGATCAGCCGTTCGCCTGCATCGCGGGCGATCTGACGTCCGGTGGCGGTAGAACCGGTGAACATCATGTAATCGGCACCGGCCATCAATGCGTCGCCGATGGAGCTGCCACGCCCGATGACCATCTGCCACACGTCGGCCGGGAGCCCCGCCTCGATCATGAGATCGAGCGCCCACAGCGCCGTCAGCGCGGTCTGCGTATCCGGCTTCTGCACAACCGCGTTGCCGGCCATCAACGCGGCGATCGCGTCGCCCGCGGCCATCGACAGCGGGTAATTCCACGGTGACACGATGGCGATGACGCCCTTCGGGTGGTGCAGTTCGGTGGTGTGCGTGAGCAACGGAATCGCACCCCGACGACGTTGCGGCGCAAGCACTTTCGACGACGTTCGGGCGTAGTAGCGGGCAGTGATCGCGGTGTCGGTGATTTCCAGGAATGCGTCGCGGCGGGTCTTGCCGTTCTCTGCCTGCATCAGGTCGAGTCCCTGATCCTGGCGGGCGAGCACGAGATCGTGGAAGCGCAGCAGCACGGCGGCCCGCTCGTGGATCGGCGTCGACGCCCACTCCTGTTGTGCGCGCCGGGCTTTGACGTACGCGGCTGCGACGTCGGCGGGCGTCGACACGCCGAAGTCGCCGAGTGGGGCGCCGGTGTACGGCGCGGTGGTGGCGACCCGTGCGGCGTCGGCGGCCGCGGTGACGCGAGAGGTCAGGCGACGCAGCAGTGCTGGAGTGAGTGCGCCGGGCAGTGCGGTCCCCGGCGTGGCGACGGTCTGGACAGACATGATGAATTCCCTTGGGAGAGTGGGGGAGTGTCAGCGAGTGGCGACGGAGACGGGGACCGGCATGTGCAGCGCGGCCTGGGCCCGGGTGTTGACGTCGAGCTGGACGGTGCGGATGGGACGCAGCGCACGCAAGTCGTCGGCCATCCGGCCTTCGCCGATGGTGAGTTCGACGCCGCGGGGGAACAGCGAGGTGCCGGTGGCCAGCGTGTTGGTCTGGTTGAGCGTCGACTGCCACACGCCGTCGACCCGCGTGTACGAGTTCAGCGTGCTCACCTTGGCGCCGCTGGCGTACTGCTTCTGCTTGGGGGTTGGCGCGGACAGGGCGACGTCGACGCCGCCCGCGTCGTTGGCGACCCGCGCGGTGCTGCGGTTCTCGTCGATGTCGACGTCGAGGCCGGTGACCCACTTGGGGAAGCCGTAGCCGTCGTGCCCGCGAACCTGCGCGATGTCGGTGTTGACCGGCAGGGACAGCACGTAGGAGTGCAGGTTCTCATTCGCCAGCGCCGACCCGAGGTCGGCGATCGCCAGCGAGCCGTGCCGGGCCGGGCGGACCGCGACGCCGACGGCGGCTTCGGTGTAGAAGTCGATGTCGCACACGTCGTAGCGGAAGAACATCACCGAGACCAGGCCGAGTCCGGGGGCGATCTCCAGTGGGGACAACTCGGCCGGGATCCGGCGGCGGATCGCCTTGCTGGGGGCGATCATGGTCACCCGCGCCGAGGACATCGCGTAGTAGAAGTTCGGCGTCAGAGTCGGGCCGATCGGGGACTCGACGCGCGTCTTGCTCAGTTTGCGGAAGAAGTCGACCGAGCTCACTCGGGGATCGGCGGCGACGTCGTCGAGGTCGGTCTCCATCCGGTAGCGGTCGTAGAGCCCGCCCGCGGGAACGGTGACGGCGCGCCCGCCCAGATCGACGGTGACGGTGGTGGGATCGGTTGCCATGGTGAGCTCCTTCGTTGACTTCGTGTATGCGGTGCTTACATGAGAGTAGAGGGGTGATGTAAGCGGCGTCAACACGTTGGGTCGTGCGAAAGGAGTGTTCTGCGCCACAGGCAGGCAGGTGGCGGCGCCGGGAAGTCGACGCGGGCTCGGCTCAGCGCAGAAAGCCCAGGTCGTGCCGACCGGGCACGACGGCGTTCGGATCGGCTCCGACGACTTTGCCGAGCAGTTCGTGGTAGACGTCGCGAAAGTCGACGGTCGATTTCAAGTCGCCGTCGTCCAGATCGGTGAGGCTCGGGTCGTCGCCGTGGAAACCGCCGCGCACCGTCGGCCCGAGCACCAGCACCGGTCCCGCCGTACCGTGGTCGGTCCCCTGCGACGCGTTCGCCCGAACCCGCCTGCCGAACTCGGAATAGACCATCACCACGGTGTGCCGACCGCGGTCGTCGTCGTGCATGGCGTCGAGGAACCGGGTCAGCGCCTGGTCGACGTCGGCGAGGAGTTTGCGCTGCGTGCCCTTCTCGTCGGCGTGGGTGTCGAAGCCGCCGAGGAACACCGAGTAGACCCGCGTCGGCGCGCCGATCGTGATGCACCGGGCCACGACGTCGAGCTGGGCCGCGAGTTTGTTGTTGCCGAGATCGGTGGTGTCACCGGTTGATCCGCCGGGGCCGTCGTCGGTACCGGCGGTCGAGCCACCGTCGGAGAGATGGGCGAAGGTCGTCGTGACGGTCTTCGACGCCCGATACGACGACCGTACGGCTGCCATCGCGGCGGTGTCGTGGTTGTCCGGAACGGTCAAGGGCCCCACCTTGGTCGCGAGCGTCGACGCCGTGACACCCGACGTCGCGAGTACCGCGGCACTCGCGCGATTGCCGATGGCCAGCTGCGGGACCGTCGATCCGATGCATAGTGCGCGCACCGGATCGTCGCCGGTCGCGTCGAGCCACCGACCGACCCAGCCGGTCGACGACGCCGACTCCGGACTCGCGGTCTGCCAGATGTCCATCGACCGAAAGTGCGAATGGTCGGGTTTGGGGTAGCCGACGCCGCGGATGATCGCGAATTCACCGTCGCGCCACCGCTCGATGAGGCCGGTCATCCCGGGATTGAGGCCGTAGTGGTCGTCGAGATGGTAGACCTCGTCGGCGGTGAAGGCCAGTTCCGGTCGGGCGTCGTGGTAGGCGTTGTCGGCATACGGCACCACCGTCGAGAGACCGTCGTTGCCGCCGTAGAGCGTCACGATCACCAGCGTGCCCGCTCCGGCGGCCAGCGGCCGGCTGACTGCTTCGTTGCGTAGGACGTCGAAAGTTATTGCGCCGCCTGCGATTCCGGCGGTGATCAGCCCGCCGCCCAGCAGCAGCTGCCGTCGATTGAGGGTGGTCATGAGGTGAGGTACTCCGGTGTCACGAGGGCTGCGGCGACCAGCATCCGCGGGTTGCCGGCGAGGGGTTCGAGTGCTCCGAGCGATGAGTCGCTCCAGTGCCCGATGCCCAGCAGGTAGCCGACAGCGTCGACCCGTGAGCCACGTGCGGCCGACGCCACCGTGGATACGTCACCGGCGGCGGCCACCTTGGTCGCGATGGCGAATCGGGTCGTGGCCGCGGCGGTCGACAGCCAGCCCTGCCCGGACGGCCACCCGCCGACGTCGGGCGGATAGAACGGACGTTGCCCGAGGGCGCGCAGATATCCATCGCCGGTGTCGAGATTGTGGGGAGTGCCTGACCGGCCGGTCGCGGCGGGGACGATGCGCATGGCACGCAACGCGCCCACATACCACTCGATCGGTCCGCTGACCACGGTCGCCCGCGCGGTCAGAAACTCCGGATCGGTCCAGATCGCGGTCGTCAGTGCGCGCAGGTCTCGACCGGATCCGTAGGCGTCGACCAGTCGGGCGAGCGTCTTCGCCGACGCGGGCCGGTCGGACGCCAACGCCCGCCACAGCCGCCCCGCCACATACGACGCCGACGACGGGTGACCGAGAACGGCGTCGCAGAACCCGGTCAAGTCCAGATCACCGGTGCGCCCCAGCACCGTCTTCGACTGTGTGTCATGACGTTTCGCCACAAAGCGTGCGGCACCGCCGCCGGTGAGAGTCCAACCGGTCAGGGCTCGTGCACCCGCGCGGACGTCGGCCTCGGTGTATCCGCCGTCATGGCCGAGCGCGAACAATTCCATGAACTCGCGCGCCAGGTTCTCGTTGGGTGCCGCGGCGGTGTTCTGCCGTCCGTCGAGCCAGATCAACATCGCCGGGTCGACGAGCATCGCGAGGGCGAAGTCCCGGAAGTCGCCCAGACAGTGCGTACGCAACGTCGCATTCTGGGCAGCCATCGCCGACGCCGACGTCACCTTGGCGGCCGATGTCGCGAAGTGGTTGTGCCACACCAGCGTCAGCCGTTCGAAGACCGGGTCGTTCGCGAGCACCAAACGTTGTAACCACCAGCGCGACAGCGCGCGCTGCTGCGCGGCGAGAGCTTTCTGGTGCTTCTTGCGGTCGTCGAGATCGGCTCCGCGACGGACCGGTGTGGGCGGATGAAAGACCGGCATCGGCGTGCGTCGATCGTCGTCGGCCTGCGTAGCCGCGAGCGCCGAGGTCACGATCTGCGTGGGCGACGCCGCGGCGGCCGCATCGATCTGCGGTCCGGTCGCGCCGAAACCCATCCGGCGCATGATCCGGGCCGTCTGCATCCAATTCGCCGACATAGCCACCGTGGTTCACGATAGTGGATCGGTCGCGTGGCGATGATGGATTCGCCGAGGCCCGCTGAGTTGCAGTCGGGCCCCGGCGTCGGGGATTGGTATTGGGGGTCAGGCGTTTCGGGTCCGCTAACGCAGACCCGCCGCCACCTGCGCGGCGGCCCCCGCGGTCATCGCCGCGACACCTTCGACGCGTTCGGGCGCGATCGGCGGAATCAGTGCCGCCGCGACCACGACGGGCAACTCGCTCTGTGCGATGACCCGTTGATGCGAGAAGGTGTCGAACCCGGCCTTGCCGTGGTAGGCGCCCGATCCGCTCATGCCGACACCGCCGAACGGCGCGGCGTCGTTGAGGTAGGCCAGCGCCGTGTCATTTCGCGAGACCGCGCCCGAATTGGTGTTGAGCAGGAACCGCTGGAAGGCGTCGTCGTCGGCGCCGTACCAATACGACGACAACGGATGTTCGCCGCGCGCGACGTATCCGATCGCGTCGTCGACGTCGGCGTAGGTGTGCAGCACGAGCACCGGTCCGAAGATCTCCTCGGAGTTGATCACGGCGTCGGGGGAGGTGTCGACCAGCATCGTCGGCGGGATGCGACGCCGGGCGGCGTCGGGCACCCGGTCCCGCTCGTTGTCGGGCACGATGACGATCTCGGTGGCTCCCTTGGCTTTCGCGTCGTCGATCAGGCCGGTGACCCGCGCGTAGTTGGCGTCGTTGACGATCGACACGACGTCGGGGTTGTCGATGAACGTGGGGAAGTAGGTGAAGACGGCCTTGCGGTACTCGTCGATGAACGCGTCCTTGCCGGATTCGGGAACGAAGGCGTAGTCGGGGCACAGACACACCTGCCCGTTGTTCATCATGCGTCCGGCGGCGATGCGGTTCGCCGCATCGGCGATGTCGGCGTCGGGGGCCACGACCGCGGGGTTCTTTCCGCCGAGTTCGAGAGTGACCGGCACCAGGTTCCGGCCGGCGGCCTCGGCGACGATTCGCCCGACCTTGGGTGACCCGGTGAAGAAGATGTGGTCGAATCGCAGGTTGGAAAAGGCCGTCGCGGTGGCCAATCCGCCGTTCACGACGACGACTTCGTCGGGGTTCATCCGGGTGGCGACCGCCCGCGCGAACACCTCGCCGGTCTCGGGGGTGATGTCGGAGAACTTGATCATCACGCGGTTGCCCGCCGCGAGCGCCTCGACCGTGGGTTTGAATACCAGCAGGATCGGGAAGTTCCACGGGCCGATGATCCCCACGACACCCTTGGGGCGGTTCTGGATCGCCGCGGGTACGCCGCCTTCCATCCCGGCGGGCAGCTCGACGGGCGCCATCCAGGCCTCGACGTTGGCTTTGACGTCGTTGATGCTGGGCAGCGCCGACAGGATGTCGGTCTCCAGGGTCGTGGTCTGCGGACGACTCCCGAAGTCGTTGTTGAGCGCATCGGCCAATTCGCTCGCATGTTCGAGGACGGCGGCGACGAAGCGGTCGATCCGGTCGATGCGGGTTGCGGCGTCGGGAATGGGATCGGTGGCCTGGGCGGCCCGTTGCGCGTCGAGTAGAGCTTGGAGTTCTTCGGCAGTGACGTCGGTGGTCATGATTTCCTTCAATCGACTGGAGATGACGGACGTGGATATGACAGCGATACCGAGTCAAGACTACGAACCCGGCGGATCGTCCCGACGGCGGTTTGGCGTAATCGTCGTCGATCTCGGCGTCGTCTTCGTGCGTTGAACGCGTCCGGTGCAGCACCACCGACCACCCGACGGATCGTCGGAGACTGCACGAGATCACCGACAGATCGTCGGGCACGTGCCAGAGTGTCCCACCTCACAATTGCTGCATGGAACATCTACTCGACACCATCAGCGACCTGCCCGCCGAACCGGTCGACCCCGCGCAAGTGGTCACCGGATCTCCCACGACCGGGTTCCGGGCGCTCGCCGCAGTCGCCGGCGCCGAAGTCGGCGTCTGGGAGATCACCCCCGGAGTGATGACCGACGTCGAGGTCGACGAAGTCTTCGTCATCCTCTCCGGGTCGGCGACCGTGACCTTCGACGACGGCGAAGTGCTCGAACTGCGGCCCGGCGTCGCCGCACGACTGCGTGAAGGCGACCACACCACGTGGACCGTCCACGAGACGCTGCGCAAGGTGTACGTGTCGTGACCGAGACGATCATGAACTTCATCGACGGTCGGTTCGTCGAGTCGGCCACGGACACCTTCATCGAACTGATCGACCCGGCGACCGGCCTGGCCGACGGGCGGTCACCGGTGTCGAACGCCGCCGAGGTCGACGCCGCCTACCGTGCGGCAGCACGGGCGCTGCCCGACTGGAAGCGACTCACACCGGGCCGCAGGCAGAAGTACCTGCTCGACCTCGCCGACGCCCTGGCGGCTCGCAGATCAGACATCGCCGCAGTCCAGGCCCGTGACACCGGTCAGCCGATCCGCTACATCGCCAGTGAAGAGGTCGACCAGGGCGTCGACCAACTCCGCTTCTTCGCCGGTGCCGCGCGGATGTCAGAAGGCAAATCGCAGGGTGAGTACCTGCCGGGCCACACGTCGAGCATCCGGCGCGAACCGATCGGCGTCGTCGGGCAGGTGACACCGTGGAACTATCCGTTCTGCATGGCGATCTGGAAGATCGCGCCGGCGCTGGCGGCCGGCAACACCATCGTGCTCAAACCCAGTGACACCACACCGCGTTCGACGATGCTGCTCGCCGAGATCGCCGGCGAGATTCTGCCCCCGGGCGTGTTCAACGTGGTCAACGGCGACGCGACGACCGGCCGACTGCTCGTCGAGCATCCGGTGCCCGCGCTGGTAGCGATCACCGGCTCGGTCCGGGCCGGAGTCGAGGTCGCCCTCTCGGCGGCGAAGACGCTCAAGCGTGCGCATCTCGAGCTCGGCGGTAAGGCGCCGGTCGTCGTATTCGACGACGCTGACCTGCCCAAGGCCGCGACGGCCATTGCGAATGCGGCGTACTTCAACGCCGGTCAGGATTGCACCGCCGCCACCCGGGTGATCGTGCACGAGCGCGTGCACGACGAACTGGTCGATCTCCTCGTCGCCGCGGCGCGCGCGACGCGCCCCGGCCCGCCGTCGGATGAGACCGCCGACTACGGCCCGCTCAACAATGCACAGCACTTCGCGAAGGTCGCGTCGTACTTCGAGACGCTGCCCGGCCATGCCATCGTCGCAACGGGCGGCACCCGCGTCGGCGACGACGGATTCTTCTTCGCGCCGACCGTCGTGACCGGCGTTCATCAGGACGATCGCATCGTGCAGGAAGAACTGTTCGGGCCGGTGCTGACCGTACAGCCGTTCACCGACGAAGAGAGCGCGATCGCCGACGCCAACGGCGTCGCGTTCGGCCTGGCGGCGAGCATCTGGACCCGCGACCACCACACCGCCGAGCGATTGACCCGTGAACTCGACTTCGGATGCGTCTGGATCAATACCCACCTCCCGTTCGTCTCAGAGATGCCGCACGGCGGGTTCGGAGCATCGGGCTATGGAAAAGACCTGTCGGGCTACGGTTTCGACGATTACACCCGCATCAAGCACGTGATGAGCGCCCATGACTGAGATCCCCGCGACCCAGATCCCCGCGACCCAGATCCCCGCGACCGAGACCCGCAACACCGGGACCACGCATGGCCTCAGCACGAGCACAGTGGTCCGCAAGCAGCTGCGAACTCTGCCGATGGTCGCGATCCTGTACTTCAGCGTGTCCGGCGGACCCTACGGGCTCGAGGCGAGTATCTCGGCGTCGGGGCCGGGAATGGCGCTGCTCATGCTGCTCATCGTGCCGGTCGTCTTCGCGATCCCGTGCGCGTTGATGGTGGCGGAGCTGGGCTCGGCGATGCCGGTCGAAGGCGGCTACTACTACTGGGTGAAAGCCGCGTTGGGGCAGGGCGCCGCGGTCGTTCAAGGGATTTGGAATTGGATTCTGACGTTCCTCGACACCGCGCTGTATCCCATTGTGTTCGCCGACTATCTGTCGAGTTGGATTCCCGGAATCGAACGGGGAAAACATGTCGGACTGAGCGTGCTGGGCGGGACTTTCAGCTTCGATGCGCACTGGCTCGTCACGATCGCGTTCATGATTCCATTGGCGTATCTGAACATTCGCGGGTCCAGGCTGGTCGGTGAGATGTCGACGATGTTGATGATCCTCGTCTTGGCCCCCTTCGTCATCCTGTCGGTCTACGGGTTGATTCATTTCGCGACCAGCGACGCGACGTTGGCGTCGTCGTTCACGATGCCGAATGAGAGTGTGATGTCGTCCTTCGGTCTGGGATTGGGCATCATCATCTGGAATTACATCGGCTGGGAATCGCCGAGCACCATTCTGGGTGAAGTCGACAAGCCGCATAAGACCTATGTCAAAGCGCTGTGGATCAGCGTTCCGCTGATCACCATCAGCTATCTGCTGCCGATGATCGCCGCGCTCGGATCGGGGCTGCACGCCGACGATCCGTCAGCGTGGGCCGACGGCGACTTCGCCGACGTCGGCGCGCTGCTCGCGGGGGATTGGCTCAAGGTCGCGATCATCGTCGGCGCCGTCATCGCGCAGATCGGTCTGTTCTCGTCGTTGCTGATGTCGGGTTCGCGAGTACCGCGTGTGCTCGCCGGCGAAGGCTATCTGCCACGCTGGCTGGCCCACGATCACCGGCGTTACGGAACTCCCGCCCGGGCGATCGTCGTGAGCTGTCTCGTCTTCGCTCTGTTCTGCGCGATGGACTTCTCGGCGCTCGTCAACGCCGACGTGATGGTGAATCTCGCGGCGCTGCTGATGCAGTTCGTCGCACTGATCGTCTTGCGGCGGCGACGCCCCGACATGGCTCGCCCGTATCGCGTGCCGGGCGGAAACTGGGGACTGGCGCTGCTGGTGATCGGTCCGGCGATCTGCACGGCATGGCTGCTGAGCAGTTCGTTCACCGAACAGCCGGAGGCGTTCTGGATCGGGATCGGATTGCTGGCGTTCGGCGTCGTGTCCTATCCGTTGCTGCGGCGTCGGTATTCGGGTGTTCCGACCGTGAGCTGACACCCCGGTTCGCGACGTGTTGGGCGCGGTCGGCTATTCGGCCGCGCCCAGCATGTCGTCGGCGACCAGCGCGACATGCAGGGAAACCCGGATGTCGGGATCGTCGAGGTCGACGCCGAGAATCCGCTCGATCTTGGCGAGCCGGTCGTAGAACGCGGCCCGCGACAGGTGCAGACTGGCCGCGGCGGCGGTCTTGCCCGCCGGGTTGAGCAGTAATGCGCGCAACGCCGACATCAGGTCGGTGGTGTCGGTGCTGTTGGCGCGCAGCGGGGCCAGCTCACGGTCTGCGAACAGGCGAATGCGATCGTCGTCGCCGAAAAGGGAGAGCAGTCCGCGCAAGTGCAAGTCGTCGAGCCGATAGACCAGAGCGGCGGCGTCGGCGGGGACGGCGTCGGCCACTTGAGCGGCTTCCTGCAGGGTCTGCGCGATGTCGGACCGGTCCGCGACCGGACGCCCCGACGCGATCACGACGTCGTGCGCGGCGTGTAACCGTGTCGCGATCCGGTCGGCGGTCACCTCGGCGTCGGCGCTGGGGCTCAGCGACAACAGGATCTGGATGTCCTGGTCGACTTCACAGACGAGCGCCGGGACCTTCGCGGTGTGCGCCGCCCGCACCGCCGACGCCGCCACGTCGACGACGCGCTCACCCGCTCTGGCCGGGCGCTGCGGGCGCACCAGGAGGCCGAGGAATCGTCGCCGGTCGAGGGGAAATCCGACGAGGTCGGCGCGGCTGCGGGCCTCGTGCGAGTGGGGGTTCTCGCGCAGGACGGCCAGTGTTTCGCGGTGTTTGCGGCGGATCACGTTGTCGCGGTCACGGTCGTGCAGGCGATGCAGAGCCAGCGCCGCCCCGGCGCGTTCGGCCACCGCGATGAGCCGCTGCGACGGTGGTTGCGCGGTGCCGATGATCAGTCGGCCCCACACCTGATCCGCCGTGCCCAGCCGCGTGACCAACCAGCCGTTGGTCGGGTCCCAGCCGGTTCGGCCGGCGATGCGCACGCGTGCCGACCGGGTGCGCCACCGATCGAGGAACCCGGCCATGTCCTCGCCGCCGGCGAGGTAGTCGAGCGGGCGGTGCTGCGCGTTCTCCAAGACCACCGGCCCGTCGGCGAGCCGCTCGACGGCCGCGAGGATGTCGGCGGGGCTCGCCTGCGTGAAAGACAACTCGGTGAATGTCTCGTGGACGCGCTGGGCGTCGCGCAACTCCGACAGTTGCGCGTCGACGACGTATTCGCCGATCGCCTGCGTCAGCTCGGCGAAGCGTGTCTCGTGTCGTAGCACGACGAGGGGGATATCGGCCGCCTCACATGCCGCGACGAGGGCAGGCGGCAACTCGTGCCGCCAACGGCGACCCAGTTCGACGACGAGCCCCGCACTGTCGACGTCGGCGAGGCTCTGCGCGAACGCGGTCAGCGCGGACGTGTCGTCGTCGTCGGGCAGCCCGGTGCCCATCGTGAGCAGCAGGTCGCCGGATCGGAGCAACTCCTCGACGTCGGAGCGTTCGGTGGCGTGTGCCCACCGGATCGGCCGCCCGAGCGCGGACTTGCTCGCCACGACGAGCGGCGAGGCCCGTCTAAACGGTGGCAACGTCAAGGCTTCGGCGAGGGTGAGTTGGCTCATCGCCCGTCCTTTCCGACAAGGTGTCGAGTTGAAACGCGACAATCCTACATATTGCCGGTCCCGCGCTGGTGTTTTACCGGAGAGTATTGAGACATGACCTTCACAGCTCCGCATCAGACCGCCTACGAGCGAAACGCCCCCGACGTCCGCGTCGTCGAAGCGGCACTCAAGCCGAGCCGCCACGCGGTGTTCTGGCTCGAGGAGGCCGGAGTGAGCGAGCACTACCCGACGCTCGACGCCGCGGTCGACGCCGATCTGACCGTCGTCGGCGGCGGCTATCTGGGGCTGTGGACTGCGGTACTCGCCAAACGCCGAAACCCCGCGCAGCGCGTGGTGTTGCTCGAGGCGGAGACCATCGGTTGGGCGGCGTCGGGCCGCAACGGCGGCTTCTGCGAAGCGTCGATCACCCACGGGGAGGAGAACGGCCGATCACGCTGGCCCGACGAATACGACCTTCTCGAGCGGATGGGTCTGGAGAACCTGGACGCGATGGAGGCCGACGTCCGCGACCTCGGCATCGAGTGCCAATGGGAGCGGACCGGCACGCTGACCGCCGCCGTCGAGCAGCATCAGTTGCCGTGGCTCGGCGACGACGCGCTGTCGCGTGCGGAAGTCACGTCGATGATCAACAGCCCGTTGTTCCTCGGCGGAGCGGTGGACCGGGACGGGTGCGCGCTGGTCCAGCCCGCTCGGCTGGCGAAGGAACTCGCCCGCATCGCCACCGAATCGGGTGTGACGATCTTCGAGCACTCGGCGGTGACGAGACTCGACAGCACGACGTCGGGACGCACCACGGTCGTCACCAATCGCTCGACCGTCACGACCGACCGAGTCGTGTTGGCCACCAACGTCTTCCGTTCGCTGCTCTGGCAGAACCGGCTGATGACGGTCCCCGTCTACGACTACGTCCTGATGACCGAGCCGCTGTCGCAGGAGCAGCTGGCCTCCATCGGGTGGGAGGGCAGGCAGGGCCTGGCCGACATGGCAAACCAGTTCCACTACTCGCGGCTGACGGCAGACAATCGGATTCTCTACGGCGGCTACGACGCCGTCTACCACTTCGGCAAGAAGCTGAGCGCCGCGCGCGAGGACCGACCGGAGACGTTCACGACCCTGGCGTCGCACCTACTCGCGACGTTCCCGCAGCTGGAGGGCGTGACCGTCAGTCATCGGTGGGCCGGCGCCATCGACACCTGCACGCAGTTCGCCGCGTTCTACGGCCTGGCACGCAGGGGCCGGGTTGCCTACGCGGCGGGATTCACCGGATTGGGCGTCGGCGCAACACGGTTCGCCGCCGAGGTACTGCTCGACCTGCTGTCGGGAACGTCGACGCCGCGCACCGAACTGCAGATGGTGCGCAAGCGCCCGCTGCCCTTCCCGCCGGAACCGGCCGCCGCCGCCGGGATCAATCTCACCCGCTGGGCACTCGACCGCGCCGACCATCGCGAAGGCAACCGGAATGCGTTCTTGCGGACGCTGGACGCGATGGGGTTGGGCTTCGATTCTTAGTAATGTGTCGCACTTGAAGAGTTGTATGACGTTGCGTTCCTCTGCCGGTTGAGCGAGCGGAGCGAGTCGAAACCCCCACCGGCCGGGCAATGACGAAACCCGCGGCGGCACAGTGGTTTCGACTCGGCTTCGCCTCGCTCAACCAGCAGGATGCGGCGAGGCAGGGGTGCGCAAGATATCAATACCATTAGGCGCGACGCACCACCAGTGTCTCGGGGCGCCTACAGATTTCTGGGGCCGGCGTCGACGTCGAGTGCCGACACAACACCGTCGATCGCGTCCCGATGCAGGAAGTCCCCGCTCCGCGACACCAACCCCACCTCGGAAATCAACTCACCTTCGGCGATGGGGTGGGTGGTGATCTTCTTCCCGTCGAGGAAACGCGCCGCGGGCGGCATGTCTTTGACGACGGCGATGAGCATCAATTCACCGGTTCGACGCATTCGCGCCTCCAATCCGATGAGGTCGCGCAGGTCTACCTCGGCCACCGATCCGACGCCGGCACCCGACAATGCGTCGTAGACACCGCCGATGAATGCCGGCTGGAGATTGCCCGGCATCGTCAACAGGTCGCGGCCGGACAGATCCGCCAGTACCAACGGCCGATCGTCCGGCAACCCGCTGTCGATGGCCGATGCGACGGCGTACCGGTATCTCGCCAGCGGGACCGTGCGCAATCCCGGCGCCTGGATCGGCAGATGGACCAGAGCGAGGTCGAGCTCACCGTGGCGCATCGCGTCGATCAGGACCGACGACGACTCCGAGACGAATTCCGGGTCGGCGCCGTGGTCGCCCGCCGCGTCGGTGAAGCGTTGGGTCAGCACGGTCGACGTCCACGGGGTGCCGCCGATGCGTAGTCGCGGCTGGTCGCGTCCGTCGGCGAATCGCTGCGCGTGCTCGGCCTGCGCGAGCATCTCCACCGCGAGCGGGAGGAATTCGTCACCGAACGAGGTGCGCTCGAATCGGTGGTACTTGCGCTCGAACAAGTCACGCCCGAGTCCCCGTTCCAGTTCACGGATCGTGCGGCTCAACGGCGACGGAGTAATGCGCAGCTTCTCTGCGGCAGCGGTGATCGTGCCCTCCCGCGACACCGCGACGAATGCCCTCAACTGCGAAAACTCCACCGGCTGAGTCTAATCGGCAGGTGGAATCGCGGTTCGCTGCGGTGCGACCACCGACACTTTGCGCATATTGGCACCTACCGCGGACGAAAACGGCACGACGCCGCTGCCCGACTTTGCGCTGTACGCGACGGGCGTCGCGCCAGCACAGTGGAGGGGAGTCCACGCGTGAAGGGAGCAGCTCATGTCGCCGACTGAGCCGTCAGCAGATCGGCCGCCAGCAGATCGGCCGTCGATCGACCGTCCACTGACCGGCATCCGGGTCATCGACGCCGTCGACGGCCCGATGCAGACCGTCGGGCGCATTCTGTCCGATCTGGGCGCGGAGGTACTGCGCATCGAACCACCGACCGGCTCACCCGCCCGCAGCGCCGGTGTGCTGCACGGCGATCGGAGCCTCACCTTCGACCTGCGCAACGCGGGCAAACAGAGCATCGTCGTCGATCTGACGACCGCCGACGGACGCCGGACGCTGCGCGACTTGGCCGCCGACGCCGACCTCGTCATCCGCGACGGCGTCGCCCACGCCGACCTCGCGTCGTCGACGCTGCGCGAACGCAATCCGCTGCTCGTCGTCCTCGACATCAGCGATTTCGGGTCGTTCGGCGACCGCGCCGGCTGGTCTGCGACGCCGGATGTGCACGCCGCAGTGAGCACGGTGCTTTCCCGCTCGGGGCTGCCCGACGTCGAGGAGCCGCTGCTGCCGCCGGAGTTGCTGCTCTACGAGTCGGCTGCTGTGCAAGCGGTCTGGACGGCCATGTTGGAGCTGGCCCACGTCCGGGCCACCGGTGTCGGCGACGTCGCCGACTTCTCGGTGTCCGAGGGTCTCCTGCAGATTCTGGACCCGGTCTTCGGTGTCAGCGGCAGCGCCCGTGCGGGTGTCGCCCTCACCGACCTGCCGCGCGGCCGGCCCGACGCCCGCCACTACTACCCGATGTTCGCCGCCGTCGACGGCATGGTGCGCATCTGCGTTCTGTCCCGTCGCCAGTGGCGCGGGATGTTCGAATGGCTCGGCAGCCCACCGGAATTCGCCGACCCCGAGTTCGACAAGGTGACCAGCCGCTACCGGGCCAAAGATCGCCTGTACCCGGCGATCGCCGCGATGTTCGCGACTCTGTCCGTCGACGACGCCGTCGAACAGGGGCAGCGGTTCGGCGTCCCGACGGCGGGCCTGGCGTCGTCGCGAGAAGTGCTGGCGCAGCGGGCATTCAGTGAAAACGGGTCGTTCGAACCGTGCACCGTCGGCGACCAGCCGGCACTGCGGCACTCGGGTTGGTACGAGATCGACGACACCCGCATCGGCGCCAAGGCCGGGGCGCCGGAGCTCGGGGCGGGCTCGGCGTCGAACAGTCGCACCGGTGTCCCGATCGCCGACGACGCGCGGCCCGGTCGACGCCCCTTCGACGGGCTGCGGGTCCTCGACCTCGGGGTGATCGTCGTCGGCGCCGAACTCGGCCGGCTGTTCGGCGACTACGGCGCGGAGGTGATCAAGATCGAATCGTCGGCGTTCCCGGACGGGTCGCGGGTGATACCCCGCCACGCACCGATCACCGAGAGCGCGAGTTGGGGCTTCCGCAATCGAAAGAGCCTGGGGCTCAATCTTCGTAGCGACGAGGGCCGCCGAATCTTCGCCGATCTGGTCCGCACCTCCGACGTCGTGCTGACGAATTTCAAGCCCGGGACGCTCGCCAAACTCGGCTTCGACATGGACGCGCTGCTCGACCTCAATCCGGGCATCATCCTGTCCGAGTCGAGCGCGTTCGGCAATCATGGCCCGTGGAGTCGGCGTCTCGGCTACGGTCCACTGGTCCGCGCGAGTGCGGGACTGTCCGGGCTGTGGTCCTACCCGGGCGAATCCGACGGTTACAGCGACGCGATCACCGTCTTCCCCGACCATCTCGTCGCCCGCCTCAACGCGTCCGCGATCGTCGCGCTGCTCATGCGCCGCGACCGCACGGGTCGTGGTGGTCGGGTCAGCACCGCACAGGTCGACGCGATCTTCGCAGCGATGGCCGATCATCTACTCGCCCAATCGCTCGACGCCGAGCGGGAACTGCGCCCGGAAGGAAACGACCGCGGTATCGATGCGTTCCGGGGCCTGTATCCAGCCGCGGGAACCGACGAATGGCTTGTCGTCGACGCGGTCGGCGACGATCAGTTCGCGGCCGTCGCATCGCTGATCGGTCGATCCGAGATGCGTGCCGACCCGCGTTATGCCACCGCGCAGTCTCGCTGGGAGAATCGCGCCGAACTGCGAAAGGTGTTGTCGGAGTGGACGAGTACCCGAACTCCGTTCGACGCCGCAGCGCACTTGCAGGCCGCCGGCGTGCCTGCGGGACCGATGATGCGCATCCCCGACATCGAAGCGGACCCGCATCTACGCGGCCGGGGTGTGTTCGGGGAATTGATCCAACCGCAACTCGCCGGCGGATTGATCACCAATCTCGGCGAGGCGCGGACGCAGAACCTGCGCCCACCGCTGCTGCAGCCCGCTCCGCTGATCGCCGAACACACCCGTGGCGTGTTGCGCGACGTGTTGGGCTCGACCGACGACGAGATCGCGCGATTGATCGAACTCTCGGTTCTCGAAGACGATGTGCAGGCGGCGAAACCCGCTGTGAAAGGCTGATGATCATGATGACAGAACGCGCCGCCATCGCCGGCCTCGGTATGAGCGAGATCGGAAAAGTGTACGGCCACAAGGCGAGTGACTTCGCATCGATCGCCGTGCACAACGCCGTCGCCGACGCCGGGCTGGCCCTGAGCGACGTCGACGGGCTCATCGTGTCCAGTGGCATCGGGTCGGGGGTCAACGTGAGCCTCGCCGCGAAGATGGGACTCACCGACCTCAATCTGCTGACGTCGATGCAGGCCTTCGGATCCACCGCGGCCCAGATGGTCCAATACGCCGCGATGGCCGTGCAGTCGGGGATGGCCCAGACCATCGCGATCGTCTGGGCCGATGATCCGTTGAAGGAGAATGTCGGGTCGGGCGCGGTGTATCGCGCGTCGTCGAGCAAGGCGCCGTCGGGGTGGTGGGGCCTGATGGCGACCAGCGGAATCACCAGTCAGAACACGCATTATGCGCTGGCCGCGCAGCGGCACATGGCAGCCTACGGCACCACCAACGATCATTTCGGCGCGATCGCAGTCGCCCAGCGCGAGTGGGCCGCACTGAATCCGTTGGCGCAGTTGAGAACTCCGATCACGCTGGCGGACTATCACGCGTCGCGGTGGATCGTCGAGCCTTTTCACCTCTATGACTGCTGCTTGGTCTCCAATGGCGCTGTGGCACTGGTGATCACGTCGCTGGAGCGGGCGCAGGCGCTGGCCCAGCCGCCGGTTGAGGTACTCGGCTGGGCGCAGTCGCACCCGGGACGTCCGGTGATGCGCAACGACGACTTCGGGCTGGTCAGCGGTGCGGCGCGATCGGGGCCGGCCGCGCTGCGCATGGCGGACACGAGTGTCGACGAGATCGACCTCGTCGAGATCTATGACTGCTACACATTCACGGCGATGATCACCGTCGAGGACTACGGTTTCTGCGCGAAGGGCGAGGGTGGACCGTTCCTCGCCGAGGCCGGGCGGCTCGGCCCGGGCGGCAGTTTCGCGATGAACACCGGCGGCGGAGAATTGTCGGGCTACTACCTGTGGGGGATGACCCCGCTGTCGGAAGCCGTCATCCAAGTACGTGGCCAGGCGGGTGAACGCCAAGTGGCCCGACATGATCGAGCGATGGTGTCAGGCAACGGCGGCACCCTCGACCATCATGCGACATTGGTCCTCGGGACCGTCTGAAGGAGAATCATCATGGCATTGTTTCCCGTACGTCGAGACGCGGCGTCCGACGACTTCTTCACCGCGACCGCGCGGGGTGAGTTCCCGCTGATCCGCGACCTGCAGACCGGCGACTATCTCGATCCCCGCAATGGTGCCGGGCGAGACCCCGACCGATACAAACAGGTGGCGGCAGCGGGGACGGCGACCATCGTGTCGTGGTCGGTCCCGCACGCGAAGTCGGCCGGCAGCGGCACCGAACGGCAAGTCGTAGTGGGCATCGTGGCGCTGACCGAAGGGCCGTGGTGGTGGGCCGAACTGCGCGGCGTCGACCCCGATCACGACTTGACGGGCCGCCCGGTCGAGGTGCGGTTCGAGAAGTCGGGCGAAGGCGAGCAGGACGAGGTGGTGCCCTACTTCGTCGCCGCCGGATAGCGGTTCACGGCTCGGGTACGACGACGTCGACCGTGTCGGGCCACTGCATCGAGCCGCCCATGTCGGAGATCCGTACGAGTTCGCCCGCTGATGCGAGCCAGATCGTGCCCGACGCATCCACGGTCACCGACGGGCCCGACGACAGGACCGGAGCCACATGAACTGGCTGCAAGCGTGCCCGATCGAGAATCGTGACCAGCCAGAACTTGCCTCGGCTCAGGTCGTACTCGACCGGTCCCGCCAGCGGCCACCAGGTTCGACCGCACCGAGTGGGCGGATGGCCGATGATCCAGATGTACTCGCCGACGGTTCCGGCACCGAAGAACGAGCGTGGCACGGACCTGGTGGTACCGATGTCGAGATCGGTTGTGACCGAGCTGAATCCGTCTTGGTGGGCGAGTGTCAACGGATTGCCGAGGAGTTGTGTAATCCCGATCGAGCGATGCGGGGTGTCCAGGACCGGGCCCGCAGTGCATACGCCGGCCGGGTCGACCCGGATCAACCTCAGGCGACGTCGACTGGCGTTGCGCACCTCGAGCAACACGACGATGCCCTCGGCGTCGGCGACCGCGCTGACGGGTGTGCCATCCGGGGGTTCGACGGGTAGGGCGTCGCCCCGCGGCGTGTGGATCTGCCAGGGACCGGTCGCAGTACACGCGAGGAGCCACTCACCATTGACGGCGCAGACGGTGGTGCCGATGTCACTCACTCGACGGCCGATCCGAGCGTCGAGGTCGACTCGAAAGGTACCGTCGGAGCCGCCGACCCAGCATCCGGTCGGCGTCGCCCATACGCGTCGGCCGTAGGTTACCGGCGCTGGTAGCAGATGCATTGTGGGCGTGGCATTTCCGTCGATGCATGCGACCGCGGGAAGCGCTCGGTCGACGACCCAGATACGCGTCTGGACCGCGGACACCGAGCCCGTGACGAAGTCTCTGCGCAGCGGTAGTTCGGGAACGTCGTCGAGATCGAGCGTGATGAGCACGCCGATCTCGGCGCGCGCCGGACTGGGCGGGGCGTCGTCGTGGCGTTCGTCGTCGAAGAAGCGAGGTGACCGTTGCACGCTGCGGTAGTCGCGTCGATTGGGAATCGAAGCCCAGCGCTCGCGGGTGTCGACCCGATTCCAGTACTCGATGGCGACGTCGACCTTCGTCACGCGTCCCCGCACGCTACCGGAGGAGTCGATACCGATCACGCCCGTGAACTGGCCCGTCACCTCCACCCGCCCGGTCCGCGGCCGGGGTCCATACCAGGTCGCGGTCCAGCCGTCGCCGCGGAGCAGTCCGCGCCACCACCACGACGTCTCGCGCTGTATGGGATCGCGTCCGTCGGGTTCGAGTGTCGCGCGTACCGTCGTCGAATCAGGTTGTCCCGCAGATGTTTCGACGAACAGCAGTGGAAACGACGTCACCTCGCCGACGGCGGGCGGTTCGATCTGGCCGTCTTCGACGGCGAGCCGGTCGACGAGGACGGTCAGCGTGCGAGTGCTCGCACTTTCGCGTGCCGGCGTCATATGCCTTTGCGGAATTCGGACATCGATCGACCATATCAGGCAGTCTGGACAGATGACTACGTCGAATGCCCCAGCCTGCCGCCGAGATCGAGGCCGGTGGCACAGTCGGTGAGCGAGGAGCCCGATCACCGAACTCCGGCCCGAATGCTGCTCATACTGGTGATGGTCATCGGTTTACTGGCCGGACCGGTGGCGCTGGGTTGGTACGCTCTGAGATCTTTCGACCGCGGAATGTCAGTACATACCTACGAATCCGTGGATGCTGCGCGGAGTCTGGCCCGCGCCCTGGGTCTGGCGTTGGCCGACGATGATCACGTCGACTACGGGGAGTACACCAGCGCGTTTCGCGATCCGGGCGCCTACCTCGTCGTCGACACGTCATCACCGCAGCGGTTGGCGCGGATCGTTCACGACTCCGGCCTGCCCGCTCCGACTCCGGTGCCGACCGAGGTGTCGCTGCGGTCAGTAGGGCAGCACGGTCCGCCCCGCACGCCGACGCTGCTCACCTCGACCGTGCAGCGAAATGGGAACTACCTCACCGCGTGCTGGGATCCTGTCCGCGCACCGCGTCGACTCTATGTCAGCGCTTTCGAAACGTGAATCGGCATCTGCCCATCGGCGGATAAAAGTACGACCTACGGCAGATGTGCCTAACGCCCCGTCGAGTACAGACTGAGAGATACTTCGACAAGCAAGGGGTCAACTGATGCCGACAATCGTGGAGCGACTGGCCGAGTTCGCCTCCCAGACGACGCTGGACGCGCTGCCGGACGCGGTAGTGTCCGAATCGAAACGAATCCTGCTCGACACTCTCGGATGTGCGGTCGCATCGCTCGACGACGTCGCGGCACAGCGCGGCGTCGCATTCGGTCAACAACTCGGCGGGGAGCGGGGACCGGCGTCGATCCTGGGAACGTCGCGGTCGACGTCGGTGGGCGGCGCCGCATTCGCCAACGCCGAGTTGGTCAACGCTCTGGATCAGGACGCCGTTCTGCCGCCGGGACATGTGACGCCCTACGTTGTCCCGGGCACGCTGGCGACGGCGGAAGCCTCGAACGTCTCCGGCGAGCGGTTGCTGGCGGCGATCGCCGTCGCGCACGAGATGTCGTTCCGGATCGGCAAGGCGACCGACTATCTCCGCGACATCAAAGACGGCGTTGTGACGATTCCGAAGGTCATCGGCTACAGCAGCACGCTGTTCGGCGGGACCGCCGGAATCGGTGTGGTGAAAGGCTTTTCGGTCGACACGATGGCCGATGCCCTCGGCATCATGGGATCGACGATGCCGACCAACACGCAGCGGGCCTGGATGATGCACGCGCCGTCGACCACGATCAAATACCAACTCGCCGGCGGGCTGGCGCTGTCCACGGTGACCGCCGCGGCGATGGCCGAGCTCGGCCACACCGGTGATCGCCAGATGCTCGACGACCGCGAATTCGGCTTTCCCCGCTTCATCGGCACCACACGCTGGGAGCCCGCGCCGATCACCGCCGACCTGGGCGAGGAATGGACGTTCACCCAGTTCCAGGCGTTCAAGCCCTACCCGCACTGCCGCGTCATGCACGGTCTGTTCGACGCACTGATCGAGATCGTGACCGAGAACGACATCGCCCCGCACGAGATCGACTCCATCGACGCGTGGGGCGAGAGCTTCGTGATGCAACCCGTCTGGGTGAACGAAGACATTCGCAATCCCCGCGACGCACAGTTCTCGATGACCCATGGACTGGCTCTGGCGGCGCATCGGATTGCGCCCGGGAAGGACTGGCAGACCGACCACGCGGTGCACGACCGATCGGTACTCGACCTGATGACGCGATCGACTTTCCACGCTCATCCCGACTTCGCGCAGGCGCTCGCGGCCGATCCGTCAGCTCGCACCACCCGCCTCGAACTGACTGCCCGCGGTACGACCTTCACCGGCGATCGGCAATATCCGAAGGGCGTCCTGTCGCCCGACCCGGAGACGTACCTGACCGACGATGAGCTGATCGCCAAGTTCCGCCACAACGTCGACGGTGTGCTCAGTGCGGCCGACGCCGACCACGTCATCGACGCGGTCTTCGACCTCGAACACGTCGCCGGCGTCGCCGACATGATCGCGCGGGTACGCCCGGCGAAGGTTGGCCGCCCCGACTGAGAATGTCCAAGAATCTGGACAGGCACGGGTGTTGATTCCGAGCACGATTCATGAGGAGGGATACACCCGACCGAAAGGAATCAACATGAGCTTCACACTCGACAAAGCCACCGCGGAACTCGCGGACAACTGGGTCAAGGCACTGTCCGACATCGATTTGTTCATCGAGATCGCGACCGAGGACTGCCTCGTCTGGCACAGTGCCGATGACCTGTGGGTCTCCGTGCCCCAAGCTGTCGCTGCCGTCTACGAGCGATCCACGGACGGCGTCGTCCCGACCTTCGTGCCCGAGGGAATCACCTTCACCGAGAAGGGCTTCTTCAACGAGTGCTCCACCGAGGTGTCGATGGGCGGTCAGATGATGAAGCTTCATTTGATTCAGCTGGTGGAAGCCAAGGACGGCAAGGCGATTCGCGTGAAGGAGTACATCGGTCCCGAGATGGGTGTGCAACCCTGATCCGTTCGGCGTTGACGACCATTGGCAGGGAAGGGACGTGCATGAAGCAGGGGCGAGTACGACAACGGGCGAAACGTCGGGTCACGGTGACGGCGCTGGTGGCAGCGTCGCTGGTTCTCCTCGCCGGAGCGCCGGCGGCGGCAGCGCCGCCACCGTCCGATCCGGCCTTCCTGCTGGTGGGCGGAACTGGGTCGGGAGCTCTTTCGGTTCTGCGTGAGCAGAACGGTCGGTTGTCGCGGGTCGGTGCGCCGATGCCGATCGAGGCCGGCACGTTGGCCGTCGCTGTCAGCCCGAGGGGACGCTATGTCTATGTCGCACATACCATTTCGGGAACGCTTCAAGGGTGGCGGCTGTCCGGCAGCGGGACGCTGACGCGGCTGCCACATACCCGGATCGTGCCGGGTAAGCCCGTCGTCGGGGCGGTGGTGAGCCCGGACGGACGCCGTCTGTTCGTCACCTCGGGCGGCGTCACCAACGCGATCACCAGCTACCTCATCGCGCCCGACGGATCGCTGCGCGCAACGGGTGAGACGTCGATTCCCGGTGCGACGAGCGGCCTGTCGATCCCGACGGTGTCGCCCGACGGCCGCTTCGTCTTCGCGCCGAGCTTCATCGGCGCGACGATGAACTCCTTCCGCGTCGGATCCGACGGCTCGCTGCACCCGGTGGGACCGACGATGCGCACCGGCGACCGTCCGGCATTGCCTTCGGTTACGCCCGACGGCCGGTTCCTGTACATCACCAACGAGGGCACCAACGACATCTCCGGGTGGTCCATCGCGTCCGACGGCACGCTGCGGTCGATCGGAACGGTTGCGACAAAAGTGCTGCCCCACGGGATGGCCATCAGCGCAGACAGCAGGTATCTGTACCTGCCGCAAACCGGTGGCCCCGGAGTCAGCGGCTTCCGCATCGGCGGTGATGGAACGCTGACAGCGTTGCCGTCGGCCGACGCGCCAAGCCCTGCCGGTCACTTCCCGGGCCGTGTCGTGCTGAGCCCGGATGGCAAGTGGCTCTACGTGATTGACACGTTGACGGTGTCCGGTACGGAGAAGGTGTTCACGTACCGGGTGGAACCAGGTGGACGGCTCGCGCCGACCGGCTGGCCCGCGGTCGACACCGGTGTGGTGTTCTCCGACGGCGCGACGGGCGTGTTCGTGACCGCGTAGTGGGGGTGTCCGTGGCTAAACGGTCGGAACTGCCCGCGGGCGTTCGACCGTGGCCGTGGTCGCAATATCGGAGGTACGGTTCGTCGCTCGTGCCGGGGCACGGGTTGAGATGGACTCGCGTCTCTTGTGCACCAGTGGTATCGCACTTAAAGAGTTGTATGGCGTTGCGTTGCTCTGCCGGTTGAGCCTGGTTTCACCGGTTGGGGGCACTCCATCTGCTGGTTGAGCCGCGAGGAGCGCTAGCGACGAGCGTGTCGAAACCTCTGTACCACAATGCATTTGATGGTAGCGCACTTGTCGAACTGTGATGGTATCGAACATCGAGGGGTGTGCACCCAAGCCGAGCAGGTGCGGCGAGAAGGGGTGGACACGCGTCACTTGCCGGGTGTCATCGACGATATTGGCGCGCATCATCGAAAGTCGTTGTGGCTGAGAGGTTTCGACACGGACGCGGCTAGCGCTACTTCGACTCGGATAGCGCCTCGCTCAGCACGGCGCTCGTCCGGCTCAACCAGCGGAGCGGGTGTCATCGGTGGATCCAGGTTGAGCGAGCGGAGCGAGTCGAAACCCCATCCGCCGAGCAATGACGAATCCCGCAGCGTCACAGTGGTTTCGACTCGGCTTCGCCTCGCTCAACCAGCAGGAAGTGGCGAAGCGGGTTGCGCGCAATGCGTTTGCGCGGCGGTAGTCGAACTCCCGCGGCGGTAACTCGTTCCCGCGGACGTAAACCACCGCAGCGGGAAGGGGTTACGGTGGCGCGAATTCGGTTACCGCAGTGGGACATCGGCCACCGCAGTGCGAACGATTAGCACACGAAGAATAGACGAGGCGAGCATCGAGCCGCCGTCTTGTTGCGCTGCCGCAGCAGCATCGCGTCGGCAGTGTCCGACGCACGCCGGACCGCCGAAGGCGCCCACCACTACCCGCGGTGCCATGGTCTTGCGACCGACACCGCGATTGACCGACACCGACACCGCGGAACGCTCACCTGACAATCCCGACTGCAGCATCCATACAACCCTCAACCGCCCCAGCAGTGACAACGAATCGATTCACCCCGGTGACCGCCCCGACACTGCCATCGCATCGCTACCGGAAACTGGACGCGACACCACCACCACCAGCGGAATGTCGCAGTTGAACAGTGCGGTATCGCCGCCCGCTGGCCCGGGCGGCCGATTGCACTCTGCCCCGTCACCGGCGCCGGGGGGGACATTCACCCCGTCACCGCTGAGCAGGCAGTTTCCAATCAGCCCCAGCGCATTCTGCCCGGCGGATCACACTCACCGCACCCTCAACACGAGGTATGCGTCAACGAAACGAAGTGGACGTTGGCAGTCATGGATAACGACAACACCTAAACCTCGGTAGCTGCCGATGGCTATCAAAGTGCGGGATCGCACAATCTGCACATTATATATTGTGAGCTGTGGCATACTGAGCCACGGCTGGCGTCTCCGGCCGGTTCTCACGTGTTTGGCGAGGTGATGCAGATGGACGACGTGCTGACACGTCCTGCGATAGAGGTGCGACGAGCCCCGGCTCCCAGCGTGCGTGATGTCGCGATCGGAGCCGCGTGGACGCGGTCGCGACTCAACCGCGTCGACGAATCGGTTCTCCCGACGCCCTGCGAGTCGTTCGACGCAGCGTCGAGCCGTCTGCTGCGCGCCGCGCGTCCGGTCCTGAACCGAGCGGCCCAAGATCTTGCCGACACGCAACTCGGACTGGTGCTGGCCGACCATGACGCGCGCGTCCTGCATACCCGATTCGAAGAGAAGCGCTTACGAGATGGGCTGGGGGAGTTGGGTATTGTACCCGGCACCCGGCTGGGTGAAGACGTCGTTGGCGCAAACGCGATCGGTACACCGCTGGAGATCCGCAGGGGCCTGCTGATGTACGGCGCCGACCACTATATGACCGCGTTTCGCGACTTCACCTGCTACGGCCATCCCATCGTCAATCCGGTGACCAAACGTGTCGAGGGTGTGATGAACATCGGTGGCATCTCCGAACAGCACGGGTTGTTCGGGGTCGTCGTCAAGCAGCTGGTCGCTGACATCGAGGCGCGGTTGGCAGAATCCGCGGCGGACTCCCACCGCCGACTGGTCGCCACATTTCACGCGGCATCTGGGCGTGGCAGACGACGGCCCGTCGTCTTGGTCGCGGACAACCTCGTCCTCGCCACTCCCGCGGCGCTCGACCTGCTCGATACCGCCGACCATGCCGTGCTTCGCGCCGTCGCCGACGAGGTGCGTTCGACGTCGCGACCGGCCGGCCGCGACGTCGAACAACGTGTGACGCTGGCGTCGGGTCGGTCGCTGGACCTGCGGTGTACGGCGGTCGACGACGCCGATGCCGTGCTGGTGGATCTGATCACCTCGCCGGAGTCGTCGGGCGCTCTGGCGGCGGGCCGACAGCTCGATACGCCGCTGCTCGTCGTCGGCGAGACAGGTTCGGGGCGAAAGACTTTCGCGCGTCGGCAGGCCGGCGCAGACGCTGCGACAATCGACGCCGCAGACGTCGCCTGGCATGGTGAACAGGCGTGGTGCACCGCGATCCGGGACATGCTGGCCGCGTCGGCACCGGGGCTCATCGTCGAAAACGTACACCTGCTGCCGCCGTTGGTCACCGCGGCGGTGGCCAAGGCGCTGGCGACGTCGGAGCGTCGGGTGGTGCTCACGGCGTCGGGCAGCGATCGCCTCGCCGATGACATCGCACCCATCTTGGCCCAGTGTGTCGCCCGCGAAGATCTGGTGCCGCTGCGCAATCGCCCCCACGAGATACCGCACTTGGCGCAGCAGATGCTTGCGCAGATCGCGTCGAGCAACACGAGTCGACTCACCGCGGAGACGTTGCGGGTGTTGTCGGCTCAACGGTGGCCGGGCAACCTGACCGAACTGCGGCGCGTCATCGAGGGATTGGTACGGGTGCGCTCGGTGGGGGACATCATCCCGGCCGACCTGCCACCGAGCCATCGGCAGGTGGCAGTCCCGAATTCGCCTGTGCAGCAGGCGGAACGAGAACTGATCTCGGCTGCGATCGACGCGGCGGGCGGTAACAAGGTACGTGCCGCCCGCGCGCTCGGTGTCAGTCGCTCGACGCTGTACAACAAGATGCGAGCACTCGCGATGGCCTGAGGACTACCTGCCCGGTGCCATGGTGATGATCTTGCCGTCCGATGCCACCGTATGGGTGTTGACATAGGTGGCCCGATCGCGGCGTAGGTTGCCGGCGGGCAGTACCCAGAAGCGTTGCAGGATGCACTGCGCCCGGACTGTCCAACATTCTTGACACTCGCTACGCCGCGGGACGTCGTAACCGAGTCCCGCAACCAATGCCTCAGTGTGCGCGATCGAGCGCCGCATCGAGTTGCGCCGCCAGTGTCCGCCACTCCCACAATTCGTAGGAGAAGACCACCGACAGTGGAGACGCAAGCACGACGAGAACGCACGCCCACAGCGGAAGATCGAAGTAGCCCATCGCCATGGCGCACAGTGGCGCGGCGAATGCGACGACATGGCCGATATCGCGCGGCACGGCTCCGACCAGCCAGGCGTGCAGGACGAAGATCGCGACGAGGAAGATCAGCACGGGCACCGCCACGGTGGTCACCGCGGTGAAGGTGCTCACGTGAAACTCATGGTCGAAGACGTAGCCGAGTACATGCACGCCTGCGCCGACCGCGGTAATGGAGGCGTAGACGATGGCATGGCCGTACGCCCACGGAAGTACTTTGTCGCGGCGCACCGCCAAGATCGGCGCTGACGGGAGGAGAAAGTACGCCCACCAGAGCGAGAACGACACCAACGCGCCCGCGCCCACGATCACGACGGTCGACAACGACCAGCCCTGGGCCGACGAGATCTCCTGTGCCGAGGCGAGTGTTCCGGTGATGGTCTCACCGATCGCGATGATCGCCAGCAGACTGTAGCGCTCCGCGATGTGGTGCGGATGCCATGGAGACCCGATCCCGCGCCGTCGACTCCGCACTTCGGTGATCGCGGGTCCGCTCAGATCGATCAGCCACAGGACACACAGTATCGGCAGGGCGGTATGCAAGGAGATCGGCGCGATGATGAAGACCACCCAGCCGACTTGCGCGACACTGACGCTCACGATGTTGCCCAGTGCCAGTCCGCGGTAGCGCGGGTCGTCGACCAGCACCCGACACCACTGTGCGACGACCGCGACGCGCATGATCACGTAGCCGACGACCATGACCTCGCCGACGAGTTCACCGCCGTCCTCGATCGACGTGAATAGTGCGGGGATGCCGATGGCTACGATGATCACGCCGAGCATCTGGACCAGGGTCAACACGCGGAACAACCAGTCGTCGTTGTCGAAAGCCGACGCGAACCACGAATAGCCGGTCCATGCCCACACGATCGCCAGTAGTGAGATGGCGAAGGCTATGGTGGCCGGGACGACGTGACCAGCCGCGACGCCGTGCGCGAACTGTGCGGCGGCGACCCCGAAAGCAGTCACGAAGGTGAGATCGAAGAAGAGCTCGAGGGTGGTCGCGGCGCGATGCCCTTCGTCGATGTCCCGCCCCGTCATCCTGCGGAGTCCGTGTCGGTAGAACTGCTGGCCTGGGGTGAGTATCACTCTGGTAAATCTACTTGCCGAGCCGATCGGTGGGACGTACGTCGAGGCGTGTTTTGCGGAGACTTCACAGCGGCCATTGCACGTGTTTGACTTCGAAGAACTCGCGCAGCCCCTCTTCGCCGCCCTCGCGGCCGATGCCGCTGTAGCCGGGGCCGCCCCACGGCGCGTCGGGTCGCATCGGGCCGCCGCCGTTGACCGCCACGGTTCCCGATCTGATCTTCCGGGCGACGTCGATCGCGTCGGGGGTCGGACCCCACACCGTGGCGTTCAGGGCGTATCGGCTGTCGTTCGCGAGGGCGATTGCCTCGTTTACGTCGTCGTAGCCGATCACCATCCCCACCGGAGCGAACAACTCCTCCTGCGCGATCTCGGCCGAGTTCGGCAGGCCGGTCACGATAGTCGCGTCGAGATAGAAGCCGTCCGAGTCAAGGCGCTTGCCGCCCAACGGAATTGCACCACCCGCCGCGACTGCCCGCTGCAGATAGCCCTCGACGCGATCGCGATGTTCGGCGGTGATCAGCGGGCCGATCGCGGTGGACGCGTCGAACGGATCACCGACCGGCAGCGTCGCGAGGAACTCCGCGGATGCCGCGACGTAGTCGTCGACCAATGCATGCGGAACGAACGTGCGGGTCGTCGCGCCGCAAGCCTGGCCGCTGTTGCGGGTGAACCGCAGCGACGACGCCGGAACCGCGCAGGACAGATGCGTCCCCGGCAGCACGATGTTGGGCGACTTGCCGCCGAGCTCCAACACCACCTTCTTCAACGTCGGCGCGGCCAACTGCTGGATCACGGTGCCGACCGCGGGGGAGCCGGTGAAACTCACCATGTCCACTTCGGGTGCGCTGACCACCTGTTCGGTGACCGATGGCGGACCGAATACCAGATTGACTGCTCCCGCCGGGAAGCCCGCTTCGTCGATGAGCTCGACGAATTTCGTGGTGATCAGTATCGACTTCGGCGAGGTGAGCAGCACGCACGAGCATCCGGCCGCGAGCGCCCCACCGAGCTTGAACGCAGCCATCAGGGTCGGCACGTTGTAGGCCAGGATCGCGGCGACCACGCCGATCGGCTCGCGCAGCAACATGCCGCTCGTCGGAACCGTGCCCGGATAGATCGTCATGGGTTGCTCGTAGCCGTCCCGCGGCCCGCGTTCGGCAGCATCGGCGAACCAGCGGAAGAACGAGACCGGCAGGTCTACGTGCTGTGGTCCGCCGGTCGACAGCGGTGTGCCGAGTTCGTGCGCGGCGAGCTCGGCGATCTCCGAGCGGTCACGTTCCAGTAGGTCGGCCAGCCGGTGTAGCAGGCGTCGACGTTGTGCGCCATCGGTGCGGCTCCACTCTCCGCCGTCGAATGCGCGGCGCGCGGCCGACAGTGCGGCTTGGATCTGGTGTGTCGCGGCGGCGTTGGACTGCGCGATCACACCGCCGGTCGACGGACTGACCGTGCTGATCGACGATCCCTCTCCGTCGGCCCAGGTGCCGTCGAGATACAGTCGTGCGGAGCTCAGTGCTGCCATGGCGATCTTCTCCAGATATTGGTGAGCAAATGAAATCTATTGATCTGCAATATGATTGGGCTGGCATCGAAGGATTTCGGGTGATGCCGCACCGACTCTGACGCTAGTAGCGAGCAAGCGCGCGACCTAACGAAAATCGGTCAACCGCGGGTTTCCCAGAAGTGAAGTGCCGATGATCGGCTCCGCAGGTATTTGGCGACGTCGGCATTCGGGGCTCCGATAGGGTTGGGGCGGTGAACGGTCGGATCGCGAGCGTCGGCCGACAGTGTGAGGAGAGGGCGATGGCGACATTCAACAGGATGCATCTGATCCGTCAGGTGGACCTGTTTACCCTGCAACTGTTCCTTTCCGCGATCGAGGAGCGTCAGATCGGCTTGGCTGCGATTCGTGAGAACATCGCGGCGTCGACGGCGACCAAACGCATCCAGGTGCTGGAGGACATCGCGGGTGTCGAGTTGCTTGAGCGCACACCACGAGGCGTCGCGCCCACGGCCGCGGGAGCGGTACTGGAACGTCACGTTCGCGACATCTTCGGCAGCATCGATGAGATGCGTTCCGAAGTCGCGGCGCTCACCGAAGGTGTGCAAGGGGAGTTCTCGATCGCATCGGCGCGCACCATCATCGTGCCGTTCCTCGGCCGCGAACTGCGGGTCTACTCCAAAGAGTTTCCGCTCGTCGACATCGCCGTCACCGAGACCGAGAACTCCGACATCATCAGCCTTGTGTCCCGTGGTGAAGCCGACCTCGGAGTGTTCGCGGCCGCCTACGATCTCGATCTCAGCGGCGTAGACGTCGTGCCCTATCGCGAGGATCGTTTGGTTGCCGTTGTGCCGCAAGCACATTCGCTCAGCGGTGAATCACAGGTCACCTTCGCTGATCTGGCGACCGAGCGCATCCTCGCGCCGCGCGCCCTGATGGGTGCGTTGCATGCGGCGGCCAGACGGCTCGGCAAAGACTTCGCGTCGCACCACAACGTGCGCAGCGCTGAAGTCGCGATCTCGCTCGTCGACTCGGGGCTCGGCGTGTCAGTGGTACCGGAATGCATGCTCGACTTCGAAGTGATGTCGCGGGTGGCCGTCCTCGAACTAGACGAGCCGTGGGCGGTGCGGCGCATTCATCTGGCTACCCCGACGGGCCGCGCCCAGAGCCCGGCGACGCAGGCGTTCATCGCGCAATTGCTGGCTCGACCCGACGAGGAGGACGGCCCCACCGCTGGTTGAGCGGGGTTTCGTCGACCAGCGCCTCAACCGCCGGTTGAGCCGTGAGGAGCGCTAGCGACGAGCGTGTCGAAACCATGGTGACACAACAGATTTCGCGCGCCGGGCCGACCCCTTGTCTCGTTGGACTCTCGGCGGGAGTTGCGTGGTTTCGACTCGCTGCGCTCGCTCAACCAGCGGGGAATGGCGGCCCACCGGTGGTTTCGACTCGCTGCGCTCGCTCAAACCAGCGGGGAATGGCGGGCCGACGGCGACTTTGACTCGCTCAACCAGCGGGGAATGGCGGCCCACCGGTGGTTTCGACTCGCTGCGCTCGCTCAACCTGCGGAGAATGGCGGTCCAGCGGGGAAACAGCCGCCACCGGCAGCTTCGACTCACTTAACCAGCCGGGGGGACCGCCAACTCGAGGATTCTGGTGTAGACCGGATCAGTCCTGATCGGCGACCGACAACAGCGCCGCCGACCTCGCACGGGCCGAGTGGCACAGCGCGACCGCGCGGGGGTGCTCCAACCGGTCGGTCGTCGCCAGGTACTCGTGAAGCTGAGCCTTGGCGGCATACCAGGCGGAGATCGTGGCAGGGTGGGCGTCGGACGCCGGGCGTGCCAGGGAGAGCCGGGTCATTTCTGCGAGTACGTTCATCGTCTTGCCTCGGACCGTCGTCGTATTGGTGTCTAAAATATATTATCTATGATGGGTGCGGTGTCAATTGCGTTCTCGGCAAGCGTCGCTTAGCGAACTTTCAACAGACGTGACGACGTGGATTCGCTAGCGTTCGAGTGATCAGAACCTCTAGAGGAGGCAGCACGTGAATGTGTCAGGACCGCTGGTCGGAATGCGGGTCATCGAACTCGGCGGTGTGGGGCCGATCCCGTTCACCTGTCAGCTGTTGGCAGATCTCGGCGCAGACATCATCCGGATCGATCGTCCACCGGGCTACGACGGCGGCGCTCCGATAGAGGCCCGCTACAACATCACCAATCGTGGACGACGAAGCGCCGCCTTCGATTTGAAGAATCCCGCGGCCGTCGAGGCAATTCTGGACCTCGTTCGGGACGCCGACGTGTTGGTGGAAGGATTCCGGCCCGGCGTCACCGAACGTCTCGGACTCGGACCCGATCGGTGTCTCGAGGTCAACCCGCGGCTCGTCTACGGACGAATGACGGGCTGGGGGCAGAGCGGTCCGATGTCGAACGCGCCGGGCCACGACATCAACTACATCGCGCTCACCGGTGTGCTACACGCGATCGGCAGCACCGACGGTCCGCCGGTGCCACCGCTCAATCTCGCCGGCGATCTCGGCGGCGGTTCGCTGTACCTCGCCTTCGGCATCGTGGCAGCGCTTCTGGAACGGCACACCTCGGGAGAGGGACAGGTGATCGACGCCGCCATGGTCGATGGATCGGCGTCACTGATGACGCTGTATTACGGGTTTCACGCGGCAGGCTACTGGAAAGACCGTCGCGCATCGAACCGCCTCGACTCCGGCGCTCCGTTCTACAACACCTACGAGACCGCCGACGGGCGTTGGCTTGCCATCGGATCGAACGAGACTCGCTTCTGGCGCAACACGTTGCGGCTGCTCGGCATCGACGAGGCGGACATGCCCGATCAGCACGACCGATCACAGTGGCCCGCCATGCACGAGCGTCTGGCGGCAGCTGTGCGGACCAAGACCAGGGATGAGTGGTGTGCGCTGGCCGACGGCGAGGAAGTCTGTTTCGCGCCGGTGATGTCGCTGGCCGAAGCACCCGATCACCCGCACCTCAAGGCGCGCGGGACCTTCCTGAGCGTCGACGGTGTGGTTCAACCCGCGCCGGCGCCACGGTTCAGCCGAACCCCGGGTGCCATCGCGCGTCCGCCCGCGGAACCGGGCGAGCACACCGATGAGGTATTGGCCGACTGGGGCTTTTCGGCGGAACGACTGGCCGATCTGCGCGCACACGGGGCGATTTCGTGACGGACGGCGCTGCGGCCAGACTCTTCGCGTGGTGAGCTGCCGAGATCGAATCGCTATGAATCCGCGGCGCGCGCATCTAGGACTGGTCGCGCCGAATAGCGCTGGTGTCCAACAACTTAGACATCGGCAACCCTTGCGGCCACGGACAATCGAGTCATCGAATCCCGGCTGACCACAGAGACGCAGATGACGGGCACGCACAACCTCGACCAGAAGATCCAGTGGGTCGTCGACGTCGAGGAGATCAGGATGCTGATGGCGAAATAGTGCCATGGCATCGACAAGAAGGAGGAGTTCGCGAGCTTCGTATCGATCAGTCCGATTTTCAAGGACAATATTCGGGGTTGATCGTTACGAATATCGACACAACCGTGTAGGGCCAGAGGTGGGCTGTGTCGGGTATCTGCAAATTCGGTGAATATCAATAGCTGCGCTCTGCTGACCCATCCTGCCCATTTGGGATCGAAACAATCTGTGTTGGCGAACGATTTTTCGTCGCCTCGTCTCACCTTTGTCGGGTGATTGGCAGGCGAACGCCAGCCTTGGCAGCTTCGTTCGTAAGTCTATTCTCCGCCCGAGAAGGCGATTTGCGCCGTCGAAACCGGCGGTTCGAAATTTTTCAATTGCCTCTCTCACCTGCGTAGGTCAACCTTGACGGAACGTGACAACTGTCACATTGCCTAAGCAGGAGGAAATCGATGAAGCACGAGGCGCGCCGGGTAGTCACTGGTCATGACGAACAGGGGCAGTCGGTTGTGCTGTCCGACGCCGTCGTCGAGGCGTTCGAGGCGGCGCCGGCGTTCGCGAACAGGATCTGGTCGACCGACAGCTTCCCAACCGACAATGCTGACCAGCGCGACGGCGCGGTGGTGATCGAGACGCTGCCGTCGAACGACGGCAGCGCGTTCTACGTCGTCGATTGGGCCCCCAACAGCGAGTTTCCGGAGCATCGCACTCTTACCGTCGACTACGGCGTCGTGTTGAGCGGAGTCCTCGAAGTGGTTCTCGACAGCGGTCAGTCCACGCGGCTGTATCCCGGCGACACGATCGTTCAACGCGGCGCGGCCCATACATGGGTCAACCCCACCGACGAATGGACCCGGACCGCGTTCGTCATGGTCGGCAGCAAACCTCTGCTCGTCAACGGCGAGGAAGTTCAGCCGACGATGTAACTCGGTTGACCCGCAACGAATTGCTCATCTCAAGATAAGGATCGCAAGAAATGGCCAGTCGACTTCTCGACGGCAAAGTTGCCGTCATTACCGGTGCGGCGAGTGGAATGGGATTGGCGACTGCGGAGACATTCGTTGCGAATGGTGCACGAGTCGTCCTCTCCGACGTTCAAGAGGACGCTGGAGTGGCTGCCGCCGAACGCCTAGGCGAGCGCGCGCGCTTCCAGAAAACCGATGTGACCGACGACGCGCAAATCGATGCACTAGTCCGCTACGCGGTGGACGAGTTCGGCGCACTTGACGTGATGTACAGCAATGCCGGTGCAGCGGGCGATCTATCGCCGATCATCGATATCAGCCGAGAGGGTCTTGACCGGACCCTCGCACTCAATCTGACCGCCCACGCCAGCGCCCATAAGCATGCGACCAGGCAGTTTCAGCGGCAGGGCACCGCCGGCTCGATTATCACGACGGCGAGTATCGCCGCCTTACAAGCGGGCTGGAACGGCGCCGCGTACTCGATCGCCAAGGCCGGCGTCATGGCCTTGGTGCGGCAGACGGCCCTGGAAAACAAGGGCACCGGAACTCGATCGAATGCGATTCTGCCGGGCGGGGTGATGACTCCGATGATTCCGCAGATGTTCGGAATCGCCGAAGCCGACGCGCAGCGATTCCTCGATCGAGCTGGCGAGGCGATTGCGGGTGAGACGCTCATCGGACGGACCGGTTATGCCTCCGACATCGCCAACGTGGCGCTATTTCTCGCCAGTGATCTGTCCAGTTGGGTGACCGGCATCGGCATCACCGTCGACGGTGGGGCGATGGCATTCACGAAGGACGCGACCGTCGAGCTGATCACGCAGGTCGCCGGCGAATTCAGTTGACCCCGCCCGGCATGTCGCGGGCACTGTCACAGTTTCACAAATCTAAGGAGAATTGCCATGACCACCACATACGACGACGCTCTGAAGGCACTCTATATCGAGTGGTCCAGCAGAATGGCCGCGGATCCGACGATGTCTATCCAGACCATGCGCGATATGCAAGAAGCATGGAGCACTGCCGCGACCGAACCGGAAGGGGCGAGTTATGCCGACGTCGACATCGACGGCCTCAAGGGCATCTGGTGCATCCCGCAGAACGCGGATCCGCAAGTCGCGATCCTCTACTTCCACGGGGGTGGAATGATCGTCGGGTCGGCGGCGTCTCATCGAAAACTTGCCGGCCACCTCGCTCGGGCGGTAGGTGCCCGGGTACTCGTCATCGACTATCGTCGCGCGCCGGAGAATCTCTTCCCCGCGCAACTGGACGACGGTGTCAAGGCGTACCAATGGTTGATCGACCAAGGTTATGCCCCCGGCAAGATCATCAGCGCGGGAGACTCCGCCGGCGGTACGTTGTCGCTCGGATTGGTCGTGAACCTGCGTCAGCTCGAGCTGCCGCTTCCGGGTGCGGTGTTGGCGCTGTCGCCCGGACTCGACTGGGAGGGCCTGTGGATGATCAATGAAGACACCGATCAGTTGGCGAAGAAGGCTGTCATTGTGATGATGGGCGGGATCGCATTCGGTGAGCGGAGCCGAACAGACGCGCTCACCAACCCGCTGTATGCGGACCTCGCAGTCTTTCCCCCCGTGTACGTGGCGGCCGGCGGTCACGAAAATCTGCTCGGCGCCGCACGTCAGTTCCTCGATCGGGCAACCGCCGCGGGCGTGGACGTGGTCCTCGACGTCGCCGACGAGCGCCAACACGTCTACCCGATCGCTGCGGGCAACGACCCGGAAGCCGACCGCACCCTTTCCGACTTCGCCGCGTGGGTGCGTCCGCGCGTCGGAATCGAATAGGCAGCCGCGACGCCAGGACGCGTCGGGGCACCGGCTGCGGCACGGCATCACCGGTATTGCGCGACAATTCACTACCGCAGTAGCAGCAAGCTACTGCGGTAGTTTTATGCGGTTTGCGGTTGAGCAGCCGATTCACACTCGGTGAATCGAGCTTGGCGATTCATCAATTGACCCCGCGCCCTACCCGGTAGAGAGTTGAATATGCGGCGTACGTCACAGTGGCCGATCAAATACATTGTGGCGCAAGTCATTTCAACCAAGCTTCGACGACGGGACACAATGCGGTGTGGCACGACAATTCTTCGCGGTTCTATATCGACGGACGGTGGCGCGACGCGGCCACCGCTGACACCTTCGAGGTGCGATCACCGTTCACCGAGGAACCGATCGCCCAGGTGGCGGCCGGCTCACGCGCCGACGTCGACGCCGCGGTCACCGCCGCCCGGCGGGCCTTCGACAGCGGGCCCTGGTCGCGTATGTCGTTGGATGACCGAGCGGTGGTGGTTCGCGCGTTCCGGGACCATCTCGCGGCGAACGCGGCCGCACTCGGCGAGGTGATCACCGCCGAGATGGGATGCCCGATCAGTCAGACGGTGCCGTCGCAGAGCGGTGCGGCAATCGCCCTCCTCGACACCAACCTCGAACTGGCGCAACAGTACCCGTGGAAATCGCTGCGCCGTTCGGCGCTGGGCACCGCGTTGGTCGTGCGACGGCCGATCGGCGTAGTCGCCGCCGTGGTGCCCTGGAACGCGCCGATCTCGGTGGCGATGCTGAAGCTGGCGCCCGCGCTGCTCGCCGGATGCAGCGTCGTGCTCAAGCCGTCACCCGAATCGCCGCTGAGCGCACACTATCTGGCGGCCGCCGCCGACGCCGCGGGACTTCCGCCCGGTGTGCTCAACATCGTGGTCGCCGACCGCGCCGAAAGCGAGTACCTCGTCACACATCCAGGGGTGGACAAAGTGTCGTTCACCGGATCAACGACCGCCGGGCAGCGGATAGCGACACTTTGCGGCAATGATATTCGCCGCTACACCCTCGAACTCGGCGGAAAGTCAGCGGCGATCATCCTCGACGACGCCGATTTGACCGCGGTCGTCGCATCGCTGCGTTCCCTGTCGTTCCGATACAACGGCCAAGCGTGCACCAACAAGACGCGAATTCTGGTGTCGCACAAGCGGCATGACGAGGTCGTCGATGCCCTCGCCGAGATGATCGCCGGACTGCGCTTGGGTGACCCGACCGACGCATCCACCGATATCGGGCCGCTGGTCAGCCCGCGTCAGCGTGACCGAGTCGAAGGCTACCTCGCGAAGGGCCGCGCGGAAGGTGCGCGCGTCGTCATCGGCGGCGGCCGGCCGGCCGCCTTCGAGCGCGGAATGTTCGTAGAGCCGACGCTGTTCGCCGGCGTCACCAACGACATGACCATCGCGCAAGAGGAGATCTTCGGTCCGGTAGTCGGCGTCATCGCCGTCGACGACGAAGCGCAGGCGATTGCCGTGGCCAACGACTCGGCGTACGGACTGTCCGGTGCGGTCTACAGCGCCGACTCCGAGCGGGCCTTGCGCGTCGCCGCACAACTCGAGACAGGCAGCGTCGAAATCAACGGCGCCAGTACAGGTTTCCACGCCGCGCTGGGCGGATTCAAACACAGCGGCGTCGGCCGCGAAGCCGGCTTGGAAGGCTTCGACGCGTTCGTCGAACTCACATCCTTCGGCCTACCCACCGACCTGGCCGACACCCTCGGCTGAACACCAGAGTCATTGCATTCCACGTCAATTCCACGCAAAGGACCGATCATGACCGCACGACGCCTGATTCCATTGGCCGGAGCATCCATCACCCTCGACAGCGGGCTCATCACGATGGGTACCCACGGGCCGCTCACGGTGCCGATCCCGACCTTTCTGATCGAACACGACCGGGGGCTGGTTCTGTTCGACACCGGATTGGTGCCCGACGCCTGGAACGATCCACGTTCGGTGTACGGCGATCTGGTGGATATCTTCTCGCTCGACTGTCCGCCGGAGAACACCTTGGAGAACCAGATCGTCGCAGCCGGATATCAACTCTCCGATGTCACGCACGTGGTCATCTCGCACTCGCACTTCGACCACACCGGCGGCATGTATCTGTTCCCGAACGCTGAGTTCTACATGTCCGAGGTCGACATCCGCTACGCGTTCTGGCCGGACCCGCCGTTCCGCGGTTTCTACCGTCCGGCTGATTTCGAGCCGACACGCGACTTCTCGTGGAATCCGCTGCGCGAAGACCTCGACTTGTTCGGCGACGGCAGCCTCGTGCTTTACCAGACGCCGGGACACACCCCAGGGGAGATCAGTCTTCTCGTCGGGCTCGAATCGCAGAAATTCCTCATCACCGGCGATACGGTGCACCTGCGATCCGGCGTCGCCTATGAATGCCCGTGCCCGGTCGACTACAACGGCCACCAGGCGATCGAATCGATCCAGCGGATCAAGCAGCTCGCGTCCAGTCAGCAGGCACGCATCTGGGTGCTGCACGATCCCGAGGACTGGGCCGAGCTCGGTTCGACGGTTCACTCATGACGTCGACCGTCGACACCACCGAGGGCTTGACCGAGCGCCTCGCGCGGCACATCGTCCGCGTCGCCGAAACACCGCCGTCACCGCACGACACCGAGGTCGTCCGACGACTTCTGCTCGACAATTTCATCGTGTCACTGTGGGGCATGACGCGGCCCGCTGCGACCGAAATCGCCGACTGGACAAAAAGATTCGCAGGCAGCGGAAGCTCACCGGTGCTGGGCCGCGACTGGCTGGTCGACCCGTCGATCGCGGCCCTCGTGCATGGCACCGCGGCGCACAGCTTCGAACTCGACGACACCCACAATTCGACGGCCTCCCACCCCGGTGCGGCGATCATTCCCGCCGCACTCGCGGTAGCCGCCGAGCCCGGGAGACCACTGACGCGAGACGAATGGATCGCTGCCATCATCGCCGGCTACGAAGCGATGGCGCTGGTGGGGGAGGCGGCTGGCGGGATGGCAGCGGTGCACCGGGGATTCCACCCGACGTCGCTGTTCGGTGCCTTTGGTGCGGCCGTGACGGCGTTGACGATTCGTGCGCTGCGTGCCGGTGTCGCACTGGACCCCGCACTGGTCGTGAAGACGTGGGGTCTGGCGCTGTCGCAACCCAGCGGATCGATGCAGTTCTCGGTCGAGCCCACCGGGGGCGAGGTCAAACGAGTCCATGCCGGACTCGGCTCCCATAACGGGGTACGGGCCGCCGACTTCGCCGCTCTGCCAGCGGTGACGGCACCGCGTCTGGCTCTCGAAGGAACCTACGGCGTGGCTGCGAGTTTCGGCGCCGCACCGCGAGATGCATTGAGTGACAAGCATTTACAGGACCGGCAGATATACGGCCTGAGTCTCAAGCCGTACGCGTGCTGCCGCCTGTTCCACTCGACCATCGACGCTCTGGCCATCGCCACCGACGGCTTCACCGTGGGGACCGCGGACCTGATCGACATCCTGGTCACCGGTCCGACCTTGATCGCCGAGCAGCATATGACGCCAGCGGAATCGTCGATGACGGCTCAGTACAGCTGCCCGTACGTGGTCAGTTCGACGCTGGCGTACGGTCCGACCGCCTACGATTCGTACACCGAGGAGTACCTGGACGATCCCACGATCCTCTCGATCGCCTCGAGAGTGCGTTTCGAGGTGGATGCGGAACTGGAACGCACACACTATCCAGAGCATTTCGCCACCGCCGTCCGGTTGACCTACGCCGATGGCACGGTCCGCGCCGCAGAAGTCGTCGACAGTGTGGGAACCGCGCAGAATCCGATGAGCGTCAACGACATTCGGGCGAAGGCGGACGGGCTCGCGCGGCACGGCCTGACCGGCGTCGCAGCGAGACTGACGTCGATTCTCTGGGACGACGCTGCCCAACAAGCCGAGTTGAGCACCGCGCTGCAGCGCGAGTCACTCACCCTCCTGGGGCCAAGTTCTCATCCCGGTTGAGCCGAGCCGAAGCCACCCACTCGCTGGTTGAGCCGGGCCGAAGCGCAAGCGCAGGCCCGTGTCGAAACCGCATTAGACGACCGTCCCACGCAGCCAAACTCATTGAGACAGTTGTGAACTCGCGTCGCGGTGATTTCGACTCGGCTATGTCGCCGATCCCGAGATCTTGGCTGAACTGCTCCCGCCGATACCGATGGGGCGCGTGTGACACCCCGAAGAGGTTGCGTAACTCGTCTTGTTCCTCGCCAGTGAAGAAGCGTCGTACATCACCGGGCAGGAATTGAAACATAGCCGGTGGCTACACCACGATCTGAGCGTTCACAACATCGACGTTTGCGCGATCAGAGTGTCCACGAACGCCTTCGCCGTCTGGCTGGTGGCCCGTGGGCCTCGGGTCACCACATTGATCTGACGGACCGCCCACGGCTCGTCGAGAGTGCGCACGAGCATCGACGAGTCGGCTGCCGCGGTGATCATCCGTTGCGGCACAACGGTTATGCCGAGGCCCGCGCGGACCATGCCCAACGCGACCTCGCCGGTTCGGACGACGTGGCGCAGGTTGGCCGGCCGGCCCAGTCGCTGGGCAACGTGCTCGAATGCCGACGCCATCGTCGCCGTGGCGATCAGCTCGTGATCGGCCAGGTCGCGGTAGGTGAGCGATTCTCGGTCGGCGAGCGGGTGACCGATCGGCAGCACAGCTACCAGTGGCTCGCTGGCCAGCAGCCGGGTGTCACCGTCGAGCGGCCCCGACGTGCCGACGCGGGCGAAGACCCCGACGTCGCATTCGCCTGCCGAGATGTGACGGATCACCTCGGCGTTGTCCATCTCCTGCAGCGATAGATCGACCAGCGGTCGTTCGGCGACGAACGCGCTGACTACCGGCGCGAGCAGATCGATGATGACCGAGTGTGCCGCGGCGACCACCAGCCGTCCTTCGACTTCTTCGCTGACCCTGGACAATTCCGCAACCAACGCATCCAATTCGGCGAGGATCGAGCGGGCATAGCGTTCGAGCACCGTGCCGGCCGCGGTGGCGACCACGCCGTCGCGGCCACGCTCCAGCAGACTCACGCCGACCAGGTCCTCGAGCGCCTGAATTCGCTTAGTCGCGGTCGACGGCGCGATGTATTCGCGTTCGGCCGCCAAGCCGATCTGGCGTTCCTCGATCGCCGAGACGAACAACCGCAGACTGAACGCGTCGATCTGGCGAATCATGTGCAGCCGGTTGAACGATCCCATGGTCAGTTCAGCATAGTCGACGCTATATGGCGGGGTATGCGACTCGAGTTCGTAGGGCAATCTGAACATATCGCCACCGCCGCACGATTGGCCGGCGAAGTGCTTGACGCGGTCGGGTGAGGTATGTGCTGGGCAGATCTCCCGCCTGCACGACGTGGCGCGATCGGAAGGCGGGCGAGCGCGGAGAACCGCGGCCATAGTCGCAAAAATAGCCTGTGACCTGCTGAAATGCCGATTCGATCAGCGTGAATCGAGGGTTGACGAATGACCACTTGGTTTGCCCCGCGAAGCGATTTACGTTGAATACATCGCCGGACGTGGCCCACGTCATACGCAGATTGAGAAAGCGAGAAACGCATGATCCCCAATTTCCTGAACGAAGACCAGCAGGCATGGCTCGACGTAGTCAATGATTTCATGGACAACGAAATCACCGTCGAATACGTGCGCCATTGCGACGAGAATCGGGAATACCCCTACGAGGCATACGAAAAGATCGCCAAGCAGGGGTGGCTGGGTATTCTGTTCCCCGAGGAGATGGGCGGATCCGGTGGCACCATCTTCGACTACTCGCTGATGGCCGAGGGATTGGGCAAATTCGGCTTCGACTTCGCCTGTTCGGTGCTGGTGCCGACCTTCACCGCGATGAATATCCTCAAGTTCGGCACCAAGGAACAGCAGGAGCGCTACGTCAAGCCGTTCATCGACGGTGACATCCGCTTCTCGGTGTCGATCTCCGAGCCCGACGCCGGGTCGGACGCCTTCAACACCAAGACCCGCGCACGCCGCGACGAGAACGGCGACTGGATCATCACCGGCTCCAAGCTGTGGTGCTCCGGCGCAGCGGCCGACAACACGGTGATCGCGATGCTGGTCCGCACCGATACCTCGGACAAGCACAATGGGCTGTCGGTGCTGCTGATTCCAAACGACACCCCCGGTCTGGTCATCAACAAGCTGCCGACTCTCTCGCGGCACGCGACCGGCACGACGGAGATCTTCCTGGACAACGTCAAGGTCCCGGCCGACGCCATCCTGGGCGAAGAAGGCCAGGGCCACAAGGTGATCACCGACCACCTCGAACTGGAGCGCTGCGCTGTCGCGTGCGCCTACACCGGCAACGCGCAGGAGGCCGTCGACAATGCGAACCGGTACGCGCATCAGCGCACCCAGTTCGGCAAGCCGATCCGCGAGTTCCAGGTCCTCAAGCACATGCTCGCCGAGAACCAGACCCGCGTCGACGCCGCCCGTCTGCTCTGCTACCGCGCCGCGGCCATCAAGGCCGAAGGCATCCCGGCCGCGCGGGAGACGTCGATGGCCAAGCTGTACGCGTCGGAGACGCTCAAGCAGTGCGCGTTGGATGGGATGCAGATCCTCGGCGGATACGCCAACCTGCCCGAAGGCGACATGGAGCGCTACCTGCGGGAAAGCATTCAGTGCACCATCGGTGGCGGCACCTCGCAGATCCAGCGCACCATCATCGCCAAGTCGATGCGTCTGACCAACGTCTAACCCCGATTACCGCAGCCCTAGGAGCAACACTATGACCACTTCGACGAACCTCACCATCGACAAAGACATCGACATGCCACTCGACGAGATCGAGGTCGGGCGGGTATTCCGCAGCGGCGGGCGCACCATTACCGAGACCGATGTCGTCAATTACTGCGCGCTGACCGGTAACTGGATCGAAATCCATTCCAACAAGCACTACGCCGAGCAGACGCGCTTCAAAGAGCGTCTCGTCCAGGGATCGTTGACCTATTCGGTCATGACCGGACTGATCACCTTCGGACCCTCGATCCAGGCCAACTACGGCATCAACAATCTTCGTTACCTCACTCCGGTGCACATCAACGACACCATCTATGTCACCGCAGAGGTCATCGCCAAGAAGGATAAGGACGAGAAGTTCGGAGTTATCACCCTGCTGATGAAGGCTCTCAATCAGGATGGCTATGTGTGCCAGAAGAGCGAATGGAGCCTGTTGATGCTGCGCAAGCGTGAAGACCTCGAGGCCCTTGTCGGCGCCTCGCTGCCGACCGAACGCCCGAAGGACTGAACAGACAATGAGTGGACCGCTCGACGGCGTTCGGATCCTCGACCTGACGTCGAATTTCATGGGACCGTACGCGGCGCTGTTGCTCGCCGACGCCGGTGCCGACGTCTGCAAAGTCGAGGCGCCGTCGGGCGACACCACTCGGGGCGTCGGGCCCCGACGTAACCCGGGAATGAGCGCGATCTTCCTGCACCTTAACCGGAACAAGCGCAGCATCGTCCTGGACCTCAAAGCCGACGCGGGCCGCGCCGCACTGCACCGGATGGTGCGCGACGCCGACGTCCTGATGTACAGCCTGCGGCCGGCGGCGATGGCGCGACTCGGGCTGTCCTACGCCGACGTCGCCGCGCTCAACCCACGGCTGATCTATTGCGGCGCTTTCGGTTTCGGGCAGAACGGACCCTACGCAGACCGCCCGGCGTACGACGACCTGATCCAGGCAGCGGTCGGGATGCCGGTGCTCCAGGCCCGTAAGTCCGGACCACCGGACTACGTGGCCACGGCCATCGCCGACCGCGTGGTCGGCATGGCCATGTCGAACGCTGTCACCATGGCCTTGTACCGACGCGAGAAGAGCGGGCGCGGACAGGAAGTCCAAGTACCGATGTTCGAGACGTTCGCCCACTTCGTCATGGGAGATCACCTGTACGGCAAGACTTTTGAGCCGCCACTGGGTGAGACTGGATATGCGCGGATGATGAACGCCGACCGCAGACCGTACGCGACGCGCGACGGCTACCTGGGCATCAACGTCTATACGGACCGACACTGGCAGCGGTTCTTCGAGGTCACCGGGCACCCGGAGATGAACGACGATCCACGATTCGCCGACATCCACGGCCGGACCGCGAACATCGGTGAGCTGTATGCCTACTTGGCCGAGGTTCTCGCGACGCGCTCGACCACCGAATGGGTCCAGATCCTCACCGAGGCGGACATTCCGGCGATCCCGATGAACACACCGGACTCGCTGATCGATGATCCCCATATGAAGGACGTCGGCTTCTTCATCGACGAGGACCATCCCAGCGAGGGACGCATCAGATCCCTCGGCATCGCCCAGACCTGGAGCGAGGATCAGCCGGAGATCCGCCATCCGGCGCCGCGGCTGGGTGAACACACCGTAGAACTGTTGCGGGAGTACAACTTCGACGCCGACGAGATCGCCGGCCTGATCGACTCCGGCGCCGCTCGCACCGCGGGCGATTGACCCACGCAGTACCGACATCCGAGCTGAATTGGAGACAGCGATGATCGCAGAGGGACCATTGAGCGGCATCACCGTCGTCGAACTGGGCGATAGCGCATCGGCGCCCTTCGCCGGAAAGATCCTCGCGGAATTGGGTGCTGAGGTCTGGAAGGTCGAACGGCCGAGCGGTGATTCGTCACGCGGCTGGGGACCCAGCGAATGGAAGGGCGACGGGGCGGCATTCCACGCCCTCAATCGCGGCAAACGATTCATCGGCGTCGACATCAAGGATCAGACGCAGCGCAACGAGTTGCAGCGGCTCATCGATCAAGCCGACGTGTTCATCCACAATCTTCGGCCGGGGTCGGCGGCGAACTACGAGCTCGACGCCGACAGCCTGCGGGCAACCAATCCCGAACTGATCTACTGCGAGCTCGGCGCCTTCGGACACGCCGGTCCGCTCAACACTCAGGGCGGTTACGACCCGCTGATGCAGGCGTTCTCCGGGATCATGAGCATCACCGGTGAGCACGGCCAACCACCGGTCCGGGCCGGGGTGTCGATCGTCGACTTCGGCGCCGGGATGTGGTCGGTCATCGGGATTCTCGCCGCACTGCATCGTCGCGACGTCAAGCACACCGGCTCGGCGGTGAACACGTCGCTGCTGGAAACCGCCATCGCCTGGATGTCGGTCGGTGTCGCAGGCTTCGGGGCGGACGGGAATGCGGGGGAGCGGCACGGTTCGGGCGTCGCTTTCATCGTTCCCCACCGTGCGTTCACCGTCGCCGACGGCGACCTGGTGGTGAGCTGCGCCAACGACTCCTTGTTCGCCAAGCTGTGCAAGGCACTCGATCATCCGGAGTGGGCCGTCGACGACAAATTCGCCACCAACGCGGGTCGGCTGCGCAATCGCGCGGAAATCGACGGCCTGATCGGCGCGGTGCTGGCCGACCACACACGCGCGCACTGGCAAGAACGACTCGCGGAGTTCGGCATTCCCATCGCGCCGATTCAGACGACCGACGAGATGGTGGGCCACGAGCAGACCCGCGCGCTGGGCATCATCAATCCTGCTGCCGACGACGAGTTGCCGATCGTCGGCTTGCCGATCTCGTTCGACGGAAAGCGGCCCGGCCCGTTGCACGCGGTGCGCCCAGTCGGTCACGACAACGACAGCCTGCGTGCCGCGGTCCGAACCAGACGTTGACGCCGAGCGCTCAGTTCAACGCGCGCAACAACATTCACACATATTGCAGCTTGCAGTTCTTCGGAAAGAGAGCACAGCATGAAGACGGTCCGTATCGGATCTGGTAGCGGGTTTTGGGGCGACAATCTCGACCCCGCGATCGAGATCGCCAAACACGGCGACGTTCAGTATCTGGCTTACGACTTCCTCGGTGAGCCGACCATCCCGACGTTGCAGAAGATGCAGCGTAAGGATCCCAGCCGGGGTTTCGTGCCGTCGATCCGTGCGGTGGTGCGCGGCGTCTTGCCGATCTGCTTGGACAAAGGCATCAAGATCCTGACCAATGCGGGTGCGGCGAACCCGTCGGCGTGTGCGGACAGCATCATCGCCGCCGCCAAGGAAGTCGGCATCACGAAGCTGAAGGTCGGTATCGTGACCACCAACGACGTCCAGCAGAAGGTCGAGGAGCTGCTCGATCGCGGAGTCGAATTCACCAACCTCGACAACGGCGACACCGATCTGGGTCGGGTCCGCGACCGGATCGTCGGCTCGTACGTGTACTCGGGGGCGTACGGCTACGTCGAAGCGTTGGAAGCGGGCTGCGACATCATCATCTCCGACCGCGCTACCGACGACGCCGCCATCCTCGCCCCACTGGTCTACGAATTCGGCTGGAAATGGGATGAGTGGGACAGTCTTGCCGTCGGCATCCTGGCCGGCCATCTGATCGAGTGCGGCGCCGCATGTAGCGGAGGAATCTCGAGCCTGTGGCGGGAGGTCCCCGAGCCGTGGAATATCGGCTACCCGATTGCTGAGGTACACGAGAACGGCGACCTGTTCATCACCAAGGTCGACGGCACCGGCGGCGTCGTCAACAAGGTGACATTGACCGAGCATCTGCTCTACGAGGTGCACGATCCCGGCAACTACCTGATGCCCGAGGTGATCACCGACTTCACCCACGTGGAGATGGACGAGGTCGCCAAGGATCGCGTAAAGGTGTGGGGCGCAAAGGGAAAGCCACGCCCGACCACCCTCAAGGCGGGAATCGCCTACATGGACGGATTCATCGGCGAAGCCGAGTCGTCGGTGACCTGGCCCGACGCGGTAGCCAAGGCGCAACGGTCCATCGAGATCATCGGCAAGCGGCTGGAGATGGTGCAGCTCGACGCCGAGGAACTGCGGTTCGACATGATCGGTGTCAACTCGTGTCACTGGTCGGCGGCGCCTGCGCCGGACCCCGACATCAACGAGGTGCGCGTGCGAGTCGCAGCCAAGTGCGCGACTCGTGCCGAGGCGGGCAAGGTCGCACGTGAGTGCGTGATGCTCATGGGTACCGGCCCGATCGGCTCGACCGGGCAACTCAACACCCCGCCGCCACGCGAAGTCTTCGCCTTGTGGCCCACGCTGATCGACCGCGAGGAGATCAGCCAGACCGTCGAGACCAGGGAGCTGTAACACATCATGAGCCGAATTCAGTTGAAAGACTTGGCCTTTGCCCGATCCGGCGACAAGGGTGACATCTGCAATATCGCGGTGATCGCGAAGGAGCCGCGCTTCTATCCGTTGATTCTCGAATATCTGACCGAGGACGCGGTCAAGGACTTCTTCGGCGACATGGTCAAGGGCGAGGTCAATCGCTACGAGGTGCGGACCTTGGACGCCATGAATTTCGTGTTGCGCAACGCACTCGGCGGCGGCGCCACCCGCAGCCTCCGCGCCGACTTCACCGGTAAGACCATGTGTCAGGCGCTGCTGCGGATCGAGTTCGACGTCGCAGAGAACGATCTGCAGTTGATGCACTGAGGCAATTCCCGTCGGGTTGGTCGACCCCTGTTGGTTTCGACTCGGCTACGCCTCGCTCAACCAGCGGGGGGAGCGTCACCAGCGCCCATTCCGCTGGTCGAGCGTGTCGAAACCACCGCGAGCAGAATTCGTAACTGCTTCGAAGCACAACAACTTTTCCGATTGAGAGACACCCAAATGAGCGACAAAGCACAAGTGATCGGCGTCAGTATGGTGAAATTCGCCAAACCGGGCGCGAATGACCCCTATGAAGTAATGGGCGCCAACGCGATTCGCGGCGCGCTCGCAGACGCGGGCATCGACTACAGCGAGGTGCAGCAGGCGTTCGCCGGGTATGTCTACGGGGACAGCACCTGCGGTCAGCGTGCCGTGTATTCCGTGGGAATGAGCGGTATTCCGGTCTTCAACCTGAACAACTACTGCGCCTCGGGGTCGTCGGCCCTGCTGCTCGCCCGACAGGCGGTCGAGGCCGGCATCGTCGACTGCGCGCTCGCATTCGGATTCGAGGAGATGAAGCCGGGCGCGTTGGGCAGTGCTTTCGCCGACCGCACCTCCCCGGTCGGCTGGATTCACGAGCTGCGAGCCGAGTTGCACCCCGAGCTGCCGACTGACGCGCCTCGAGCGATCCAGGCGTTCGGCGGGGCGGGCTGGGAGTACGTCAACCGGTACGGAGCCAACCCCGACATCTTCGCTCGCGTCGCGGTGAAGTCGCGGACCCATGCGGGAAACAACCCGTATGCGCTGTTCACCAAGCCGTTGACGGTGGAGCAAGTGATGGAAGCACCGACGCTGTTCCCCTATATGACGCGCTTCATGGCGTGTCCGCCGACGTGCGGGGCGGCAGCGGCCGTCGTCGTCAGCAAGGCTTTCGCGCGCAAGCACGGCATCACCAACGGCGTCGAGATCGTCGGTCAGTCGATGACCACCGACACCGAGGTCACCAAGACCGACCTGATCAACCTCGTCGGAGCGGATATGACCCGGCGGGCTGCAGCCGAGGTGTACGAGACCGCCGGGCTCGGGCCCGAAGACGTCGATGTCGTCGAACTCCACGACTGCTTCACGCCCAACGAAGTGATCAGCTACGAGGGCTTGGGGCTGTGCGGCGAGGGAGAAGCCGAGAAATTCATCCTCAACGGAGACAACACCTACGGCGGCAAGTATGTCGTCAATCCCTCCGGCGGACTGATGTCGAAGGGGCATCCCCTCGGTGCCACCGGGTTGGCGCAATGCGCCGAACTCGTCTGGCACCTACGCGGGACGGCGGGGGAGCGCCAAGTAGAGAATGCTCGAGTCGGCCTGCAGCACAATATCGGGCTCGGCGGCGCCTGTGTGGTAACCATGTACCGATCGGCATAGACGGAATTCGTCGACGACGACAGAACACGGAGAGGTCCTATTCCTCTCCGTGTTCTTTTGCATGGCCAAGGAAATTTCTTCGGGGTATTCGTGGTGGTCGAACAGCGGATTCGTAAATCATCACTAGGTTTGCTCGGCGGTGTCGCGTTAGCCTCAAATGACATCAATTGTAGTGTGCATCACTGATCGAAGAATCGCTGTCGATCACAGGTCAATTCATAAGCATTGATTCTGACGGTGCCGGAAAGAACACGGATACCACAATGACCCCACCTACACCGACTACTGAGAACAGCCGCCGCGGCGCTCTCGTGGTCGCCCTGTGTTTCCTCACTATCGTGGCCGACGGCTACGATCTCATCGTCTATGGATCGACGCTGCCGAAGATCATGGAAGAGCCCCACTGGGGTCTCACCCACGATACGGCTGGATTCATCGGCAGTATCACGTTGGTGGGCCTCATGGTCGGATTCGTGATCGCCGGGCCCTTGGCCGACCGGATCGGCCGGCGTCGAATCATCATGTTCGGCGCGGCGCTGTTCTCGCTCGGCTCGCTGGTCTGCGCAGTCGCTCCCAATGTCGAGGCGTTCGGGGCCGCACGGTTTGTGACCGGCATCGGCCTGGGTGGTGTGGTACCGTCCGCTGTCGCATTGACCGCTGAGTTCGCGCCGGCCAACCGACGGCAGCTCTACAACGGTCTGATGTTGACCGGATACTCCTTCGGTGGAATTATCTCCGCGCTGGCGGCGATGCTGTTTCTGCCGCATTCGTCGTGGCGAGTATTGTTCGGAATCGCGGGCGCTTTCGTTCTGATCGTTCCCGTGATGTATTTCTGGCTCCCCGAATCCGCATCCTATCTCGCCACCCGTCGAGATCGAGCGAATTCGACCCAGTCGGGCCGGGACATCGATCGATCATCCCGGGGGCGGGGCTACCGTGAGCTGCTGACGCCGAAGTTCTTGGCACCGATCACGATGTTCGTGTTGATCGCTTTCTGCGTGAATCTGGTGGTGTATGGACTCAATACGTGGTTGCCGCAGATCATGCGAGAGTCGGGCTACGCACTCGGATCGTCGATTTCATTCTTGTTGGTCTTGCAGATCGGTGCCGTCATCGGGATGGTCGCCGGGTCGTGGCTCGCCGACAAGTACGGCTCCGGTGTGGTGATGGTGCCGTTCCTCATCATCGGAGCCGCGTCACTCATCGTGCTCAGCAGGCCGATCGACTACGCATGGCTGATGATCGCCGTGGCAGGCGCGGGATTGGGCACGATCGGCACGATGACGCTGACCTACGGATACGTCGCTGCCTACTTCCCGGTGTCGTGCCGCGGGTCGGCCGTCGGATTCGCGATGGGAATCGGGCGAGCCGGTGCGATTCTGGGGCCGATGATCGGCGGTTGGATCCTGAGTTCGTCCCTGGGACACGAATGGAGCTTCTACGCGTTTGCTATTCCCGCGCTCGCCGCGGCGGGTGTAGTCGCTGTACTCGCGCGACTGCGCGCCGGGGCCGGTGAGCCGCACTCGGCTATCGTGCCCGCGGCCTGAACCTGAGCGGCGGATTCGCCCACGCAGCCGGAATTCACCGGAGAATTCCGGCTGCTTCTTCACTACTTCACGAGGAATGACATGCAACGAGTACACCGTCGCGCCGCAGTAACCCGCGCGACGTCCCTGGCCGCTCTCAGCCTCGCACTTGCGACGCAGACCACCGCGGCGCACGCAGATAGCTTCGTGCGGCTGCCGAATTCGAGTATCGGCGGCTATGACGGGCTGCGAGTCGCGATGACCGGAATGTCGGCGCGGGTGTCCCCGTCGCTCGCATCGAACGGCGCCGGACGCGTGGCGTGGCTCAGCGGCGACGTCACCGCGTACGCACCGCGTATCGATAGGTCGCCCGCGGGCCCCAACAACGGCCCGGCCGGTGAGTCCACCATGCCCGGTACCAACGGCGCGGCAACCAACTCCGCCGCCGCCACGTTGACCGCCGGCTACATCGTCGGGTGCCAGGTGGCCATCGGAAACCTCACTTTGGGTGGGTCGCTGTCGGTGTCCCAGGCGTCCACGGGGCTCAGTGGCGCACTCAGCATTCCGCTGACCCCGGGCACGGTGACGTACGCCTACCTGGACTACAAGAATCTCACCAAGCCGGGTACGTATCACATCAACTATCGCGACTACCAGGTCAACATCGAAGGATGCGGCGGCTACGCACAGGCGCGTCCCTACAGCGTGCTGGAAACAACGGGCAACGACCATCAGAAGCTCACCGTTTACGGACGTCCGTTCTCGCTTGGCTGAGTTCTGTTCGCTCGCCGTAGCCATCCCACTCATTCACAGAAAGCTCAATCTTCCATGGGTTCAATAGCCACACCGAGCCGAGTACGACTCGCCTCGACAGTCGTCGGCGCGACAGTCGCGATGGCGACGTCGGGCATTCTCGCGACGCCTGCGACCGCGACAACGCTCACCATGCCGGCACAGGTCAGGTCCAGCACGTTGCCCAACGGCACGACGGTCACCATCGACCGGACCGACGAAACGGTGGTCGTGACCCCCTCGATGGGCGCCACTCCGGTCCATCGCAACGCGGTCGTGTCCGGCCGTTATCGCGTCAGCCTCAGCAAACCGGCCACATTTCTCGTGCAGGCCGGCTACATCGTCGGGTGCCAGGTCTCGGTCAACGGCCTCACCAGTACCGGTACCGGCAGCGGGACGGCGAACAACTCCACCGGAGTCGTCACGCCGACGGTCGGCGGCGGCGCCACGCTGTCGGTGGGCCCGGGTCAGGCGGTCGCCTACAACGTCACCGACTATGAGCGGGCCGATCCGTTCGGCGCCGACCAGCACAAGAAATGGGTTCAGTACCGCAATACGGCACACGGCAGTCTCAGCTACAAGGGAACGTCATTGTCGGTGACCGGTTGCGGCGGTTACGCCCAAGCGCGTTCGTACGCCAACGTCTGGGTCATCACCGACACAACCGATCAGATTGTGAGTCTCTACGGCCGACCGTTCAGCATCGGTTGACCAGTGCTCGGACGGTTAGGCCCTGCAATCCTTCATCAGGTATGAGGCGACACATAACGTTATGTGTCGCCTCTCGGAGGTGTGACTTCGACGACTCGGCGGACGATCCGTTGCTCGGGCCGGTGCTTAGTAGAAGGAAGGCTTGGGGCCGTCGGTGCCGGGCTTGTCGATGCCGAGGTTCTCGCGGACATGCGCTTCGGGGTGGTTGAGGATGTCGACAACGAGGGCGGCGACGCTCTTGCGGGACACCTCTGTGCCCTTGAACTGCTCGTTACGCTGCGTGGTCTCGTAGTCGACCTCGTGGGTGTCGGTGAGCCAGGCGGGACGGATGAGGGTGTAGTCGAGGCTGGAGGCCTCGACTATATCGGCGGCGCGGCCGTACTCCGACAAGGTGTCTCGTCCGATCATCTGCTCGTTCCACCGCTCGAACGGTTGCGGCAGCTCCTCGTAGATGCCCAATGCAACGATGAATACCAGCCGCTGCACTCCGGCGGTCGTCATGGCGTGAACGATGGCGGCGGCCTGGTCGGCGATCTGTCCGGCGAGATTGGCGTAGACGACGTCCTGCCCCCTCACTGCATCTGCCAGGAGGGCGGTGTCTAGCACGTCGCCCTCGACGACGCGCGCACCGGACGGGGGAGCGATCCGGTCGGCGTTGCGGGCGAACAAGGTCAGGTGTGCGTCGGTGGTGGCGAGCATCTCGATGGCGTGACGGGCGATCTGACCGCTCGCGCCAAGCACCAGGATGTTCCGTGGCATGGCGTACTCCTTGCTCTCGATATCCCTTGGTGGCCGGTGGTCCTCGGCCAGCGTGGCTCGCGGCAGTGCCAGTCGGGCCGAATTCTCCCGGCGTGGTCATCCCTATCTGCTGGTGAACATGTGCAGACCTGCGCAGCCGTCGCGAGGCTAGTAGTGCGGCGCGTTGGGGCGGGAGCAGTAGGGCACCAGATCTCCCTGACCCTACAGGAGCAGACATGGTTGGCGCGTACCTGATTCACTCGGTGGCCCAATGGGTATCCGGTGCGCGGGCCCGGTAGTACGGACGCTGGGACAACCCATCTCCCACACCCCTATAGGAGCAGACATGATTGACACCCCCAACACTGCAGACCAGGTCGCCGCCGGCGAGAAAGACTCCACCATTCGGGGCATGGCGGCAGGGATGGCGAAGGCGGCTGTCGCCGTCGTTCACGACAAGACGAACCCGCTAGTGGAACAGTACGCACAGCTGTTCACCCATGGCCTACGCACCCCGGTGCTCCGCACGCCCAACGAGGTCGGGCTCGACTACGAAGAGTGCTGGTTCCCCTCCGCCGACGGCGTCACCCTCGAAGCCTGGTACATCCCGGCCGAGGGTTCCGACAAGCTGCTCATCGCGAATCACCCGATGCCGTGCAACCGGTACGGCTTCCCCGGCCACCTGCCGCCCTACAACACGATGTTCGGGGGTTTCGAGGTCAACTTCCTGCCGGAGCTGAAGCACCTCCACGACGCCGGCTACAACATCCTCACCTACGACATACGCAACCACGGCCGCTCCGGTGCAGGCAGCGGAGGCCTGTCGGGGATCGGCCTGCTCGAATGCCGCGACGTGCTCGGCTCGATGCGGTACGCCCAGACCCGCCCCGATACCAAGGACATGCACCTGGGCCTGTATAGCCGCTGCATGGGCTCGAACTCCACCATGGTTGCCGTTGCCATGTGGCCCGACGCCTTCGCAAGCGTCGAGGCCGCCGTGTTCCTGCAGCCTGCTCCCGGCGCCATGCTCGTGCGCGCGGCAGCCACGCACTTCAAGCTCGACGCCGACAAGACAGAGCAGCGCGTCGCCGACCGTATCTACGAGCTGTCCGGCTTCCACCTGGCCGACCTGAGCCCCACTCCCTCCGCCCACGCAGTCACGTTCCCGACCCTTGTCGCCCAGCTCGAACGCGACTGGCTCATCGACCGCAACGACATCGAAGAGATCTACAACCACCTCGACACCGTCGACAAGGATCTGTTCTGGATCCCGGGGTCCGACCAGCGCTTCAGCGGCTACAACTACTTCGGCCAGCACCCCGAACGCCTCGTAGGCTGGTTCGACACCCATATGAAGGCCTAG